>CAUVWX020000002.1:0-658915 GCA_963555815.3 bacterium | reverse complement strand
GATCACCATCGGCCACGGGGTCATTGTCCACGGGTGCGTGATTGAGGATGACTGCCTTATTGGGATGGGGGCCCGGCTCTTGAACGGGTCGACCATCGGCCCGGAGTCCATTGTGGCCGCCGGGGCTGTGGTGACGGAGAGGACCGTTGTCGCCCAGCGGACGCTGGTGGCCGGGGTACCGGCCAAGGTCATCCGTGACCTTGGAGAGGAAGAGATAGAGATGATCCGGCACACCGGGCGACGCTATCTGGAATACATGAGGGTCTATCTCGACTCCCTGGGATCGGCCTCCACATAATGGGGGTCCTCCCGGGTCTTGTGCAGTTATAATAGGGTTTGCCGGACAAGCGTCACGGGGTTCAAGAAAACCCGCTGAAGAGGAGGAAGCAGCCTTGTTCAAGTTCCGCATACTTCCCCGTGAGGAGAAGTTTTTTGACCTTTTTGAGGCGGGAAGTGAAGTCATCTGCCAGGGGGCGAGTCTCTTCAAGGCCATGGTGGAGGATTTTTCATCCCCCTCTGAAAATGTCCAGAAGATCAAAGATGCTGAGCGCAAGGCCGATGACATCACCCATGAGACCATGCGGCGGCTGTACCGAACCTTCATCACCCCCATTGACCGAGAAGACATTCACAACATGGTGACCCGGATGGATGACATCCTGGACGGAATCGACGCGGCCGCCAAACGCCTGGTCATCTTCCATGTCAAGGACACCAGGCGCCTGCCCCTCCTTCAGGAGCTCGCCGGCGCCCTGCTCAAAGGGACCGAGATCTTGGTTCAAGCGGTGGGGGGCCTTCGAAACATGAAGAAGGCGGGGGACGCTATTCTAGAGGCCTGCGTCAGAATCCACGAGGTGGAAAACGAGTCGGACGAGATCATGCGGACGGCATTTGAGGAACTTTTCAAGAACAACCAGGACCCCCTTGAGGTCATCAAGTGGAAGGAGATCTACGAATTGGTTGAAGAGGCCACAGACCGAGTAGAGGATGTCGCCAATATTATCGAGGGGATCGTTATCAAGAACGCCTAGCTTGCTCAAAGACCCACGGGTGTTCTTTCATACATATCAGTATCTTAGTGACCACAATTCACGAATAGATCCTTTGAGGGTTGAACCCTCGGCTTTTGAAAGGCGAGGAGGAGGATATTCTTGGTTGAGCACCCCTTGATCGCCATATCCGGCATCATTGTGCTGGGCATTGCGGCGCAGTGGTTGGCATGGCGTCTTCACCTCCCGTCTATCTTGCTTCTGCTAATTTTTGGCTTTGCCGCGGGCCCCGCGACGGGCCTTCTCGACCCGGATGCACTCCTCGGCAATCTCCTGCTCCCAGTGGTGTCAGTGGGTGTGGCGGTGATTCTCTTTGAGGGCGGCCTCAGCTTGAGGATCACTGAACTACGCCAGATCGGCGGCGTAGTCCGAAACTTGATTACGGTGGGCACGTTAGCCACCTGGCTGATCAGCGCCGGTGCCGCGCACCTCATCCTGGGTCTGGATCTCGCCTTGTCGGTGCTTTTGGGAGCCATCGTAGTGGTTACTGGACCAACGGTGATTGTGCCACTGCTCAGGCACGTGCGACCGGTGGGTCAGGTCGGGTCGATACTGAAGTGGGAAGGCATTCTCATCGACCCCATAGGGGCTATGCTGGCGGTGCTGGTCTTTGAAGCAATTCTCCCCGGCGGGTTTCAGGGGGCGGCCGCTCTGGCGGCAATCGGTTTTTTCAAGACTGTATTCATCGGCGGCATTGTCGGTGTGATCGGCGCGGGGGTTATGTTCCTGCTGCTAAAACACCACCGGATTCCCGACTTTCTCCAGAATGCTGTTTCCCTGGCGATGGTGGTCAGCGTGTTTACCGCCTCGAACTGGTTTCAGGCAGAGTCTGGCCTCTTGACAGTGACCGTGATGGGGGTGGCGCTGGCCAATCAGAAGACGGTGACTGTCAAGCACATCGTTGAATTTAAAGAGAACCTGCGCGTGTTGCTGATCGCCAGCCTGTTTGTCCTGTTGGCGGCAAGGCTGCAGCTGAGCGATTTGGCTCATCTGGGCCTGAGCAGTCTGGCCTTCTTGGGCGTCTTGATATTTATCGCACGTCCTATAGCCGTGGCCCTTTCCACGCTGAAATCAGGACTGAGTTGGCGTGAGCGATTTTTCCTCTCGTGGATGGCGCCCCGCGGTATCGTCGCTGCGGCTGTCGCCTCCATTTTTGCTCTAAGTCTGGTAGAAGCAGGCTACCCCCAGGCCGAACGTTTAGTACCACTCACTTTCATGGTCATCATCGGCACCGTCACCATCTATGGTCTGACCGCTTCACCGCTGGCCCGCTGGCTCCAAATTTCCGAACCGCATCCCCAAGGAGTTCTGATCACTGGGGCACACCCATGGGCGCGAGCTATCGCCAAGGCACTTCAGGCCCAAGGCTATCAGGTGCTGATGATAGACACCAACCGAGTAGACATTTCTGCGGCTCGGATGGACGGCCTGCCCACCTATTACGGAAGCGTCCTTTCGGAATATATCCTGGATGAGATTGAGCTCGGGGGGATTGGGCGTCTGCTGGCCCTGACCTCTAACGATGAGGTCAACTCTCTCGCTGCCCTGCATTTCACTGATGTCTTCAGTCGTGCAGAGGTTTATCAACTCTCTCCCGAAGACGAGGCCGTTTCTCCGCACCTGCGTGGTCGCCTTTTGTTCCGCACTGGGGTTACATACACAGAGCTGGACCACCGATTTGCGAGAGGCGAGGAGATCAAGACGACGAAGTTGACCTCGGAATTCGATTACGAAGCCTTCCGAGCCCGCTACGGCGAAACTGCGATTCCCCTATTCCTGATCAACGAGAACGGCAAACTGGTCGTGTTGACCAAGGATAACCAGTTTGAACCCCGGCCTGGGAAGTTGCTGATCAGCCTGGTGGGCCCCGTGGAGGAGACACCGAACGCCGGGCCTGCGTGGAGCAAGTGAGGAAAAGTGACATTGCACGCTGACGCGATCTGGTTCTGACCATGGGGAGGCGGTTCATATATTCCTATCGCAGTCATCCTGTTGGCCGGTCTGACACATGTGATTCTTTGTTGATCTAGGGCGAGGCGTGAGGTTTGGAGCTTCTCTGGTCCCGAGGTCCCCCAGAAATCCTCTATGGATGGGGCTCGGCCGAGTATCTCAAGGGAATGCGGCGCAGCCGGACGGCCCTTGTGGCGGATCCAGCCCTGGCCTCCCTTGAAGAGATCGTCGAGTGGCTAGAGGCCAACAAGACCCTCGTCAGGAAGCTGGAGGTTTCGCCTCCTCCCACGACAGAGAAGGCGGACGAACTCGGAGGGGTTCTCAGGGGTTTTGAACCCGACGTTATCGTGGCCGTTGGGGGAGGGTCCACCATCGAGATTGCGAAGGCCGCCTGGGTCCTCTACGAGCACCCGGACTGGACAGCCTCCCAGGCGCTGAAGAAGCCCACCTTCCCGCGTCTTCGGAAGCGGGCCCGCCTCATTGCCCTTCCCACCACGAGCGGTGCCGGGGCAGAGGTCTCCCCCACGATGGGTCTCCTGGAGGGAGAGGCCTTTCGCGAGATGCGATCCCCCTCTCTCATCCCGGATCGGGCCATCCTGGACCCCGGCCTCACGGTGACCCTCCCGAAGATGGTGGCGGCCTCCTCTGGCTTTGACGCCCTGTCTCACGCCGTAGAGGCCTATCTCTCGAAAATCCCTGGCCCCCTCTCAGACCTCACGGCCCTGGAGGCGTTTAGGCTCCTCTGGCGGTTTCTTCGAAGGAGTGCCGAGGACCCAGAGGACCGGGAAGCCAGGGGGTGGACTCACTATGCAGCCTCGATGGCGGGAAGGGCGGCGGGGGATTGTTCCCTTGGGCTGGCCCACGCCCTGGCCTCTCCCCTGAGCGCCCTCTGGCAGATCCCCCACGGATCGGCTATCGCCCTCTGTTTCCCAGAGGTTGTTCGGTTCAACAGGGGGGAGACGAAGATGGCTTCCTTGGCCGAAGGCCTCGGCTTACGCCGTTCGGGCGACGGGGCAGAGGAGATCGCCGTGGTCTTCGAAACCCTTAGGAGGGACCTCGGTCTTCCCAAAGATCTCCGGGAGGCCGGCATCTCAGCCAGCGCCTTCGAAGAGAAGAAACAGAAACTCGTTCGGGAGGTTCTCAGGGCGAGCACCTTTCGGAACAACCCTAGAGAAGCAAAAGAATCCGAGGTGAGTGAACTCTATCGGAAGATCTTCTAAATCTTTCCAGGAAACCTCTTATCCGTGAGGGTCTTCCACGGCGGGGAGGTTTGGGTCGGGGACCTCGGCGGGGAGGTCGAGGTGAGTTGTTCGAAGGTGGTTCCAGACATTAAGTCTGGACCAGTCCGGTTTTTTCTGCCATTTCATCTTATCGCTGAGATATGGGTTCGGCAAAAAGAGCGTGATCATCTGTTCCCCCCGTCCATTCCAAAGCCGGAGGCCCCAGGAGTGGGGGGAGCCCGCTCGGTTGAGATATCGAAACAGGGCGGCCTTTCCAACGCGGCGCCAGGAGGCCAGATCGGGCGGGACCGGACGCTCAGAAGTCCCCCGATGCTCTCCGATGCAGAGGTGAAAGTGCCAACTCCCGAGGTCCACCGTCAGGTAGCCGTCCATCAGACTGATACGCTTTGGAGGTCTCTCTGCCTGGATCTCAAAGACAGAGCCTTGAATGCAGGGGCCAAACACGATTTTGGACCAGTAGTTCTCGAAGAGGTCTCGCAGGATCCGCTCCAGAAACGCTTCTTCAGGCGGGAAATAGACATATTCCACCTTCGCCCCGTCAGGGTTTTCCTGGATTTCCGTCTGCAATTCCATCCCGCGTCCTTTGTCGCATCCCGCCAGGCGACTATACACCGATCTTCCGCCATCGCGCAGGTCTCTAAGGGGCTGGCCCCTTCGCGGAAAGAGAAATATATTTAGAAGTAAGGCGAGAAATGTAGGCTTGTCGAAGCGGGGGATTGTGCAAGAATAAAAAGGCAAATCTCTTCAGCTGAAGGGAGATATTCAGTGACACCCGCGGGCACATCCGTAAAGGCGTCTCCGGCCCTGGCAAAAGCCCTGGCCGCCCACACCCGGGAAGGGGAGCTCTACGAGCGTTTTGAAGACAACCGGTTCGAGTGTTTTGCCTGCGGCCATCGTTGCCTCATCCTGGAGGGAAGGCGGGGCATCTGCAAGGTCCGCTTCAACCGGGGCGGGCGGCTCCTCGTCCCAAGGGGATATGTGGGCGCCCTTCAGTGTGACCCCACCGAGAAAAAGTCTTTCTTTTATGTTTTCCCGGGCTCCGACACCCTGACCTTCGGGATGCTGGGATGTGACTACCACTGCGGCTATTGCCAGAACTGGCTCACCTCGCAGGCCCTTCGGGACCCCCGGGCGGAGGTCATGCCGAGGGAGATGAGCCCGGAGCAGCTGGTCGCCCTGGCGAAGTCCCGGGGGGCCAAGGTGGTCGGAAGTTCTTACAATGAGCCCCTCATTACGGCAGAGTGGGCCGTCGAGGTTTTCAGGGTCGCCAAGGCCGAGGGGTTTTTGACATCCTTCATCTCCAACGGGAACGGGACCCCCGAGGTCCTGAAATATCTTCGCCCCTGGACCGACCTCTACAAGGTAGACCTGAAGTCCATGTCGAAGAAGGCCTACCGGAAGCTCGGAGGGCAGCTGAAAACGGTTCTGGAGACCATCCCGAGGCTGGTGGAGATGGGGTTCTGGGTGGAGATCGTGACCCTGGTGATCCCGGGCTTCAACGACTCTGACGCGGAGCTACGAGAGGCCGCCAGTTTTCTGGCCGGGATCTCCCTCGACATCCCCTGGCACGTCACGGCCTTCCACAAGGACTACAAGATGGTGGAGCCTGACAACACGAATTCGGAGGCCCTCATGCGGGCGGCCAAGATCGGGCAGGAGTGCGGCCTTCGTTTTGTCTATGCGGGAAATCTGCCGGGCCAGGTGGGTCCCTATGAGAACACCTGTTGTCCAGATTGCCACACCCTTCTGGTGGAGCGCGTTGGATATCAGATCCTCCAGAATCGTCTGAACTCCGACGGCCTGTGTCCCTCCTGCGGCCGCCGGATCCCGGGGATCTGGTAGCCGCTAGGCTTTCAGGGCCTTCACCAGTTCATTCGGGTCCGTGGTTGGGGCCTGACAGGTATAATTCTTGCAGACATAGACCGTGGGCTTCCCGTCCTGCATCGTCTTTTCCTTCAAGAGCGGGATCTCATCCTCGACACCTTTTCCCTCCTCGGCTGGGTCCAACAGGGCGACAATCTTGTTCGGGACAAACCGGCTGTGGATGGCCTTTAGAATTGTCAGCGTCTCGGGGGACTCTTTTGGCCCGACGATAGCCACCTCCTTGGGGGATTCGAGGTAGAAATCCAGGGCGCAGAGCATCTGTCCGCATCCCGCCGGGATACGCTCGATAGCGGTGCGGAACGTCCGCATGGTGTCCAACGCCTTCTGGCTGAAAGAGGAATCCCCGGTGAGGGCACCGAGCCGAAGGAGGCTCATGGTCGCCACCGAATTTCCCGAGGGGATGGCGGTGTCAAAGCACGACTTTGACCGGGTGATGAGCTGCTCGTGGTCCTTTCCGGTGAAGAAGAAGGCCCCTGTGCGATTGTCCCAGAACTGCTCGATGAGGGTTTTTGCCAGCATCTTTGCCTCCCGAAGCCACTGGAGGTCAAAGGTGGCCTCGTAGAGGTCGATGAGACCGCCCAGCAGGAAGGAGTAGTCGTCAAGATAGGCGTTCAGTTTGCTCTCCCCCCCTCGGTGGGTCCGAAGCAAAAGATCTCCCCGGCGCATCTCTCGCAGGATGAATCCAGCCGCGCTTCGAGCGGCCTCGAGATAGCGGGGGTCCTCGAGAATCCGGTAGCCGAGGGCCATGCTCCCGATCATGAGGCCGTTCCAGCTGGTTAGGGTCTTGTCGTCCAGGCCGGGTTTGACGCGCTTCTCTCTCGTTTCAAAGAGTTTGGGCTTTGCCTTCGAGATGAGGGTCTGAAGCTCCTCGGGTGACATACCCAGCTCCCCGGCCACCTGCTCGGGGGTTCGGTCGAGGTGAAGGATGCTTGTTGCGTGCTCAAAGTTTCCGTCCGGAGTGACCCCGTAGTACTGACAGAAGGCCTCCCCTTCGGTGTCTCCCAGGAGAGCTTTTATCTCCTCGGGTCGCCACACGAAGAACTTCCCTTCCTCTCCCTCACTGTCCGCATCCTGGGTTGAGTAAAACCCCCCGGTCGGATGGGTCATCTCTCGAAGGACATAGTCGAGGGTCTCTGTAACGACCCGCCGGTAGAGCTCTTTGCCCGTCGCCTGGTAAGCCTCCAGATAGGCCCGAGAGAGGAGGGCGTTGTCATAGAGCATTTTTTCAAAGTGAGGGACCAGCCAGACGTCATCGGTGGAGTAGCGGTGAAAGCCTCCACCCAGCTGGTCGTACATGCCTCCGCGGGCCATTCCCTCCAGGGTCTGTTCCACCATGTGAAGGACCTTCGCCCGCCCGGACTGGCGCCAAACCCTGAGGAGGAGGCTGAGACTCATACTGGGCGGGAATTTCGGCGCCCCCCCGAATCCCCCATGCTGGGAGTCGAATCGCTCTTCCAGATCCCGAACGGCCCCCTGGATGATGTCATCGGTCAGGAGCTCGGGGGAGGGATGGACGTCGAAGAGCTGCTGGATGTGAGCGGTGAGCTGCTCTCCGCTCCTGTCCACCTCTTCCCGGTGGGTCCGGTAGTGCTCGGCCAGGGATGTTAGGACTCGGGGGAATCCCGGTCGACCGTAGCGGTCATCCGGAGGGAAGTAGGTTCCCCCATAGAAGGGTTTGAGATCGGGTGTGAGAAACACCGTCATGGGCCAGCCCCCGGAGCCCGTCATCATCTGCACCGCCTGCATGTAGATCTCATCCAGGTCGGGCCGCTCCTCCCGGTCCACCTTGATGTTGATGAAGTGTTCATTCATGAGAGTGGCGATGGCCTCGTCCTCGAAAGACTCGTGCTCCATGACGTGGCACCAGTGACAGGCCGAGTAGCCGACGCTGAGGAGGATGGGCTTGTCCTCCGCCTTGGCCCGCTGGAGGGCTTCCTCGCCCCAGGGATACCACTGGACTGGGTTGTGGGCGTGCTGGAGGAGATAGGGGCTTGTCTCGTCAATCAGACGATTAGTAAACTTTTCGGTCATGCTATAGAACCCCCTCGGTGAAGAGTGGAGAGGCCGCTGCTGCGGTTAGTTCAGCCGGGCTTGGGCCTCGACGATGGCCTGCCGGATGGAGGGGTCCTCAGGCTGGATCTTGAGGGCCTGCTGGAATTCTGCCAGGGCATCCGTGAGTCGGCCTTTGGCCAGATGAATTCGACCCAGGTTCAGATAAGGGAAGTGCCGGGGTTCATAGCGCTTGGCCGCCTTTGCCTTCTCCAGCCAGGGAACGGCGTCCTGCAGTCTCCCTTGGGTCATGAGGTAGACGCCGATGTCGTTATAGGGGTTTCCGAAATCGGGGTCGAGTTCGATGGCCACCTGGCATTCCTGGATGGCCTCCTCGGTTCGTCCCTGAAAGCTGTACATCCAGCCGAGATAGGTGTGGGCGTCTGCCGTGGGGAAATTATCGATAGAGGCCTGGTAGAGCTGGATTGCCTCTTCAATCTCCCCCTCAAGCTGGCAGCGGTTCGCCTCCTCTAAGAGCCGAACGGCTTCCTCCTTATCGTAACCCGATGCCATCGCCTCTCCGTTTTCTTCCCCCCTCCTGAGTTCGACTCTTATTATACGTCCCCTAAAAAGGTGTGTCACCCTGCGAAGGGGGATGGACCCCGCCACGGGATTGAACCCTCCCAAGGCTTGTGAGAGGATATGGAGCCCCTAGTCCCCACCGTAAGATGCTGTCATGAGGTCGTGAAATGTATCGGGTTATCAAAGAGATCAATTTCTGCTATGGGCACCGTCTCCTGAATTACAAGGGGAAGTGTCGCCATCTCCACGGCCATAACGGAAGGCTGGAAGTGGTGCTTGAGACCAATGAGCTGGACTGTCGGGGGATGGTCTTCGACTTTGGCGAGGTCAAGACGGTCGTCAAGGCCTGGGTGGATGCCGAGCTGGATCACAAGATGATCCTCTGCAAGGAGGACCCCGCCCTGGAGATCATCCAGGGGCTCGGGGAGCCTGTCTACGTCCTTGAGGAGAATCCCTCGGCCGAGAACATCGCGAAGCTCATCTTCCAATATGCGGTCTCTCAGGACCTTCCGGTCGTTGAAGTACGCCTCTGGGAGACGGACACGTCGTGCGCCGTCTACCGGGAGAGCCTGGAGAAACAATAGGGCAAGCCTTTGCCCGGAGCGCCTAACGCTCAACCCTTCGATAGCGGGTCCGGTCTTCAACCCGGGCCGCGCGAAAGGCCCGATGGCGTTCGGCGCATTTCACGCAGGCGCCGCAGTGGGCCCGGCCTCTCGGGTTAATGCAGGAGAGGGTGACCTCCAGGGGAAGGCGGCGGCCTCTGAGGATGACATCCTGCTTGGAGAGTCCTGAGAAGGGCACGTCGATCCGGATGGGGAAATTCAGTCCCCGGGCGAGGGCGTGCTCCATCTGCCTGAAAAATTCCGGCTGGGAGTCAGGAAAGGGATTGTGCTGAAGGGGAGCGAGTGCCAGGGTTGGGATCTGGTGAAGGGCGCAGAAGACGGCGCTCTTGGCGAGGAGGAGGATGTTTCGACCGGGGAGGTAGACAGATTCATCTTCGGCGTTATAGTTTGGGACTTTTTTGCCGTTGACGCTCCAATGAGGGCCATAAAGGTCCCCGGCGGCGAGGTCAAGGATTTTTAGGGTCCGGATCGTCCGCAGGCGAAGGGCCCTTAGAAAACGGCGAAGCGCATAAAGCTCCGCCTCCTCCCAGGCCAGTCCTGACCGGATGTAGAGTGGGTGGACGGCCTCATGGGTGGAAGCCAGCTCTGCCAGCAGGACACAGGAATCCAGGCCGCCGCTGGCGAGGACGCAGATGGGCCCGGTTCGGACATCTCTGGACCGGCCCTTTCGAGGTTTTGACACCATGAGATGCTTCTCCCAGCCCGCATCTTACCGCTCCGGCCGTACCGACGGAAGGGCCTTTCCATTGACTGCCGCTAGCTTCCCGTAGGAGTAAGGAGGGCCTCTCTTTGGAGATCCAGGGGAAGACAGTCCTCATCACCGGCTCAGCCCTAAGGGTGGGCCGCGCCATCGCCCTTCGCCTCGCGGGGGCCGGGGCCAATGTGGTCGTTCACTACCGCCGCTCAAAGGAGCAGGCCGAAGAGACGGCGGCCAGCATCCAAACCCTCGGCGTGGAGGCCTTCATCGTCCAGGGGGACGTCTCGAAGGCCAAGGAGGTGGGCGCCCTGGTGCAAGCCGCGGAAGCCCGATTTCCTTGCATCGATTTGCTGGTCAACAGCGCCTCGATTTTCTACCGAAAAGCCTTTGAGGAGTTGACAGAGGAGGACTGGGACCGAAACCTGGAGGTGAACCTCAAGGGGGTTTTCCTCCTCTCCCATCGCCTGGGCACGTCCATGAAGCGGCGGGGGGAGGGCAAGATCGTCAACATCGCCGACTGGGCCGGCTACCGGCCCTACAAAGGCTATCTCCCCTACTGCGTTTCCAAGGCGGGGGTGATCGCCCTCACTAAGGGCCTGGCCCTCGCCCTTGCCCCCGAGGTCCAGGTCAACGCCGTTGCCCCAGGCCCTGTCCTTCTCCCCGAGGATTTTGGTCCCGAGGAGAGAAAGGCCGTTGAGCGGGCCGTTCCCCTTCGACGCGTCGGCTCGCCCGAGGATGTGGCCGCGGCAGTTCACTTCCTCATCGAGGGGTCAGACTTCATTACCGGCGCCGTTCTCCCCGTCGACGGGGGCCGCCTCATTTCCTGAGAATCCCTCCAATTTCCCCTTCGTTTTTCCTGAGAGAGGGGATATCCTGGGCGAAGGAGAATTTCTTTTTCCGGGTGTGATTTTCTAAAGAAAGGTTTCTGAATGGCTTGGAGTGGACACGCCACCCCTGACGGGACCGCCGCCTACCGGGAGCGTTTTAAAGGGCGGCTGGCACCCGAACATTTCACGTCCTATCAAGATCTCTCGGCCTCTTCCATCGGGATGGGCACCTATCTCGGCCATCATGACGATGCAACGGACCGTCTCTACCGAGATGCCACCCTGCGGGCCGTGGAGCTCGGGTGCAACGTCGTCGACACGGCCATAAACTACCGTTTCCAGCGAAGCGAGCGGGCCATCGGCGAGGCCCTCAAGACTCTCTTCGAGAGCGGAAAGGCGAAGCGGGAAGAGGTCATCGTCGCGACCAAGGGGGGCTTTATTCCCTTTGACGGAGAGCCGCCACAAAACCCTGCCGATTATTTTCAGAAAACCTTCGTTGAGCCCGGTGTGGCAAGCCCGTCTGACATTGTGGGCGGGTGCCACTGCATGACACCCGAATATCTGCAGCACCAGCTCGATGCCAGCCGCGAGAATCTGGGCCTGGAGTGCCTGGACGTCTATTACATCCATAACCCTGAAACCCAGCTCCACGAGGTCTCCCGGGACGAGTTCCTGCGCCGCATGTCTCGCGCCTTTGAGTTGCTGGAGATGAACGTCCAGCAAGGGGCCATTCGCTTCTACGGCACGGCCACCTGGACGGCCTACCGCGAGCCCCAGGACGCCCCCGATTACGTTTCCCTCTCAGAGCTTGTCGGTCTTGCACAGGATCTGGCGCGCGAGGATCACCACTTTCGGGCCATCCAGCTTCCGATGAACCTGGCCATGCCGGAGGCCTGGACGCAAAAGAACCAGCGGGTGGATGGCGTGGAGATGTCCCCCCTGGAGGCGGCAAAACATCTTGGCCTCTCTGTCATGGCGAGCGCCTCCCTCTATCAGGGCAACGTCGCCCAGGGCCTCCCCCCTGCGGTTGGGGAGGTTTTCAGCGGCCTCGACACGGACGCCCAGCGTGCCATCCAGTTCGTCCGGTCTTCGCCCGGCTTGTCGGTCGCCCTGGTCGGCATGAGGCAGGTCGCCCATGTGGAAGAGAACCTGGCGACCGCCCGTCTGGCCCCGGTTCCCCTGGAGCAATTCCTAAAACTTTTCCAAAATCCCTGATGGCGCAATCTTCCGTCACGAGGGAAGTCTTGAATCCGTCAGGCGGCGCAGGGGGGACTTTTGCCGTCCTTCATACGGAGGCGTCTCCGGGTTGGGGGGGACAGGAGATCCGGATCCTCGAGGAGACAGACCGCCTCCTTGCCCGAGGCCACCGGGTTCTCATCGCCTGCCAGCCCCAGAGCCGGATCCTCCCAGAGGCCAGGAAGAGGGGCCTGGAGTGCCGGGCGGTCAGGATGCGCGGGAGTTTTGATCTCCTGGCGATGGGGGCCCTCCGCCGAATCATCCGGCGGGACAAGATTGACATCGTCCACACCCACAGCTCGATAGACAGCTGGCTCGCCCTCGGGACAAAATTTTTGGGCGTCCCGGTCGTCCGGAGCCGGCATGTCTCCATCCCCGTCCACAAAGATCCCGTCCGGACCTTTGTCTACCGGCATATTTCAGACGTCATCATCACGAGCGGAGAGACGATCCGGCAGATGATCCTGGCCTCCACGGGAGTGTCGCCGGAAAAGGTCGTCTCCATCCCGGCCGGTGTAGACCTCCAGAAATTTCGCCCGGACAACTCCGGAGAATCTGTCCGAGCGGAGTTCGGGATCGGGTCCTCCTCTCCCCTGGTGGGCATAGTGGGGATGCTGAGGGGCTCAAAGGGCCATGAGTTCTTCGTCCGCGCCGCCGAAAAGGTTTTAGTGAAAGCGCCGGAGGCGAGGTTCCTCGTGGTTGGAGATGGCAGTCGCCGGGAAGGGGTGACCCGCCTGGTCCGAGAGCTGGGGCTTCAACAAAAAGTGATTCTGGCGGGCTATCGGGAGGATATCCCCGAGGTCATGGCCGCCCTGGACATCTTGGTCCTGGCCTCTGTTCGGACGGAGGCGACGTCACAAGTGATTCCTCAGGCCTACGCCACGGGGAAGCCGGTCGTCGCCACCCAAGTGGGGGGAATTGCCGAAGTCGTGATGCCGGGGGCGACAGGGGTTTTGGTCCCGCCCAGGGATGTCGGGGCCTTGGCTCAGGGTATCCTGACGTTGCTTGAGGACTCGGACTTGGCTCGGCGGATGGGGGAAGAGGGCAGAAAATTCGCCGAACAACATCTATCAATAGAGAAAATGATGGCCGCAACCGAGACTGTTTATAGAAATCTCCTCGCCCAACGGGCACCCAAAAAGCTTTCCAGCTGAATTTCTGACATCCAGGGCTTTCCGACCCACCCTCTTTTTGGCTCTAGTGCGCCTCGTCCCAGTTGGAGCCCACATGGGTCTCAACGACGAGTGGCACCTTGAGGTTTACAGCCCCCTCCATCTCCTCCCGGACGAGGGAGGCGAGGGCATCCATCTCCCCAGGAGGGCCATCAAAGACAAGCTCGTCGTGGACCTGGAGGATCATGGTGCTCTTGAGCCTTTGGGACCTCAGGCGGTGATGGATGGCGATCATGGCCACCTTGATGATGTCGGCCGCTGTTCCTTGGATTCTCGTATTGATGGCGGTCCGCTCGGCAAAGGACCGGGCGTTGTGATTCGGGCTCGTCAGATCCGGCATCGGGCGGCGCCTTCCCCGGAGGGTCGTGACGTAGCCAAGCCTTCGGGCCTCTTCCAGCGTGTCCTTAATGTAGGCTTGGACGCCTGAGTATCGCTCAAAGTAGCCGTCGATGAAGTCCTTGGCCTCCTCAACGGGAACATCAATGGTCTGGGAAAGGCCAAAGGGGCTGAGACCGTATATGACGCCGAAATTGACCGCCTTGGCCATGCGACGCTTTTCGTCCGTTACGGCCTCAGGGCCAAGCCCAAAAATTTCCCGAGCGGTCCGGGCGTGGACATCTTCCCCTTGTCTAAAAGCGTCCAGCAGGCGCTCATCCTGGGAGAGGTGGGCCAGGATGCGAAGCTCCACCTGGGAGTAATCTGCCGAGAGCATCCGCCAGCCTTTGCGGGGGACAAAGGCCTTTCGGATCCGCCTGCCGAGATCGGTTCGGATGGGGATGTTCTGAAGGTTCGGGTCTGAGGACGAGAGTCTCCCTGTGGCGGCGACGGACTGATTGAAGGAGGTGTGGATGCGGCCCGTGTCAGGGTGAATGAGCTTTGGAAGGGCCTCGACGTAGGTGGACTGAAGTTTTGCCAGCTGCCGGTAGCCCAAGATTTCGACTGGAAGGGGATGGAGGGGCGCGAGACGCTCCAGTGTCTCCACGGCCGTAGAGAGGCCGGTTTTTGTCCGCCTGACGGCATTGGGCGGGGCCTGCTGATGGAGTCCAAGCTTGTCGTAGAGGATCTCCCGGAGCTGGATAGGGGAGTTGGGGTTGAACTCGACCCCGGCGTATTCGTAGATGCGAGAAAGCGACTGTGCCATCTGCACCTTGATCTCTTTTCCCATCTCCTCCAAGAGATTCCCGTCCACGCGGACCCCTGCGCGCTCCATGGCGGCCAGGACCGGGACGAGCGGCATCTCGATCTCGTCAAAGAGGTTCCGAAGGCCCGCCTCGTTCAGCCTTTTCCCAAGGATGGTTGTGAGTTGATAGGTGACGTCGGCGTCCTCGACCGAGTAGCGTGTCGCCGTCTCGATGTCCACCTGGTCGAAGGACTTTTGCTTGGCCCCGGAGCCCGCCACCTGGCTGTAGGTCATGACCTGGTAGTCCAGAAACTCCCGGGAGATCTCCTCCAGGTTGTGGGCCCGTTTGGCCGGGTTCAGGACGTAAGAGGCCACCATGGTGTCGAAGGCGACGCCCTGGAGTTCGACGCCCGCCCCCTTGAGGACGATTAGGTCGTATTTGATGTTCTGCCCATATTTCGGAAGCGCCGGGTCTTCCAGGAGGGGTTTTAGGCCATCCAGGACGGTCTGGGCCGGGAGCTGCTTCGGGGCACCCGGATACTGATGGGCGATGGGGATGTAAAACCCCTCATCCCCTTTGAGAGAGACGGAGATGCCGACGAGCTTGGCCCACATGGGCTCCGGATGAGTGGTCTCCGTATCGACGGCGAACCCGTTGGAAGTTTTCAGACGTTTCACCAGGTTTTTGAACTGGGCCTCTTTCAGAACGGCCACGTAACCCTTGCGCGGCGCGGCGGCCGCCTGTCCCTTTGAGAGGATCACACTGGCCAGCTGGCCGAACTCCAGCTCCTTCAGCAGACTTAAAGCTCTTTGGCGGTCCATCTCCCGGACCCGAAGATCCTCTACCCCTACGTCCAAGTCCAGGTCTGTCTCGATGGTCACCAGCGTCCGGCTCAGCCGGGCCATCTCGGCGTATTCCAGGAGTCGTTCCCGCTGCTTGGATGATTTCAGCTCATCCACCCGGCTTAGAAGAGTCTCCACATCTCCGTAGGTCTCGATGAGCGTTTTGGCTGTCTTCTCCCCGATGCCGGGGACGCCGGGGACGTTATCCACGCTGTCCCCCATGAGGGCGAGGACGTCCACCACGTGGTCGGGAGAAACGCCAAAACGCTCCTTCACCTGGGCGGGCCCGATCCTTCGGTCGCGCATGGTGTCCCAAAGGGAGACGTGGGGGTTAACCAGCTGATAAAAATCCTTGTCGCCGGTGATGATGGTGACATCGAAACCGGCGGCCTCGGCCCGGCGGGCCACGGTGCCGATGACATCGTCGGCCTCGACACCCTCCATCTCCAGGATGGGAGTGCCCAGGACTTCGGCCATCTCCCGGCAATAGGGCCATTGGGCGAGGAGGTCGTCCGGGGTCTTCGGTCGGTTGGCCTTGTACTCTGGGAAAAGTTTCAATCGCTTCTCGGGAGCCCCGATGTCAAAAGCGACGGCGCAGTGCGTCGGTTCCTCCTCCTGGAGGATTTTCAGGAGCATCTGCGTGAAACCGAAGATGGCGTTGGTCGGAAGCCCGGCGGAATTCGAGAGCCGGTTCCGGATGGCGTGGTAGGCCCGGAAGACATAGGAAGAACCGTCGATGAGATAAAGACGAGGTTTCTTTTTCCCCGTAGAAGGCATTTCTCTGATCGCGGGTCCTTTATTGGGATATCGAGGGCTTCATTTGGGATCTCCGCTTCTTCGAGAAGAATCCCACTCCTGGTAACTCTGAGTCCCCAGGGCCGACATCTCCTGTTCCATATCGAGCTCTGTCCGAAGATCAAGAGAGTGGAGGGCCTCGTTGGCCTCCTTCAGGGTGGCGGCACTCTGGACGCTTCGGGCGAGGGCCGAGACCCGATCCATCAGGACTGTCGGGCGGACGTAAAAAGTGACACAGCAGACGGGGCTCAGCTCCACGCTGCGGGTTTCCTCGCGGATGGCGCGGACCCCGCGCTCGCCCCGAAAGGAGGCGACTGCCAGCAGGCTTGCCTCGCTCCCTGCGGCTCGGGCCAGGACTTCCATCTCCTCGGCGGCCCCAGCCGTCATCCCCCAGGCCCCGAGATATCCCCCGCCGGCTGCCACCTCGCTGAGGCTCGCATTGATCTCCTCCCCCGTGAGTTCAGCGTCGGTCCCATAGCCGAGGACACCCAGGGCGGTCGGAAGGGTTTTTTCCACCTGAGCCAAAGCGGCCACCATGACGGCGTCACACAGAGGGCTGCGAAGACCCGCCTCTTTGCCCTTGGCGAGAGAGTCTCCCCCCACATCGACCCCCATCACCCGGTCTGCCCCCAGGGCCTCGGCGGCCCTGAGAAGCCCCTCGGCCACCTGGGAGGGACCGCCGTTGATGTCAATAAGGAGGGCGTCCTTCCCAAGAGACTCGGCCACAAAGGATTCTGTGAAGCGCACCCCACCCTTTGTCCGGGCCTGTGCCCCGGCGAGCCAAACGGCCGGGTGGAGCGGCCGAACACCTTCCACCTCGTCCAACTTGCGGGGGCCGGGGACCGGGTCACGGACGATTCGCTCCCAGGATACACCTCCCAGGATCGTCTCGGCCCCGAACGCCTCAAAGAGCCGGGCGGTGGGAAGCGTTCCCACGATATCGCCCCCGCCTCCGATGCCAAGGACGAGCACCTCTCTTGAGCCCTGAAGAAAGCTGAGGAGACCGTCTGGGAGATTCAGGGGGCCTCTCCGTAGGGTTTTAGGTCGGGGGAGACAATTTCGACCGCAAGATCTCCTGGACCGCCTTGGGGTTCGCCTTTCCGGCAGTCTGCTTCATGACCTGGCCCATGAAGAAGGCGAGGAGCTTCTCTTTTCCGGCCCGGTAGGCATCGACCTCCGTGGGGTTCGCTGCCAGAACCTCCTCGACGGTCTGAATCAGGGATCCTTCATCGGTGATCTGGACAAGGTCCTTCTCGGCGACGACCTCCTGAGGCCCCTTTCCGGTGCGAAACATCTCCTCAAAGACCGTCTTGGCGATCTTCCCGCTGATGGTCTCGGACTCCACCATCTGGATCATCTCCGTCAGGCGTTGCGGCGTCACAGGGCTTTCCTGGATCTCCTTCTTGGCCGCTTTGAGGTCCCGCAGAAGATCTCCCATCACCCAGTTGCTGATGGTCTTGGGGGCCGGGTGGAGACGGACGCACTCCTCGTAGTAATCGGCCAGGGCCCGGGACGTGGTCAGAAGCGCCGCGTCGTAAGGGGGGAGGGAATACTGGGTGATGAACCGGGCTCGCTTGGCGTCCGGGAGTTCCGGGAGGCTTGACCGGATCTCCTCGACCCATGCTTTGTCGATGACGAGGGGGACGAGATCGGGCTCGGTGAAGTAGCGATAGTCATGGGCCTGCTCCTTCGTCCGCATGGGCAGGGTGGCCCCTTTGGCGACATCCCAAAGCCTCGTTTCATGGGCCACGGTCCCCCCCTTCTCGAGGAGCTTAATCTGACGGTCGCTCTCATATTCGAGGGCCCGCTGCACGTGACGGAAGGAGTTTAGGTTTTTGATCTCGGTCTTGGTCTTGAGTTCATCGGAGCCCTTGGGCCGGACGGAGACATTGGCGTCGCACCGGAGGCTTCCCTCCTCCATGTTCCCGTCGCAGATCTCCAAATACTGAAGAAGGGTGCGAAGCTTCGTCAGATATTCTCGGGCCTCTGCGGGACTTCGGAGCTCCGGCATGCTGACAATCTCCAGCAGTGGAACGCCCGTTCGGTTCAGGTCTACGTGGCTGGCGTGGGGATCAGGCATGTTTTCTCCGTGGATGAGCTTGCCCGCGTCTTCCTCCAGGTGGATCCGGACGAGGCTGATGGACCTTGTCTCGCCGTTCTGGGGGATCTCGATGTGGCCCCCGATTGCCAGCGGGAGATCGTACTGAGAGATCTGATAGTTCTTGGGAAGATCGGGATAGAAATAGTTCTTTCGGGCAAACTGGCTGAAGGAGGAAAGCTTCGCCTCACAGGCGACGGCAATCCTGATGAGAAATTCGATGGCCCTCCGGTTGACTACCGGCAAGACCCCCGGCATCCCGAGGCAGATGGGACAGGTCTGGGTGTTCGGCTCGGCCCCGAAGGTGGTGGAGCAGCCACAAAAGATCTTGGATTGGGTCAGGAGTTGGGCGTGGACCTCTAGCCCGATGACGGTCTCGTAGCTCAAGATCATCGACTCCCTGAAGATCGGGCTCTCTCGCCCGGTGGCGGCCCCTCCGTCAGAGGGGGGGCCGTTGTCGGTGAAAATCCGTCGATCGCTGAAACGCGTCCGAGACCCTTAGGAGCGTCTCCTCGTCGAAGGCTTTTGCCATGAACTGAATCCCTACCGGGAGGCCCCCTGAGGTGAGCCCGCAGGGAATGCTGATCCCCGGGATCCCTGCCAGGTTGCACGGGATGGTGAAGATGTCAGAAAGATACATCGTCAAGGGGTCCGCCCTCCGCTCTCCGATCTTGAAGGCGGGGGTCGGGGCCGTGGGGGTCGCGATGACGTCTACCTTCTCGAAGGCGCGGAGGAAATCCTCCCGGATCAGGGTCCGAACCTTCTGGGCCTTTAGATAGTAGGCATCGTAATAGCCCGAGCTCAGCGCGTAAGCCCCCAGCATGATCCTCCGCTTCACCTCCTCCCCAAACCCCTCTTGTCGCGTCCCCTGGTAGAGGCTGGCCGTGTCGCGCGGGGACTCGGTCCGGTAGCCGTAGCGGACGCCGTCGTAGCGAGCCAGGTTGCTACTGGCCTCGGCTGGGGCGATAAGGTAATAGACAGCCACGGCATAATCGGTATGGGGAAGAGAGATCTCCCGAAGATCCGCTCCCAGGTCTTTCAGGATCTTGAGGGCCTCCCGGACCCTCGTCGCCACCTCTGGCTCCATCCCCTCGATGAAATACTCCTTCGGGAGTCCGATCCGAAGACCTCGGACTTCCCCCGTCAGCGCCTTGAGAAAGTCGGGTATCTCGACATCGGCCGAGGTCGAATCGAGGGGGTCCTTGCCGCTGATGATGTTCATCAGGAGGGCCGCGTCCTTCACGTCCCGCGTCATGGGGCCGATCTGGTCAAGAGAGGATGCGAAAGCCACAAGCCCGAAGCGCGAAACCCTTCCATAGGTCGGCTTGAGGCCCACGATGCCGCAGCAGGAGGCGGGCTGCCGGATGGAGCCTCCCGTGTCGGAGCCCAGGGCCGCCGCGCACCCTCCCGCCGCCACGGCCGCCGCCGAGCCGCCGCTCGAGCCGCCCGGGACCGCCTGTGGGTCCCAGGGGTTTTTTACGACTCCAAACCAAGAGGTTTCGTTAGAGGACCCCATGGCGAACTCATCCAAATTCGTTTTTCCGAGAAATACGGCCCCCGCCTCTCGAAGCCGAGAGACCACGGTGGCGTCATACGGGGACGTGTAGTTGTGGAGGATGTGAGAGCCGCAGGTGGTGGCAACCCCCTGCGTGCAGAGGAGGTCTTTTAGGGCGATGGGGACGCCCGTGAGGGGAGTCAGCCTCTCGCCCCGAGCGAGCCGTTTGTCGGCGGCCCGGGCCATCTCCAGGGCCCCCTGCTCCAAGACAGAGATATAGGCGTTTAGAGAGGGCTGGAGGGCGGAAATCCGAGCGAGGAAGATGCGGGTCAGCTCCTCAGAGGAGACAGACCTCTTTTTCAGTCGGTCTGAGAGCTCGTGAAGGGGGGCATAGCAGACATCGAGAGCGCTTTCATCCGCCTTAGACCCCGGTTTGCTGGGGGGCCCGGTGGAAGCGGGGTCCCCTCTCATCAGGGGGCCTTGTCAAGGGGGTGGAAGCCGAAGACGTGGGATCTCAAAAGGTCTCTGACCTCCCCCACGTCGGCCTCGGGGCGGACTTGGATGACGAGCTGGGCGAGGTCCGGGCTGAGCAGGGCGCGCAGACCCTGCCGGCCTACAAAAGCCCCCGCGATGCGCTCCCGAAGGTCCTCGGGGCTTTGGACAGAAGTCGGGGACGCCAGATCGGAGAGGTTGAGGCTGACCTCGACGACGTCGGCTGCGACCCTGACCCCAGCCACCTTTTTTTGTCCTTTCCCGCTCAAGAGAAGGTCCACCTCTCCTGGCCTCAGCGCTTCTTCCACAAGGCGGGTGTCGCTCTGAAGAAGTTCGTGCCGAAGTTTTTGGAAGAGAGACCCCAGGGCTGCCCCGCCGTCCCCCTCGGACGTCGCCGCCCCGTTTCTTGAGGCGATCCTCTCCAGGAGGGCGATCACGTGATTCAGTCGGCTCTTTGTCCCGAAGATAGCGAAGGGGAGGGTCGCCCAGAGGATGAGGAGGGCAAGGGTGACCCCGAAGACTAGAGGGCCGAAGAGGGTGAAGGGGCCGAGCCAGTTTCCCAAATCAAAGGGCACGGTCAGCCCTTTCTCCCGGTCGTTTGCAGGTCTTCGCCCCGCGTGCGTTCCACTGGCCCCGGGCTTCCATGGTCTAGACCCCCCTCAAAGGGGGTCTGTTCACTCGATTTCCGACATGTTGAGGTGGTGGAGGAATTCGGACTGCGGGGGGAGCAGGATAGTCGTCTTGTTGTCTAACGACTTTCTGTAGGCCTCTAGGGTTCTCAGGAAGTCGAAAAACTCCGGGTCCCTTTCAAAGGCCTCGGCGTATACCCGAACGGAGTCAGCGTCTCCCTCACCCCGGAGGGTCTGATCTTTCTCGTAGGCGTCGGCCAGCATGATGGTCCGTTCCCTGTCCGTGTTGGAGCGAATCTTTAAAGCCTCTTCCTTCCCCTCCGAACGAAACTGTCTCGCGATTCGCTCACGCTCGGCCTTCATGCGCCCGAAGACGGCAGCCTCGTTCTGCTCCGGGAGGTCTGCCCGTTTGATGCGGACATCGGTAATCTCGATCCCCAACGTCCTCGCCTTCGCATCTGTTCGGACCCTGACGAGTTCCATGAGCTCGGACCGGTCGGTGGCCACGATCTCAATGAGGTCCTTGCGGGCCAGATCCACCCGAAGCTCTGAATAGATGATGTCATCGAGCCGGGCCTGCGCCCCCGCCTCGGTTCGGACCGTTTGAAGAAAGAGAAGGGGGTCCACGATTCGCCATTTGGCGTAATTATCCACCCGCAGGGTCTTCTTGTCCTTGGTGATGATGGCGCGAGGGGAGGCGTCGTATTCGAGGAGGCGGCGATCAAACCTGGTGATTTGCTGAATGAAAGGGATCTTCAAATAAAGGCCAGATTCTTGGATGACCCTGACTGGCTTGCCCAGGGCGGTCACGACGACCTGATCGGGCTCGCCCACCGTGAAGAAAGTCGCATTCACTCCAATGAAGAGAACCACGGCGACGGCGATAAGGATGACGTATCGCTTATTCACTCTAAACCCCCTTTGGCCTCAGTTCCCACCCAGCAAGGGCGGGGCCGCTCCCCTTCCCAAGGGGAGAATGGGAAGGACTCCCCCTCCCTGCTCTGGTAGGATGAATTTCTCGATCCCCGGGAGGATCTGTTCCATGGTCTCAAGATAAAGCCGCTTTCGCGTGACGTCCTTGGCCTTGACGTATTCCTCCAATATATTTTTGAAGCGTTGCGCGTCCCCCTGAGCAATTAGAACCTTCTCGGCGCGGTAGGCCGCCGCCAGGTTCAGGATCTCGGCCACCTCACCACGGGTCTCGGGGATGACGGAGTTCTCATAACCCTCGGCCTCGTTGATGAGGCGATCTCTGTCCTCTCTGGCACTCGCCACATCGACGAAGGAAGCGATGACCTCATTCGGGGGAACCACGTCCTGAAGCTTCACCACCACCATCTGAAGACCCGAATTGTAACGATCCAGCATCGCTTGGACCAACAGTCGGGTGTCCTCTTCGATCTGCTCCTTCCCCGTGGTGAGAGCCTCATCGATGCCTCGGCTCCCGATGACCTCCCGGATGGCCGCCTCCAAGGCATTGTGTACGGTCCCCTCGGAGTCCTTCACGGCGAAGAGGAATTTGGCGGGATCGGAGATCCGGTACTGACCGATTACGTCCACCTCGACAATGTTCTCATCCCCGGTCAGCATCAGAGACTCGGTCGGTCGGTCTTGGTACCGGGCAGGAGGGCCCTGAAAGATGGTCCGAAAGCCCACCTCGACGCGCTTGACCTCGGTCACCTTCGGTTTGTGGACCGTCTCAAAGGGGGCGGGGAGATGGTAGTGGGGTCCTGGGTCAGTGACCCGGTTTATACGGCCAAAGCGCAGGACCACCCCCTTCTGGTCCGGCCTCACGAGATAGATCCCGCTCAGGGCCCAGATGATGAGGGCGATAACAATCAGCACCCAGATGCCAGGGAGTTTGAAAGGGAGCTTGATCTGGGGGAGACTGATCGGGGGCGGGGCGTCGGGACCTCTAGTAAATCGTCTAGGCTTTTTAAGCTCGTCCCAGTCCATAGTGTTTCCTCATATAGCGCGCGCTAAATTTCACGAGTTGTAAGCAAGAAGAATGCTCCAAAAGAGGAGAAGAGTCAAGCCGATAATGGGATTCGCTAGAGTAGCCAGTCCTCCTCCTGGTAGGCCATCTCCCAAAAAAGGCTCAGCGGCCTGTCGAAGGGTTTCAGAGAAGCTCAAAGGGTTCCCCTCTTGTGGCCGGGAGTGCGTCCCGAGGTCAGTACTGGACCTCCACGAGAAAGAGGCCCCGGGCCGGGGCCGTGGGGGGCGCCTTTTTGCGGTCCTTGCCGTCCAAGATCTCTTTGACCCGGAGGGGCTTCATCTTCCCCTTGCCCACCTCGACGAGTGCCCCCGCGATGCTTCGAACCATAAACCGCAGGAACCCGTCGGCCGTGATGCGGATCTCCACGGTGTCGCCCGTCTGCTCGACCGTCAGCTGGGAAACAGTCCGAGTGGAATTTCGCTCGCCATCCCCCTCGGCCCTCCGGAAGGCGCTGAAGTCATGAGTGCCGACCAGGTAGAGGGCCGCCTCCTGCATGGGCGGTATTTTCAGGGGGTAGCGAACATGCCAGGAGAAGCGTTGCAGAAGAGGGGAGGGGACGTGCCGGTTGAGGACGACGTATTTATAGGATTTGAGTCGGGCGGAGTACTGGGCGTGAAAATTGTCAGCCATCGCCTCGGCCCGCTTCACCGCGATATCCCGGGGCAGAAGGCTGTTGAGGGCCCTGAGGATCTCGTTGGGTCGAAGATCGGTCTCCGTCTTGAAGTTGGCCACCTGACCCAGGGCATGGACCCCTGAATCCGTTCGGCCTGAGGCGGCGAGGTGGACTCGCTCCCCCGTCAGCTTCTCGATGGCCTTCTGCAGGACCCCCTGGATGGTCGGCTCTTGGCTCTGAACCTGCCAGCCGAAGTAATCCGTCCCGTCATACTCCAAGGTGAGCGCGATGTTCTCTGCCATAGTGCGCCCTGCTTAGGCGGGTCTCTGAAGGGGTTTTTGGGCCGAATCCGCCAGGATGGATTCCAGAAAGTGGCCCGTGTGGGAGGCTGCCACCCTGGCCACCTCCTCAGGGGTGCCGGCCGCCACCACCTCGCCCCCGTCTTCGCCCCCTTCGGGGCCGAGGTCGATGAGATGGTCGGCCGTCTTAATGACGTCCAGGTTGTGCTCGATGACGATCACCGTGTTCCCTGCGTCCACGAGCCTCTGGAGGACCTCGAGGAGCTTGTTCACGTCGGCGAAGTGAAGGCCCGTGGTCGGCTCATCCAGAAGATAAAGGGTCCGGCCTGTGCTTTGCCGGCTAAGCTCCTTGGAGAGTTTTACTCGCTGGGCCTCGCCTCCCGAGAGGGTGGTCGCGGGCTGCCCCAGTCTGATGTAGCCCAACCCCACGTCAAAGAGGGTCTGGAGCTTGGCCCGGACTTTAGGCACGTTTTCAAAAGAGTTCAGCGCTTGGCTAATCGTCATGTCGAGGACATCGGCGATGGAGTATCCCTTGTAGTGGACATCCAGGGTTTCCCGGTCGAAGCGTCTGCCCTTGCAAACCTGGCAGGTGACGTAGAGGTCCGGCAAAAAGTGCATCGCGATCTTGATGAGCCCATCCCCCTGGCAAGCTTCGCACCGCCCTCCCTTCACGTTGAAGCTGAAACGCCCGACCTGATAGCCCCGCTTGCGGCTCTCGGGGACTCGGGCAAAAAGTTCCCGGATGGCGGTGAAAACTCCCGTGTATGTGGCGGGGTTGCTGCGCGGGGTGCGACCGATGGGAGACTGGTCGATCTCGATGACCTTGTCGAGATGCTCAGCGCCCTTTAGGCTCGAGTGGCGGCCCGGCCGGTCCGAGGCCCGGTAGAGCTTCTGGGCCAGGGCCTTGTAGAGGATCCCGTCCACCAGCGTGCTCTTTCCCGATCCCGAAACCCCCGTCACGCAGGTGAAGAGCCCCAGGGGGAAATGGACGTCTATCCCCTTCAAGTTATTCTCCTGCGCCCTCAGGACTGAGAGATAGTGGCCGTCCAAGGGCCTTCGCCTTTCTGGGACGGGGATGGTGAGGGTCCCGCAGAGGTATTTTCCGGTCAGGGACTGGGGGTGGGCCGCGATCTCTCCCGGGGTCCCCCGGGCGACAACGTGGCCTCCGTGAACCCCCGCCCCGGGCCCAAGGTCCAGGACGAAGTCCCCCGAGAGGATGGTCTCTCGGTCGTGCTCGACGACGATAACAGTGTTTCCAAGGTCGCGAAGGCGCCGCAGGGTGTCTAGGAGTCGTCGGTTATCGCGCTGGTGCAGTCCGATGCTGGGCTCATCCAGGATATAAAGAACCCCTGCCAGACTTGCCCCGATCTGAGTGGCCAGGCGGATACGCTGGGCCTCCCCCCCGGCCAGGGTGGCTGCGGGCCGGTCCAGCGTGAGATAGTCCAGGCCCACGCGAACCATGAATTCCAGCCGCTCGGTGATCTCTTTCAGGACCCGGTCCCCGATCTCCCTTTCGTAAGGGGTCAGTTGCAGGCCGGCGAAGAAGATTTGGGCCTCTTTGACCGAGAGGGCCGTCACCTCGGCGATAGATTTGCCCCCCATTTGCACGGCCCGACTCTCAGGTCTCAGACGTGCCCCTTCGCAGGCCCCGCAGGGCTGAAGGTTCATGTACTCCTCGATCTCGGCCTCGACCTCCGAGGAGGAGGTTTCTTGGTGGCGCCGCTCCAGCAGGGCGATGGCCCCCGCGAAGGGTTGGGAGGAGGAACGCCGTTTTCGTCCCGACTCATGCGGAAGTTTCACCCCCTCCTCCCCTGAGCCGTGCAGGATGACCCGCCTCACCTTGGCCGGGAGGCGGCCAAAGGGGGTGTTCAGATCAAAACGATAGTGTTGGGCCAGGGCCTCCAGCATCTGAAAGTAATGGGCGGAGGTTCGCCGGGCCCAGGGGCGGATGGCGCCCTTTCGCAGGGAAAGGGTGGCATCTGGGACGATCAGATCTGGGTCGAGCTTGAGAAGGTTGCCGAGCCCCCCACATTCAGGACATGCCCCATACGGGCTGTTGAAGGAGAAGAGGCGGGGACTCAGTTCGGGATAGCTGATCCCGCAGTCGGCGCAGGCGAACCGCTCGCTGAAGAGATGTTCCTCTTTGTCCACTGCGAGGAGCGTCACGAGGCCGTCGGCGAGGCCGAGGGCCGTCTCAAGGGAGTCCGCAAGACGGCTCTCGATCCCCGGCTTCATAACGAGCCGGTCCACGAGGATGTCAATGTCGTGCTTTCGGTTTCTGTGGAGCTGGATGGGGGTCGAGAGGTCTACCACCTTCCCATCGATTCGAGCCCGAACAAACCCCCGGCGGGCCATCTCGCCCAACTCCTTTCGGTACTCCCCTTTGCGCCCCCGGACAATCGGGGCCAGGACCTGGATCCGGGTTCCCGGGGGAAGGGCGATTGCCCGGTCCACCATCTGCTGGACCGTCTGGGAAGCGATGGGCTTGCCGCAACGATAGCAGTGGGGCCGTCCCACCCGGGCGAAGAGGAGACGCAGGTGGTCGTAGATCTCTGTTACCGTTCCTACCGTGGATCGGGGGTTCTTGCTCGTTGTCTTCTGTTCAATGGAGATGGCCGGGGAGAGGCCCTCGATGGTATCTACATCGGGCTTGTCCAGCTGCTCCAGGAACTGGCGGGCATAGGCCGAGAGGGACTCTACGTAACGGCGCTGGCCTTCGGCGTAGAGGGTGTCAAAGGCGAGGGAGGATTTGCCGGACCCGCTGATGCCCGTGATGACGATGAGCTTGTCCCGGGGGATCTCGATGGAGATGTTCTTCAGGTTGTGTTCTCGGGCGCCTTTGATGACGATGTGACGCTGAATCATAGGGGTGCCTGATGGAAGATAATAGGGTGTTTAATCTTTCAGTATATTCCGCTGAAGGCGTGAAGGAAAGGGCCGTTCGGCGGAGGATGGGTCCCCTCCGCCGAACAGGCTGGATCCTCAAGCGGTCTTTTTGTCCATGAGGAGGTGGCGATAGATGAGAGCGGCGATAATGCCCCCCAACAGGGGGCCCACCCAGTAAACGTAGTGGTTGGTCCAGAAGGCGGAGGCGACGGCCGGGCCGAAGGTCCTGGCCGGGTTCATGGAGGCCCCGGTGAGGGGCCCGCCCATGAGGATGTCGAAGACAAGAACCAGACCAATCCCGAACCCCCCCAGCTTGGGGGCCCGTTTGTCTACCGCTGTCCCGAAAACAGCGAAGACCAAAAAGAAGGTCAAGATGAGCTCCACCAGGATCCCGGTGCCCACCCCGATCCTGGGGTCAAGACCTGGAGTCCCCAGGTTCACCTGGGTCCAGATGGTGGCCGGAAAGATGACCCGAAGAAGGAGGCCGGCCACGATCCCCCCGATGAGCTGAGAGGCAATGTAGCCCATTCCTTTCCCCACCTTCATCTTTCCCGCCACGAGGAAGCCCACAGTGACCGCCGGATTAAGATGTCCGCCGGAGATGTGGCCAGTGGCCGAGATCATGATAGCGAGGGCCAGACCGTGGGCGAGCGCGATCCCAATCAGGCCCACCGACCCTGGGAACCAAGCGTCGGTGATGATGGCTCCGGCACCGATGAAGACAAAGGAAAAGGTGCCGATAAACTCAGCGATATAGGCTTTCCCGTCTCCGTTCATCTTTTGCCTCCCTCGTGTCAAGCTTTTAGCGGCCCCTTCTCGAAGCCCTCTCCTGAGAAAGTTATTCAGGGGGTTTCGAGCGGCCTGGGTGAGAGCAAAAACTGTTTAGGAAAACAGAAGGCAGAGGCAATTTAAGGTTTAATTGAACTTCCTCAAGACTTATAACACAGCGGCTCTTTGAGACCAAGATCCTTTGCAGTCAGCTTCGCCCACGGCGGAAAGGAAGATAACCCCACTCATGAGGGTTTCCCCCTGGGGGGATGGATGTTAGGGGTTTCGGTCCTCAAAAGGGGGGGGCTATTTTACGGAGATTCGTCCTACTATGGGATTAAGTGACCTGCCGCTCAAGGCTAGGCGGGACACCAGGAAGGAGTACTCCCCCGCCTCGACAAAGCAGAGACTGGCTACCCCGCCCGGTATTACATTAACGGCGGCATAGGTCCCCTTATCCGTGAGGTGAAAACCAGTGGGTGCGATGCAGGCCCGCTGCACCTCCCTTCCGCCTGTGAAGGTGATGGACATGAAGTCCCGGGTGGCATTCAACCAAACGACGGTCTTCCCACGCGCGATCTCCAGCCTGTAAGGGGATGGGGGTAGGGGGCGCCCCCGGGCGGACGGCGATTAGCTCAGTCTCGCCAAAGCCGGGCAAGTCCACTTCTTGGGTGTTGCCCGGGGCTGCAAAGGTAAGGAAGGCGACGGTGGTAAGGAGGGGAAGAAACGCTAGAACCTTTGCTCTCCTCATGGGGGGGTCTCCTCTTAGCTCCATTCTCTTTCCGCGCTCTCTCTAGAGGGCGAGTCTTCAAGACAATCGGTATTTCCAGTCTCAGGCCACATCTGCAAAGCCATATTGATTGAGTCATGTGCTGAATGTAAAGAATACGTTCAGCGGATCACGATTCCCGCATAGCCGACGACGCGCTCATAATCCCCATTGACATCCCCTGAGGTCGCGTGCCTGACCAGCTCCGCGCCCTTTGCCCCGAGGGCTCGACAGGCCGCAAGGGTGGCGGCCACCGGTCCGTATCCGCACATGGTCACCTTCTCCCGCCGAACGGTTTCAATGAGGCCCTGGGGGTCCATCTGGAGAATGGCCTCTATGGCGGCCCGATCCTTTTGCTCCGTCACGTCCTGGGATTCGTAGTGGTTCAAGTCGGAGCTGGCGACGATGGTCCAGCGGTCCTCCCTGTCCTTCAGGGCCTGTGCCAAGGCGTCGTCAAGGCGCAGACAGGAGTCGAGGCTGAAGTCGCGCATGAGGACGGGGACAATGCGGAGTTTTTTGCCCTCTTCTCGGCCTGCGTACCAGAGAAAGGGGATCTGGACCTCCAGGCAGTGCTCCGGGCCGTGGGGGGAGGGGTCGTCCACGGCCTGAGGAAGCCGGGCGAGAAGGTCTCGGGCGAGTGGGGCGTCAATGCTCACTTTTCCCCCCGGGACCCGCCACACGCCCTCTCCCATGAAGGTTAACGGCCCCCCCAGGCCCCGGTGGTCTGGGCCGATGAGAATAGCCGTATCGGGCCGGAGAATCTGAGAATAGACGGCCCCTGCGACCCCGCCCGAGAACACGAGGCCGGCGTGAGGGACCAGAATCCCAAGGGCCCTCCTGGGCTCTGACACCGCCTCCCAGTGGCTCTCCACTCTCACGGCGGAGCCCCTCGTCAGAGGCAGGATAAAAGCTGCCCGCAACGGCTGGCTCCCGCACAGGGGCGTTTCCTTCTTTTGACTGCATCCGCCACGTCTCCTGTTGGAGGCCTACGGTGAGTCAGAATTAAATAAACACCTATTATTACAATAAGTTATCTTATATCACAAAGCGATGGTCCCTGTCAATGTCTTCGGTGAGAAGCGAGAGAGTGTCTAAAGTATTTGATTAATCTATGGTACCTATTGACTTTATTTCTAACGCGGTCCTCTTCCCGTTATCCCGCCCTATTGACTGTGTTTACTGTCTCGGTGTCTCCTTAGTCCCTTGACACGACGGGGAATGGTGGCTAGGGTTTTCGAAAAATTTGGGGGTGGTGCCCTCCGGTTCCAGCAGACAAAAAACCTTTCCGAGGTGGAGGGGGTGAGGCGACATTCGACCGCTGCCAGCTTACTCTCGAACGGTTGATCTCTACGACCGCGAGTGGGCCCACAAGTATGCAGAGGAGGTCTTCCGCCGCGCAACGGAGGTCCTGAAACGGCAGGGGGTTAAACCGGGGACCCTGGTGGATCTGGCCTGTGGAACGGGGCACCTTGCCAAGCTCTTCGCCGCAAAGGGCTGGCGCGTCATCGGCGTGGACCTTTCGAAGGAGATGCTGGCCCAGGCGCAGAAAAACTCCCACCGGAGCCGGATCACCTATTTCCGGGGGGACATGCGTCGGTGGTCGCGAAGGGGGATTGCCGATGTGGTCACCTGCGTTTTCGAGGGCCTGAACCACCTCCTGAGCAAATCAGACCTCATGCGGGTATTCAAAAATGTCCACAAGACCCTGAAGCCGGGCGGTTTCTTCCTGTTCGACATTACCCATCAAGAATTCTTTGAAAGATTCTGGGCCGGGCGCCGCGAGCTGATAGAGGGCCGAGATTATGTCCTTACGCTGGCCCTCACCTATCATCCCACTCAGAAGATTGGCAAGGCGGAGCTGAATGGGTTCATCAAGCAGGGAAAGCTCTACGACCGATTCAAGGAGGGTTTTTCCGAGCGCATGTTCACGGGGACCGATGTCGCCCTCCTCCTTAAGCAAGCGAAGTTCCAAGAGATCACGGCTGAGAAGTTCAACCCCCTCCGGATTCCCTTTGACGGCGTGGTCAAGACCTTCTGGTCCACGAAAAAATAAAATCCTCGTCCCAACGCCCGGCCTAATGGCCGACTAACCGCAGACCTCTCCGACCCACTTCAGATAGTCCTTTGAACCGGCCCGCAAGGGGAGGGCCAGGATCTCGGGCACGGTGTAGCTGTGAAGGGCCTTGACGCGCGCCTCGAAGGCCTCCAGGCGATCAGGGCGCGTCTTGGCGATCATCAAAATCTCCGGTTCCTGGCAGAGCTTTCCCTCCCAGCGGTAGATGGACGTGATCCCGGGGGCCAGGTTAACGCAGGCCGCGAGACCTTCCTCCACCAAGGCCTTGGCGATCTTCTCCGCCTCCTCCATCTTTCCGCACGTCATCAGGACGACCAAGTTGTCTGTGGAATCCATCCTCGTTTACCCCCTCAGGTGCTTGTCCCCCTGTTCCTGAGCGGCCATGGCCGCCTCGCGAATCACTGGAAGGCCGTCCCCAGGGCGAGCGGCCTGAGCCGCCGCCGCAACCCGCCCGAGACCCAGGATGCTTTGAGCCATTTTGAGTCCTCGATCCTCTTCTCCAAGGCGGTTTTTGTCGGGGACAAAACAATTCTCCAACTCAAGACACGAAATCCCGCAGGCCCGAAGGCCGAAATTCCTTTCGGTCTTTACTACCCGGACTCCCTCCCTTCGCTTGTCCACGATGAAAAGCGTGAGGCCCGGTGCAGATGGCTTTCCCTCAAACGAGACGAACCGGGCACTGACGATTGCGATCCCTCGAAGATCCAAGCCAGTCATGGGCGCCTTCTGACCTCTCAGAAGGTATCCTCCCTCAGTCGGGGTCGCCCCTGTCCTGACGGCCGACAGATCATGTCCCGCCTCGGGCTCAAGGAGGGCGACGGACCCGATGGCCCCGCCCGCCACGTGCTCGGCAAGGTATCTCTTCTTCTGCGAAGGAGCGCCGAAGGCGGCCAGGGCGTGGCAGACCACAGTGTTGGAAGAGATGAGCTGGGCGAGGGAAGGGGAGACCTCGGACACTTCCATGAGGGCCAGGGCGAAGCTGACGAGGTCGAGCCCGCTCCCGCCGAACTCCGAGGGGGCCGTCATCGCGGCAAAACCCTGCCGGGCCATCTGAAGGAGAAATTCTCGGGGGATCTCCCCCCTTTCCTCCCAGTCGCCAGCGAAGGGGGCCACCTGCTCCCGTGCGAAGGCCCGCGCCAGCTCTTGAATGCGAAGCTGGGACTGATTCAACTCAAAATCCAAAGGTTGCTCCTCCGAGGCCCCTGCCATTCTACCACCCTGATATGGGCTTCAGATGCAGGCTGACGTTGTGAGAAGATCGCTATTCCAGTATCGTAGAACAAAAATTCCTTATCTGTGGTGAGCACCTGTCCCTCGTGAGTTCGGGTGGACTGAAGGAGAGTGGAGATGGCGTCTAAGCTGGGTGTCTTGGTCGTGCACGGGATGGGATCTCAGAACTCAAAGTTTGCGGACTCAATGATGGAGGAGCTAGACGATCGCATCTCAGACCTGGGTGCAGATCCAGCCCAAGTGAGCTGGAAACCTGTGCATTGGGCCGAAATTCTTAAATCCAAGGAAGAACAGCTTTGGCGCGATCTCTCACAAAAGAATCGCCTCGACTTCGTCAAACTCAGACAGTTCATCATCAATGCCTTTGGGGACGCTGTCGCATACCAACGGGTCCCCGGCAAGCAGGCGGACATCTACGACAAGATCCACAAAAAGGTGCATACGGAATTGGCCGCTTTGCGCAATGACCTGGGCAACGCGGACAAGCCTTTGATCGTGCTGGCCCACTCCCTGGGAAGCGTCATCATGTCGAACTATATCTGGGACAGACAGAAGGGGAAAGATCCGAACGAATTTGGCGGGATCGCATTCGAGAGAATGGAGACCCTGACGGTTTTCATCACTTTTGGCAGCAACATCCCCCTTTTCAGCCTGGCCTATGACCCAGTTGAAAGCATCAAATTTCCCCCGGGCGAACTGTCTCCGAATCTCCTTCCGGCCGCGAAGTGGCTCAACTTTTATGACGCAGACGATGTGTTGGGCTATCCGTTAATGCCATTGGGTAACAGAGAAACACACCCCCCACCGAACCCACCCGGTAAAGACTATCAACGTTACGAGGATTCGGTGACCAAAGACATCGAAATCGATGCGGGAGGCGTTTTCTCCTCCTGGAGCCCCCTCTCACATTCCGAATACTGGACCGACAACGATTTTACGAAGCCCGTGGCAAAGGCTATTGCAGACGTTCTCAGGTTGGTTTGAGAGAAAGAAACTGTAGATACGAGAATCGTAGAGAGATTTCGGCGAAGGATTCCTCAGCGAAAGGACATTCCTTCACATACCCATCACCCAGACCTGTTCAGGCGCCGGGGGTGCCCGCCGCCTTGGGCTGGTGGAGACTCATTCCCTGGACGGCGTGGGCGGCCTCCATGAGGGCCTCGGAGACGGTGGGGTGGACGTGGATGGTTTCGGCCAGCTCCTCCACCGTGAGCTCCCAGCGCATGGCCAGGGTCGCCTCGTGGATGAGATCGGCCGCTGACTCGCCGATGATGTGGGCGCCCAGGATCTCCCCTGTCCGCTCATCGGCTACGATCTTCACCTCGCCGACCAGCTCTCCCGTGGCGTGGGGTTTGCCGATGGCCCGATAGAGGAAGCGGCCCACCTTGACGGGGCGGTCTCCCTCTCGCGCCTGAGCCTCTGTCAGGCCGACGCTCCCGACCTCCGGGTGGGTGAAGATCCCTGCGGGGACCGCCAGGTAGTTCATCTCTTTCTCGACCCCCAGGGCGTTTGAGACGGCCACGATCCCCTCGGCCGAGCCCTTGTGGGCCAGAAGCTTCCCCCCTGCCACGTCCCCTGCCGCGTAGATGCCGGGGACGTTCGTCTCCATCTTGGAGTCGGCGGCAATGGACTTGTTCTTGGCAAGGGATACCCCCACCGCCTCAAGGCCGATCTCGTCGGTGTTGAAGGCGCGCCCGATGGAGACCAGGGCCTTTTCGGCCTTGATCTCGTCGCCGCCCTTGAGTCGGGCCACCACGCCCCCACCGCGGACATCCACCTTTTCGATCCGCTCGTTCACGATGAGCTTAATCTTTTCCTTTTTGAGCTCGCGCTCGAGGATTTTTGAGATGTCCTCGTCTTCGGTGGCAAGGGCGCGGTGGAGCATCTCCACCATCGTGATCTCGCAGCCCAGTGTCCGCAGGAGAAAGGCAAATTCGCAGCCGATGATCCCGGCCCCGATGATGAGAAAGCTCTTCGGGAGATTTTTTAGGCGCATGGCGTCGTCGCTGGTGAGGATATGCTTTCCGTCGCTTGGGAAGGCGGGGAACTGGGCAGGGCGTGAGCCGGTGGCGATGATGATCTTGCCGGCCGTCACGTCGCCTGGCCCATCCTCTGAGGATGAAACCTTGTCTATTTTCAGGCGGCCCGGCCCCGTCAGCCTCCCGCGTCCCTTGATGCGCGTGATGCCGTAGCTCTTAAAGAGCCCCTCAACCCCCTTGACAAGGCCATCCACGACCCGGTCCTTTCGGGCCATCATCCCTGGGAAGTCCGGCCGGATGGTCCCGTCGATGATCACCCCGAACTCCTTTGCCCGACGGGCCATCTTGAGAACATGGGCCGAGGCGATGAGGGTCTTGGTGGGGATACAGCCCCAGGTGACACAAGTGCCCCCCAGATTCTCCGGCTCAATGACGCACACCCTTCCTCCCAATTGAGCCCCGCGAATGGCCGCCACGTAGCCGGCAGGTCCTCCGCCCAGAATGGCCACATCAAAATCAGGCATGAAAAGACCCCCCTCTCTGCTTGAGATGAAGAGGCTAGAAAAGCCTATCCCCAAAGAAATGGCAGGGCTTATTTTTAGGGGAACGGGGGAGGCCTGTCAACCCCTCTGAGGGTGACCCTCCGACTTCTTCTGTAGGGGGTGGAGCGACCGGCCTTCCCTGAGCAGGAGGGCCTCATGGGGAATAAAGACAGCTTGGGGAGTCCTCATGGGGCGTCGGTTCCCCATCAGGATTTCATCGCGATCATGAGAACCTGGATGCAAAACAGCTTGGCGCCCGGCCCCATGGGGAGGAGCATGGGAACCGGACGCTCCATCCCTCTGCCCCCTAGGTGACGAAACAAGGCCGAGGGTTTTGGCTTCAAGCCGAATGCCGTTAAGACAGAGGCGCCTTCATAGGGGGTGAAGAAACTGTCTGCATCTGGCTCCAGGTCTGTCTCCCCACATTTAGGAGCAAATTCAGTGCCAAAACGGGGCCACCTTTTTGGGTTTTGACTGCTCGTTTCTCCCCGTGCTGAAACTCCCTCTGATCCCGTCGAGACACTGGGCCCCAGGGGATTGGAAAGCCTGTGCTAGACTTTTCTTTGATACGAGATGGATCTTCAGCGGACTTTACGGAGCCCCAGATGGCCGAACGGGTTCTCATCACAGGCGTCACGGGTTTTGCCGGGAGCCACTTAGCGGAGTTCTTGACCTCCCTTCCCGGGGTTGAGATCTATGGCACGCGCCGGTGGCGAAGCGATACGGGACACATCGATCATCTGAGCGACCGAATCTCCATTGTCGAGTGCGACGTGAGAGACCTCACCTCAGTCCTCGGTGTGCTCCGCTATCTTCGGCCGCAGAAAATCTTTCATCTTGCGGCTCAGAGCCACGTCGCCATCTCCTGGGATGCCCCCGAGGAGGCCCTCACGACGAACATCCTGGGGACCCTCCACCTCCTGGAGGCCGTGCGCCAGCTTGAGATGGACCCCCTCATCCTCGTCGCCGGCTCCAGCGAGGAATACGGTATTGCAGAGCCCCACGAGTTCCCCCTGAAGGAGACGAATGCCCTTCGCCCCATGAGCCCTTACGCGGTCAGCAAGGTGGGCCAGGACCTTCTGAGTCTTCAGTATGTTTATAGCTACCAGCTGGGGTTGATCCGGACTCGGGCCTTCAACGTCACTGGCCCAAGGCACTCGGACGTCTTCGTCTGCTCCAGCTTTGCCAGGCAGATCGCCGAGCAGGAGCTTGGGCTCGCCCAAGGACCTCTTCGGGTGGGAAACCTGGAGGCAATCCGCGATTTCACGGATGTACGGGATATCGTACGGGCCTACTGGCTTGTTCTGGAGCGGGGGGTGTCTGGGGAGGTCTACAACGTCTGCTCAGGAAAGGGGCACCGTATCCAGGAGATCCTGGACCGCTTCTTGGCCATGGCCCGGGTCTCCATCAAGGCGAAGGTGGACCCCGATCGTCTTCGACCCTCGGACGTCCCTCGGCTTATCGGAGACCCGGGAAAGTTCAAAGCCCAAACGGGTTGGGAGCCCGAGATCCCCCTCGACCAGAGCCTGGCTGACATCCTCCAATACTGGCGAGAGTGACTGGCCTCCCCTTAGGACACAAAGAAGAGCCCTGAATGAAGTAACGGCCAAGAGTAGCGGGACATAGATTTCCCGGGATTTGCAGAGAGGGCAGGGATTCTTGACAGTCAAGGGACAGCCCTATATCGTGCGTTTTTGCGGGGGATTAGCTCAGTTGGGAGAGCGCGTGGATCGCACCCACGAGGTCAGGGGTTCGAGTCCCCTATCCTCCACCACGTTTCATTTTCTCTGCGTCGAGTTTCATCCTTCGGCTTTTCTGCGTCCGGTAAATTGGCGGCCTCAATCTCGTTAACTCAAGTGATGGAATCTACTCTTTACGGTGTACCGCCTCTCAGGGGCGGGCCTGAGAGGGTCTAGTCAGAATGCTCTCGACTTCCCCGGCCAGGTCTTCTGCGAAGGTTTGGGGTCCAGGCGTTCTCATCTTCTTCCTGGGTTGGCTCTTTCTCTTCGCTAACAGGACCACGCTGTTTCCCCTCCTCTCAGTGATTGCGGATGACTTCTCGCTGAGCGGGGTCCAGATCGGGACCATCAGCAGTGTCTTCTTCGTCTTCTATGGGTCCACCCAGGTCCTGGGAGGGTTTCTGTCCGACCGGGTGGGATTCCGAAGGACACTTGCGACGAGCTATGCGGTGGCGGGTGTCGCGCTGGTGGGCCTGGGACTCCTCGCCACCCGCTACGAGACCCTCCTCCTCTTTGTGGCCATCCACGGTCTTGCCACGGGCGTCTACTTTCCCTCGGCCTTTGGATATGTGCTGAGGACCTCACCCCCCCATCTTCGGGCCGTTCGCTCCGCCACTGTCTTCGTGGGTATCTTCGTGGGCATGGGGGCCGGTTTCCTCTTTTCGGGCCCCGTCTTCCGGCTCCTGGAGAGCTGGCGTCTCCCCTTTGTCCTCCTGGCCATCCCCACGACCCTGATGGCAGGGGTCTACCTCAGGGCCATCCAAGAGCTTCCTCCAAAGCCCGCAGGCCCTCGGGCACCGCTTCGGAGCGTTTTGGGACAACCCAGGCTCATCGCCTTATTTCTGGCTAATTTCTGCTCTCTTTATGGTTTTTGGCTCATCCTCATCTGGGGTCCTTTGTTCCTGCAGACGGAGCACGGTTTCGGCGTTACGGGGTCCGGCCTATTTGCAGCCATCTTTGTCCTGTCGGCCATCCCGGTGAGTATCCTCGTGGGCAGGGTCTCCGACCGGATAGGGCGGCGCCCCCTCTCCCTCGTCCTCTTTCCCCTGGCGGCTGCAAGCCTGTTCTTCATCGCCCACTCCCAGTCGCTTTTGGGGTTGGCCCTGGCCCTTTTGTTTTTTGGTGCCACTGGAAAACCAGCAGTGGAGCCCATCCTCCTGGCGTGGGTCGGAGACGATGTGGCGAGAAGCAGACCGGAGGCCATGGGGACGGCAATGGGGGTGGTGAACTTAATCGGAATCTCCTCGGGGATCGTGGCCCCCGTGTTGTCGGGTCTCATCCGGGACCTGACGGGCTCTCTGGTCGGCGCTTTTTATCTCGGTGCGGCCCTCCTGCTCTTCGGCTTTCTCATGTGCCTTTTCTCGAGAGAGAGTGAGGGGGGGTAGCTCCAACAGTGGGTGGAGGGGCCGGGGAAAACGGCGTGAGTTATCGGGGAACGTGGCTGGGTGTATATTGACAGGAAGCCCCTGTGGCCAGATAATGTTTATACAGACCAGTCGCCGAAACACTCCTTTTATTACATGCACTGGCAACGGCTTTTTTGGAGAGTGAGCGCATGAAGCTCGGGACCTACGTCTTTGATGGCCAGACGAGGATCGGCTGCGTTGTGGGAGATGAGGTGGCCGACCTCGAGCGGCTCTACGCCAGGTATCTATCAGAGGTTGAGGGAGATCGGCGTGCAGAGGGACTCGCGAGGGCTCGGATTTCAAGCAGTATGCTCCACTTCATCCGTGGAGGAGAGTCGTCCTGGGAGGCGGCGGTCCAAGCCCTCGAGCACTTTGAAACTCGGCGTGCCGAGGGGGACCTTTTCGCAGAGGTCCGACCTCTGCGCGAGGTGCGCCTGAGGGCTCCCCTTCAACCGGATGCGGTGGTGTGCGCGGGCTACGGGCCTGCACAGGCCGAGGATATGGACCTCTACCGACATGCAGAGTTTTTCGTCAAATCCGGCCCCCACGTGATCGGGTCTGGAGACCCTATCTCCCATGAGCCGGAGGTGGCCAAGGACCTCCGTTCCGAGGTAGAGCTTGGCATTATCATTGGACAGGGGGGAAAGGATATCCCCCAGAACGAGGTCCTAGACCACATCTTCGGTTTTACGATATTCACGGACATCTTGGCGGCAGACCAGTTGAGCATGGGCATGGAGGGCGGGGTGTTCCACAGCCGGGTCTTGGAGGGGGTCTGCCTTGAAGCGGCGGGCGCCCTGGGCCCTTGGATCGTCACCAAGGACGAGATAGAGGGTGGTGTGGAGAATCTCTCGCATCGGCTATGGGTCAACGGGGAGCTCCAAGAAGAGTTCAAGCCGGATGAGTTGCCGATCGACCCCCTCTCCTTCGTCAGCCACCTCTCCACCTTCTTTACACTGGACCCGGGAATTGTCATCGCCAGCGGAAGCCCCGGAGGCCCCCGGCTGGGCCGGTCGGACTCCGGCGGGCCCACCCTGGCAGTTCCTGCGATGAAATGCGGTTTTCTAAAGCTGGGTGATAAGATTAAGGCCGAGATTGACTCCATCGGCTCGCTGGAGAATTCGGTTGAGAAGATTCACGAGGATTCCTAGTCGAGGTCAACGATGAAGATTATCAACGTTGAGCACGGGATGAAGAGGATGTTGGGCACCTTTGTCCACGAGGACAAGGTGATCGACATACAGGAGTGCTACGCCCTCTTTTTAAACGACATCGTGGGAGACCCTAGGGCGAGAGAAATGGCCGCTGAGAGGCTCCCCTACGATTTTGCTCAAATCCTGGAGGGGGGAGATAAGTATCTGAGGGCCTTCAACGCGGGCGTCGCCTTTGGCACAAAGATCTTCAATGAGGGGCTTGTCGATCTCCCCTACGATGTGTCCACGCTTGTTCCCAAGCTTCCCCTCACCCCCCGAGCCCTGGTGTGTCTTGAATCGAATTTCAAGGACTACTTCGATGAGACCAACCGGACCCGGCCCGACCAGGCCGGCTTCTTTCTCAAGTTACCCCACACCGTGATTGGTCCGGGCGAGGCGTTTTGGGTCGACCCCCGTCTTATAAAGAAGCTCGACTACGGTGTTCAGCTGGGCGTTGTGATTGGGAAGGGGGGCCGAAACATCCCTCCTGAGAAGGCCCTGGACCACGTCTTCGGCTATACCATCATCAACAACCTCTCGGCCCGGGACCATGAGATTCTCCCCTGGGGGGAGGGAGGAAAGGAGTTCCACGTTCGCTATGGGCAGGGGAGGAATTTCGACAAGAGTGTCGCCCTCGGGCCCTGGATCCTCACCAAAGCGGAGATGGATCACCCAGAGGACCTGGGCATGAGGACCTGGGTGAATGGAGAGTTGCGCCAGGAAGATAACACCAAGAATTTCCTCTGGTCTATTCCGGAGACTATCCATTACGTCTCGCGAATCATGTCCCTGAAACCGGGGTTTGTCATCGCCATGGGGACGCCGGGGGGCTGTGGCCTGGGTTCGGACGAGGCGCTCGGCGCCAATACCCACGAGCGTTCCGGCGAGGCGAAGCAGGGCGGGTATCTCCAGGTGGGCGACGACATCCGGTGCGAAATCGAGGTGATAGGGGTCCTCGAAAATCGCGTGAGACGGCCCCTCCGTGACTCCCCCTTCAACTTTTCCTTCAAAGCCTTTCCGGGGCGGGGAGAAGCCGTTTCGTACACCGAGTCTTCGCCCACCGATATCTTCAAGTGGGGGGATAAGGAGGCGAAGGGGTGGCAAAAACAGGGTAGAAGAAAGTGACGCTGGACTCGAACCAAGAGGGAATTCCTGTCCTCGCTGTGGTCGGCTATTCCGGTAGCGGGAAGACGACCTTGGTGGTCAAGCTCGTTGAGGCGCTGACTCAGAGAGGCTATCGAATCGGGACAATTAAGCACGCCCACACCTTCAGCATCGAGCGGGAAGGCAAGGATACTTGGCGCCACCGCAAGGCGGGGGCCCATGTCTCTATCGCCTCAACCCAGGGCGAAGTGGTCATCGTCAGAAAGGTTTCGCCCAATCTCCAACCTGAGGAGATCGCCCGTTCCTATATCGAGGATGCGGACCTCGTCCTGGTCGAGGGTTACAAGCGGAGCAAGATTCCCAAGATAGAAGTCCATCGTCATGAGGTCGGTGAGGGGCTTTTTTGTCAGGACGATGAGTCCCTGGTGGCGGTTGCCTCGGACACGGAGTTGTCGGTGGAGGTCCCGCGTTTTCATCTGGACAACGATCAGGGAATCGCTGACTTCATCGAGCAAAAATTTCTTAATTCTAAGTCTCGTGCGTCGGGGCAAGGCGCGCGGGGGAGTCGGACTTCCTCTGTCCCCTAGAGAGGGGCACTGCCCCTTGTGTCGGATAGGATGAGACACCGTGCGATACCAAGAGGTCACCGGGGTGGTGCTGGCCGGCGGCAAGAGCCGCCGGATGGGAAGGGATAAGGCCTTCCTCCCCGTGGGCGATAAGCCCCTGGTTGAGCGGGTGGCCGAGGTCCTTGAGTCTATATTCGAACGTAATCTCGTGATCACCAACACCCCCTCCCTCTACGAAAATCTGGGTTTTGAGATCCATACGGACATCTACCCGGGGAAGGGCTCTCTCGGCGGGGTCTATACGGGCCTTGTTCATGCCGGGGCCCCTCACGCCTTTTTTGCCTCCTGTGACATGCCTTTTCTGAACGAGGCCCTTATCCGGCATCTGGTCGAGGAACGTGAGGGCTTCGATGTCGTTGTCCCCGTCTCGGACTCGGGCCCGGAGCCTCTTCATGCGGTCTATTGCGAGAGCTGCCGCGGCCCTATTGAGACCCTTTTGGGGGAGGGGCGCCTGGCTATCCATGGCCTCTTTCCCTTGGTTAAGGTGAAGGAGGTCGGCCAGGAGACGCTGATGCGCCACGACCCGGACCTCCTTTCTTTTCGGAACCTGAATACCCCTGAGGAATTGGAAAAGGCACGGCTTTTGGGTGAAGGGCGGAGGAGTTCTGGTTGATTGCCCAGAGATAATGAGGGGGAGGAGCTATGGCGAAGGATGTCTTAAAACTGAAAGTGGCGGCGGTTCAGGCTGCCCCCATTCTTCCGATGAACAAGCAGGCGACGACAGAGAAGGCCTGTCGTCTCATTGAAGAGGCGGGCTCTCAGGGGGCACGTTTGGTGGCCTTTCCTGAGGGGTTTATTCCCATGTTTCCGAACTGGTCGGTGGACATGGCCCGTCCGAATGAGTGGGCCGATAATCTGGCGGAGCTGATCCTCCATTCGGTGGAGGTGCCGAGCGAGGAGACGCGGGCCATTGGTGAAGCGGCGCGCAAGGCCGGGGCGGTGGTGGTGATGGGTTTGAATGAGCGCCGCAAGGATTATCCTGGGATGCTCTACAACTCCCTGGTCTTCTTTGGTCCTGACGGGAAGGTCCTGGGTCGTCACCGGAAGTTCACACCTTCTCATCGGGAGCGGGTGTTTCATGGCCGCGGGGATGGCTCTGACCTCCATTGTGTCTTTGACACAGAGGTGGGGAAGGTAGGGGGGCTGATTTGCTATGAGCACCTCCAGCCCCTTTTCAAATATGCCTTGATGGCTCAAGGGGAGCAGATTCATTGTGCCTGCTGGCCTGGGAGCTGGCCCGATTATCCTCCCCCTGGGCGTAGCAATAAGGAGATTGTCCAGATCGCCTCTCGGGCCTACGCCATTGAGGGGTCCTGTTTTGTGGTGGCTGCTTCGACCTATATCCCTGAGGAGGCTGCCGAAGTGGCCAACTTGGGGAACGCCCATTGGGGGTTTCCTGGCGGGAGCGCCGTCATTGACCCCAATGGCGAGTATCTGGTGGGGCCGGTGTATGGGAAGGAGACCATCCTTTATGCGGACGTGGACCTTTATCAGGGCCTTCGCCGCAAGTGCTACATTGACGTCTGCGGGCGGGATGCTCGCTGGGACGTGATTCGTCTTGACGTCAACACCAACGCCTACACCCCTTGGGACCGAGGCCCGGCGAAGGAGGGCGAGGCGGGGCAGGGTGCCGAAGCGGTTCGTGGGCTGACGGCGAAGGTGGCGGAGCTGGAAGAGCGGCTTGCCCAGTTGAGTCGTGAGCAGGTGGCCGGGAACCTGGAGTGAAGTATTTGGCGCACTTGTTTGGCTTTCTCCGGTTTTTCGTGAAGTTTCGTGAAGGGTGAAAAATAGTAAATAGTAGTTGACAAGGTCAGAGGTGAAAGGGTAATATTTTAAATATTCATGCTGAGTTCGGCAGCGACAGCCTGTCGTTAGGCCTATCAGCAACTCCCCGGAAGGGGATTTTCGGTACATTTCTGCGCCAGCAGGGTTGAAAACAGGACTAAAAAAAGGGAGAGAAAGATGGCGACACCACCCGCGGTGAAAACTGCGCCCAAGCGAGAGATCAAGATCGGTCTCTGTAAGAACTGTGAACACGACATCTGTCACACCGAGCTGCACATTGAAGACGGGAAGCTGGTCAAGGTCGCGACTTTCAAAGAAAGCCCGATGACCCCCTTCTTCAAGATTGAGGGCTGTCCTAAGCAGAAGGGGACAGTGGAGCAGACCAATCACCCGAGCCGCTTGAACTACCCCCTGAAGCGAGCTGGAGAGCGTGGGGAGAACAAGTGGAAGGAGATCTCCTGGAAGCAAGCCATCGATGAGATCGGGGAGAAGCTGCAGAAGATTAAGGACAAGTACGGGGCCGAGACTGTAGGTTGCGGTTTTGGGTTCTACAATGAGCAGTGGGAAGTCGCGCGCTTCATGAACAACTTTGGGAGCCCCAACACGGACAGCGCGGACGCCCGGATCTGTGGTGGGACCGAGGCCTGGGCGAACCTCGTCGTCTACGGCGGGATTGCCCACTACGGTCCCTGCGACCCCATTCACACGCGTCTTCTGGTTATCTGGGGGAATCGCCCCACCATCACGAGCCCCATCAAGTGGGACCGGGCCCGGAACGTAGAGAAGATGATCGTGATCGACCCGACCCGGATCCGTGAGGTGGACCGAGCGGATATGTTCCTTCAGCTCCGCCCGGGTTCGGACGGCGCCCTGGCCATGGGCTGGCTGAACGTCATCATCAACGAGGAGCTCTACGACAAGGAATTCGTGGCCAAGTGGACGCACGGCTTTGATGAGCTGAAGGAGAGGGTCCAGAAGTACCCCCCGAAGAAAACAGCCGAGCTTTGCTGGCTCACTGAGAAGGAAGTGGTGGAGTCTGCGCGGATGTATGCGACGGTGAAGCCGGGCTACATCCAGTGGGGGAGCCCCATTGGCTACTACGGGCTGAACATCTCTGGGACGGAGCGCGCCCGGTGCTGCCTGCGGGCCGTCACGGGCAACTTGGACGTTCGAGGGGGTAACCAGTTTATCCGGGCCTACTCGAAGTACGTCTATCTGACCAAGATGGAAATGCCCGATGCGCTTCCTCCGGAGCAGTACCGCAAGGCCGTTGGGTCTGAGCGCTTCAAGGCGATGTCATGGCCCGGCTGGGAGAAGTTCCCTGATGAGATTAAGTATGCGGTGCGTACCGCGATTGTCCGTGGGGCCCCGTTTGCCTCCATCATCCACGCGTGCCGCACAGGGCATCCCTATCCCATTCGAGCGTTGATTGTCAATGGCTCGAACCCCATACTGACCCTCTCGAACTCGCGCCATGTGTATGAGGCGATCAAGAACACGGAACTCGCGGTGAACCTCGACTTGACCATGAACCCGACGGGTGCCCTGATGGACTATGTCCTTCCTGTCACCCACTGGGTCGAGCGTCCCCAGTTCTCCTTCTTGGAGCACGCCAATACCCTGGCCACCGGCCAGCGCGCACTTCCCAAGAAGAAAGAAGGGGAGTTTGACCGCTATGACGATTATGACTTCTGGCGGGCGCTTGGGATCCGGTTGGGTCAAACTGAGAAAGAGATCTGGCCCTGGGAGACCTTGGAAGATGTGTACGACTACCGGCTGAAGCCGACGGGGATGACCTGGGAGCAGTTTTCCAGCACCAAGTACTGGGACACAGAGGTCCTGCCCCACAAGGAGCATGAGCAGATCGGCCGTTTCAGGACCAATATGCAGAAGGTGGAGCTCTCCTCCACCATCTACAAGGACCTGGGGTATGACCCTCTGCCGGACCACATTGAGCCGGCTGAGAGCCCCTTCAGGACGCCTGACCTTCTGAAGGACTACCCCTACGTGATGATCAGCCGAAAGTGCAAGGCGTTCCTCCATTCCTCGCACCGGCATATCGATGCTCAGCGGCGCCTTGAGCCGAGACCGCTGTGTGAGATACACCCTGAGGTGGCGAAGAAGCACGGGATCGAGGATGGGGACGCTGTGTGGATCGAGACTCGTCACGGTCGGTGCAAGCAGCTGGCCCGGGTGACGGACGCCATTCATCCCAAGGTGATCTGCCCTGCCTTCGGATGGTGGTTCCCTGACAAGTCGGCGGCCGAGCCCACGCTCCTTGGGGTTTGGGAGTCAAACGTCAACCTGTGCACCTCTGACGACCCGAACCACAGTGACCCGGCCACCGGAAGTTGGTATCTGGGAGTGGTTCTTGCCCGAATTACGAAGTGCGACGAGCCGGTGACGACCTACGACCAGGTATAGCACCTAAGACCTTCCCCTTCTAACAAGGGGATAGGGGTAAAAAAAGAGGCCGCTGGATTTTTCCAGCGGCCTCTTTTTGTTGGGTTTCGTGACAGTGGGGGCGCCAGCCTTCACTTTGTCGATATCAAGACGGTTCAAATGGAGGGGGTCTGAGCCCGGCGGCGGGTCTGGGCCCATGGATTGATATACGCCCTCCATAATCCTGCCTGTCGCCTTGGCCTCCCGACCCCCCTCAGTATCAAACCAGCCGGCGTTCTTCTGGGTATAGTCTTTCCGCTTCTGGGGGACCTGGTCGTCCTTTTTTGGAAGGGGACGGGGGTAAAAAAGAGGCCGCTGAAAAAATCCAGCGGCCTCTTTTTATGGCGTGCGAAAAGGGCGAGAAGGAAGAGTCTAGATCTACCTATCCCCCGTCTCGTCTGCCACGATATTGAGTTTCGTGGCAATGGGGGCCTTGGCCTTCACCTTATCCATGTCGACACGGTTCAAATGGAGCGGGTCTGAGCCCAGGGTTCGATATACGCCCTCCATGATCCTGCCCGTCGCCTTGGCCTCCCGACCGTCCCCCGTAATAAACCAGTCGGCGTTCTTCTGGGTATAGTCTTTCCACTTCTCGGGGACCTGGTCCTCCTTGTAGATGGCGTCGACGGGACAGACGGGCACACAGGCGTCACAGTCGATGCAATCGATGGGGTCGATGTAGAACATGTCCTCCCCCTCGTAGATGCACTCGGCCGGGCACACCTGGGCACAGATACTATCCTTTACGCCGATACAGGCCTCGATAACTACATAGACCATATTATCCCCTCTTGGGTGCTATTTAGCCCCTTTGTACCCTTCCGCTAACGGGTAACTGGAGCGGGAGGATTCTTTGGAGGATTCCCACCCGATTGGCAGAGAACCTCTTCTCTTCGGGATTCGGGCCCCCCTTTTGGGGCTCTCTCTCATGAAAAACCTGGTGTAACCTTCCCCCCGCGGGCGAGTTCCAGGACAGATGGGTATTTCGTGTCCCGCTCCAGGCTTTGGGCCTCATACTTCACGGCCTCGATGAGCCCCTTCTCGTCGTGGTCACTGGTGAGACGGATCTCGTGAAAGAAGAGGTCCCGCTTCACGCCCATCTTCTCCAGCTTGAGATTATACCCATCGTACTTCTTATTGAAGCTGATGGCCAGCTTGGCATCCTTGCACTCAGCCTCAACGACCGTCCCAAACGCCTTTTCCACATCTTGCTCTTTCCCAGCAATAGGGGCCTTTAAAATAGCCATTCTCTTTCTTTCCTCCTGTCGTCAGATAGTCCCACACACTCTTTTGTCCTTCGTGCAGAAGGGTAGACTAATTTTCCTATGTTGCCCCTTTACTTTGCCCGCTCCCATCTCAGAAGTCAACCGAAATTTTTAGCCCAGGAGGGGCAAAAAGAGGGGCAAAAAAGGGCAAAAAAAGGCTTTCCCCCCAGGAAAAATGTGCTATACTCCCGCTCGCTAATAAACCCGTTAATCCTAAAAAGTGCTGAAACGAAGGAGAAAGTACATGGTACAAGCTCGAAGCCCATTGGGGCAAAAAACGTCCGAGCAGTATGTGGTCAAGAAGGCCAACGTGAACGGAGTGAACCTTGCCTATAAAGTCTCGGGAGGGGAGGGGATTTCCTGGTCAGGAAGTAATTATGGCGGCAGGTCCGTGATCTTTATCCATGGGCTTGGGAGCACGTCCGACTTTTGGACCCATCAGCATCAGCACCTCGATTTTCTCTGTCAAACCGTCTCCTACGATGCCCGGGGGGTGGGGGATTCAGATAAGCCCAAGGATGGATACGACATCCAGGGCCTGTCCAAGGATGTCATCGGGCTCATGGACAACCTGAAGATCAAGCGGGCGGTCCTCTGCGGCCTTTCCAATGGGGCCAGAGTGGCCCTGAACACTGCGCTGGAGTATCCCGCGCGTGTCCAGGGGCTTGTCATGTGTGGCGCCAACCCCAACGCCCCTGATGCCGCGGAGAAAACGAAGCTGTCGGAAATTGCCAAGCTGGCACGCTCGAAAGGGCTCGAGGCGGCCGTCGAGCACTGGCTCGACAATACACCGGGGCTGAAGCCTTTCTTTAACCACCACACGGAGGCGGGGTTCCTTCAGGATGAATTTCCCACTCGGAACTGGGTCAAGAAGCAGGCCCTCCGAAGCACCCCTGAGGCCTTTGCCGCCACTGTTGAGGGCATGCTGAATCGCCCAGACCTCATGGGCCGGATTAAGGGAATCCAGGCTCCAGTTTTGGTGGTGATAGGGACCGAGGATGGGCCCGAGTACGTGAAGGCCGCCGACCAGATGGCCGGAGCGGGGGGCGATCATCGAGGTGCGGGTACAACAACCGCGACAGGGTTCCGGGATGTTAACAAGCTCGTGCTCCCCACGGCCGGGCACTATGGTCCCCTGGAGCGGACAGAAGAGTTTAACGAGAGATTTCAGGACTATCTGCAGGCGCTCGAAGGGTCGGCCTACGACCACTACCAGCTCTAAGGAGCCGGGAGGCCGTATCTCTTCCAGTCTTTCCGGGCCCTGTTCAGCATCTCTTCCGGGGGGAGAGAGACCTCGGGGTAAGGGTGTTTTCGGGTGGCGTCAACGCCCATCTTTGCCCCGTAGATCTTTCTCCCTTCCGGCATAGAGGGGTCTAGCGTGTGACCCGTCGCCTCTGAGATAACCTCAATATCCCGATCCGGCTGGACCCGAGAGGCGATATGCCACTCCACATCGGCTGAGTCGGAGATATTACAGTCCCCCTCCACCACGGTCACCTGCTTGCAACGGTTCGGATAACTCGCCCAACATCCGTGCATGACAGTCTTGGCGTGGCCCGGGAAGAGCTTTTGGATGGCGACCACCACGTGGGATTGAGCGCTCATCTCCCCCACGTGCACGTCGAGGACCCCCGGGACCCCTATCCCTCGAAGGGCCCCGAGGAGGATGGACTCCATCGCGATATCCTTAATGTAGCTCCCCTCGCTGGGGGGTTTTTGCTCCATGATCCCCTGGTGAATGGGGTTTGAGCGGTAACAGAGGGCCTGCACCCTGACCACGGGCGCGTCGCCGTCCTCCCCCATATAGCCGAAGAACTCGCCAAAGGGCCCCTCGTGGCGCCGCTCATGGGGGGGGATGACCCCCTCGATGACCATCTCCGACTGAGCCGGGACCTGGAGGTCCACTGTCTGACACTTGACCAGGTCGAGGGGGGACCCCAGAAGGCCTCCCGCCACGGCCAACTCATCGACCCCGTAGGGGACTCTCCCCGCGCCCGCCATGACCACCGAGGGCGGCGGGCCAATGACGACCGCCACCTCCATGGGCCGATTCATGGCCTCATACTTTGAGTAGATGATCCCGCTGTGCTTGGCGGGGATGATGAGGATCCCCAGGAGGTTGGACGAATGGACCATGAGCCGGTAGATCCCCACATTTTGGATCCCCGTTTCGGGGTCCTTTATGACGACGCAGCCCGCTGAGAAATAAGGCCCTCCGTCTTTCGTCGGGGTCCAGGTGGGGACCGGGAATTTCTGCAGGTCCACCTGGCTATCTCGGTCCACATGTTCCTGGCAAGGCGCGGCCGTCGTCATGCGGGGCTCGACGGGGTGGCGAAGGGCGTGAAGCCATCTCTCGTGGATCTCACCCTCTTGGATACCGAGGGCCAGGGCGTAGATGTCCCGAGACGCCCCGATGGCTCCCACGACCACCGGTGTTTGAAAGCCCCGGACGTGGTCAAATTGGATGGCGAACCGTTCTTGCGGCGGGAGCCCCATCGCCTGTCGCGTGACGCAGGCGATCTCCCAATCCTTGTCCACCTCGGCCTTCACGTGGAAGAGGCGCCCCGCCTTCTCCAGCCTACTGAGGTGATCCCGTAGACTCTGTTCCGCCATGGTCGCGGCTCCTTTTATCTCAAGAGGAATGAGACAAAAACCCTTTGTGCCTTTCCTGGAGAAAGGAACTGGGGATCACGGATGAGGTGCCATGAAGACGAGGACCAGCAGGCGGTCCTGGGATTCGTTCACGACGCCATGTTCCTGACCTGAGGGGGCCATGGTAATGGTGCCAGCCGAAAGTTCTTTTGTCTCTTTTCCCACCTGAAACGTCCCTTTGCCCTCCAGGACATAGTAGATCTTGTCGGCCCCCTCATGGCGGTGGGGTTTTTGGACCTGGCCGGGCTCAAGGCAATATACGTCACAGAACATCCGTTCGGTCTCAAAGAGGTTTACCTTCTGCATCTTCTCGGCGGAATAACGTTCCATCTCCTTCACACGAATGGAGTCCATCTCTCCTCCTCGCTTGGGAACCTCCGTCAGAGGCTTGTCGGCCCTCAGGTGGCGCGATCGTGTCAACACATCTCAATGAAATTTAAAGAAAGTATACGGGTCCCTTTCCATTTTTGCCAATCTCTCCTGTGACAGGGGGCTTTTTCCAGATTGACTCCGGCCTGCGCCCCCTTTAACCTGAAAAGATGAAAATCTACTGGTCTTCCACCTGAGGAACCTGCCAGAAGGCGGTCGCCTTTCTCAAGGGTTTGGGGCATCTGGGTCCGGAGTTTCGGGACATCAAAAAAGACCCCATCAGCCGAAAGGAAGTCGAGATTCTGGCCAAGGCGGTGGGCGGCGCAGAAACCCTCTTCTCCCGCAGGGCCCTCAAATATCGGACGCTTGGCCTTGACCGAAAGGAGCTTTCTGAACGAGACCTCCTGAGGTATATGGCCGAAGAGTATACCTTCATCAGGCGCCCAGTGGTCGTCGCTGGGAAGAAGACCGCCGTCGGCTTCAACGCCAAGATTTATGAGCAGCTATTTGGGCCTTAATTTTTTGCGCGCCCTCATGAGAAAACTTCCCCCCTCGATCTTCATCTTTCTCGGCCTTCTTGTTTTTCTTTCCTCCTCCTTTGCAGACCCTTTCCCTTCGAAGAAGCTCATCATCTTTCAGACCAATGACGTCTACCGGATCCGCGCCGTGGACGGGGGCCGAAGGGGGGGCTGGCCCGGGTGGCCGCCCTGGTGGCCGAAGAGCGGCGGCGTGGGTCTGATGTCCTCTACCTCCACGCCGGGGACCTCCTGTTTCCCTCCCTCATGAGTCGCCACTTTCAGGGCAGGCAGATGATCGAGGCCATGAATCAGGCGGGTCTGGACATGGCCACATTCGGAAACCACGAGTTTGATGACCCGGACCCGAAGGTCCTCCTGAGCCGGATCTCCGAATCCCGTTTCTCCTGGGTTTCTTCCAATGTCCTGGATGCCCGGACCGGGAAACCTTTTGGAGGGGTCAGGCCCTATCTGTTGCGAGAGGTGGGAAGTGCCCGGGTGGGGATCTTCGGTCTCACCCTCGCCGAGAGGTCCCAGGCCTATGTCCGCTATCTCGACCCCCTGGTCGCGGCGGAGAAGACCATACAGGCCCTCAGAAGAGAGGGGGTAAGCTTCCTCATCGCCCTCACCCATCTCTCGATGGAGGAAGATCGGGCACTGGCCCGCCGCTACCCTGAGATCGACCTCATCGCGGGCGGCCACGATCACGATCACCGGATCTCCTTTGTGGGACGGACCCTTATTGCGAAGGCCGACAGTGACGCGCGGACCCTCATTCGTGTCGTGGTCGAAAACCCTGGATCCCCCGACCGGTCTCTCACGGCCAAAGTCATCCCCCTGACCTAGGATCTTCCTGAGGACTCTCGGGTCAGGGCCACGGTCGAGAGGTGGACCGAGAGGCTTCAGGATAGGCTCGGGCCGGAAATCCCCCTCAGCCGCTCTCGCGTGACGCTCCAAGGTCTTGAGCAAATCGTCCGCTTTGAGGAGTCAAACCTTGGAAACCTCGTTGCCGACGCCCTGAGAGAGGAGACGGGGGCCGACCTCGCCTTCCTGAACGCGGGTGGGATCCGCATCGATGAGAATGTCCCGCCCGGGGTGCTGACGGATCGTTTCGCACACGGCACCTTCCTCTTCGATGACCGAGTGGTCCTGCTAAAAGTGTCGGGGGCGAACATCAAGGAGGCCCTGGAGGACGGTGTGGCCCGGCGTGGGACCGGAGGCTTTTTGCAGGTCTCGGGGGTCAGGCTGACTTACGACCCCAAGCGGCCCCCGGGGAGTCGTCTCCTCTCCCTCATAGTCGGTGGGACAGAGATCGTTCCGGACCGGCTCTACCGCCTTGCGACCACCGATTTTCTGGCCAAGGGGGGGGATGGCCACCGGTCCCTGGCGGGAGCAGAGGCTGTCCCCCTTCCCGAGTCCCTCTCTCCCCGGGACCTTTTTGTCCAGTATCTGAAGAAGAGGCCCGAGGTTTCCCCCCGGGTCGAGGGGAGGATCAAGCAGGTCTTAAACTAGATCCCTGACTGTAGCGTTCCGCTATAATCCCCACGGCAGTTCGCTCAGGGCGGAACCGAGACAGGAGATTTTTGTGGTATAAAGGGACAAAAGGACTTGAGATGAACGATAAACTAAACGCTTCCCCCATCCATGAATCCGCGACAGACAACGAGTCTCTGGCAGGCGAGTGGAGGGAACATGGGCGCCTTGAAGGGCATGGAGATTGGCCAAGGGCGGTCGCCTTTTCGCCCGATGGCCGCATTTTGGCCTCGGGAGCTGATGACGAGACCGTCCGCCTCTGGGAGATCCCCTCAGGGGAAGTTCTCAGGCGCCTTGACCACGAAAGAGCGGTCTGGGCGGTCGCCTTTTCGCCTGATGGCCGCCTGCTGGCCTCCGGGTCATCTGACAATTTCATCCGCCTTTGGGAGGTGTCCTCAGGGAAGGAATTAAGACGCCTTGGGGGGGTTGGGGGCTGGGTCTACGCCGTTTCTTTTTCGCCTGACAGTCAAGTCCTGGCGTCAGGGTCAAAAGACGCCTTGATCCGCCTCTGGGACGTGTCCTCTGGGCAGGGGCTAAAAGTCCTTACGGAGGAACGTAAGGAAGCGCATAAGGCTGATGTGAACTCCATTGCCTTTTCGCCCGATGGCCGCATCCTGGCCTCCGGGTCGGACGACAGGACTATCCGCTTATGGGATCCGTCCTCAGGTCAACCGCTGATGCGCCTTGATGGACACAGGGATTGGATCAGGAGCATCGCCTTTTCGCCCGATGGCCGCCTGCTGGCCTCAGGGGCTGTTGACGAGACCGTCCGCCTCTGGGATGTGTCCTCAGGGAAGGAATTGAGGCGCCTCGGCGAAAATGTAGGCAGGGTCTACTCCGTCGCCTTTTCGCCCGATGGCCGCCTTCTGGCGTCTGGATCGCGGGACCATAAGATCCGCCTCTGGGACGTGTCCTCAGGAAAAGAGCTGGGATGCCTGAGGGGGCACGAAAGGACGGTCCGCTCTGTCGCCTTTTCGCCGGATGGCCGCTTCCTCGCCTCAGGGTCAGCGGACAATACCATTTGTCTCTGGGAGGTCTTGTCAGGCGAGGGCGCCAAGTCCTCTTAGGCGTTATTTTGTGATGGAAAAATAAAAACCTTGAATGGCCGTCTATCTTCTTCTTGACTCGGCCCGACCGGGCCAAAGGGCTAGGCTCACTGAAACGGGACGCTTTGGATGCCTTCCCGCTCCCTGCGAATGAGTTCAGCCTCAACGGTGGCAACAACCCGAGAGAGGGGAAAGATCTCCTGGCAGATGCGGAAGTCCTCGTCCGTCGAGACGGGGTGCCAGTAGACCCCATCCCGGTCTACGCAAAGCTCGGGAAGGAGCTTGTCGGTCGTGATCTCCTTCCCGTCCTCCGAGAAGCCCCGCATGGCGAGGGGCCGAAGGACCTGGTCATCCCGAGAGATCCCTTCGCCAGAGAGGAAGTCAAAGAGGGTCTCCCCCTGTCCGCGGCTTTTGGGCGTCTCTGTCGCCCCGATGCGGACGCGCATGCCCGCCGCCGTCAGGCTACGGACCCCTTTTAGGGCCTTTTCGAAACTCCCCGCTCCGCGGTAAAAATCATTCACAACGGCGTCTGGGCTGTCGATGCTCACCTGAAGGGAGAGGTGTCCTGTCGGCAGCGTCTTCAAGCGTTCGAGCCGCTTTGGCGTGAAGATGGTCGCATTGGTGAGGACGGTCGTGGGAATCCGGGGGAGGGAGTGGCTCAGCATGTCGAAGATCTCGGGCAGAAGGAACGGCTCTCCTCCTGTCAGATAAAGTTCCTCAAACCCAAGATTGGCGGCCTCATCCACCAATTTTTGGAAAGTTTTTAGACCGATCTCCCGCCGTTCGGCCTTGGGGTGGGAGCGGGCACAGCAGTAAATACAAGAGAGGTTGCAGTCGTAATTGGTGTAGACCCAGAGACGCGTCGAGAAGGGGATGGCCATCAGACTTTTTGCTCCATCAACTCCGTCCGGCGATAGACTGCTTAGACTCCTTGATGACCCCGGTTAATTTTCGTGCCTTTCGCCCGGGATGAGAGGTCACTCCTCCTTCAAGGCGACCCCGATGTCGTAAATCCCAGAGGCCCGGGAGATCCCCAACACTCTCACGATGAGACCGTAGGGGAGCCTTCGGTCTGCCCGGATGACGGCCGAGCGCCTCTCTTCCCCTCGAGTGGCCTCCAGGGCCGCCTCAAGGCCGATTAGCGTGATCGCCTGGCCGTTCAAAAATAGGTCCCCGTTCTCCTCCACCTCGATGAGGATCTCGTGGACCTTTTCGGTCGGAGCCCCTGCCTTCGCGTCCGGCAGCTCTATGTCAATCCGCCGCGTGAAATCGATGAAGGTGGTCGAGACCATAAAGAAGATGATGAGGAGGAAGACGACGTCGACCATGGAGATGAAAGGAAGGTTGTAATCTTCCTCAGGACGATTGAACCGCATGGCTCTTGACCCCCGGGGCGCCTCCCTCCGAAATCCCCTTGGCAAGACCCTCTAGGAGGTCGAGGGAGATGCCCTCCATCTCGGAGACGTAACCGTCCACCCTGGAACGAAAGTAATGGTAGGCGGCCAGAGACGGGATCCCCACCACGAGGCCGGCGGCCGACGTGATCAGGGCCTCTGAGATCCCCGCCGCCACCAGACCCGGATCCCCTGTCCCGCTTTGAGAGATCACGTTAAAGGCCTGGATCATCCCCGCCACTGTCCCGAGAAAGCCCAGCATGGGGGCGACATTGCCCAGGAACCCAAGGGCCCGAAGATGAGTGGTGAGGAGGGAGACTTCGTGCTGGCCCGCCGAATCAATGGCCCGCTCGATGTCGGCAAGAGGATGGCCGAGGCGTTGAAGTCCCGCCCGGAGGACCCGGGCGATGGAAATGTTGCAACCCTGGCAGACTTTCAGAGCCTCTTTCGCGTCCCCGTTGGACCAGTGGTGGCGCACATCGTCCAGAAAATCCTGCCGGATGACGCGGCCTCGCCTCAGGCTGAAGAGGCGCTCCAGGGAAACCCCCACGCCCAGGATGGAGCAGAAGAGGATGGGGTACATGACGACCCCGCCCCGCTGAAAGAGAATCCAGCCCCGAAGCCCGAACTCTCTCCACCCTTCAAGAGACAAAAGACTTGTAGCATAAGCGTCGGTGGCCATGAAGAAAAACACGATGGCCAATAAGACGAAGCCCACCGCCCTCGGTCCCTCTCGTCCCAAGGACCCCAGCGCCGGTGGCGGAGAAGGGGTAAAAATTTTCTGGGTCCTGCCCATCCTCCCTCCTCTCAAAGAGACCCCTCGGTTCCCACTTGCGTCACGGGAAGGAACAGCTCGTCCTTGTGAAGCGGTTCTCCTTCCATCCCGAAGACCTCGGCGAACCGGGCGACCACTTCATCCACAAGGTCTTCAACCCGCGTTTTTTGTCCCTCCAGGGTCTCCAGGGACGTCGCGGTCCCCATCTCGAGGCCACAGGGCCGGATGAGGTCAAACAGGGAGAGGTCCGTCCTGACATTGAAGGCGAATCCGTGAAGCGTCGTCCACCGCCTGAGGCCGACCCCGATGGCGAGGATCTTTGCGTTTCCCACCCAGACCCCGGTGCGGCCAGGGGATCGACGGGCCTGAATCCCCCGTCCAAGGAGGAGCTTTATGAAAACCTTTTCAAGGTCTCGAAGGTAGCGGTGGGCGTCTCTCCCCCTCGCCCTCAGGTCGAGGATGGGATAGCCCACGAGCTGCCCGGGCCCGTGATAGGTGACGTCTCCCCCTCTGTTGATGCGGTGAACAGGAATCCTCAGACCCAGAAGTTTTTTGGGGGAGGCCAGGATATTGCCCGCGTTCCCGCCCCGGCCCACGGTCAGGACGGGAGGGTGCTCGAGGAGAAGGAGCTGGTCAGGGATCTCTCCGGCCTGGCGTCTTTCCCGGAGGGTTTTTTGAAGCCCGAGGGCCTCTTCATAGTCCGTCCGGCCAAGCCACGTCCAGTTAAAACTCGGCATCCTGAAACCACCCTCGGATAACGGCCCCCAGCTTTTCCCTGGTCCCCTCAGGATATCCATTTCGGGGGGGCGAGTAAAGAAAGGAAGGGGTCTGCTTTGGTCGGGCCCTCGGGGGGGCTGTGAATCATGAGGGCTATGTTTCTCACCCCAGGTGGACGGAGTCTTTGCCCAATAGGGCCTCGACCCGCTCGACCATCTCAGGGGAGGGATCGACCTTGAATTCGGCAAAAATCTTCTTACGGCTTGTGGCGCCGGAGAGAAATTGAAGGACCAGCGGGAGATCCCCTCGGAAATTCCCCAGGACCTCTTTGAGATCGATGAGGAGGGCTCGAAGGACCTCTCTGTTTCGATCTTGTGCCGGGATCCGGATGAAAACGCGCGAGGCCATCTTCTTCCGGGCCTGGGTCAGGGGCAGAATCTTCTCCGCCTTGAGCGTGACGCCGTTCTCTCCCGAGTCCGTCGTCCCAATGACGAAGATCGGCTCATCGCCCATTTCAAGATGGGGGGCCGCCTCCTTATAAGTGTCCGGGAAGACGATGACGTCGGCAAAGCCATCCAGATCTTCCAGGCGGAACCGGGCCATCAGATTGCCTCTTTTTGTGGTTTGCACTTTTAGGCCGCTCACAATCCCCCCGAGGCGGACCTTTCGGTCCGATGGAACCTCGGGAAGGGCCCCTGTGTTGGTGTCTGTTAGGAGTTTCAGGTCGCGTTCAAAGCGGTCGAGGGGGTGTCCTGTGATGAAGAAGCCCAAGGCCTCTCTCTCCTGACTCAGAAGCTCCCGGTCCGTCCATTCTTCTATGGACGGAAGGGGAAGGTCGGCCGCGCCCTCGGAGGTGTCCGCGCCAAAAAGGCTTTTTTGGCCCGTCATCCGGTCCTGCTGGCTCTTTCCCGCCCTTCCCAGGGCCTGGTCGAGGACGGCTATGAGCTGAGAGCGTTTTGCGCCGGTCGAGTCGAAGGCCCCGCACTTGATGAGAGACTCCACCACCCTTCGGTTGACCTGACGGGCGTCCACCTGCTCGCAGAAGTTGAAAAGAGAAGAGAAGGGGCCTTCCTCTCTCGCCTTGAGCATCGCGTCCACAGCCCCTTCGCCGACGTTTTTAACGGCGGCGAGGCCAAAGCGGAGGCCCTCAGGGGAGACGGTGAACTGTTTTCCGCTCTGGTTGATGTCCGGGGGGAGGACGGGGATATCCATCTCGCGGCACTCCCCGATGTTCTTCATCACCTTGTCGGTGTTGTCCATGTCGCACGTGAGGAGGGAGGCCATGAACTCTCGTGGGTAGTGGGCCTTGAGGTAAGCGGTTCGGTAAGCCACGAGGGCGTAGGCGGCGCTGTGGGACTTGTTGAAGCCGTAACCGGCAAAGTAGGCCATGAGCTCAAAGAGGCGCTCGGCCCGTTCAGTGGGGATCCCCCGCTCGGCGCAGCCCTGCAAAAAATTCTCGCGCTGGCGGGCCATCTCCTCAGGCTTCTTCTTTCCCATGGCCCGGCGAAGGAGGTCGGCCGCGCCCGGGCTGAAGCCGGCGAGGAGGGTGGCCATCTGCATCACCTGTTCCTGATAGAGGATGACACCGTGCGTCTCTTTAAGAATGTCCTCCAGCTGGGGGAGATCGTATTCGGTGGACACCTTGCCCTGCCTTCGATTGATGAACTCCTCCACCATCCCGCTCCCAAGGGGCCCTGGGCGGTAGAGGGCGACAACGGCGATGATGTCCTCAAAGCGCTCGGGCCGAAGCCTCCTGAGGATCTCACGGACCCCCCGGCTCTCGCACTGAAAGACCCCCGTTGTCCTGGCCTCGCCGAAGAGGCGGAAGGTCTCGGGGTCATCGAGAGGGATATCCTCGATCTGAAAATCTGTCTTCTCCCCTTCGGCCCGGATGAGCTCCTCGGCCCGGCGGATGACCGTCAGAGTCCTCAAGCCCAGGAAGTCCATCTTTAGAAGCCCGAGGGCCTCGATATCCAGCATGTCGTACTGGGTCAGCGCCTCTCCCTTGGTCCCCTTGGCCAGAGGAACCGTCTCGATGAGAGGCCGGGGGGAGATGACGACGCCAGCGGCGTGGGTGCTGGAGTGGCGCGAGAGCCCCTCAAGGGTTTTGGCCGTCTGCAGAAGCTCGGCGACCTTCGGTTCTCGGTCGCGCTGTTCACGAAGGCGGGGCTCCTCCTGAAGGGCCTCCTCCAGCGTAATATTCAGGCGCGTCGGCACGAGCTTCGCAATCCGGTCCACCTCGCCGTAAGGGATGTCCATGGCCCGGCCCACATCGCGGATAACGCCCTTGGCCATCATGGTCCCGAAGGTGATGATCTGGGCCACATTCTCCCGCCCGTATTTCTCCGTGACGTATTGGATGACCTCGTCTCGGCGCTCCATGCAGAAGTCAATGTCGATGTCGGGCATGCTGACCCGCTTCGGGTTCAGAAAACGCTCGAAGAGAAGGCCGTAGCGAAGGGGGTCGAGGTCGGTGACCCCCAGGCTGTAGGCGACGAGGCTCCCGGCGGAAGAGCCGCGGCCTGGACCGACGGGGATCTCCCTCCCCTTGGCGTAGTCGATGAAGTCCGAGACAATGAGGAAATAGCCCGAGTAGTGCATCTCTCGAATCATCCGGAGCTCTTCTTCCAGGCGTTTGGCGTAGGATTCCGGTGGGAAACCGGGGGCCGGACCCGCAGTCGAGAGGCGCGCCTCGAGACCTTCTTGCGCTCGCCGAGCGAGGTACTCGTCCAGGGAGGTCCCGTCCGGGGTCTGGTAGTGGGGAAGATGGCCTTCGCCGAATCGAATGTCCAGGTTGCAACGCTCGGCCACCCGAAGGGTGTTCTTCCAGGCCTCGGGGAACTCCTGGCAGAGCGCCTTCATCTCCTCGGGAGACTTGAGGTAGAGCTGATCGGATCCGAACCTCCAGCGCGCCGGGTCTGAGCGGGTCTTTCCCGTCTGGATGCAGAGGAGGGTCTCGTGGGCCGAGGCGTCCCCGGCCTCCAGATAGTGGCAGTCGTTCGAGGCCAGAAGGGGGAGTTCCAGCTCCCGGGCAATCTTGATGAGCCCCGGCAGGACCTTCTTCTGCTCCGAGATGCCGTGGTCCTGGACCTCGATGTAGAAGCGGTCCGGGAAGAGGTCCCGGTAGTAGCGGGCGGTCCGACGAGCCCCTTCTTCGTCCCCTAGGAGAAGGCGCTGGGGAATCTCGCCGTTCAGGCAGGCGCTCGTTGCAATCAGGCCTTCGGCATGGTGCTCCAGGAGCTCGCGGTCAACCCGGGGGCGGTAGTAAAAACTCTCGAGGTGGCTCTTTCCGACGATCCGGATGAGGTTCTGATAGCCCGTCTCATTCTTGACCAGTAAAAGGAGGTGGTTGACGCCGACGGCGGAGTCCCCTGACAGAGGGGTGCGGTCAAAGCGGCTCCCCTGGGCCATGTAGACCTCACAACCTAGGATGGGCTTGATCCCGTGGGCCTTGGCCGCCCGGTAGAACTTGATGGCCCCGAAGAGGTTCCCGTGGTCGGTGACGGCCAGGGCCGGCATCTGGAGGGCATTGGCTCTTTGGAGGAGTGGTTCAATCCGGATCGCCCCGTCGAGAAGGCTGTATTGGGTGTGGAGGTGAAGGTGGACGAAATCGGAGTGGGGCATGGGGCACTCCCTCAGGGGGCACGCCAGCAACCGAATTCCCTAGGGCGGCTCTAAAGAGCTACGCTATGACATCTAGATTAGATCTTTTTAGCGCGGGAAGTCAGCCCCTCCGCTTCGTGGCTCGGGCCGAGCGCACGATGGCGTAGAGGCCGATGTCTCGACGGCCGGGGTAGTCCCCAGAGATTAGCTCGAACTCCTTGTTGGCAAAGGCGGCCCTGATGGCCCGGATGGACGTGAACTCAGCCACGTTGACCCACCGGGAGGGGTCGTCGAACCTTCGGTGAAGCTGGGTCTGGACGAAGCCCGGTTGCTTTCGCATATACTGAGTGACCTTATCCCACCTGGCAAGGAATTCTTTCGCCATTTCCTCCTTTACCTCGATCAGATTGATCATGATGACGTTCTTCGTCACGACCTCACTCCCACTCAATCGTGGCGGGGGGTTTTGAGGAGATATCATAGACAACCCGATTCACGCCTTTCACCTCGTTGATGATGCGGGCCGAGATGACCCCCAGGAGGTCCCCGGGGAGTTTCACCCAGTCGGCCGTCATGCCGTCTTGGCTCGTTACGGCCCGGAGGGCGACGGCGTGCTCATAGGTCCGTTGGTCCCCCATGACGCCGACCGTCCGGACGGGAAGGAGGACGGCGAAGGCCTGCCAGATCTCTTCGTAGAGACCCGCCCGTTTTATCTCCTCCATGAAGATGGCGTCCGCCTCGCGGAGGATCTGGAGGGCCCCCTCCGTCACCTCCCCGGGGATGCGCACGGCGAGCCCTGGGCCCGGGAAGGGATGCCGGATGAGGACCTCTCTGGGGAGCCCCAGCTCTTGGCCGAGCTTCCTCACCTCATCCTTGAAGAGTTCTCGAAGGGGCTCCAGGAGTTTCAGATTCATGTTCTCCGGGAGCCCTCCCACGTTGTGGTGCGTTTTGATGGTGGCCGAGGGACCTTTGAAGGAGACGCTCTCAATGACGTCGGGGTAGAGGGTCCCCTGGGATAGGTAGGTGAACGGCGCAGGGCAGGGCCTTCTTGCGCTTTCGCGCTCGGCACCCTCGGCCTCCATTTCGAATATTTTGATAAAGAGCCGACCGATTCTCCGTCGCTTCTCCTCGGGGTCGGTCACTCCCCGAAGGGCCGTTAAAAATTCCAGGCCGGCTTCCCGAAAGCGAAGCCGAAGCCTCATGTGGTCTTGGAAGAACTCCAGCACTTCTTGTGCCTCCCCCTTTCGTAGGAGGCCGTTGTCCACAAAGATGCAGGTCAGCTGATCCCCAATGGCACGCTGGAGAAGGGCCGCGGCGACAGCGCTATCGACGCCCCCTGAAAGCCCGAGCAGTACCCCCTCCTCCCCGACCTGTTCGCGGATGGTTCGGACAGAGGTATCGATGAAGGAAGCCATGGTCCACTCAGGGGCGACGCCGCAGATCCCAAACAGGAAATTCCTCAGCACCTCCCGGCCTTTTGGCGTATGGACCACCTCGGGGTGGAACTGGATGCCAAAGAGTTTTCGGCTCCCGTTCCTCATCGCGGCCACGGGGGAGTTCTCGGTCCGCCCGATGGACTGAAACCCGGGCGGACACTCCTCGATGGCGTCCCCGTGGCTCATCCAGACGGGGATCTCGCCCGCAAAGCCCTGGAAGAGGTCTGAGGAGTCCAGTATCTCGAGCCCCGCGTGTCCATACTCCCGTCTCGCCTGTGGGCGGACCTTTCCGCCCAGATGGTGGGCCATGAACTGGAGGCCGTAGCAGATCCCAAGGACCGGGACCCCGAGCTCCAGCACGGCCTTCGGGACTTTGGGGGCGTCTGACCCATAGACGCTCCAGGGACCCCCTGAAAGGATGAGGCCCCCCGGCTCAAAGGCCCGGATCTTTTCGAGAGACACCGTGCAGGGCATGATCTCGCAGTAGACTTTTTGCTCTCTCACCCGCCTGGCGATGAGCTGGGTGTACTGAGAGCCAAAATCGAGGATGAGGACCTTCGAGGCCATCTTCCCTCTTTTCATACGTAAAGGGCGCGAGGCCCGGCCTAAATGGATCCTAAGTCTCCCGCTGATTGCTGGGGGACTCTCGAGTGACCTCGATATCGTGGACATGGCTCTCCCGAAGGCCGGCCACAGTCATTCGGAGAAAACGGGCCTTCTCATGAACCTCTGGGATCGTCCGGCACCCGAGATAGCCCATCCCGGAGGCGACCCCGCCGGTCAGCTGAAAGACGGAATCTGCGAGGAGGCCTTTGTAGGGGACCCTCCCCTCGACCCCTTCTGGGACGAGTTTTGAGGCGGGCACTCTGTCCTGCCCGTAGCGGTCTCGCCCCCCCTCCATCAGGACCCCGAGGGAGCCCATCCCCCGGTAAACTTTGTAGGCCCGGCCTTGATAGACGACCCGTTCGCCTGGGCTCTCCTCGGTCCCGGCGAAGAGGTTCCCGATCATGACCGAGTCGGCCCCTGCGGCCAGGGCCTTTACGATGTCGCCCGAGTTCTTGATCCCGCCGTCGGCGATCACGGGGACGCCTTGAGCGTGGGCTGCGCGTGCGCATTGGGAGATGGCCGTGAGTTGAGGGACGCCGACCCCGGCGACGACTCGGGTCGTGCAGATGGAGCCGGGGCCCACGCCCACCTTGACACCGTCCGCTCCGACTCGGATGAGGTCTTCCGTCCCCTCGGCCGTCGCTACATTTCCGCCGATGATCTCGATTTCGGGGTATTCCCCCTTCAGGGCCTGAAGGGTCCTGATCACCGCATCGGCATGCCCGTGGGCGGAGTCCAGGACGAGGACATCGACCCCCTTCTCGACGAGGAGGCGTGCACGCCCCATGGTGTCGGACCCGGTCCCGATGGCGGCCCCCGCCCGAAGGCGCCCCTCCTTGTCCTTGAAGGCCCCGGGGTATTTTCGCCTCTTCTCGATGTCCTTGATGGTGATGAGGCCTTTGAGCCGCTGGTTCCCGTCCACAATGAGGAGCTTTTCGATCCGGTTTTTGTGAAGGAGCATCTCTGCCTTCTCGAGCGTGATGCCGACCGGGGCTGTAACGAGCCCCTCCTTTGTCATCAGGTCCGAGACCCTTTTAGAGGGGTCTCGCTCAAAACGAAGGTCCCGGTTCGTCAGGATCCCGACGAGGCGCCCTTCCTTGACAACTGGAAGGCCCGAGATCCGGTAATGGGCCATGGTCGTTAGGGCCTCCTCGACGCTCTGATCTGGGCGCATCGTGACGGGGTCAGAGACCATCCCGCTCTCTGATCGCTTGACCCGGTCTACCTCCTCGGCCTGGCGTTCTGGGGACATGTTTCGGTGGATGACGCCAAGCCCTCCCTCGCGGGCCAGGGCGATGGCCAGATGCCCCTCCGTCACCGTGTCCATGGCGGAAGAGAGAAGGGGAATATTCATCGTGAAGCCGCGCGTCAGACGAGCCCTCAGGTCTGCCTCCCTGGGCAGGACCGAGGAGGCGGCCGGCACGAGGAGGACATCGTCAAAGGTCAGACCTTCTGGGACGGGCGCTTCAAGCATGGTGTTTTCCTCAGGCCCTTCTGTCATAGTTGCGCACGACGACCTCCGAGACCTCACCCCGTTTGGACCCATTCGAGTTGATAGACCTTCTCGCCTTGACGAGATTTAGCCGGTAAGCCCGGTAGAGGGATCGGACGAAGGGGCTGTGGCTGTTGCTGAGCATGACGAGACAGCCTTTCTTGTCTAATTCAGAAAAGACTTCGGCCAGGGACCTTTGATCTGCTTCGTCAAAGGCCCTTCCCCCGTAGGCGGTAAAGCTCGAAGTCGCTGAGATGGGATAATAAGGGGGGTCTATATAGACAAAAGCCCCCGGCTCGGCAAATTTTTGGCAACTCCGAAAGTCGGAGGCCTTGAGACGGACGCCCGCCAGGCAGCGGCTCGCGTGCCTGAGGTCTCCTTCGTCGAAGATCCCGGGGTTCCGGTAGCTCCCCATCGGGACGTTGAACCCACCCCCTGAATTTACGCGGTAGAGGCCGTTGTAGCAGGTCTTGTTCAGGTAGATGAGACGGGCGGCCCGCTTGACCGGGGAGAGCTCGCTCGGCCTTTGAGACCGGACAGCGTAGTAGTGCTTTCGGCTATGACGGACCCTGTGGGACCGAAGCAGTTTAATGAGCCCATCCACCCCGTCTCGGACAATCTGATAGCAGTTGATGAGCTCTTCATTTTGGTCCGAGAGGATAATCCGCTTCGGGTCAAACAAGAATCGGACATGGAAGAAGACGGCCCCGCTTCCCAGGAAGGGCTCGACGTACCCTCCAAAGGATTTCGGATAGAAAATCTCAAACTGTTTCAGGAGCTGGGTCTTCCCCCCCGCCCATTTGAGAAAAGGGGAACTCCCGTGAAGGCACGTTTTCATCGCCTCAAAAATCTCCGCTCTACTTCTTCCTTTGGGAGAAGAAGGGTGATGGGCCGCCCATGAGGGCAGGCAAAGAGGAGATCGAGCTCGAGGCACTCAGAGATGAGGTGCTCCATCTCCTCACGGTTAAGAGTCTTTCCCGCCTTGAGGGCTCCCCGGCAGGCCATCTGCTCAAGCAGGCCCTCCCCGAGCTCGGAGAGTTTTTTGTCCCTCCCCTCCTTCAGGCCGGCCAGGAGTTCCCTGAGAAGCTCCTCCGGGTCCTCGTGGGCGAGAAGGGCGGGAACCTCTCTCAGAAGGAAGCTCCTTGGCCCAAAGGGTTCGAGATGAAATCCCAGGGTTTTGAGATCCTCCAGGCGCTCGGAGAGGACCTCGGCATCTTCCGGAGAGAAATCAATGGGGAGGGAGAGGAGGAGGCCCTGGCCTTCGACCTTCCCTTTTTCAATCCTGTCCTTCAGACGGGCAAAGAGGAGCCGCTCATGGGCCGCGTGCTGATCCACAAGCATCATCCCGCGGGCGTGCTCCAAGAGAATGTAGGTGGCGTGGAGCTGGCCCAGGACGCGGCCCTCCGAGAGGAGGTTCTTTGGTGTCCCAGGTGCAAGGAGGGGGAGGGGCTCATCAGGCGCCTCCTTTGGCGCCAGCGCCACCACCTTTCCCAGAGAGCGGACGGGAAGAGACCATCTCGCAGGAGACGGCGCGGGCATTCTATGGCCCTTCATAGAATAAGCGGGCCCCTTTGGCGTCTCGAGGGCGGGGGAGGCCCCGGCCCGGACCAGGCCCTCCAGGACTCCCTTCCTCACCGCCGAGAACACTTGTCTCCCATCTTGAAAGCGCACCTCGGCCTTTGCCGGATGGACGTTCACATCGAGTGCGTCTGGCGCCATCTCGATGAAGAGGAAAGCAAGGGGATGCCTTCCGGCGGGCAAAAGGTTTCGATAGGCCTCGGAGAGGGCGTTCAGGATGATCCGGTCCCTGACGTAGCGGCCGTTGACGAGGACGTGCTGGCAAGACCTGGAAGCCCGGGTTAGGGGAGGGGGCGAACAAAAGCCCTCGACCCTGATTCCACTGGGCCCTTCCTCAAAGAGAGGGAGGGAAAAAAGCTCCTTTGCTTCTGTTCCTGCGAGGAGCCTTCGGACTCTCTCCCCCCGGTCCCTCGCGGGGGGAAGGTCGAGGAGGGCCCGTCCCTCATGGGTCAGCTTCAGGCGAAGGCCGGGGGCTGAGAGGGCCGCCTGAGAGGTTGCCTCGACGATCCGGGAGATTTCGGTCCCCGGGCTTTTTAAAAATTTAAGACGCGCCGGCGTATTGAAGAAAAGATCCCGAACCTCAATGGACGTCCCCTCAGGAGACGGAGCCGGTGAGACGTCTCTCACCTTGCCGCCTTCGATCAGGACGCGCGTCCCCTCGGGACCTCCTCCCCTTGGGCGCGTGATGAGTGTGACTCGGGATACGGCGGCGATGCTCGGCAGGGCCTCACCCCGAAAGCCGAGCGTTCGGATGGCCCTGAGATCCTCCGCACGTTCGATCTTGCTGGTCGCGTGGCGAAGAAAGGCCCGCCTTGCGTCCTCAGGACTCATCCCCTCCCCATCATCGAGGACCCGGATGAGACCCCGACCGGCCCCTTTGATCTGGACTTCAATGGACCTGGCCCCGGCGTCCAGAGCGTTCTCAAGGAGCTCCTTCACGACCGAGGACGGGCGCTCGATAACCTCCCCCGCCGCAATTTGGTCGGCCAGGATAGGAGGAAGAACCTGGATCTTCGGCTCCATGAGTTTCTCCGAAGATGGCTTTTCAGACAAGATGGAAAGTGTCCCTTCTTTACTCCCGAGGAAAAGGGCCTGTCAAGAGAAAAGATACTACCCCTGGTGTTTTTTTCTTCTGCCACTACAAAATGTCGGGTTTTAGGGGAGGGGCACTTTTCCCCTTGCGAGGCCTCGCCGCGTATCTATAATAAGGAGGACCCTTCTGTTTAGTGGCAATATACTTCTCTGTTTCACGAAAGTAAGACGAAAAAATGCCTGAGCGATCCTTTGAAGACCTGGTTCAGATTATGGCCCGCCTGAGGGGGGAAGGGGGGTGTCCTTGGGACCGGGAGCAGACGCCCGATTCCCTAAAACCCTATCTCATTGAGGAGGCCTACGAGGTGATCGAGGCGATCGAGGCGGGGGCGGACGAAAAGGTGAGGGAGGAATTAGGGGATCTCCTCCTCCAGATCGTCTTTCACGCCCAGATCGCCGCTGAGGAAGGCCGCTATACCGTTTGGGAGGTCATCCGGGAGGTCCATGAGAAGCTGGTCAGGAGGCACCCCCACGTCTTCGGGGATGTCCTGGCAGAGACGCCGGAGGAAGTCCTCAAAAATTGGGAGGCCATCAAACAGAGCGAAGGGGGGGGACGGTCGGTCCTGGACGGGGTCCCCACCACCCTTCCAGCCCTCTTGAAGGCCCAGCGGGTTCAGACCAAGGTGGGGCGCGTGGGGCTGGATTGGGAGGCGGCGGAAGGGGCCCTTGAGAAAGTCCGGGAGGAGCTTGGTGAGCTCGATCAGGCGAGACAATCTGGGGATCAGGAAAAGACGGAGCGGGAGTTTGGGGACCTCCTCTTTGCCCTGGTGAGCGCGGCCCGTCACCTTGGCATCGACGCCGAGGCCTCCCTCCGGCTTTCCACCTCAAAGTTCATGGAACGCTTTCGGTATATCGAGTCCTCTCTGTCGACAAGAGGTCTCACCCCCTCGCAGGTGGATGGGGCGACGCTTGACGCCCTTTGGGAGGAGGCAAAACGGGCGGCGCGGTGACGTGCTGGCCTCGATCTGGACGAATGAAGACCTACGGAACGGGCCATCCCAGGATTCGCAGGAAGTTTCGGGTTCTCACTTCCAATGGGCTCTTTATCTTGCCGAATATCTCATGGGCCTCTTTTGCGTATTCGACGGCCTCGTCCCTTGAGCCCTCAGCCTCAGCGAGGAGGGCGAGGGAGAATAGAGTCTGCCCGACGAGGGGTTCATCGTTGAGCTTCCTGCCGATCTCTAAGGCCTCCTGGTACAACCCCATGGCCTCTCCGCTCTGCTCGCGGTTCTCGGCCACCACTCCCAGGTTGAACAGCGTCACGACGAGCCCCGACTCATCTCCCAGTTTCCTTTGAATCTCCAGGCTCTCCTGAAAGAACCCATTGGCCTCTTCGTACTGTTCTTGTCTCGCGGCAACATCGCCGAGGTTATTCAGCGTCGTCGCCAAGCCGGCCTCATCGCCAAGCTTCCTTTCAATCTCCAGGCCCTCATGGTAGAGCTCTTTGGCCTTGTCGTAGCGTGCTTCCCTCTCGGCGACCACTCCCAGGTTGTACAGCGTCTCTGAGATGCCGGCCTCGTCGCCGAGTTTCCTCTGGATCTCCAGCCTCTCCTGGAAGAGCGTCTCGGCCTCGACATAGCGCTCCTGGATCCCAGCGAGAATTCCCAGGTTGTTCAGCGTCTCTGCGGCGCCGGGCTCGTCGCCAATCCTCCTTTGAATCTCCAGGCTTTCCCCGTAGAGCCTTTCGGCTTGGTCATGGTGCCCGCGGTCCTCAGAGATGTTGCCGAGGTTGTAGAGGACCTCCCCTCTCCCCTTCTCGTCTCCGCGCTCCGTGAAAATGGAAAGGGCCTGCTTCCCAGCGTCCTGTGCCTCGCCCCATATTTCCTGGTGTTGAAGTGCGATCCCAAGCCCTTGCCAGGCCTCGGCGTCGTCCGAGTCGAGGGCAATGACCTGGCGGTAGAGAGAGACGGCCTCATCCCAAAGCTGACTGTTATGAGCCTCGTGCGCCTTCGTTAGGATGGCATTCTTCTCTTCATCAGAGGGGCCAAAGAAGGAAAGAAGCTCCGGGTCGAGCCCTTTCCGATGGTCCCGCGCACCGCTTTCAGGCCCGGCTTGGTTCTTAAGAAAGACAGCAGAGACCTGCCGAACCCCCTCGGCTGGGAGGACGAGGAGAAGAGGGAAAAAGAGGGCGAGAAGAGATATCCTGGCGAGGATCATGGGTGTTCTCCCGAAAAGAGGGGTCGGTTGTGCCCCTTTCACTGGATCCCTATCAAGGGCTAAATAGTACTATCCAAGAGAACATTCAGACAAGAACTTTCTGGGGCCGGATGGTGTGGGAGGGCCGCTCATCCCGGACCTACACCTCAACGGGGATCCGGCCCGGCACGTGGCGACTGTCCATCGTCTTTTGGACGGGGCGCGATGGGTCTTCCGCCGTCACCAGCTCAGCCAGGATCTCGTCAATGGCGTCTGCGTCTGTCCAGGTGTTTTTGTAGAAGACCTCCCCTTTCTTATCCACCACATAAACAAGATTTGGAAGGTTTCCAAGAATCTGGTGCAACTTTTCATCAAGGCTGTCCACAAGACAGGGGATGACGAGGCTGTGCTTTTTCACCAGGAGCTTTGCGTACTCCATCTTGTGGTCGTAACTCTCATGTTTTCGGTACTGGCGAAAGCCCCGCTCTTTCGCATGGGGCTCCCGGACGTACATGAGGAAGACCTCCACACCCCGGTCCTTATACTTTCTTGCCAGCTCCTCCATGAGAGGCAACTGCCTCCGGGTCGGAGGTCAGGTGAGGGCCCCGGTGAGGAGGACGAAGTGCCTCCTCCCTTGAAGCGCTTTTGTGTTGATTCTCCCTCCGTCCACCGTCTCCAGGTCGACCTCGGGGAATTTGGAGCCGGGGGGGGGAATGGTGGGAAACTTTGTATAGAAGCCATGGATCCGCGGGTTCAGCCTGAGACGGATCATCTTCAGGAGGTCGAGATAGCGCCAGGACCATAAGCCAAACAGAGGCCCTGGGGGGATTCTCTGATAGTGATTTCGCTCGACAGCCATTTCCCCTCACCCCTTTCGGGCCTCAGGGGTGCCCTGCAGCGTTATTCCACCAAAGAGACTTCGGTCTTATAAAAATCCTCGATGGACGCCTCCCCATCCGGGCTCGTCGGCCTGAGCTTCCTCGAGAGCTCGAGGACGCCTTCCACAACGGCCCCGGCCATCAATCGAAGAGCCCCCTCACTGAGGGTGTCGGCAAGATCCCCGGCCGAGTGATAGGTCTGAAAGGGAGTGGGCCGGGAGGAAGGATCCCGCCACCTTTCTGCCCCGGGGTCCTCCACGTAAGCTCGAAGAAGTGCCTCCTCCTTTTCCGGGACCACCGTCAGGGCGAAGCCGGGTATCCCCCGTCTCCAAAAGCTCCGGTGGTCGCTGGAAAACCTCCGGAGCCTCGGGACGACCCCAAAGGGGATGTCCTCCCGTTCAAAGGCGGCAACGAGGGAGCGAAAGAGAAGGGAGCCCCGGTCGTCGTTCCGGACATCCCAGAGCCCTGCCATATCCCCTATCCCACAAAGCTCGAGGTTCAGGACGCCGATGACCTCCCTGAGGTCTTCCCCCGCAACGTAGGCCTGGCTCCCGAGGAGCCCTCCCTCTTCATCTCCGAAGAAGAGAATTCGAAGGCCCAGGGGGCCAAGGTGCTCCCGGGCGAGGCGCTCTCCCGCCTCAAGGAGGACCGAAACGCAGGAGGCGTTGTCATTTGCCCCAGGAGAGCCCCTTGCGGCGTCATAGTGGGCCGAGAGGATGAGGATCTCGTGGCCCGGGTGAACCTCCCAAAGGAGGTTTTGCCTCTCCTCGCCCGAGACCAGATAAGGTCGTCTCTCAAAAGGGACCCCCTTTCCTTGCAAGATCTCCTCGACGGCGAGCAATCTCTCCTGGTCGGTGCGTCCCTCAAGGAGCCTCACCGTGTCGAGAAGGGGGGGGGGTTCCTGTCCTGGGTGTTTCGAATGGGAACCTTGGGCGCATCCGAAAGCACCCGTCAGCAGAAGGCCCCAGAAGAACCCCCGGATGACCCTGGCTTGGCGGAATTGTGGCGGTCTCAGAATGGCCTTCTCTCCGGTGGCATTTTTGCCCTAATTATAATGGTTTCTTCAATCTCTTTTCATTATAAGGGGGAGGAGGGGGAGTTTCGAAAATCGGGAGGGGTCTAAATCCCTTTCCCTGGCCGATGATCCATCCCCCATCACGTTTCTCTCATCCACCGAAAGGAGGTCCTCATGGCGAAAGTCCTCATGTATTCCCAACCTGGCTGACCCTGGTGCGATCGAGCGCGGGCGCTGCTCAAGGAGAAGGAAGTGACGGCGGAGGAGATCGAGGTCCTTGGCGGGACCCCTGGCTGGGACACCATGATCGAGCGGACAAGGGGGCGGACCACCCCCCAGATCCTCATTGATGAGGAGGTCATTGGGGGTTACGACGAGCTTGCTGCCCTCAACGCCACGGGCGTCCTCGATGAGAAGCTGGGTCTTGTGAAGCGGGCGGACCTAAAAACCCTCTATGACGTCATCATCATCGGGGCCGGCCCCGCCGGGATGACGGCCGCCGTTTACGCCAGCCGGAAGGGCTTGAAATGCCTTGTTCTAGGAAAGGACGTGGGGGGCCAGCTGAACATCACGGCTGAACTCGAAAACTACCTGGGCTTCCACTACATCGAGGCCCAGAGCCTCATCGACAAATTCGACGAGCACGTAAAGCAGTTCGAGATGGACCGCATCATCGGGGCGAACGTCGTCCGCCTGGAGGCACTCCCCAAGATAAAGCGCGTTTGCACGCAGACGGGCCATGAGTATCAGGGTCGTTCCCTCATCATCGCTTCGGGAAAACGCCCGCGTTGCATAGGGGTTCCGGGCGAGGAGCGGCTCATGGGAAAGGGGGTGGCCTTTTGCGCCACGTGCGACGCCCCCTTTTACAAAGGCCTTGATGTGGCCGTTGTGGGGGGTGGGAACTCGGCTATAGAGGCGGCCCTGGAGCTCGACCGCATGGCCAAAAAGGTTTACCTCATCGTCGTCGGGGACTACACGGGTGACGACGTTCTCGTGAACAAGCTGAGGCAGACGAAGCGCATGGAACAGCTCACAGGACATGAGACCCTTGAGATCCTGGGGAAGGACGAGGTGGAGGGGGTCCGCGTCCGCTCTAAAAGTTCGTGGGAGGAGAAGACCCTTTCGGTCCGGGGGGTCTTTGTCGAGGTCGGTCTGCTGCCGAATTCGGGCTTCGCCCTGGACGCCCTTAAGACGAATCCAATTGGCGAGATCCTCATTGACTGCGATACGAACACAGGCGTCCCGGGGGTCTTCGCCGCAGGCGACGTGACCAACGTGAGGGACAAACAGATCCTCGTGGCCGCAGGGGAGGGGGCCAAGGCAGCCCTTCGGGCGGCGGAATACCTCGTGACCCAGCGCTGAGGGGCCCTGTTTCTCAGGGTTGTCCTTGTCCGTTGCAGGGTTTTTGGAAGGGGGCTATACTGGTACGTTTATTCGATTTTTAGGAGCTTTTCAGGAGGGGGGATGGCCCCCCCCTCCCTGTTTGACTCCTGAGGTTACGAGGAGCATGTCATGAGTGAGAGTAAGACGCCTTCTGCGGTTTTGAAGATGGAGTCTACAGCCGCAAAAGGGGGTTCCTTTAAAGACGCCACGCGGCGCTTGGACCGGGCGCTTGAGTTTTTTCCTCTGAGTGAAGAGGTCGAGGAGACCCTTCGTCATCCAAGGCTTTCCCTTCAGGTTTCGATTCCGGTTCGGATGGACGACGGTTCCCTCCGTCTTTTTCAGGGGTATCGGGTTCGTTATAACGACGCCCGGGGTCCTGGAAAGGGGGGGATTCGGTTTCATCCGGATGTGGATCAAGACGAGGTGACGGCCCTTGCCTTTTGGATGACGTTCAAGTGTGCGTTGGTGAACATTCCCTTCGGTGGGGCGAAGGGGGGTGTGGCGGTCGACCCGAGAGAGCTTTCTCATGCGGAGCTGGAACGATTAAGTCGGGGGTACATAGACGCCATTGCGGAGTTTATTGGCCCTGACATTGATATTCCTGCTCCTGACGTTTACACCAACCCCACCATCATGGCTTGGATGGCCGACGAGTACAGTCTGATTCGTCGGATGAAGACCCCTGCGACGATTACCGGCAAGCCCGTTTCTTTGGGTGGGAGTCTGGGCCGCGAGGACGCGACGGCCCGGGGAGGCTATTACACCATCCAGGTCATGGCGAAGGAGTTTGGGCTGAAGCCCGAGAAGACGACGGTGGCCATTCAGGGCTATGGGAACGCGGGTTATTTTGCGGCCCAGCTTCTTGCCCAGGACGGTTATCGGATTGTGGGCTTGAGTGACTCCAAGGGGGGCATTTATCGTCCGGAGGGTTTTGATCCGGAGGCGGTGAAGGCCCACAAGGACGTGGAGGGGAGAGTGGCCGGGGTGAGTCGGCGCAACGGCGAATTTGAGGAGGTCCCCCACGACCGGATCACCAACGAGGAGCTTTTGGAGCTGGACGTGGATATTCTCATTCCCTCCGCCCTGGAGAATGTGATTACGGCTGAGAACGCGCCGAGGGTGAAGGCCCGTTACATGGTGGAGCTCGCCAACGGTCCGATTACCTCAGAGGCGAGCGCCATCATGAAGCACCGCGTCTTTCTCATCCCCGACATTCTGGCCAACGCGGGGGGTGTGACGGTCAGCTATTTTGAGTGGGTTCAGAACCGGGCCGGGTTCTATTGGACGCTGGAAGAGGTGCACAGCCGGCTTAAGACCATCATGGTGACGGAGTTCCGTGAGCTGCTCAGTGTGGCCAAGGAGTATTCCACGGACAACCGGACGGCGGCTTATATCTTGGCCCTTCGGCGTCTGGCGGAGGCCATCGAGGCCCAGGGGACCCGGGAATTTTTCGCCAAGGCCTGAGGCCCTCCAAGATAGGGCTACCCCCTGAAAAGCTGGTGAGGGGGATGTTGCCGTAGGGGGGGTCCTTAGGCGCGATCTGTTTCGAGAATGGGGAGGCGCATGGCCGACTGTCTCTTCTGCGATGTGATTGCAGGCAAGGTCCCCGCGACCAAGGTGTATGAGGACGAAAAGCTCATCGCCATCGAGGACATCAACCCCCAGGCTCCAACCCATGTCCTCCTCATTCCAAGAAAGCACATCTCAACCCTTCTGGACACGAAGAAGGAGGACGCGGAGCTCCTCGGCTCCCTCCACCTCAAGGCCACTGATATCGCCCGGGAGAGGGGGCTTGAGGCCGGCTTTCGCCTTGTCCTGAATTGTAACCGGGGGGCGGGGCAATCTGTCTTCCACATCCACCTTCACCTCCTCGGCGGCCGGGGATTTCGCTGGCCCCCCGGGTGATGTCCCCCAAGATTCAGGGTTCTCTCCTATAAGGGTGGGGTCCCATGCCCCTTTTCGTTTTCTTTCTCAGTCTCTTTCTGACGCTCCCTACGCTCCCTGTTGAAGGGGGCCGGTTGGGAGAGCTCCCCGATGGGTTTCGCCTTTCCTTCTCTGACGAAGAGAAGAGTGTCCTCCTAACGAAGGCGCGCGAGGCGCATGGCCGCCACCGCTGGGATGAGGCCATCTCCCTCTACAGGCAGGCCCTAGACCTTGATCCGGACCTTGTCGAGGCCTGGCAAGGGCTTGGAGAAGCCCTGGGGAAGCACGGGAGGTGGGAAGAGGCCGAAGAGGTGGGACGACGCGCCCTTTCCCTTGTCACGGAGAAGGGAGATGGGAGAGGGAGAAGCGCAGCCCTAAATCAGTTAGGCGCTGCCGCCGAGAATCTGGGGAACTATTTCGAGGCCAGGGTGCTTTACCAGGAGAGCCTGACGATTGAGAGGAGACTTGGCAACGAACCGGCCGTCGCTAGAAGGTTGAACAGCCTCGGGATAATCGCTTGGAAACTTGTGCACTACGGCGAGGCCGAAGACTTCTACCAGCAGAGCATCCAGATCGCAAGGAGGATTGGCGACGAGTCCGGCGTTGCGACGACCCTCATGGGCCTCAGCACTCTTGCGAAGGATCTGGGGCGCTATGACGAAGCCGAAAGGCTCTACGGGGAAAGCCTGGAGATTCGAAGGAGGATTGGCGACGAGCCCGGCGCTGCAGAGACGCTCTTCAGCCTTGCCGTCCTCGCCAAAGCCCTGGGCTCAAGAGACCAAGCCATCCTGTATGCGATAGAAGCCCTTGAGATCTATCGTCGAATCGAAAGCACCCAGGCGACTGACGCTGAGAGATTCCTCCAAAATCTCAGCCGCTAGGGTCCAGTTTGCGTGGATTAAAGAGATTGAGGATTCGACGGGGCTAAGACGAGGAATTGACCGAGGGGTTTCAGAAAGTCGTTATTGGGGTCTCTTTTCCCTTTTATTCGATCCATCCCCCGCCCAATATCTCATCTTCCCGGTAGAAGACGGCGGCCTGGCCTGGGGCGATGCCCCGCTCAGGGGCCTCAAACTCGACCTGGACTCGCCCTCCCGCAATGGGAAGGAGCTGGGCTGGCTGAGGGGTGTGGTGGTGGCGGATCTGGACCCAGGCGCGGGTTCCTCCGCTCTCCTCACCTGGAGGTGCGATCCAGTTGACGCCCCGGACAGTGAAGACCGAGCGCTCGAGGTCTGCTTTTTCTCCGACTACGACTTGATTTCGGGCTCCATCGAGCTCGAGGACATAAAGGGGTGCCTTCGCCGAGACGCCAAGCCCCTTTCGCTGCCCCACTGTGTAGTGGGTGAGCCCCTGGTGTTGACCAAGGGTTCTGCCAGCCCGATCCACAATGGGCCCGGGGGCCGAGGCCACGCCTGTCTGCTCCTCGATGAAGCGGCTATGGTCTCCACCGGCCACAAAGCAGATATCCTGGCTCTCGGGCTTTTCGGCCGTCTTCAGGCCAAGCTCCCGGCCAAGCTCCCTGACCTCCTCCTTCGTGAGGTCCCCTACGGGAAAGAGGGCCCTTTCGAGCTGGGGCTGGTTCAGACTGAAGAGGAAATAACTCTGATCCTTAACTGGATCCTTGCCCCGAAAGAGGCCGAACCGGCCCCCCAGACCGGGGCGGTCCTCCCTGGGAAGCCATTTGACGCGGGCATAGTGCCCCGTGGCGACCTGGTCGGCCCCGAGTTCCTTCGCCCGTCTCAGCAGGTGGGAGAACTTGAAGCGCTGGTTACAGGCGACGCAGGGATTGGGCGTCCTTCCGGCCTGGTATTCGCCGATGAAATAACCGACGACCTCCTCTCGGAAACTCTCTTCATAATTCTGTAGATAGTAAGGAATGCCCAGACGCCCCGCCACGGCCCTGGCATCCAGGACATCGTAGGGAGAGCAGCAGGAGTCAAAGGCGAGGCGATCCTCTTCATAATTCCAAAGGTGCATCCCGATTCCGATGACCTCTCTTCCCTCCCGCTTGAGGAGGGCAGCTGCCACCGAGCTATCGACACCGCCACTCATGGCGATGACGACCCGCTCCGGGGCCTGCTCCTCGGGCTGAGCACCGTTGAATCGGTCTGCGTTCAGGGGCATGCTCTTTTCCACCGATCCTGTGGAAAACCTGCGGAAATCTTAGGCCCGATAGCTCCTAACTCCTCATTTTTCCTTTAGTTTAACCGAATTGCCTATTTTTTGTTCAACGGAATAATGCTTTTAAAATCATATAGTTGCAAAATTCCAACCCTCCCGAAGGGCTTTTTTCTCACCCCCACCCCTTTTTTTCCACAACTGACGCGGTTCCAGGCGAGTCATGTCAGGAATTCCAAGCCAGACACGCCTCTTCCTGGGGGGGGGGGCGCCGCGGGGCCTGAGCCGCGCCTTGATGAGGGGGGGCCCGCTCCTGGCCGTCTCGTTCGCCGCTTTAGGGCCGCATGCTTTCTCAACGACCGCCTGCCAAGTGTTTGTTGAGAGCATCGAGGTACGCCTTGGCGCTGGCCTCGATGATGTCCGTGCTGGCCCCCTTTCCTCCCGTCACCTTTCCGCCAAAATCTACCTTCACGAAGACCTCCCCGAGGGCTTCCTTTCCCCGGGTGACGGAATGGACAGAGTAGTCCATGAGCTTGCCTGGGAGCTGAGTGATGCTCGAGATGGCGTTGAAGGTGGCCTCCACGGGCCCATCTCCGTTTCCCGTCTCCATGAGGACACGCTCCCCGTCCCTCAGCTTCACGGTGGCGGTCGGGACGGCGTGGCTCCCACTGGTGATGTGGAGGTACTCCAACTGGAATCTTTGTGCGTGGGTTTTCAGCTCGTCCGACAGGATGGCGAGGAGGTCATCGTCATAGACCTCCTTCTTCTTGTCGGCCACCCTCAGAAACCGGGGGTAGATTTCGTTCAGCTGCTCTTCTGTGAGCTCATGCCCCAGTTCACTGTATCGTTTGCGAAGGCCATGGCGCCCGGAGTGTTTTCCGAGGACCAGGGTGCTGTCACTTCGCCCGACCCACTCGGGCCTCATGATCTCGTAGGTGAGGGCCTTCTGAATGACCCCATGCTGGTGGATGCCTGCCTCGTGGGCGAAGGCGTTCTTTCCGACGATGGCCTTGTGTCTGGGGATGGCGAGGCCGGTCAGGCTACTGAGAAGCCGGCTCGTTCGGTAGATCTCCTCGGACTTGATGCGGGTGAAAAAGGGTAGAAAGTCCTCCCGGGTTTTGATGGCCATCGCCACCTCCTCCAGGGAGGCGTTTCCGGCCCGCTCGCCAATCCCGTTCACTGTGCATTCCACCTGCCTGACCCCCGCCTGGATGGCTGCAAGGCTGTTGGCGACGGCAAGGCCGAGGTCGTCATGGCAGTGGGTGCTGAAGACAACCCCTTCGTGGATCGGCACTCGCTCGAAGATGGAATGCCACATTTGGGCCGTTTCCTCGGGGATCGCGTAACCTGTTGTGTCTGGGACGTTGATGGTCTTGGCCCCAGCCTCAATCGTCGCCCGGATGACTTCGCAGAGGAAGTCCACATTGGTCCGTGAGGCATCCTCCGGGGAGAACTCCACATTTTCACAGTATTTCCTGGCGTGCCGGACAGCCTCGACGGCCTCGGAGAGAACCTGCTCTCGAGTCATCCGGAGCTTATGGTGGAGGTGAATGTCCGAAGTGGCGATAAAAGTGTGAATGCGGGGGGCCTCGGCCTCCTTTAGGGCTTCCCAGGTCCGGTCGATCTCCGCCCGCCGGGTCCGGGTCAGACCCGCCACTTGGCAGTCCTTGACATGCCGGGCGACCTCGCGGACGGCCTCAAACTCTCCCTGAGAGGCGATGGGAAAGCCAGCCTCGATGACATCCACCTTGAGCCTTTCGAGCTGAAGAGCGAGATCGAGCTTCTCCTGGGCATCCATGCTGGCCCCGGGAGACTGCTCTCCGTCCCGAAGGGTGGTGTCGAAGATGTAAACCTGCTCCCGCATGCGTCCTCCCTCTGGCCAGGACCACATTTCCTGGCGCGGAGATTTATCGAAAGCTCCGTAACCCTCAGAATATAGAAAGGCTGCCGTCCGCTGTCAATGTAGCCGGGGGCGAATTCCTCCCGCACCTTGGGGTAGACAGGGGGTAGACAGATTTCGCGATCTGGCGGTTCAAACAGCGCCCAAACTTCGATTCCGGCAGATCCATCCTCGGTATCCAGGAACTCTCACCCGCCTCTGGCAGAGAGGTCTAGAACAGTTTTTGTGGTGGACTCCATCCTCAATATGGGACGTGATGTTCCTTCCTCTAAGACCTTCCGAACCCTTGGGTTTTCGGTGTTTTCCCCGTTTGCTGTGGATTACCTGGGGATAAAGCTGGGGAAAAGGAAAGGAACCTACTGATATTTTTTAGCATTCAACAGGCCGACCGATCTTTAGGCACCTCTTTGAAAAATCCCGTTATTCGACAGGGGCCAACGACACAGGGCAAAAGCGGACCCCTAACGTTTCCGGGATTTTTGCTTCAAAGAAGTCATCAGGATGAGATAGTCTCCCAGGACACGGGTGATCAGGAAGTTACTTCGAACGTATTCTCTGGCGTTTTCTCCCAAGGTGCGGCAGAGGGAAGGGTCGTTCAAGAGTTTTCGGATGTAGAAGGCGGCCCCCTCCACGGAGTTGACGAGATACCCGGTCACACCCGGTATGACCTGGACCATGATCCCCCCCGTGGCCCCTCCGATGACGGGTTTTCCATTCCATAAGGCCTCGGTGACGGTGAGGCCGAACCCTTCTCGGGTCGACTTCTGTAGGACCAGCGCAGCTGCCCGCTGAAGGGCATTGATGTCTAGGTGAGCCGAAGGGGGGAGGACAAGGATGTGAATGTCAGGATCCTCTCCCGCGGCCTCTTTGACCTCCGTGAGGACCTGAGCGCCCCTCAGGGTCGTCCTCGGCTCCTCCGCCCGCCAGCACCAGTCTGCAGTCAGTGTGCCCTCGGACCTTCTGGAAGGCCGAGATAACGCCGATAGGGTCCTTAAAACGGTCGAAGCGGGAGACCTGAAGGACGATGGGCTTATCCTGGGGGATGCCGAGCGCCTTAAGCCGCTTGTTCACCTCCCGCTTAGAGAGAGGCCGGTTTTTGTCGCTGAGGGGGTCGATGGTGGGATAGACGAGAAATTGAGGGATGGGAAGGGAATGAGCTAATCTGGGCAGGGAGAAGATGGCGGCGTCGTAGCGGACGACGAACTGGCGGAGGAAATTCCATGTGCGACGCTGAGGGCGGGAGCAATCAATGTGGCAGCGCCACAGCCAGCGGTCGCGGCCCCGACGTCCCTCCACGAGGGCCGCCGGCTGAGGGTCGTGGATGCAGACCATGTCGGCCCTCAGATCCATCCGGGCAATGTTGCGCCGGTTGCATGCCGAGTAGGCCTTCAGCAGAGACTCCGGGATGGTCTGCTCCGCCCCCTGAATGCAATTGTGCATGCGTTTGGTGACGGAGAATAATTCCTCATCTCCCTCCATGACCTCCCAACGGGTTTTTATCCCGAGCTCCTGAAGGAGGGGGACCAGGCGGTGGAGGATCTCCGCCACCCCGCCTCCATGGCGCGTGGAGTTCACGCGGAGGAAGCTTTTTCCCCGGGCGGCATCGCTCAGCCGGTAGAGGAGATCCACGGTCCCCGGCAGGGTCACCTCCCGATACTGCTCAAGATCGATGGCCATCCCTGTCAAGCCTTCCTGTATTCGTCACAGAGGGCGAGGAGCCTCTTTCGGTATCCCTCCAGGCTCATGGCGTAAGGGTCCAACTGGGCAATCCGCTGGCGGAGCTCCCTCAGGCCCAGCTCCTCATCGAGCCAGATGGCGAAATCTCCTTCCATGCGCCCGTGGCGGAACCAGGCTTCAAAGGTATGGAAAAAGATGACGCTGAGGTCCACACCCGCCAGGATCTCCCGGAAGGTCTTCAGATTCCGTGCCTCAAGGCCTGTATCCACCTTGCGCATTGTGGACCGCATAAAATGAAAGGCTTCCCCATAGGCGACCCGCGAGACGAGGTCGAGGTGTGAGAGGTGTTGGTCCAGGACGTTGAGCATGGCGTTTCGCAGGCCTTCCAGGTCAAGAAAATCGCGGGGAAGGAGAACGGCCAGACGCTCCGCCAGCACCTTGTCTCCCACCTGAGTGGCTGCCCAATGAGCGAAATCATTGGGATAGAAACCTGCGATATAGGGATGGCGCAGGAAATAGCTGTGGGTGTGGTAATAGACGGAATCCTCGGGGACCTCCTCCAAGAATTCCAGGAGCTCCCTCGTGTCCCAGGCCGCCTTCCCCAGGATCTCCCGGAGCTCAAAGCACCCGGAGAAGCAGAAGGAATTCCGAGCCTTCTTTCGCATGGTCCCCATCTCCAAGGGCGCCCATCAGGCACCCCCCCTCAACTGCCCCCCCGCTCGTCTACTCAAGAGGGACAAGAAGTGGCATTATACTTAACCGAACGACACAGGATTTCAAGAAGGGCGCTGTCCGCCCTGATTTTTAGAGGCGAGGACATTGGTGACCTTTCCCGATGACATCTATGCGGCGGCCGAACGCCTCAAGGAGGTTCTTCGGCCGACCCCCGTTGAGAGGGCCCATGAGCTTTCGACCCTTTGCCGCCGCCCGGTCTACCTGAAGCCCGAACATCGCCAGGTGACGGGGTCCTTCAAGATTCGCGGGGCCTTCAACCGGATGGCCACCCTTTCGCCCGCCGAGCGATCTCGGGGGGTCGTCGCGGCCTCGGCTGGGAACCACGCCCGGGGGGTGGCGCAGGCGGCGTTGGCCTTTGGCACGTCGGCCCTCATCGTCATGCCAGAGGAGACCCCTCAGGCAAAGCTTCAGGGGCTGCGGGAGGGGGGGGCGAAGACCCTTCTCGCCGGGGCGACCTATGAGGAGGCCTTCGATCGCGCCCTCTCTCTGGCGGCCGAGGAGGAAAGGGTGTTCCTTCACGCCTTTGACGACGAAGCGGTCATCGCGGGGCAGGGGACAGTGGGGCTCGAAATCCTGAAGGAGGCCCCGGAGGTGGGGAGCGTCGTGGTCCCCGTCGGTGGGGGAGGACTTATCGGGGGGGTCTCCCTCGCCCTGAAGATAGAGCGCCCGGATGTGCGGGTGATCGGTGTGTGCGCCGCAGAGGCCCCGAGCCCCGCCCTCTCCTTTCGGTCGGGAGAACGTGTGGAGACCTCTTTCTCTCATACCATGGCCGACGGTATCGCGGTCCGCCGCGTGGGAGAGCAGGCTTTTGCCCTCATCACCCAATGGGTCGATGCCATCGTGGCGGTTGATGAAGACACCATCGCCCAGGCCATCCTGACCTTCCTCGAGCGGGAGAAGACGGTGGTGGAAGGGGCGGGGGCGGTGGGACTGGCGGCCCTCCTGGACGGCAAGATCCCCGGCGACGACCCTGTTCTCCTCCTCGTGAGCGGCGGAAATGTAGATGTCAATCTCCTCTCCCGGGTCATTGAGCGGGGACTCGTCCGGTCCGGCCGCTTCGCCAGAATCCGGGTCGAGCTTTCAGACCACCCGGGCACCCTGGGCCGGCTCGGGAAGGTGTTGGGGGCCGCCCGTGCTAACATCCTCCACATTCAGCATGACCGGACCCGCCCGGACCTCCCTGTGGGGCAGACCCTGGTCGAGCTCCATGTCGAGGTCAGGGGCTGGGACCATCTGGACCAGCTGCTGGAGCGCCTGGCCGATGAAGGCTACCGGGCCGACACGGTGTAGGGTCCTATAGGAGAGAATATCCCCTTGAGCTGGGTTCAGAGGGCGCTCCTCAGCGTCTATGACAAAAGAGGGGTCGTGGACCTCGCCCGGGCCCTTGTGGACCACGGGGCGGAGGTCGTCTCGACAGGGGGGACGTATAAACTTTTAGAATCCTCAGGTCTTGAGGTGAGCAGGGTCTCCGACTTCACAGGGGAGCCCGAGATCCTTGGGGGAAGGGTAAAGACTCTCCACCCCAAGATTTTTGGGGGCATCCTTCACCGAAGGGAGCAAGAGCCTAAAGGCCCGGGACAAGATCTTCCTCCCATCGACCTCATCGCCGTCAACCTCTATCCATTTCAGGAGAAGGCCGAGGAGTTTTTGCGGGCCGGCCATAAAAACCCCCTCACAGAGGAGCTCCTGGAGTTCATTGATATCGGCGGGGTTTCCCTCCTTCGAGCGGCGGCGAAAAATCATTCTCGAGTCCTCGTCCTCTCAGAGCCTGACGATTACTCCGAGGTCATGGCCCATCTCAAAAAAGGGCCAGCGGGTCCACCCTTAGAAGTGAGAAGGCGCCTTGCGGCGAAGGCCTTTCAGAAGATTTCGGCCTACGACGCCCTGATCGGCCAGGTCCTCGCCGGGGCAAAAGATCCTCTCCCTGATGTCCTCTCACTGGGTTTCCAAAGACTCAGTCTTCTTCGCTACGGCGAAAACCCTCACCAGGCGGGGGCTTGGTACCGGACCGAGGGGCCTGGCCTCTCTCTGGCAGATGGGGAGCTTCTGGGGGGAAAAGAGCTTTCCTACAATAACCTCCTCGATCTGGATGCCGCCGTCTCTCTGGTTCGGGAGTTTCAGAGGCCTTCTGCCGCCGCCATTAAACACGGGAACCCCTGTGGGGCGGCAACGGCCGAAGGCCCGACCCCCGCCCTTCGCCACGCGCTCAACTGCGATCCAGTTTCGGCCTATGGGGGCGTGGTGGCTGTGAACCGGCCGCTTGAGGAGGAGGGGGCGAAGATTCTGGCAGAGGGCTTTCTTGAGGTCCTGGCGGCGCCGGATTTTGCGCCCGCAGCCCTGAAGGTTATCCGAAAGAAGCGAAATCTGAGAATCTTCCGTCTCCCGGGTCTGGCAGACGGGCCATTGGGTGAAGAGAGAACAGAGTTGCGATCTGTTCTCGGGGGCCTCCTCCTTCAGGAGTGTGACCGGGGAGATGTCGACCTCAAAGGGGCGGAAATTCCCACCCGTCAGAAACCATCTCCTGAGGCCCTTTCCCTCCTTGAATTTGTCTGGCAGGTTTCAAAGCACGTGAAGTCCAACGCCATCGTCCTGGCCGCCAGGGTCCCGGAGGGAGGCATGGCTACCATTGGGATCGGGGCCGGACAGATGAGTCGAGTGGACGCCGTAAAGCTCTCCATCAGGAAGGCCCAGGAGAGACATGAACGCCTTCTGTCGGGCGCTGCCCTTGCCTCCGACGGGTTTTTCCCCTTTCGGGACGGGGTTGACGAGGCCGCCAGGGCCGGTATTAAAACCATCGTCCAGCCCGGCGGCTCCATCCGCGATGAGGAGGTCGTCCGGGCCGCAGACGAGGCGGGGATCGTGATGGTCCTCACCCGGATGAGACATTTTCGCCATTAAGGCCGCCATTCATTGTGCTTCGATTCAGGGAAGGCCCGGGATGAGTTCCAGGCCCTTTCTCGACTATCACCGCACGATCCGCTGGCTGGATTCCCTCTCGGACCTGGTCCAGCATGACCACCGGGACTACCCGGCTGGAAAGGGGAGACCTTTTGTCATTGGTCTCAGGCGGATGGAGGATTTTTTGGACTCCATGGGTCTCTCCTTCGATGGACTCGAGGTCATTCATGTGGGTGGGACGAGCGGCAAAGGCTCCGTCTGCGCCATGCTGGCTTCCATCTTCAGGGAGGCCCCGAAGGTCGGCCCCACCGGGGCCTTCTTCTCCCCTCATGTGACGACTCTTCTGGAGCGCATCTGGATAGACGGCCGGATGGTCCAGGCGTCCCGGCTGGTGGAGCTCGTCCAGACGCTCAAGCCCACCCTTCTTCGGGCGCATCGGGAGGGCCCCTTTGGGATCCCCTCCTATTTTGAGGCGACGCTGGGGCTTGCCCTCCTCTGCTTTTATGAAGAGGGGTGCCGACGGGCTATCCTCGAGGTGGGACTCGGGGGAAGCCTGGATGCCACCAACGTCTTCCCGAGATCCGCGATCACCGTCATCACCAACATTGGACTGGATCACACAGATATCCTGGGAAAGACCGAGGAAGAGGTCGCTAAAGAAAAGGCGGGGATTATTAAACCCGGTGGACTGGTCTTGACTGGCGTGAAGGAGGGCCCCGCCCGAAAGGTCATCGAGGCGACCTGTGCCAGCCGAGGCGCCAGGCTCTTCTCCCTGGCGGAGGGGGTGGCCCTTGAGGGGACAACGCCGTCAAGCACACGGTTTCATCTGGAGGCCTGTGGGCTTGAGCCCATGCGAGGGCTCGAACTAAAAATGGGGGGAGCCCATCAGGCTCAAAATGGGGCCCTTGCCGCTGCGGCCGCCCAGCTCCTCGGTCTTCCGGCTTCGGCCATCCGCCGAGGGCTTCTGGGGGCCAGGCTCCCTGGCCGAATGGAGTGCGTCCAGGAGGCCCCCCGGGTCATCCTGGACGGGGCCCATAACCTCGACAAGGCATCGGCCTTTCGAGAAGCTCTAAACCTTTTCTCACCCAAGCGTCGCTACCTGGTCCTGGGCGTCCTCGGCGACAAAGACGTCGAGGGGATCGCAAGAGTCCTGGCCCCGGGGAGCGCCGGAGTCTTCGTGACGCGCCCCACTTCCCCCCCGCGGCCGCCATGTCCTCCTGAGAGGCTCGCCCAACTCTGCGGGAAGTTCGCCCCGGTGGCCGGGGTCTTCCTGGACCCCTTTGACGCCCTGGATGCGGCCCTGAACGCAGCCGGCCAGGAAGACCTCATCTGTGTCACCGGCTCCCTTTTCCTGGTCGGAGAGCTCAGAGAGCACTGGCACCCCTTGGAGGAGATCCTGGCCACCGGGAGCCTCTATCCCCATGAGGCGTGAAGAGATGAAGTTTCATCTGTGGGGTCGCTCGCTCTCCCTCAAGCCTCCGAAGGTGATGGGCGCCCTCAATCTCACGCCCGACTCTTTCTCCGACGGGGGTCTCTATGTGCGCCCCGAAGATGCCCTCAGGCGAGCGAGAGAGATGTCCGAAGAAGGGGCGGCCATCCTGGACCTGGGGGCGGAGTCGACCCGGCCGGGGGCCCACCTCATTGAGGCCGAGGAGGAGCTCGACCGTCTCCTTCCGGTTCTCGAACCCCTCCTGAAGGACCCCTCTCTTCTCATCTCCGTGGACACCTCTAAGCCCAAGGTTGCGGAGGAGGTCCTGGCCCGAGGGGTCCCGCTCATCAATGATGTCCGAGGCTTAAGAGATCCTGCCCTTCGGGAGGTCATCGGGGGTTTTGGGGCCAGCGCCGTTATTATGCACATGCAGGGAGAGCCTCAGACCATGCAGCGCTCTCCCCGCTATGACGACGTCGTGGAGGAGGTGAAGGCGTATCTCGACGGCCAAGCGAGGCTTGCCGACAAGGCGGGGATCCGAAATCTCATCCTGGACCCTGGCATCGGATTTGGGAAGACCGTCGAGCACAACCTCTCTCTTCTGCGCCACCTCTCCTCTCTTCGCACCCTGGGCTATCCCCTATGCCTGGGGGTCTCCCGAAAGTCCTTCATCGGAAAGATCACCGGAATTGAAAGCCCCCTCGACCGCCTGGAAGGGACCATCGTGAGCAACGCCCTGGGTCTCTGGCAGGGGGCTGACCTCCTGCGGGTCCACGAAGTTCGGGCCGCTGTTCGGACGGTACAGATGGTCGAGGCCATCCGGGGTTCTTGGCGCGAGGGCCCCAAATGATATAATCTATAACTAACTCTGGATGCCTTCTTGCCTTTTTGGGGTTCAACCCGTGTACGAAGTGACTGTCGAGGCAGATTTCGCGGCAGCGCATCAGCTTCAGAACGATCATGGGGAAAAAGAACCCCTTCACGGGCACAACTTCCGGGTCCAAGTGAGTGTGACGGCTCAGGGGTTGGACGGGGCGGGGATGGCGGTGGATTTCAAGCGTCTGGAACAGGAGATGCGGGAGGTTCTCGGAGATCTGGACCATCGAAACTTGAATGAGGTCTCTGCCTTCCGGCAGGTGAGTCCCTCGGTAGAGAACATCGCCAGGCACCTCTTCGAGGCCCTTTCGAGACGCCTGAAAATTCCAGCCGTCCGGCTCCACAGGGTCACCGTCTTTGAGACAGATCGCTGCAGTGCCACCTATCATGGAGAGAGTAGATGATCGATGTGCAGAGCCAGCGTGACCACCGAAAGGTCGTCCTGGACAAGGTGGGGGTCAAGGACGTCCGCTATCCCATCACCGTCCTTGACAAGGTGAAGGAATACCAGCACACGACGGCCACGGTGAACATGTATGTGGATCTCCCCCACCAGTTCAAGGGGACCCACATGAGCCGCTTCGTGGAGATCCTGAACCACTATCGGGGTGGTGTCAGCATCCGAAACTACCAAGAGATCTTGGCCACCATGCGCCATCGCCTCGACGCTCAGTCGGCGCATCTGGAAATGGCCTTCCCCTATTTCGTCGAGAAGCGGGCGCCCGTTTCCCAAATCCAGAGCCTCATGGAATATCGGTGCACCTTCTCGGGGAGCTTGGGGCCCGGGGATGAGGAGGATTTTGTCGTCGGCATCGCGGTGCCTATCAGCACGCTTTGCCCCTGCTCCAAGGCCATCAGCGACTACGGGGCCCACAACCAGCGGGGAGAGGTCAGCGTCCAGGTTCGCTTCCGCCACTTCTTCTGGATGGAGGACCTCATCGCTAAGGTGGAGGAGCGGGCCATCAATCAGGTCTACGCCCTCCTCAAGCGCTCCGATGAGAAATACGTGACGGAGCTCGCTTACGACCACCCCATGTTCGTCGAGGACGTGGTGAGGGAGGTCTACGGGGCCCTCGAAGAGGACGAAAACTTCACCTGGTTCACGGTGGGCTGCGAGAATTTTGAGAGCCTCCATAATCACAGCGCTTACGCCTTCACCGAGTTCTCCCGTGTTTCGGCCGAAGGGACCGACGGGGCTGAAATCTCGGAGGCCGTGGCCCAAGGAAATGGCCAGGGGCGATAGCAGGGCGGATTTCGCCTCCGCAAGGTGTTTTGTCTCTCCCCTGGGGTGGTCCCCTTCCTGGGGGCGCCACCCTTGAAAGACATTGTGATCCTCGGAGCCGGTGCCCTGGGAGGCCTCCTGGGGGCCTGTCTGGCCAGGGGCGGGGCCAGGGTGACCCTCTGCCTGCGTCGCCCGTCCGAGGGCTGGCCAAATGTGAAGGGGACTCCGATCCTCCGCGTCACAGGGGTCCAGGAGTTTCAGATTTCTGTGAATCTCGCCCGGCCCGGCGCTCACCTCTCCCCCCCTGATCTCCTCCTCGTTGCGACCAAGGCCTATGACGCTTCCGCCGCCCTGCGGTCAGCCCTCAAGGCGGGCCTCGTCGGGGCCAAGACTTGGGTGTTGCTCCTTTCCAACGGCCTCGGCCTTGAGGCCGAGGTGTGGGGTCAGCTCCCTTCGGAACAGGCGCTGAGGGGGGTCGTCTATTCAGGGGCTCTTTCGGAAGGTCCGGGATGTGTCCGTTGGACCGGGGAGGGGCCGATTCAGGTGGGGGCGTGGCCTCCTCAAGACGACACGGAGGAGAAGAGAAAGGGCGTTCGCCTTTCGGCCTCTCTATTCCGCTCGGCTGGTTTCCCAGTCGAGGAGGTTCCCGACATGGGACGTGCCGTGTGGCAGAAGGCCCTGGTCAATCTCGCCATCAATCCCGTCGGGGCCCTGGCCCGAGTCCGAAACGGGGTCGTCGGCACCCATAAGGCGCTGCGAGACCTATGGGTGTCTCTCCTTCGGGAGGGTTGCCGCCTCGCCTCCTCAGAGGGTTTTGCCATCCCTTTGGAGGAGGTTGTCCGCCAGGTGGAAGAGACGGCGGAGAAGACGGCGGAGAATGAGAACTCGATGCTCCAGGACCTGCGTCTTGGAAGGCGGACCGAGGTGGACTATCTGAATGGTTATGTCGCGAAACGGGGGGAAGCCCCCCACAATGCGGCGATCGCCTCCCTCGTCCGGGCTCTGCAGGGGTTTTTCCTTGACACAAGGGGGGTCGCTAAATAGGATTAATTACACCGTTCCATATGTTTCATCTCATTATCTCAATAGGAGAAAACCATGAGGCGACGTTTAACGTTCCTTAGCGCTTTCTTCGTCCTCGCGCTTCTCATCGGGGGGACAGCATCGGCGCAACAGCGGTTTCTCGTCAGAATGGATTTGATTGACCCTGGTCCGCTCCTCTCCCCTCAAGACGTGGTCGGGCTTTTGGAAGGCCTGGTCATCCCGAGCCTGACGAGCTTGGCGGAGATGGACAAGCAAGGAGTCCTGGTGGGAGGACTCGAGGCCGGAGGCAGGAATGGTTTTTTTATCGTGGAAGCGGAGTCTAACCATGCGTTGAGCAATATGTTGGCAAACCTGCCCTTCTGGGGAATTGTCAGATGGCACACGACCCCGCTGGAGAGTTTTGAGGAGAGGATTGGGATCGCCCGCCGTCACGTTGAGCACCTTAGTGGCGGAGAGTAACTGTCGTAGGGACAGTACCGGCTTAAGGGCGAGTGATGAAATATCTTGTCAGGATGGATTTAATTGACCCGGGTCCGCTGCTCTCCCCACAGCAGGTTGCCGGGATTTTAGAAAACCTCGTTGTTCCCAGTTTTCAGACTTTGGTCAAGCTGGAGAAGGACAGAAAAATCCTGGCTGGGGGGCTTGAGGTGGGAGCCAGGTCCGGTGTGTTTATCGTGGATGCGCCGTCCAACGAGGAGCTGAGCCGGCTATTGGAGAACCTGCCCTTCTGGGGGATCATCAAATGGCAGGTGACCCCGCTGGAAAGCTTTGAGCATCGGATCGAGGGAGTTCAGGAGATGATTAAGCATCTCAAGGCGGGTGCAAAATAAAGGGATACGCCCCTGGGGTAACAGAAGACTAAGAGACGCTTCTGGAAAGCAAACAAGGGGGGGTCGGCCTGTGAGCTTTACAGCCGGCTGCACCCCCTAATTTTATGCTCACAAGATAATCTCTGTCCCGATCCCTTCGTCCGTGAAGATCTCTAGGAGGAGGGCGTGGGGGATCCGGCCATCGATGACGTGGGTCTTCTTGACTCCCGCCTCGATGGCCCGAAGGCTGTTGTCCACCTTGGGGATCATCCCGCCCGAGATAACCCCTCTGCTCTTGAGATCTTCGACCTGTGCTCTGGCAAGAGAGGAGATGAGCTTTTGGCCGTTGTCCTGGACCCCGACGACATCCGTGAGGTAGACAAGCTTCTCCGCCCCTAGGGCCGCCGCCAGGCTTCCCGCGGCGTTGTCGGCGTTAATGTTATAGAGGAGGCCGTCTTCCCCCGCCCCGAGGGGCGCCACCACCGGGATAAAGCCCCCATCCCCCAGCCGGCCCAGCAAAGCGGTGTCCACGCCAACCACCTCTCCCACCATCCCCAGCTCAGGGGGCTTGCCCTTCCAACCCGCGGGGGGGGTGAGGCTGAGCTTCTGGGCCCGCAGGGCCCCGCCGTCCGCCCCCGAGAGGCCCACCGCTTGCCCCCCGTGTGTGTTAATCAGGTTCACGATGTCCTTGTTGATCTTCTCCCCCAGGACCACAGAGACGACGTCCATGGTCTCGGCGTCCGTCACCCGGAGCCCCATCACGAACTCGCTTTTCTTTCCCCGGAGCTCCAGCGCCTCTCCGATCTGAGGACCCCCTCCGTGAACGACGATGGTTCGGATGCCGATGAAGTTCAGGAAGGTCACATCCTCAGCGAAGGCCTCACGAAGGGACTCCTCCTCCATGGCACTTCCCCCGTACTTGATGACGAACGTCTTTCCGCGAAATTGGCGGATATAGGGAAGGGCCTGGACGAGAATTCGCGTTTTTTCCTGAGGTGTGAGCGTCATCGTGTGCTCCCTGCGGGACCAGCCGTTCAAGAACTCTTACATACTAGTCCCCTGCGAATTCCTTTCAACACAAATTGTCCAGACGAATCAGAGGATGTATCGACTCAAGTCTTCGTCCTGGATGATGCTCTGGAGGCAGGTTTGGACATAGTCCCGGTCGATGGTGAGCATTTTCTCCTTCGAGTTTGGAGCCTCGAAGGAGATCTCGTCCAGAAGCTTCTCCAGGACCGTGTGGAGGCGACGGGCCCCGATGTTCTCCGCCCGGGTGTTGACGAGGGCGGCGAGGCGGGCAATCTCGCGGATGCCCTCCGGGGTGAAGACAATCTGCACCCCATCTGTGGCCAGGAGCTCCGTGTACTGGCGGGTGAGGGCGTTTTGAGGCTCGGTGAGGATCCGGACTAATTCCTCCTCCCCGAGGGCGTCGAGCTCCACCCGGATGGGGAAGCGCCCCTGGAGTTCGGGGATGAGGTCTGAGGGTTTCGTCATGTGGAAGGCCCCCGCTGCGATGAAGAGGATGTGGTCCGTGTGGACCGTCCCATAGCGGGTGGCGACTGAGGTTCCCTCAATGATGGGAAGAATGTCCCGCTGGACCCCCTCGCGGGAGACGTCGGGGCCCACCGTCCGATCCCGGCTTGCGACCTTGTCGATCTCGTCGATGAAGACGATCCCGGACTCCTCGACCCGCTGGATGGCCTCATGGAGCACCTTGTCCATGTCGATGAGCTTTGCGGCCTCATCCTCCTTGAAGATGCGGTGGGCCTCGGAAAGGTTGACCTTGCGGCGCTTCCTTCGCTCGGGAAGAATCCCGCCCAGCATCTCCTTCAGGTTGATGTCGAGGTCCTCAAGGCCGGTGCCGGGGACGACACCGATCATGGGCGTGACTTTGAAGGCGACCTCGATCTCAACTTCACGGTCATCCAATTTTCCTGCCCGCAGGAGTTCGCGGATCTTTTCACGGCTGTGGTGGCCCCGTGGGGCCGAAGGGGTCTCCGGACCGATATAGTCAAAGCGCCGCGGGCCAGCGGCCGCAGGTTCGGCCTCCGGCTCCACCTCAGGCACGGCCTCAGCGGACCCCGGTGGAAGGAGGGCGTCCAGGACCCTCTCCTCGGCCAGCGCCTCGGCCCTTTCCTGCACCTTCTGTTTGTGTTCGGACTCCACCATATTTTTTGCGAGTTCCGTCAGGTCTCGGATCATAGACTCCACGTCGCGGCCCATGTAGCCGACCTCGGTGAACTTCGAGGCCTCTACCTTGAGGAAGGGGCTCTTGGCCAGGCGGGCAAGCCGGCGGGCGATCTCCGTTTTGCCCACGCCGGTGGGCCCGATCATGATGATGTTTTTGGGGGCCACCTCCTCCTGGAGTTCAGGAGAGAGCTGACGGTGCCGCCAGCGGTTTCGAAGGGCGATGGCGACCGCCCGCTTGGCCGCCGATTGGCCGATGATATATCGGTCTAGGGCCTCTACGATCTGGCGCGGGGTGAGGTCTTCCATCTCAGAGGACTTCGATGTGGAGGACTTCGTTGGTGTAGACGCAAAGAGATGCGGCGATGACCATGGCCTCTCGGACGATCTCCTCGGCGCCCATCTCGGTTCGGGTGATCAGGGCGCGGGCGGCCGCCACGGCGTAAGGCCCCCCGGACCCGATCCCGACGATGCCGTCGTCAGGCTCGATGAGGTCGCCGGAACCGGACAGGATGAAAGCGTGGTCCCGGTCCGCGACGGCAAGGAGCGCCTCCAGGCGGCGAAGGATCCGGTCCGTCCTCCATTCCTTGGCCAGCTCCACGGAGGCCCTGGAGAGGTTGCCGTGATACTCCTCGAGTTTGCCCTCGAACTTGCTAAAGAGGGCGAGGGCGTCAGCGGCACTTCCCGCAAAGCCCGTCAACACTTGGTCTTTATACATACGGCGGATCTTGTCGGCATGTTGCTTCATGACCGTATTGCCGATGGTCACCTGGCCGTCTCCCCCCATGGCCACTTGCCCATTGCGCCGCACGGCCAGGATGGTCGTCGATCGGATCATGATTTACCCTTCAAATCCCGTGCCTGTGAGGACGGTCTCTTCGGCCGGGCGCGGGGATGGGCCCGGTCGTAGACGGCATAGAGATGGTCCAGGGCGAGGTGGGTGTATTTTTGTGTCGTCGAGAGGGAACTGTGGCCGAGGAGCTCCTGGATGTCCCGCAGGTTGGCCCCCGCCTCCAGGAGGTGGGTCGCCGTGGAGTGCCGAAGGGAGTGGGGGGAGGCGCGCCCCGATAGCCCTATCTCCGTGAGGTGTCGGTGGAGGAGACCCCGCACGCCCCGCGAAGTCAGGCGTGACCCGCGAGCGTTGAGGAAGACGGGCTCTCCCTCCTCCGATGGGGAGATCTTTTGGCGAACTGTGAGATATTGCGAGAGGGCCTCTCTAGCATGGCTCCCGAGAGGGACGTAGCGCTCCTTTTTCCCCTTCCCCATCACCCGAAGGGACCCTCCCTCTAAGTCCACATGCACCAGATCCAGGCCAACCAGCTCGCTCACCCGGATCCCGGTCGAGTATAACACCTCCCACATGGCCCGGTCCCGGCGCTGGAGCGGTCCCTCACCCTTTGGGGCCTTCATAAGCTGGAAGGCCTCGTCCACGGTCAGGGTCCTGGGGAGTCGTTGCTCCCTACGGGGAGGGGCGAGGGTGGTCGTTGGATCGCCTGAGAGGAGACCCTCCCGCTGAAGTAATTTAAAGCAACTCCTCAGGGTGCTCAGCTTTCGGGCGACAGTGGCCGGACGGTTTCCCCTCTGATGGAGGGCCGCCAAGTAGGCCCGAAGGGCCAGGCGGTCAATCTTTGAGACCTCAGGGTCTTTTTCCCCCCACTGGGCCAGAAAGTCGGAGAAATCGGCGAGGTCCCGCCCATAGTTTCTGCGGGTGTGGACCGAGGCGTCCCGCTCGAGCGAGAGGTGACGCTCAAATAGACGGATGGCCTCCTTCAGACGGATTCGGGATCCTTTTTCCACCGTTCGAGATCCTCTAGAGCCCTTTGGGCGATCTGTTGGCGACGCTCCTTCTTAGGGGCCCGGGAGTCTACAGGGGGAATGAGGCCATAGTTGATATTGACGGGTTGGAAGTGGGCAGGGTCGGCCGTCGTGATGTAGTGGATCAGGGAACCCAGGGCGGTGGTTGGAGGGGGGGGGGGGAAGGGGAGGCCTGAGAGGCGATGGACCGCCCCCACACCAGCCAGCCAGCCCGTCGCCGCAGACTCGAGATATCCCTCCACCCCGGTGATCTGGCCTGCGATGAAGATGTGGGCGTGCCCCTTGAGCTGGAGGCTTGGCTGAAGAAGCCGCGGGGCGTTCAAAAAAGTGTTTCGGTGGAGGCTCCCGTATCTGAAGAACGCGGCCCCCTCCAGACCCGGGATCATCCGAAAGACACGTTTTTGTTCGGGATAGGTGAGCTTCGTCTGAAAGCCGACGAGGTTGTATGACTCGCCCGCCGTATTCTCGCGCCGCAGTTGTGCGACAGCGTGATAGCGCGCTCCCGTCCCCGGATGGGTGAGGCCGACCGGCTTCATGGGACCAAAGGCGAGGACCTTTTCCCCCCGGCTCGCCATTTCCTCGATGGGAAGACACCCCTCAAAGTACATGGCCTTCTCGAAGGGGTGAAGGGGGACCTTCTCGGCCTCAAGGAGGGCCTTCCAGAAGAGCTGGTACTCCTCCCGGGATAGACCGCAGTTCAGATAATCATCCCCTCCCTTGCCGTATCGGGAGGCGAAGAAGGTTTTGGAGCCGTCAACCGTCTGCCCGTCCACAATGGGAGAGATGGCGTCGTAGAAATAGAGGTAGCGCTCCTGGGTGAGGGTCGCCAGCTCTTGGGCAAGGGCCGAGGAGGTCAGGGGCCCCGTCGCCAGGATGAGGGGGTCGCAGGCCGGCATAATCTTCACTTCTTCTCGGTGGATCTCGATCCGGGGATGAGACCCAATGCGGTCCGTCAGGGTCCGTGAGAAGGCGGTCCGGTTAACGGCGAGTGCGACACCCGCCGGGACGCGGTGCTGGTCGGCGGCCTCCATCACCAGAGAGCCGAGGGCCCGCATCTCCGCCTTCAGGAGGCCGGGCGCCGTCGTGGGACCATCTGCCTTGAGGGAGTTGCTGCAGACGAGCTCGGCCAGGTCTCCTGTCTTGTGAGCGGGCGTCATCTGGACGGGGCGCATCTCGTAGAGAGAAACCCGCGCACCCCGTTCGGCAGCCTGCCAGGCGGCCTCTACCCCGGCAAGCCCACCGCCGATGATGGTGACATGGCCGCTCACTTGGCCGGCTGTCCTCCCTCTACAACAGCTGCGGCCCCTTTCTCTTCGGCGGCCTCTGGGAGGGGTTCCTGGTGGCCACAACCCTTTGTGGGGCAGCGGAGGCCTTTTCGGCCTTCCACTAGATAGGGGGACTCGCACAGAGGGCACGGGCGCGGCACCGGGCGCGACCAGGCGACAAAAGAACACTCGGGATAGCGGTTGCATCCGTAGAAGAAGCGACCCCGCTTGGAGCGCCGTCGAATCAGCTCTCCATTACAATCCGGTAAGAGACAGGAGATGCCGGTCGGAAGGGGTTTTGCATTTTTGCATTTGGGGTAGGTCGAGCAGGAGAGGAACCGGCCAAAGCGGCCCTCCTTCTCCACCATTTTTGCCCCGCAGCGCTCACACTCGATGTCCGTCTCCACGGGCGGTGCCACCTCCCGTTTCTCCAGGGACTCCCGGTATCGGCAGTCCGGATATCCGGTGCACCCGATGAACATCCCGTAAGATCCCGGTCGCTTGGCTAGGTTGGCCCCGCAGTCGGGACACTTGCGATCCTTCAGCACCTCGGGTGCGGTCAGGGTGTCCTTGGCCCGCTCCAGGTCTGACTCAAAGTCAGCGTAAAATTTCTCGAGGGTTTTCACCCAGTTGTCCTGGCCCTCCTCGATCCGATCCAGGCGGGACTCCATCTCGGCTGTGAACCCAAGGTCCATCAGGTGGGGGAAGTGCTGGGTCAGGAGGTCTGAGATCATGAGGCCAATGGGGGTGGGAGTGAGCTGGCGCTTTTCTGTTCGGACGTAATCCCGCCCTAACAGGGTGGTGATGATAGCGGCGTAGGTGCTCGGCCGTCCGATCCCTTCCTGCTCCAGGGTCTTGATCAGGCTCGCCTCGGTGTAGCGCGCAGGCGGCTGGGTGAAATGCTGCTTCCCTTCCAAACCCTGGCAGCTCAAGGGTTCTGCCTTCTGGACCGTGGGCAGGGTGGCCGGGGCTTTCTCTCCATTTTCACTCTCTTCGTAGAGCCGAGTGAAGCCGGGGAATTTCAGGATGGACCCTGTGGCTCGGAAGACAAAACGTCCCGTGGCGGCGTCGATGGTGGTCTGGTCATAACGGGCGGGGTTCATCTGAGAGGCGATGAAACGGTTCCATATGAGTTGGTAAAGGACCAGCTGGTCTTTTGTCAGAAACTGGCTTACCTGGTCGGGTTCCCGGCGGACCGAGGTCGGCCGCACCGCCTCATGGGCATCTTGGGTCCCCTTCTTTCCTCGATAGACCTGGGCCTTGGTCGGGAGGTAATCCTTTCCAAAATGGTTTTGAATGAAGTCCCGGGCCTCGGTGAGGGCCTCGGAGGTAATTCGCGTTGAATCGGTCCGCATGTAGGTGATGAGGCCCTGAGCGCCGAGCTCTCCAAGCTCGAGGCCTTCGTAGAGTTGCTGGGCCACACGCATCGTCTTCTTCCCGGAGAAGCGAAGCCTTCGGAAGGCGTCTTGTTGAAGGGTGGAGGTGATAAAAGGAGGTAGGGGCTTTCGCTTCCGTTCCTTTTGCTCCACCTTCGCCACCTGGAATTGGGCTCCAGAGAGCTCTTTCAGCAGGGCGTCGTTTTCGGCTTGGTTCCGGATCTTGGGCTTCTTGCCGTCCAGTCCGACGAGCTTTGCCTCGAAGGAGGGCTCCTCCCTGCCCAGCAGGGTTGCCGTCAGTGACCAGTACTCCTCGGGCTTAAAAGCCTCGATCTCACGCTCTCGGTCGCAGATTATCCGAAGCGCTACGGATTGGACGCGGCCTGCGCTGAGGCCCCAGTTTTTGAGTCGCTGGCCCAGGAGGGGGCTGAGCTTGTAACCCACCAGGCGGTCCAGGATCCGGCGGGCCTGCTGTGCGTTGACTTTGTTGGGGTCGATCTCCCCGGGGTTCTCCACGGCGTGGGTCACGGCTTGTTGGGTGATTTCGTTGAAGCTGATGCGGTAGATGTGGGCGGAAGTGACGGGCTCGAGTTCCTGCTGGATGTGCCAGGCGATGGCTTCCCCTTCGCGGTCGGGGTCCGGGGCGAGGTAGATGGTTTTGGCCTTCGCCGCCGCTTTTTTGAGCTCCTCCAACGCTTTTCGCTTCCCCGAGATGACCTCGTATTGGGGCTCAAAATCTTTTTTTACATCCACCCCCAACTTCTTTACGGGGAGGTCTCTCACGTGTCCCACCGAGGCTTTTATGTGGAAGCGCTTGCCCAGGAATTTCTTTAGAGTCTTGGCTTTGGCAGGAGACTCGACAATGACGAGGGGGTTTGACATGGCTTAGTTTGGGAAGGGCTTTTTCCCGCGCGGTACAAAGCGCGGGAGGGGTCCTGAGACCCGATCGGAAACCGTGTGCCTGGCGGTGAATCTCATGAGGTTGCACACCCCTTTCTTATATATATTCCTAAAACCGCATCAGGCCCGGGCAAAGATTTTGCCGGGAAATTGTCGGACAAGCCCCTTGAGCTCAAGGCTCATCAGGGCCCCAGAGACTTCTCCCGCCGACAAGGCGCTCTCCTCAATGAGGCGGTCAATGTGCTTTTCTCCCGTGCCCACCAGCGTGAAGACCTTGGCCTCTCGGGCGGGCAGGGGGGGTGCACTCCCGGGGACCTCCTGTACCGAGGGAAGCAGGGCCACCAGCTCGGGGGGAAGTTCGGCCAGGATGTCCTCGGCCGAATCCACGAGCTGGGCCCCCTCTCGGAGAAGATGGTGGGTGCCCCGGCTCTGGGGGGAGTCCACACGTCCTGGCACGGCGAACACGTCTCGGCCTTGTTCCGCAGCCAACCGGGCCGTAATGAGGGCTCCGCTCGCCTTTGGCGCCTTCACGACCACTGTTCCCAGGGCGAGACCACTGATGACCCGGTTTCTCTGGGGGAAGTGGCGAGGGAGGGGAGGAGTGGCGAGGGGCCACTCGGACACAACGGCCCCACTCTGTGCGATGGCGTCAAAAAGCTCCTTTGCCTCAGGAGGATATAGCTTCGCAAGCCCGCTCCCGAAGACGGCCACGGTACGACCTTTCCCCGAGAGGGCGCCCCGGTGGGCAGCGCTGTCGACGCCCCGCGCCATGCCGCTCACCACCGTGAGTCCCTTCTCGGCAAGCCCCCGGCCAAGACGCTCTGCGGTCCGCCGGCCGTAAGTTGTGGACCTTCGTGTCCCCACGATGGCGATGGCCAGTCGATCCCTCTCCAGGAGTTCGCCTCGCACATAGAGGACGGGTGGGGGGTCGGGGATCGCCAGCAAGGAGGCGGGATACTCAGGCTCCTCCCGGGTCATGATCGTGACCTTGAGACGTTCGGCCTCTCGCAGCTCTTCCTCGAGGGCCTTCTCCCGCTGAAATCCACGCACGCGAGAGGCGGACTTGGCCGAAAGGCGACCACGCGCCTTGAGGTCGGCCTCAGTGGCCTCAAGGATGGCCTCCGGCCCTCCGAAGCCTGCCAGCAGAACTTCAACCTGTCGCGGCGTGAGACCTGGAAGAAGGTTCAGGGCAATCCACGCCGACCGTCCACCGCGAGCTTCCAAAGAATCCCTCCAGAGGGTCAGGAGTACGCCTTTTCCCGCGGCTTCTGATGGACTGGAACCCGCCGAGAGCCGGGGATGGAATATAGATGGCTGTGAGAGAACCTGTCAAGGCGGGGGGGGTCTCAGAGGGCCATCACCTCAAAACCTTCCCGGTGGAGGTCCTTGTCGGCCTTCACCACCACCTTGGTCTGGAGCTGTTTCTCGATATGCTCCAGATAGACGCTTTCCTCTTCCAGGAGGAGGTCCGCTACGGCGGGGTGGGCGTTGACCAGAATTTTTTCGGCGGGCCCCTCTCGGTTGGAGACTCGCCTGAGTTCTCGGAAGATCTCGTAACAGACGGTGGTGGTGGATTTAATCACGCCCCGACCGTCGCAGTAAGGGCAGGGGTGACAGAGGAACGAGCCGAGGCTATCCCGCACCCGCTTTCGGGTCATCTCCACGAGGCCGAGCTCTGAGATCTTCAGGATTCTCGTGCGGGATCGGTCGGATCGAAGTTCCTGGGCCAGGGTCTCGAAGACCTTCTCCTTACTATCCCCCCGCTCCATGTCGATGAAGTCGATAATGATGATCCCGCCGATGTTCCGCAGACGAAGTTGGTAGACGACCTCTTTGATGGCCTCCAGGTTGGTCTTGAGGATGGTCTCCTCGGGGTTGCGTTTTCCGACGAATCGGCCCGTGTTGACATCGATGCTGACGAGGGCCTCGGTCTGGTCAATGACGATGTAGCCTCCCGACTTGAGCCAGACCCGGCGGCCCAGGGCACGCTCGATCTCCAGCTCCACGCCGTGGGCATCGAAGATGGGCTCTCGCCCCTGGTAGTGCTCAATTCGAGAGGCCAGGTGGGGATAAAACGTCTCCACGAACTCCCGGGTCTCAGCGTATACCTCAGGGGAGTCGATGAACATGTGCTCGATGTCCTCGGTGAAGAGGTCCCGGATGGTCCGAGAGACCAGGTTCAGGTCGTCGTGGAGGATGGCCGGCGCCATCGCTTGCTCCTCGGCCTCGCGGACCTTATTCCAGAGGGTCGAGAGGAACTGGGCGTCCCTCTGAAACTCCTCCTCCTCCAGGCCCTCGGCGACGGTCCGCACAATGTAGCCCGCCCCGTCGGCCTTGAGGCGCCGCACAAGCTTTTTCAGGCGCTTTCGCTCCCCGTCGTCCCCGATGCGTCGGGAGACCCCCACCTGGTCTATGGTCGGCATGAAGACGAGATACCTTCCGGGCAGGGTGACGTAGGAGGTGAGGCGGCAACCCTTTGTCCCGATGGGATCCTTGGTCACCTGGACCAGGATGTCCTGGCTCGTCTGGAGGAGGTTCTCAATGGGGGCGGTTGGGGTTCGACGCGTGCGCGCTCGGCGGTCGAACTCGATATCTGGCTCTTCATCCTCCTCGTAGAGGCGGCCATATTCTCCGTGTTCCACGTCAACATCAGCCACATAGAGGAATCCCGCCTTCTCGAGGCCGATGTCCACAAAGGCAGCCTGCATCCCGGGAAGGATCCGGGTCACTTTTCCCTTGTAGACGTTTCCCACGATCCCCTCGTCCCGCTTTCGCTCCACATAGAGTTCTGTGACCACCTTGTTCTCTAGGAGGGCCACACGGGTCTCCTGGGGCTCTGCGTTGACGATGAACTCGCTTGCCATAAAATTCCCTCAACTTATTGAAAATTGGGCACCAATCCACACCCCGGGCGTTGACGGAGCACCTATTGATATCCTGGCTACTTGTAAGGAAGGTTAAGCCTTGGCTTGTGAAAGTCAAGCGGGCCCCGAGGGGAGGTCAGGGATGTTTTAGTAGTTGACGAAGCGGCGCATTCGGATGCTGAGAAGCAGACCCACGCCAAGGAGCTGGGAGACGAGGGCCGATCCCCCATAGCTCATGAAGGGGAGGGGGAGGCCGACAATGGGGATGAGGCCCGTCGTCATGGCCACATTGAGGATCGTTTGTAAGCCGATGGAGGCCACGACTCCCAAGGCCACCAGGGCTCCGAAGAGGTCCCGGCTTCGGTAGGCGATCTGGGCTCCCCGCACGAGGAGAAGACAGTAGAGCGCGAGCAGGGCGGCGACGGCGAGGAAACCCAATTCCTCGGCGAAGACGGCGAAGAGAAAATCGGTGTGTTGTTCGGGGAGAAAGTGGAGCTGGCTCTGGGTCCCCGCCAGGAGGCCCTTCCCCCAGATTCCGCCGGACCCCACCGCGATTTGGGACTGGAGACTCTGGTAGCCAGCCCCCAAAGGATCCGCGCCCGCGCCGTAGAAGACCGTCAAGATCCGCTGCTTCTGGTATCCCTTCAGGAAGAACCACCCGATGGGTGCGAGACTCATCCCCCCCAGGGCCAGGGTCAACAGGGTTCCCCGGCGAAGCCCGGCGACGACCAGGATGGACCCCCCGAGAAAGATCAGGAGGAGGGCACTTCCGAGGTCGGGTTGGGCGGCCACCAGGAATGCCGGGACTCCGATCAAGCACACCGGAAGGGCCAGGTCTCTTAGGCGGAGAGGAGGCTCCCTCGCGGTCTCAGAAAAATACTTGGCCAGGGCCAGGATCAGGGCGAGCTTGGCAAATTCGGCGGGCTGGACCCGAAAGGGCCCGAAGATGAGCCAGCGCTGTGCCCCCGAGACGATTCGTCCGGTGATGGGGACCAAGATCAACAGAAGTAGAGACAGGAAAAAAAGGAGATAACCGTAACGCTGGAAAAGATGGTAGTCCAGAAACAGCAGGACCGTTAGCCCCGCCAAGCCATACCCCAGCCAATATAGCTGGCGAAGAGAGAGCCCACTCAACGCCCCCTCGATTTTGGTGTAGGTGGCGCTGTAAACCATAAAGATCCCCGTTAAGCAGATGATCAGGACGGTGCCGACCAGGACCCAGTCCATATTTGCGAGCAGGCGCCGATCGATCATCAGGGGTGCCCCCCCTCGCCGTCGCTGGCGGGCTCACTTCCGGGTTCTTCCCTGGACATATTCAAGTGATGGGCGATGACCTCGCGCGCTAGAGGGGCGTAGCGGCCTCCTGCCAGGCCTCCGTGTTCTCCAAGGACGACCACAGCAATGGTGGCATTTTCATAGGGAGCGAAAGCCACAAACCAGCCGTGGTCCCGCAGCTCTCTTGGCCTGGTCTCCTGTTCCTTCTGGTCATGCCTTTTCCTCAGCCTGATGACCTGGGCAGTCCCGGTCTTTCCAGCCACCTGGATGTTTTGGATGCGAGCCAGAGAACCTGTCCCGCGTTCCTCGTTGACGACCCCCCGAAGGCCCCGGCGGATCATGTCAATGTATTGAGGTTGGATGGGAAGACGTCCTCTCATTTTAGGCCCAAAGGTTTGGATTACCCGTCCATCTGGTTCCTCGACCTGCAAGACCAACCGGGGCTCGTAGAGCGTCCCCTCGTTGGCAATGGCGCTGATGAGGACCGCCATCTGGATAGGGGTCACCACGGTGTAGCCCTGCCCGATGGAGGCCGAGAGGGTCTCTCCGGGATACCAGGGCTCCCCTATGTTCTCCAGTTTCCATTCGGGGGAGGGGACGATGCCCTCCTTCTCCCCCTGGTCCCGAAGGCCCGTGGAATCTCCCAGCCCAAAAGCCCGGGCGTGTCTGGCGATGGCGTCGATCCCCAGGCGCAGCCCGACCTTCCAGAAAAAGACATCGCAGGACTCGACGAGGGCCTGGTGAATGTTCACCCATCCGTGGCCTTCGGGGCGCCAGTCCCGGTAGGTCCGTCCCCCGAACACCAGGTGGCCCGGACAAAAGAGCTCCTCGTCCTCCTTTATCGCGCCCTCTTGCAGGGCCGCAGCCGCCACTGCGATCTTGAAGACGGAGCCAGGGGGATATTGGCCGCGGGTGGCCCGATCCTCCAAGGGGTGCAGGGCGTCTGAGGTGAGCTCTTTCCAGGCGTTGACCGATATGCCCCCTGCGAAGGCGTTGGGGTCAAAGCGGGGCTGGCTCGCCATGGCCAGGACCTCTCCGTTTCGGGGGTCCACGGCAATGATGGTTCCCACCGTGTCGCCGAGCAAGCTCTCCGCCTTTTCTTGAAGGGAAGCATCGAGCGTCAGAATCAAATTCTTTCCAGGTCCGTAGGGTTGCTCCTTGAGGACCCTTTGCTCTCGCCCGAAGGCGTCCACCTCGACCCAGCGCCTGCCCGGGACCCCACGGAGGAAATCCTCAAAATCCCGTTCTAGCCCCTGCCGGCCGATGAAATCTCCCAACCGGTATGACCGGTCCTTCTGTCGGATTTCGGCCTCGTTCACCTCTCCCACATAGCCGAGCACATGGGCGGGCTGGACCTTGGCGGGGTAATTGCGAAGGGGTTCTACCTGAAGGAGGACGCCCGGGAACTGAAGGCGGTGCTCCTCTAAATAGGCGACGGCCTCGCGCGGGATGTCGTGCCGAATGACGACTGGTTTAAAGGCGTTGGCCCGTTCAAGTCTGGCCCTGGTCTCCTCCATATCCAGCCCGACTCGAGGCCCAAGGAGCTCCAGAGTCCCGGGGAGGTCCGGGACGGCATAGGGAAGCAGGGCGAGGTGGAAGGCAGGGCGACTGGTTGCCAGGACCTCGCCCTTTCGGTCCAGGATGAGCCCCCGCGGGCTCGGGATGACTTGGATGCTGATCCGGTTGTTCTCCGAGCGCTGGTGAAACTCCTCCCCGCGGATGACCTGGAGAGACCAAAGCCGGATCATAAGGAGGCCAAAACAAGCCAGTGAAACCACTGCGAGGAAAAAGATGCCGCTTTTCACCCTGCTTGGAAGAGGCTGTCCGAATTTCCGTAGGCCGAGTCTCATCCTCGTTTCCGAAGAGGCGCAGGGCCCCTGACCCCCCCACGATCAGTCCAGCGGGACTCCAGGCGGCCAAGGGCCCAGAGGATAGGGGGACCTATCACGGCGTGCAGGACGAGGAGCCTTAAGAGGACCCCTGCTATCCCCTCTATCCCGCCGGGCAGGGGAGAGAGGAGGAAGCCTAGAATGAGGTTTAAAGCGGCGTCAAAGGCGGTAGCCAGGGCGAAGAAGAAGGCCTGAACCAGCGGGTGGAAAGACATCAGATCCCTTCTGAAGGCCCCTGCCCCAAAACCGATGAGGCCCTTAGAGAGAGCGTTGATGCCGAGGAGGCCTCCAGACAGGATGTCTTGCAAGAAGCCCAGGAGGCAGCCTAAGACGGCTCCCCCCCCTTTGCCTCGCATGAGACCCAGGACTAAGGCCAGGACAAGCAGGAGATCGGGTTTCGCCCCAACGGTTTCCAGGAAATACTCTGCGACGGTGGTCTGAAAGACAATGGCGATCAGGACAACAAGGCCAGTGTAGACAATGACCATCTAGAAACTCAGGGTTTTAGGACAATGAGAACATCTTCCAACCGGGAGAAATCCACGGCCGGTGCCACCTCCACGCTCTGAAAGAGCCCATCTCCGTTCTGTTTCACCTTCTCCACCTTTCCCACCACCAGCCCCTTTGGGTAGAGGTCGCCGAGGCCCGAAGAAATCACGGTGTCCCCAGGTTTCACCTCTGCGTCCTCGGGCACGTACTTCAGCTGCCCCGCTCCTTGAGGGTTGGACACAAAGACCCCGCTGGCCCGGGACCGCTGGATGCGGGCATCCACAGCACCCCGATGGTCTGAGATCAGGAGGACCTGAGACTTGGAGCTGCTGACGCGGATGAGGTGCCCTACGATTCCCTCATGGGTGATGACCGGCATGTTCTCTGCGAGCCCCGCCTCAGAGCCCCGGTCGAGGGTGATGGTCTTGGACCAATTGGTGGCGTCCCGTCCGATGACGGACGCGGCCACCGTCTTCAGCCTGGAGGTCTCTTGAAAATCCAGGAGGGCTTGTAAGCGATTATGGCGAAGCCGAAACTCTTCGAACTGGCTTTGGGCCTGTTGAAGACGCCCCACCTCGGTCCGAAGCCTGTCGTTCTCTTCCCGAAGGGTCTGAGCGCTGGTGAAATTCCCAAAGAAACCACCCAGGGCCTCAATGGGCTTTTGGCCCCAGGCCTGAAGGGTTCCTAAAAACTCCAGGACGACCCTACTGGCGGGGCTGGTCGCATCTTGCCAGCGGAGGTGGACCGTCATGCTCGTGAAGGTGAGGAGAAAAAGCCCCAGGAGCAAGATGATGTCCTGACGCCGATTAGGAGGCCGTCTCATTTGAGGCCTCTATGCTAGAGGCTGAGCTTTTGCAAGAGGTCGATCTCGTCCAGTACCTTTCCTGTCCCCATGACGACTGCCGAAAGGGGGTCTTCAGCGACCGTTATGGGCAGGCCGGTCTCCTCTCGCAAGAGGATGTTCAAGCCCCGTAAGAGGGCGCCTCCCCCGGCCAGCATGATCCCCTTGTCCACGATATCTGAGGCCAGTTCCGGGGGCATACGCTCAAGGGCGATCTTGACGGTCTCCACGATGGCTCCCACCGGATCCGACAGGGCATCTCGGATCTCTTCATCGGTGACGATGATCGTCTTCGGGACCCCCGCCACCAGATCCCGGCCCTTCACCTCCATGCTCTTTCTCTCCTCTATGGGATAGGCCGATCCGATCTCCATCTTGATGTTTTCGGCCGTCCGCTCGCCGATGAGGAGGTTGTAGGATCGCTTGACATAGTTGCCGATGGCCTCGTCCATCTCGTCCCCTCCAACCCGGATGGACTTGCTAAAGACGACCCCCGCCAGCGAGATGACGGCCACTTCTGTCGTTCCTCCCCCGATGTCCAGGACCATATTGGCGGAGGGCTCCTGGATGGGAAGGCCGACCCCGATAGCGGCTGCCATCGGTTCTTCGATCAGGAACACCTCTCGGGCGCCCGCCGACTCAGCCGAATCTCGAACAGCCCGCTGTTCTACCTGGGTGATCCCCGAGGGGACACAGATGATAATCCTGGGCCGCACAAAGGCCTTTCGGTTATGGACCTTGGTGATAAAGTGGCGCAGCATCGCCTCGGTAATTTCGAAATTGGCGATGACCCCGTCCCTCATGGGCCGGATGGCCACAATGGTGCCCGGTGTTCGCCCCACCATGTTCTTGGCCTCGGTCCCGACGGCCAGGATCTGTTTGGTGTCCCGATGGATGGCCACCACAGAAGGCTCTCTCAGGACGATCCCCTCACCCTTGAGATAGACGAGCGTGTTGGCTGTGCCGAGGTCCACAGCCAAGTCGTTAGAAAAAAGCCCCCACAGCCTGTTGAGAACCATACCCGTCTTTACCATCCCATGAGACCTGCCCAATCAGAGAGGCCCTACCCCCCCACCTCGAAAGCCAAGCAATTCTATGCCAAAAGGTCGGGTAGTTCAAGAAATAGATTCGTAAAATCAAGCTTTTTTTGTTGTCCCCCAGGATACCGCCTGCGAAGGGGGCTTCCGCGGCCCTGTAAGAAAAGGGTTGCAGCGCAGAGGGGGGTTATTCTACGCTAATCTTAAATCGCTTTTGGGATAAATAACAGCGGGGGGAATGTCCATGCTGAGATACATGAGGGGTTTCGCTAATTCCTGGTTCGTCAAGGGTCTCCTCGTGATGGTGGCCATGAGCTTCGTTGGCTTTTTCGGCTGGAATGCCCTCCACCGGCCCTACCAAACGGTGAGTAGAGATGTGGTGGCAAGTGTTGGAGGAGAGGACATCTTCCTCGCCGAGTATCATGAGGCCTACCAAAGGACTTACAACCTCTACCGCCGGCTTTACGGGAACGCATTTGATGACCAGCTTGTCTCCCAGCTTCAGATTGGAAGGCGCGCCCTGGACAACTTGGTCGGGACTCGGGTGCAGCTCATCGAGGCGCGCCGGGCGGGCTTGGAAATCTCGGACGCCGAGGTGGCGAGAGTCATCAGTTCACTCCCACAGTTTCAGCGGCTGGGCCGCTTTGATCGAGATTTTTATCTTCAGTCCCTTCGCCATAGCCGTATCCCGCCCGAGGTTTTTGAGGAGGGACAGCGGCAGGCCCTTCTGATCCAGAGGCTGGAAGGCCTCATCATCAATGGGGTCAGGCTTTTGCCCGCCGAGCTGGAGGAGGCCTATCTCTGGAACAACGAGCGGATCAAGGTTCGGTATATCCGACTCCCAGCGGAAGATTTGGACTCATCCGTAGCCCCCGATGAGCAGGCGATCAAAGACCTCTACGAGGAACGCAAGGAGGAGTTTCGGGAGCCCCGAAAAGTCAAAATTGAATATTACTTCGCCGACCTCTTGGAACTCGAGGGACAGGTCGAGGTTACGGACGAAAACGTGACCCGCTACTACGAGTTCCGTCAGTCGGATTACCAGCAGCCTGAGCGTCGCCGGGCCCGGCATATCCTTTTCAAGATGGCTCCGGAGACTGGCCCTGACAGGACTTCCGAGATCCGGGAAAAGGCCGAGGCCGTCTTGGCAGAGATCCAAGAGGGCGGCGATTTCGTGGCCCTTGTCAAGATCCACTCTGAAGACCCCAACAGGGACGAGGGGGGAGACCTGGGTTTCTTCCGCCGCGGGGAATTCGACCCGGCCTTTGAGGAGACAGCCTTCAACATGGAGGTGGGCGAAGTCCGCGGTCCCGTCCAGAGCCGCTTTGGCTTCCACCTCATTCAACTGGAGGAGATCCAATCCGAGGGCGCCCAGCCTCTGGAGGAGGTCAGGGCCGCCATCTTGGATATCCTTCGGTCCACCCAGGCTGACGAGGAGGCCCGGAACCTGATCAATCAGGCGTTGATTAACGTGGATGAGGGACAACGCTTTGATAGTTTTCCCGAGAGTCCGGGTCTCAAGCGGGTGACTTCTGACTTCTTCTCGGCGGCGGGGGAGGGCCTTCTCCTTCCCGATTTACAGGCAGTGGCGACCGCGGCCTTCCAGCTAACGAAGGGTGAAGTGGGAGAGGCTGTCGAGGGGGAAGGTGGATGGTATCTCATCCGTCTCCTGGATGAAGCGTCCTCCCGGTTTCCACCCCTTGAGGAAATTCGGGAGGACGTGGAAAAGGTCTGGCGGCGGGTCGAAGGGGAAAACCGGGCTGCTGACAGGGCAAAGGAGATGGTGGCGGCTATCCAGGGCCGAAAGAGTCTTGACGAAGTAGCGAGTGACCTGGGGCTCGCTGTTCGGGAAACGCCTCTTTTCCGCCGATCGGATGATGTCCCTGATCTGCGCCCCGGAAACGATTTTTACCAGGTGGCCTTTGGTCTGGAAGAGGGCGATGGGGCCGAGATAGTGCTAGATGGGGACAGGCTTGTATTCGTCCTGGCGGAACGCCGCCAGGCAGACCTTTCAAAGCTTGCCGAGGATGGAGCCGAGGCAGAGAACTTTCGAAGCCAGATCCTGGAGAACAAGAAGAGGGTGATTTATCAGCAGTGGCTTGAGAACGCCAGGGGCCGTGCCGACGTGGACATCTCGCCGGGATTTCTACTTCAACTTTAGGAACGGCGTCTCGAAGATTGTAGTTGGAGATTACTTTTCCAGAGGGTACATTCCCTCAATTGTCATTTCATAGACCAGCCTTTTTTCCCGCTTCATCGCCTCAAAATACTCCGCGAGGTTTTTGGGCGGGCCTCCCGTGATGGCCTGATAGAGATCGAGGTTCTTTCTCCCATCCGGATCTGAGAGCAATTCTATCTTCCCCTCCACGGTGAGGTAAGGATGAAACTCCTCTGTGAGAGCGCACAGGGAGGCCCTCGGGTCTTGCTTCAGGTGTTTCGTTTTCACCCGATCCCAGGCAGAGGAGATTCGGATCTTCCCGTCCATGAGGGCGAAGAAGATAGGCGAGAGATGAGGGTTTCCGCCCCTGCCCACGACGGCCAACACCCCCCGGTGATTTTCCTCAAGAAATTTCAGGGCTTCATCTCGGTCCATAGTGCCTCCTGAGGGATTCGGTTCAGGGTCGAATCCGGTGCATATGATGAAGTGGGCCATGACCAGCCCCGAGCCCTTCGGGGGCCCTGGCAACGGCCTCCGTGATGAACTCCTTCGCCGCCCGGACAGCCTCGCGAAGAGGAAGCGCCTGGGCTAGATATCCGGCGACGGCCGCCGAGAGCGTGCAGCCGGTCCCATGGGTGTTTTGGGTGTCAAGATGGGGGGCTGGGAACTCGGTGACCTCCTCTCCGTCGTATAGGACGTCGGTGGCCCCATCGGGGAGGTGACCCCCCTTGACGAGGACGGCCCCGCAGCCGAAGTTGAAGAGACGCTTTGCGGCCTCCCGCATGGCCGGGAGGTCTCGCACCGGACTCCCGAGTAAGATCTCCGCCTCGCCCAGGTTTGGCGTTATGAGGGTGGCGAGGGGCAGGAGCTCCCGGATGAGGGCCTGCTCGGCCCCCTTAGCCAGAAGACGGTCTCCTGACTTCGCCACCATGACGGGGTCCACCACCAGGGGGCGCACTTGGTATTGCCTGATCTTTGCCGCCACCACCTCAACGATGGCGGCGTCGGCCAGCATCCCCGTCTTGGCCGCCTGGATGGGAATGTCGGTGAGGACGGAGTCCATCTGCTGAGCGACGAAATCGGGAGGGACGGCGTGGACGGCCTGGACTCCGAGCGTGTTTTGAGCCGTGAGGGCTGTGAGGACCGAGGCCCCGAAGACCCCCAGGACGGTGAACGTCTTGAGGTCCGCCTGGACGCCGGCCCCACCTCCCGAATCGGAGCCCGCGATGGTGAGCGCTGAGGGAAAAGGGGGATCCATCTTGGACCGCTGCCCTCCTCGAAGTGAACCAAAAGGGCCCTTCGGGGGGTCTGTCAAAGGGCCGTTTCTCGGAAACCCCGACGCTTTCGGGGCTCTCCATGATAGCCAAAAGGGAGAGGCCCCGGCAAACGGGGTGAGGACGGGATTGAATTTTGAGCCCGATAAATTAATATAATAGCGGCAAGGGCGCGCCGATTCGGAAAGTCCGGGCTCTTGTGCGCCAGGTCAATCAGCCTTCCCGCACTAATGCGAGGCGGAGAAGGTCTTTAGCCCGCCCGCCTGGGCGAGCTCTCGGAAGGGGTGATTAAGCCAGTGGGCCATGTCCTGGGGCTACAATGCAAGGAATGTCGCCGGGAATATCCCAAGGAGCCGATCCACGTCTGTGAATTCTGCTTTGGCCCCCTGGAAGTCGTCTATGACTATGAGGCCATCGCCAAAAATGTCTCCCGAGAGCAGATCGAGGCGGGCCCTCCCAGCATCTGGCGCTATCGGGACCTCCTCCCCATTGATGGGGAGCCCACCGTGGGTCTCAGCGTGGGGATGACGCCCCTGGTGCGGGCGCAGAATCTCGGGGAGGCCCTTGGTCTTCGGCATCTCTATATCAAGAATGACAGTGTCTGCTGCCCCACCCTCTCCTTCAAAGACCGGGTCGTCGCAGTCGCCATCACCAAGGCCAAGGAGTTTGGCTTCGATACGGTGGCCTGTGCCTCGACGGGAAACTTGGCCAATGCGGTGGCGGCCCAGGCCGCCGAGGCCAACCTGAAAAGCTATATCTTCATACCGGACGACTTGGAGGTGGCCAAGGTGCTCGGGACCCTGGTCTACGGGTCCACGCTCATCGGCGTGAAAGGGGTCTATGACGACGTGAACCGCCTTTGCAGTGAGATTGCGGGCAACTATCGCTGGGCGTTTGTCAACATCAACCTTCGTCCTTATTACGGGGATGGCTCGAAAACCTTTGCCTACGAGGTGATGGAACAACTCGGCTGGCGGACCCCTGACCACATCGTGGTCCCCGTGGCGGGGAGCTCTCTCATCACGAAGGTGTGGAAGGCGATGAAGGAGTTCAAGGCCCTGGGTCTGGTGGATGAGGTCAAAACTCGGGTCCACGCGGCACAGGCCACGGGCTGCTCTCCCGTCACGACAGCCATCAAGGAGGGGGCCGATTTCTTCCGGCCCGTTCGACCCCAGACCATTGCGAAATCCATCGCCATCGGAAACCCCGCTGACGGCTACTACGGGATCCAGACGGTCCGGGAGAGCGGGGGTTACGGAGAGGATGTCAGCGACCCTGAACTCATTGAGGGGATACAGCTCCTCGCCGAAACCGAGGGGATCTTCACGGAGACGGCCGGCGGGGTGACCGTCGGCGTGACCAAGAAGCTGGTGGAGCAGGGGAGGATCCGTCCTGAGGACCTAACGGTTATCTCTATCACCGGGAACGGGCTGAAGACTCAGGAGGCCGTCCAGGACCAAGTGAGTCAACCCCTCACCATCGAGGCTAAGTTCAGCGCATTTCAGGAGGCCTTTGCGGCCCAGTGGAAGGAGGGATGAGTCTATGGGTGTGACGGTGCGGATCCCGACGCCCCTTCAGAAGTTGACGAAGAATGCCAGCAATGTCAAGGCGGAGGGGAAAAACGTGCGGGAGCTCTTCGAGAACATGGAGCAGATGTTCCCGGGGTTGTGGGAAAGGCTCTACGACAACTCCGGAGAGATCCGTCGCTTCATCAACGTCTACGTCAACGACGAGGACATCCGCTTTTTGAATGGCGAGAAGACACCTGTGAAGGACGGGGACGAGGTGTCTATCATCCCCGCCATCGCCGGCGGTCGACCTCGCGTGCAACGGGCCCCGTGAGCGTCGAGATCAGGGAAAAGGCCCTCCTTGCCCTAAAGCGTCACGCGGGGCGGGATTACCCTCATGAGTGCTGCGGCTTTCTGGTCGGGGGCGCAGGGCGCCGGGGTGGCCAAAAGCGCATCGTCATCGAAGAGGCCCGCCCCACAGAGAATCTCAATAAGGAACGGGCCCAGGACCGCTATGAAATTGACCCCAGGGCTTTCCTGCGCCTTCAGGATTCCCTGAGGGAGACCGGCCAGGAGGTGGTGGGGTTTTACCATTCCCATCCGGACCACCCCTCCCGACTCTCCCCCACCGATCTGGAGCGGATGGGTGATTGGGAGGGATGGATCTACATCATCGTCGGGGTGGACGGAAAGGGGGGTGGATCCAAGCGTTACCGCGTCAGCACCTGGTCTTTGGAGGAACACAACCTGGCGGTCCTGTGAACGGGGGATAAGCTGTGGCCAAAAAGTTCATCACCCTGACCTATGAAGGGGATCTCATCAAGGAGCCCATCATCTATGAGATGGGCCGCCAGTTTGAGGTCGTCACCAGTGTTTTCCGGGCGCACGTAAATGCCGAGCGGGGCTTGATAGTCCTGGAGATAGAGGGGAGCGAGGGCGAGATCGATAAAGCCATGGCCTATCTTCAGTCGAGGGGGGTTCGCCCCGAGGAGACCCGCAAGGAGGACCTCGACTCGTAGCTCGACGGGGAGGGATGGGGACCGTGAAAGAAGAGACGGCGACAAGGGTCCGGGTTCGGCTCACCTTCCCCAGTGAGAAGGTGAAAAGGCCCTATATCCACGAGATCGGAAAGGCCTTTCAGGTGGTCTACAACATCCGCAGGGCTAACGTGACGGCCGAATCGGGCTGGGTGGAGCTGGAGCTGACCGGCCAGCCGGAGGAGATCGAGCGGGCCGTCGAGGCCCTGGAGACCCGGGGAGTCCGGGTCGACCCCATCGAAGGGGACGTCGTCTCGCCCTGACACCTGCCCTGAAGCGTCGAGAATCCCTTCTAGACCCCTAGAGAATGGGTAGGTACTTGTCCAGCTCGTACTTGGAGACGTGGGCCCAGTAGCGGTCCCATTCGATCTGTTTGTTTTCCAGGAGTTTTGTGAAAACGTGATCCCCCAAGCACTCCCGCAGGAGCTTGCTCTCCTCGGCCACCTTGATGGCCTCATGGAGATCTGAGGGCAGGGTCTCGATCCCCAGCTTCTTCCTTTCCTCCTGGGTCATGTCATACACATTGCGCTCAACGGGTTTTCTGAGCTTGTAACCCTTCTGAATCCCCTCCAAGCCAGCCGCCAGCATGACGGCGAAGGCGAGGTAGGGGTTGCAGGCGGGATCGGGGGAGCGGACCTCGACGCGGGTCGCCTGCTCTTTGCCGGGCTTATAGACGGGGACCCGGATGAGATCGGAGCGGTTTCGCCGGGCCCAGGTGATGTAGACGGGGGCCTCATAGCCAGGCGTGAGCCGCTTGTAGGAGTTCACCCACTGGTTCAGGACCAAGGTGATCTCGGGGATGTGGCGCATCAGACCGGCGATGAACGCTCTCGCGACCGGGGAAAGATGGTCTCGGTCCTTGGTGTCAAAAAAAGCGTTCTTTGAGCCCTGAAAGAGGGACATGTGAGTGTGCATGCCGCTGCCGTTCTCGCCGGAGATGGGTTTTGGCATGAAGGTGGCGTAGACGTTGTGCTTCAGGGCCACCTCTTTGACCACCAAGCGGTAGGTTATGGCATTGTCGGCCATGGTGAGGGCGTCGGCATAGCGAAGGTCTATCTCGTGTTGGCTGGGGCCCACCTCGTGGTGGCTGTACTCGACATCAATCCCCATGGCCTGAAGGGTGAGGACCGTGTCCCGCCGAAGGTCGCTGGCGACATCGAGGGGGGTGGGATCGAAATAGCCCCCGTGGTCCAGGGTTTCAGTCCCTTCGGCGTTCTTGAAGTAGAAGTACTCGAGCTCAGGGCCCACATAAAAGGTGTATCCGAGGTCCGCGGCCTTCTTCAGGTTTCGCTTGAGGACGTGGCGGGGGTCTCCCGCATAGGGCGTGCCTTCCGGGTTCAGAATGTCGCAGAACATCCGGGCCACGCCACCCTCCTCTCGATTCCTCCAGGGGAGGATCTGGAAGGTGGCGGGATTCGGCATGGCCACCATGTCGCTCTCTTCAATGCGGGCGAACCCTTGGATAGAGGAGCCGTCAAATCCCTGCCCTTCGTACACAGAGAGCTCCAGTTCGTCCTGGGTCATGGCAAAGCTCTTCAAGAACCCTAGGATGTCGGTGAACCAGAAACGGATGAACTTGACGTTGTGCTCTTTGACCATGCGCAGGACATATTCCTTGTCCTTCGCCTTGGGTTTGGAGCCCTGAAGAGATTTTTGACCGGTGGTAGTCGCGCGGCGGGACGTCCGGGTGGCCATAGGGCAGGCTTCTCCTCCTTTTCTAGGGCGACGGGCGCCTAAACTCTCACACCTACAGTCTAAGAGGAGAATATTTCAGGGAGGTTACGAGGAGATTAAATTTGTGTTAAATCGACTGTTTCCAAAAGGGCCTCTCACACCAGAAACTGATATCCCACCCCCCGAACCGTCTTGATGAAATCCCGGTTTCCCCGCTCCAGCTTTGCCCGAAGGCGGCGGATGTGAACGTCTACCGTTCGGGTGCCTCCGAGGTAATCCTCGCCCCAGACCTGGTTCAAGAGGTGCTCGCGCGTCAGGGTCCGCTCGGGATGGGTCATCAAGTACTTGAGGAATTCGAATTCCAGATACGTCAGCTCAAGGGGAATCCCATCGAGGGTGATCTCATAGCGGTCGGCGTCCAGCGAAAGGTCGCCCGGTCCCTCAGAGGAGGGAGAAGACCCCAGTCTTCGACCATAAACCCGCTCTCCGAGTAGCTGTCCGACCCGAAGCCTCACCTCTCCAGGACGAAGGGGCAGGATGATCACCTCATCCGCATGGAGGGGTTCCCTGATCGTCGACAGGACTTCCTCCTTTCAACAGGAGGAGGGTAGGGGGGGCTTGGCCGTTCGTCGAGGGGGTGCCGAGAAAGCTGGCAAGGTAGTCTCGACCGTCCACGATGAGAAGAGAGTTGTCGCCTTTCAACCCTGATCCCCACGAGATCTTCTCTCGCGCTCCCATGGGGGGCGACGACTTCAAGACGGTCAATCCCAGAGGCTCTAGTGCGCGGCCCAGTGCCTTGGCCAGTGCTGTGTCCTGGCTGATGAGCAAGGCTTTGAGGGGACGCTTAGCCATAGGTGGGCCCATGGGTGACGGAGATCCAACTGATGCCCTAATATATAGTTCTGCCCAGTTGCCGCGCAACTTCCCGGAAGTTTCCCCACGCACTCCCGGTCTCGGTCTGCACCTCTAGTGATCTTCTCCCTTCGGTGATATTATCTGAACCGCTTTTTTGCCAGTCTCTCCCATGGCCGAGCCGCCGGGGCGAGGGGTGGGCGGGTGAATTGTGAGAGACATAAATGGTGGATGGCCAAAGGTGGGCACGGACGCTCTGGGTCGCTTTTCTGGCCTATAGTCTTCTTCGATTTGCTTTTGGTGGGATCTTCTCCCCCACCCGCTCCATCATAGGTGATTTTTATTCGGCCTTCCCCGGCCCTTTTGTCCAGTCCTATAACCCCTTGCTTCTTCAGGAGGCTATCTTCGGCGCCGGCCACGTCAGCGTGCAAGGGTGGTGGAACTATGGCCCCGGGTTCCACCTGATCACCTTCCCCCTGACCTTCTTGACCTCCTACCGGGTCATTGACCTTCTGACACATCTTGGGCTGTGGACCAGCGCCGTGGCTGCCTTTTGGTTGTGGGGACGAAGAGTGCTCCGCCTTTCGAGTGGGTGGGAGTGGTTCCTCGTGGCAGTCGTTTGGTTGAACTTCACGCCCCTTCACGCGGCTTTCGGCCAGCGTGCCATTGAGGTTCTCGAGCTTTTCCTCATCGTCTGGGCCTTTGCCTATTGGGGGCGTCAAATCTCTGGAGGGGTGGCCATCGGCCTGGCCGTGTCCCTGAAGTTCCTGCCCGCCATCTTTTTTCCCTACCTGGCGTGGAAACGGCGGTGGGCAGCCTTGGGGGCGGCAGTTGCGGTCTCGGCCGTGCTCTTTTTTGCCTTGCAGCCGGCGCTTCCCTGGTCTCGGTCTAGTACGTTGCGGGAATATCGCGTCACGACCTTCGGCCAGGGACACGCTACGACCCACATCAATAACCAGGCCTTGGTGAACCTGCTCCAGCGTCCCTTTGTCGTGAGGCAGCTGGAGGGAGGTTTTCTGGAGATCCGCGACTCTGCTCGGGTCCGTCGCTGGGCGGGATGGCTAAACCTGGCGGTGCTGGCCGCCCTGGCGGTCTACGTGATCCGGTACTTCCCCTCCACGCGGCCCGGCTTAATCTCCCTGGAAGGTGGGCTCCTCCTGACGATCATGGCGATGCTGGTGAATCGCAATCAAACTTACTATCTGGCCTTTGCGCTGCCCGGGCTTTCGGCGGCCGCCATCCACCTGGTGCGGGAGGCGGCGGGCCGGTCGCGCCAAGCGGACAAGCGCCGCACGCGCCTGGCGTGGGCCGTCGTCCTGGCCGTCTCATACCTTATGATGAGCCCCATCATCCCTATGCGCCTCATCGATTGGTGGCTCAGTGCGACCCCTCCTGTGGCGCTGGACACCTGGAAGCTTTGGGGGGGGCCGGGGCTCGGCGGGATGCTTCTGCTGGTCGCCCTGGTCGGTCTCCACGCGCGGGCGGTGAGGGAGGAGGCAAGCGGTGTCCCTTAAGGCTGCAAGCCCAGTTGCCGGCAGGACAGAAGGTGCGGTCTCTCGCTTTCTGGAGCGATATGGGATCTGGCTCCTCGTGTTGCTGCTTCTGGTGGCCTTCGGGCTGAGGCTGTTCAGTCTCGACCGGGTGGTGGACGCCAACCATGACGAAGTCAACCCCCTGCTGGCGGGCTTTCGCCTGACCCAAGCCCGGTTCCTGCCGGGGGGGCCCTGGATCGAGAATTTTCTGGCTCAGCTCTTTATCTATTACAATGGGGCCAGCTCCCCCCTCATCCAGTTCATCAACCTTAACGTCCTGAACCTCCTTGGGGTTCCCGTTCGAGAGTTTTTCCTCTTCCTCCCCTATGCGGTGGTCGGGACCCTCTCCCTCCTGGGGCTCTACTTTTTGGGAAGGCGGTGGTTCGACGCAGAGACGGGTCTCCTGGCCACCCTCTTCGGGGCCTTGGCCGCCTACCACATCGCCGTCTCCCGGATCAATCACCCCATGGTGGGGATCTTCTTCATCCAGGTGTTGCTCTTTTTGGCCGCCGAGCGGCTCTTCTCCACCCGGACGTGGATCTGGGCCGCCCTGGTGAGCATTCTGCTCAGCCTGGAGGTGCTCTCCAACAATGGGTTTGCGTTTACGCTTCTGGTGCTGGTTTATTTCGGATGGATGCGCATGCGGCAGGAGGCCGCAGGCGAAGGGGGCCGGGTGACTCTGAAGAGAGTGCTGGCCTTTAAACGCGAGACGGCCCTGATATGGTGGGGCATACTTCCTCTGATTGTCCTTGTCCTTCAGTTGGGTTTCTTTGCTGTGGCCCTCTGGCGGGGCGAGCTGGTGGGCCTGTTGGCCTGGTCGTTCGGTCACAGGCGGCCGATGAGCTTCACGCCCGCCACTCTCGGCGTCTTCGGCAGCGCGTTCGGCTTTGGCCTGATCCTCGTCGCCCTGGCCGCATTTCTCCGAAACCTCCCGGCCCTCGTCCGCTTTAATGTGCGGGGCCTTCTGATCTGGTGGTCCATCCTGCTGGGCTTGCCCTTTCTGGGGGTTTTCTCTGCCCAGCCGGTTCACCTCATCGCCACGTGTGGAATTGCAGTGTTTCTCCTCTCGGCCGACTTTCTGGTACGGGGCATGCGCTCACATGGTCGGTGGGCAAGGTGGGGCGCCGTTGCTGTGACGGTCCTGGTCTTGGCCGAGGGGACCTCGGGGGCCCTGGCGGTGAACTACCTCTTTTCCACTCCCAATCAGGCTTGGTATGTCAAGGCGGAAGGGCAGGGGGCCCTTGGCTGGACTCGCCAATATCGGGGCACGAAGTCGGCTGGCTACTGGATTCGCAAGTATGGGGGGCCAGATAGCCGGGTGTACATCAATGACGACCCGATCCTCGCCGAGTTCTACCTGGGGACCGTCCGGTGCGAGTGCGGAGACCCGAAACGGAAGCGTCTTTTTGCTCTCGAAAATTTTCGGCCCGACCCGCCCGTGGATTACATCGTTTTACTGGAGAAGGGCCCCGTGTTGGACGAGCTTCAGGAGGTCGTGGACCGCTATCACTTGGCCGGGAGCATTTTTGATGACGGGGAACGCCTCGCCCGAATCTATTCCAGGGAGCCGCGGGAGAGGCGGGACCTGGAACACGCAGAAGCTGTCCGCCTCTTTGACCGCGAGTTTGCCCACCTGGATCGCTTTATCACCAGTCCGTATGCGGGCATGACCTTCTGGCTGAATTAATACCGCCTCCCTCGTCTCATCGTCTCAGACCAAGGGGGTGCAAGCCCTCCACCATCGGGGCTTCTTAATTCAATCTCAGGACTTCGACGAGTTTTTCGAGGGACTGGAGGTTATGGGCCGGGAGGAAGCAACCCTTGTCGATGTAGGGGAGCGCCGTCCGCATCCCCCGGTCGATGGGCTTGTAGCCCGGGCTTCCCAGGAGGGGGTTCAGCCAGATGAGGCGTCGGCATCGGTTTCGGAGCCTTCGAAGCTCCAGGTCCAGCGTCTTAATGTCACCTCGATCCCAGCCGTCGCTGATGAGGATGACGGTGGTGTGTTTGGACACCATCATGTTCCCCCAGCGTTCGTTGAAGGTCTTGAGACATCCCTCGATGTTGGTCCCGCCGGACCAGTCGTGGACCCGCTCGGACAGGCGGGCGAGGGCCTTTTGGAGGTATCGCTCTTTGAGGTGGGGGGTGGCGACTGTGAGGCGGGTGCTGAAGACCGCCGTTTGGACGTTCCGGATCTCGTTTTGAAGCCCATAGATGAACTGGACCAGAAACTGGCTGTAGGCGTCCATGGAGCCGCTCACGTCGCAAATAAGAACGAGCTCGTTCTTTTTGATCTTCCGTTTGCGGTGAAACAGCCTTACCACTTCCCCGCCGTAGCGCAGATTCTTTCTGATGGTGCGCCGAAGATCGATGAGCTTCCTTCGGTGGGTTGCCTGCTTGCGACGGCCGAGGCGGGTCGCCAGCTTGGGAGCCAGCTTGGCGATGAGCCTTCGGATCTCTTCCACCTCTTCGCCCTTGAAACTGCCAAAATCCTTGACGGATAGGGCCTCGTGGGGGCTATAGCTCGGGAAGTTGTCGTCCCCCCTGGGCCCCGTGTCCTCCCCCTGGGCATCGGGCGCTTCTTCCGGCATGTGGAAGATCTCTTCTTCCCCTTCACCCCGGGGGTCTCCTTTCCCCGTCTCACCTTGGCCCTTGCCGCCCGGTTCTTGGTCTTCGGCGTTGCAGCTCTCAGGTCCGAGACCGGTGGACTCCCGTCCCGGGGCATTTTCTTCCGGGTCATCGGGACAAAAGTCTTCGAGATCCCAGAACTCTCGAAAGACGTCGTCGAAAACCTTTATCTCGTGCTGGTTGGAAACAAGGTTGGCGCGGGTGGCTACGTAGAAGTCACTCTTTTGCGTCAGGTCGATGTGGTGAAAGCTCCGATAGCTATCGATGATCCGGCCCGTCGTTACCTTGACCTTGCGGTCTCTGAGCGCCCTGCAAAAGAGGAGGGAATCTTGGGTAAAATTATTTCCTCGGCCGGACTTCAAGGAGGACCAGAGAGGACTTTCGTCTCCTGCTGGCTGGGTCTGGCCCTTGAGCACGGTCTCAGTCCTCGGCGTAGCGGCCAAAGAGCATGGGAACGGCCTCGTCCCGGGCCCGGAGGACGTCTTCCTGATACTTGAAGATGGTGCCCAGGGTGTCTTCGACCGCCGCCCGATCCAGCTCCGAGCGGTGAAGGGTGAGGAGGGCCGTGGCCCAGTCAAGGGTCTCGGCGATCCCGGGCTTCTTGTAGAAGTCCATTTCACGGAATCCCTGCATGAAGTTGCAGATCTGCCGCGCCAGCTCTTCGCCGATCCCGGGGACCTTCGTCGTCACGATTTCCAATTCTTTGTCGAAGGTGGGGTAATCGATCTAGAGGTAGAGGCAGCGGCGCTTGAGGGCGTCGTGGACGTCCCGGGTTCGGTTCGAGGTGAGGACCACGTAAGGTTTGTGGTGGGCGCTGATGGTCCCGATCTCCGGGATCGTGATTTGGAAATCGGCCAAGACCTCCAGGAGAAAGGCCTCGAACTCTTCGTCACTTCGGTCCACTTCGTCGATGAGGAGGACGGGGGACTTGTCGTTGTCGCTCTGGATGGCTTGAAGAAGAGGCCGTTTGATGAGGAAGTCAGGGCTGAAGATGGTTTCCTCTAGCTCCTCCCGCGAGCCCTTTTGACCCTCCGAGAGCTTGATTCGAAGGAGCTGTTTGGCGTAATTCCATTCATAGAGGGCGGCGTTGGCATCCAGTCCCTCGTAGCATTGGAGACGAATGAGGCGGGTGTCTGCGATCCGGGCCAAGACCTTTGCCACATCGGTCTTGCCGACCCCGGCTTCTCCCTCGAGGAAGATGGGCTTGCCCATCTGGATCGAAAGAAAGACCGTCGTCGAGAGGGCCCGATCCGCGATGTACTTTTCGTCCTTGAGACGATCTTGAACTTCTTCGATGCTGCCAAAAACCGGAGAAGACATTTAACACCTGTCCTCGGCGACAGCCTTTGCATCATCAATCGAGCGACAGAGATTCCCCAAGATGCCCATCTCGATGTCCTATTGTTAGATTATTATCACAGAAAAGGCTTCAGAGGTGGAGGGGTTAAGGAGAATGGCCTCGGTCTCTCAGCGACACTAGCAAGATCAATCAAGCCCTTTTAGTCATGCTACACTAGATACGGTGCTCAACTGAGTCAGTCAAGGTCTTTTTGAGAAGCGATCTGCTTGGCCAGGAGTTGAGATGACAGGTCTTCGCGTCGCCCTGGATACGCTTGGTTGCCGCATGAACCAGTTCGAGACGGCGGCCATGAAGGAGTCCCTCCGGGCAAAGGGCTACCGGGTGGTCTCCTTCGAAGACCTGGCCGACGTTTACGTGATCAACACCTGCACCGTGACGGGAAAGAGCGACTATCGCTCGCGACAGCTGGCCCGCCGAGCGGTGAAGAGGAATGAGGAGGCTCTCGTCGTCCTGGCCGGCTGCTACCCCCAGGCCAGCCAAAAGGAGGCGGCGCGCCTGGAAGGGGTCGATCTGATCCTCGGGAACCAGGAGAAACTCCATCTGGCTGAGCGTCTTGACGCCTTCGTCGGGACGAACGGCCTTGGGAAGCGTCCGCTCGGAGAGCCGGTGGTCGAGGTGGGAGACATAGCGAAGACGAGAAACTTCACTTCCCTTCCTCTCCAGATATTCGCGGGGCACACCCGGGCCTTTCTGAAAGTCCAGGACGGGTGCGATTTCCGCTGTTCCTTCTGCGCCATCACCCTGGCCAGAGGCCCCAGCCGCAGTCTCTCGCCCCGGGCGGTGACCGAGCAAGTAGAGGCCATGGTGGCCTCCGGCCATCGTGAGGTCGTGCTAACGGGGGTGGACCTGGGCAGTTATGGGTGGGATCTTTCGCCTAAGACAGACCTTGCGGTCCTGGTAGGACAGCTCGGGGAGATCCAGGGGCTCAAACGCCTTCGAATCAGCTCTCTGAATCCCTGGGAGATCCCAAATCACCTCATTGACCGATGCGCCGAGACGCCGTGCCTTTGTCCTCACTTTCACATTCCCCTTCAAAGCGGGGACGACGGCGTCCTCCGGTCCATGCGCCGACCCTACTCATCGGACTTCTATGCGGAGCGGTTGCTGCGCATCAAGGAGAAGATGCCAACGGTGGGGATCGGAGCGGACGTTATCGCCGGGTTCCCAGGGGAGAGCCAAAAAGCCTTCGAGGAGACCCTCGCCCTGATCGACCGCCTCCCCATTACCTACCTTCACGTCTTCCCCTACTCCACCAGGCGGAATACACCGGCGGCGAAAATGGAACAAATTCCCTCAAAAGTCAAAACGGAGCGGGCCGCCCGGCTGCGGGAGCTAGGACGGAAAAAGCAAAGCGCTTTCTTTGGGACCCATTTAGGTAAGACCGTCACGGTTCTCATCGAACACACGCGGCACAAGGGGACAGGCCTCCTCAGAGGTCTCACGGACAATTACATCGAGGTGCTGACGGAGGGACCGGACGCCTGGATGAACGAGTGTGTCCATGTCTGCGTGGAAGCGGTGGGGGAGAAAAACGTCCGGGGGACTGCTGTGGCCCCGCTCGAAGCCGGTTCTAGAGAGGGTTTTTGCCCGTGAGCCGGAAGAGGCCTGTCATCATTCTCACGACGGACTTCGGCAGGGATGATGGCTTCGTGGGGGCCATGAAGGGCGTCATCCTGGGGGTCTGCCCCGACGCGGCCCTCGTGGACATCACTCATGAGGTGGCCCCTCAGGATGTCCAGGGAGCCGCCCTGATCCTCAAGGCGGCCTATCGGTACTTTCCGCCGGGGACAGTCCATTTGGCCGTCGTGGACCCAGGGGTCGGCGGAACGCGACGAGCCCTGGTCGTCTCGACCCCCACCTCCCTCTTCGTTGCCCCTGACAACGGCCTCCTCACCTTCGCCTTGAAGGAGGAGGGAGCAGAGATTTTTGAACTGACCAATCGCCGTTGGTTTCTCCCTGAGGTTTCCACCACCTTCCACGGCCGGGATGTTTTTGCCCCGGCAGCGGCCCATCTGGCCCTAGGGGCTGACCCCGGGGAGGCCGGGGCGAAGATTTCGGACGCCCAGGAGCTCACCTGGCCGACTCCACTTCTTAAACACTCCGGGGAGAGGCCTCGCGTTGAGGGTGAGGTGATCCACGTCGACCGGTTCGGAAACTTGATGACGAATATCGACCGGCCTTTCTTAGAAAAAGCCCTACCCGGCTTCAGTGGCGCAGAGGTCAAGGTGGAGGACGCCCCCGCCAGCCCCCTGGTCAGTTACTACCAGGCGGCCTGCGAGGGTGTCCCAGCGGCCCTCTTCAACAGTTGGGGTTATCTGGAAGTCTTTTGCCGTTCGGCCAACGCCCGGGAGCGCCTGGGCGCCCGGCGAGGGACTCCCGTCACGGTCATCCCTCGAAATTAAGGCAGGGGTTTTTCCCATGCCCACCCCATCCAAGAGGCTTCTCTATCTCGAGGCCTCAGCCTACAACCGGCTGCGAGAGCTGGGGACGGAGGCGCCGGCGCTCCTCCAACCGGGCAGCCCATGGGTGCTCCTCTTTGACGAGGCCGCCCTCCTCGAGCTTGCCAATTCCTTTCGTTTTGGAGGTCAGGAAGAGGGGAGGGCGCTCTTCGAGTTGGTCCAGAAGCTGGTTCCCAAGGGCCTCCTGAAACCCTTTCGCTGGCTTCTTCAAGGGGAGGTGCGGGCGGTCCTGGACGAGCGGCCCCGGCCCCGATGGGAGATGGACGAAGAGGAGCAGAAGCAAGTGGTGGGGCACTTTGAGGCGTTCGCCAGGGGAGACTTTGGTCCCGAGTCCGAATCCCATTTAAAGGAGAGGCGGCGCTGGCTGGAGCACTTTGGGCGCGCCGTGGATCACCTTTTCGGGGAGCCCCCCCTTTGGACAGGCGACGCCGAGGATTTTCAGCAGATGGTCGCCAGTTGGAGCCAGGAGGGGCGACGAGAAGCGCTGAGGAAGCTCCTGGCCGAGGTGATGAAGACCGAGCGTCCATCCGCCCTGGCCCGAAAGGTGGAGGGCAAGCTCTCCCGGTGTCCCTCGCTCGCCGCCTTCCTGAAGATCCCGATCCTCAAGCGTTTTCTTTACCGGGTTCGACATGAAGACCGAAAGCGGAGTGACGCCGAGGAGTTCATCCATCTCTCTTCCCTGGCTTATGCAGACGTCCTCGTCAGCGAGCACAAAAGTTTTAGGGAACGATTCAAACTCCTCCATCCCCAAAAAGAGGCCCACACCCTTGAAGGATTTTTGGGCCTCCCAAGGGTGTCTTCCAAGTTAGCTGCGAATTGAGGCCGAACTGAAGCGGGTCAATCCTGCAAGTCGCTTCTAAACAGTCTGGCAAAACCCTTTTCTCAGGTGCTTGAGAGCCGGTGGGCGGGCCAGTGGCCGCCGATGATGGGTGGAAATCGGCCGCCGGGGTCTTCTTGAAGGACATAAATCCAGGCCTCAAGGGGGCTGGAATCCGATAGGACCGGCAGGATTTCCCGCCGAAAGAGAGACGGGACATCCTCGAAAACATCGAGACGCGAAAGAGCCAGGGCGATGTCCTCGAAACAAAAAATCTCCCCGAAGACCTGTCCACCAGGGGTGGGGTAGATCCCGGGATAATCCCCCAGGTAGTAGAGACAAAAGCCCTCGACCCTTCCGTCGCAGAGGTAGGTCCCGCCCTCCACGGTGGCGGCCCGTCTTTCTCCCCGCATCAGGGTCCCATAGACAAACAGATGTTTCATTTGACTCTGAAGGGTTTCCTTTTTCACCCGAGGCAACCTCTTTTAAGGGAACAACGATATCCCCTCTGACGAGCACGACAAAGATGGGGTGTCCTCATCAATGCCCCTCCAAATTTGACTTCGTGCGGAAGGCCTCTCTAGAATTCTTCGCAGGATTAGGTTTTTGTTTAAAGTGGAGAGTCTTTTGCGCCAAGCGTGTCATTTGTCCCAAACGCCAAGATGAAATTTATGCGTCCCTCCCTTCAATATCCCAATTGTCCTTTCCATGGGCTCTTGAGTGCCGCCGCCGGGCGGTGTCCTGGCCGGGCAGCTGTCATCGACGGGGACCGGAAACTCACGTTTCAGGAGCTCGACGCCCTCTCGAACGCCGGCGCCCGGGCCCTCGCCGGGCTGGGGGTGGGATATGGAGACCGTCTGGCTCTTTACCTTGGAAACTCGGCCGAATTCGAGGTCGCCTTCTTTGCCGGCTCCAAGGTGGGGGCCATCTTGACGCCCTTAAACACCTCCTTCAAAGCCCAGGAGGCCCGTTATCAACTGGAGGATTCAGGGGCGAAGGTCTGCATCGTGGAGCAGGACCTCTTGCGCCATGTCACAGGTCTCACCCGATATGTCCAGACGCTCGAAGAATTTGTTGTTGTGGGGAAAGGTCCCATCGGCGGCGGGACACCACTTTTTCATGAATGGATTGCCGGGGAGTCCACGGAACCCTTCGACGGCCCTCCCATCGACCCTGCCGAAGATCTCGTCACCATTTCCTATTCCAGCGGGACCACAGGTCCCCCCAAGGGAGTCATGCTGACGCACCGCAACTTGGTCTCCACCCATATCCAGTTTATCGCAAACCACCGGGTCACCTCTCGCGACCGGGCCCTTCTCTTCCTTCCCCTCTATGGCGCAGGCGGGACGATGATCATGGGGGGGATGGTGGCGGCGGCGGGGACACAGATCCTGATGAAGCGTTTTAAGGCGGAAGAGGCCTTTGGCCTCATTGAGCGCCATCGGGTTAGCCTTTTCTACGGCACCCCTCCAGACCTCCTCGCCATCGCCGATTATCCCGACCTCAGCCCGTTTGACCTCTCTTCCCTTCGCTACATCATGAGTGGGGCGGCCCCCCTTTCCCTCGAGCTCCGAGAACGGGTCCAAGAGCAAACCGGGGTCCTCACTTTCATGGCCTATGGTCTCACCGAGGCCTCTCCACTCACCCACATGAACCCCCCCATCGCGGAGCTCGTTAAGGCGGAGTCCGTTGGGCCCCCTGTCTCGGATGAGCAGCAGAGGGTTGTGGACCTCGAAACGGGAGAGCTTGAGGTTCCGCCCGGGGAGGCGGGAGAGCTTGTCCTCAGAGGTCCTCACATCATGAAGGGCTACTGGAATGCGCCCGAGGAGACGGCCCGGACCCTTCGAGATGGCTGGCTCTATACTGGAGACCTCGTCCGGGTGGATGAGGAGGGCTACATCTACTTTCAGGACCGCCTGGAGGAGATGATCAGGTACAAGGGGTTCAGAATTGCTCCCGCGGAGCTGGAGGCCGCTCTTCGCTGTCACCCAGGGGTGGTCGATTGCGCTGTCGTCGGAAAACCCGACTCTGAAGCAGGGGAGATTCCCAAGGCTTTTATTGTCCTGCGGAACAAGAACAAGAGTGAGGTGAACGCCGAGGACATCATGGATTTTGTTCGAGCACAAGTTGACGAGTACAAACAGGTCCGAGAGGTGGAGTTTACCCGCGCCATCCCCAGGTCAGCATCGGGGAAGATTTTAAGACGGATCCTTCGGGAAGCGGGAGAAACGCAGCCGGAGGACCTCGACGGGGAATCGCAGCCCTAGAGGAACTGGATCTCACCCAGCGCACCTTCTAAAGGAAAGATTGTGAAAGAGAGGGAACATCAATCTTCCGCTCAGGAGACGGGGCTCAGGGGGTCCCGGACCTTCCACGTCTTTGCCCTCCTCCTTATCGGTGGCGTCCTCTTCTTCCTGAACCTGTCGGGCACCAGCCTGGTGGATAACGAGGAGACGCGATTTGCCCTTCAGGCGAGACAGATGGTGGAGACCGGCGACTGGCTTGTCCCTCGATGGTCCGGCCGGCCTTTGGGGACAAAGCCCCCGCTCTTTCATTGGACGATTGGGCTCCTCTCGGTGGCTTCAGGTGAAGTCTCCGAGTGGACGGCCCGCATCCCTTCGGCGGCGGCGGCGCTTGCCACCCTCTTTCTTGTTTATGCCCTCGGGAGCATCCTGTTTGGCCGAAAGACGGGCTTCCTCTCGGCACTTGTCCTCAGCACCACCTTTATCTTCTTTCAGCACGCCCGAATGGCTCGCTCGGACATGCTTCTCACTTTCTTCATCACCCTGTCGGTCTATTTGTTTGTGGCGGGCAGCCTTCGGGCGGAATCAAAAGCTCGTCTTGGCTATCTTCTGGGGGCTTATGGGGCCGCGGCCCTGGCCACGCTGACAAAGGGGCCCGTCGGGATAGTCCTCGCTGTCTTTGGAGGCCTTGCCTTCCTGGGGGCAAAGCGGAAATGGGGGGCGTTTCCCGTCTGGGGACACCTCCTGGGCGTGGCCTTCTTTGCCGCAGTCGCCACCCCTTGGTACGTCCTTTATGCCCAAGCTGTGGGGCGGGAGTATGTGGAGGGGTTGCTCATTCGCGAAAACCTGACGCGTTACGTGAATGCCTTCAACCACCCGCAGCCTATCTACTACTACGTTGAGCATTTTTCGACGAACCTTCTGCCCTGGAGCCTCCTGGGCCTTCCCGCTCTGGTCTATGCCTGGAAGAGGCGGCGGGAAAGTGGCAGCGGGTTTCTTCTCCTCTGGTGGGCCGCCATCTTCATCTTCTTCAGCCTTTCAACCTCAAAGCGCGACCACTATATCCTCCCCCTGTATCCGGCGGCCGCCCTCCTGACAGGGGCATTCCTGGGAACCGAACTCCTGGTGGGGCAGGGGATAGGGTGGCGGTGGATGGCGCGGCTCATCTTTCAGGGGATGATGGTCGCACTGGTTGTGGGTTCGGTGGGACTTGCACCCGTCGCCTGGTATATGGACCGGGAGCTATTTCAGGCGGCTCTCATCCTTGGGGCCATTGGCCTTGTGACGGGTCTCCTCGCCCTTTGGGCGGTGAGGAGGGGGGAATACGGCTGGGGGATCGGGATTTCTCTGGCGGGACTTCTTCTCTTGCAGGTGGCGGGGCAGTGGAAGGCCACACCCATCATCGAGGCTCGTCGCTCACCAGCCCCCTCCGCGGTGGCCTTGGCGCAGGTGGTCGGCGACCGGCCCCTCCTGGCCTTCCACTTCACCAAGGCCTCCATTGACCTTTACGGCGGGGAAGAGAGGAAGGGGAAGGTCTTCTACGCCCAACGTTTTAGTGAGGTCGCCTCTTTCCTGGACGAGTACCCACAGGATGGCTATGTGTTGATGAAAGCGAATGCGTTTCCGGAGTTTTGGGAGGAGTTAAAAAAGAGACTTCGGGTGGTCCAGCCCTCTTTGTCTTACGGCAAGTTTCAGATGATCCTCCTTGAGAACATCCCCTCCGATCCAACCCTCGGCTCTGACCCGGACGCTCAGGGCAACTAAACTCGGCGTCATTCGAGAGGGTCTCACTCCATTCTCTCCAGGCCCGTGACAGCCGACTCTTTGGGCTTGCCTGAGGCCAAGGTCTCCCGCATTTTCAGGGCCAAGAGTCCTGCGATGAGGGCGACGACGGCGAACAAGCTGAAAGTTGGCCCAAAACCAAAGCGCGACATGCCGAGCCCCCCCAGGAGAGGCCCCAGGATGAAGCCGAGGTCACCCGCCATCCGGTAGACGCCAATGGCGGACCCTCTCATCTTTGGCGGGATCACGTCCGACGCCACCACCGCGGGGACGACGCCCACAAAGGCCGTGATCGCTCCAAAACCAAAAGCGGCGGCGAGGAGAGTTTCGAAGCGGTTGGCCCCGGCAAAGGCAAAAACGGCGAGGGCGAGCAGGAGGTTCCCCAAGACTGCCACCCCTTTCCGGGTGCGGTCGACCGCCCTTCCGGCGGGCCATAGAAGGAGGAGGCTCGCGACGGTGGCCCCCGTGATGAGAAGACCAATTTCAAGGGTTCCGAGACCGGCCACCTTTTCGGCGTAGAGGGGGAGGACCGTCTGCCTGACCCCTGAGCGGATGCTAAAGATAGCGGCGGAGAAAAGGAGGGCCATGACGAAGGCGTAGTCCCGAAAGAGGGGCCGAAGCGCCCTCAACTCGACGATGGTCTCCCGCCACCCCTTGGATTGCCTGGAGGTTTGCGGTCGATCCCCCGCGGGCTGCTGGGCCGCGTCCAGGGGTTGGACCCCTTCAACGGGGTCCCGGACAAAGACCCAGGCCCCGAGGGAGCCCACCAGGGCGAGAAACCCGTATAGGAAGAAGGGCATTCGAAGACCCCCGATCGAGGCCGCCCAACCCCCCAGGCTCGGCCCGAAGGAAACCCCAAGGAGAAAGGATGACTGATAAAGGCTCATGGCCTTTCCCATGCGCTGAGGCGGGGTGACGCGGATGACATATTTCATGGCCGTCGTCACGTAGAGAGCGGACCCAAGCCCCTCCAGCACCCGGCCCGAGATCAGCATCCCATAGGACGACGCCGTGGCGTTCACCAAGGAGCCTAAGGCGATGATGGCCGGCCCGAGCGTCGCCACTCGCCGCTCGCCCCAGCGGTCCGCCAAGACCCCAGCCGGCACGTTGGCAAAGAAGCGGACCAAGGGAAAGACTGAGATGAAGGTGCCAATGGCCACGTAGGAGACCCCGAAGCCCTGGGCGTAGAGGGGGAGGATAGGGCTGACCAGCCCCACCCCCAGCATGACGCAGAAGGTGATCCCCGTCAGGACCCAGACCTGTGGGGGGAAAACGGACATCAGGGCTCCTCATAAGAAGGATGAGGAGGTCTAGCCGCTGTCCCTGCTGATTCGCCGGGCGCGAAGAACCTTCTTACTGCTAAAACTCTTGATGTGGGCATCGACACTCGCTTCTTGAGGACGAAGAAGACGCAAAGAATTTTTAATTATATGGCAGGTCGAGCAGGTTTTGGCGGTCCACCCCAGAGCGCGGGGTCTTTTTAAGCCCTCCCGCGAAAAAAACCTTGTGGGCCTTCCCCATTCTTGTAATATAGGGCCAACTAAAACCTTGTTGAGGCAAAGAGGATGATCGCGGCGCCCAGGGAGGGGATGGGGCTCAAGAAGCTTGACTTGTTAGAGCCCAAGCTAAAGGCCTTGGTTGAGGAGCGCGACAGCCTCCGAGCTCGGGCGAAGGAGTTCGGGAAGGACTCCCAAAAGGGATCCGAGAAGGAGTCCCCCGAGCATCTCAAACTCCTTCAAGAGAGGAAGGCCATTCGCAAGAAGGTGGAATCCCTTCTGGGGACCCTTCGGGGTTTCAGAATGCAGGGGTAGAGCGTGAACGAGAAGCAGGTCCTCAACGTCGAGATTATGGGTCGGGCTTATCAGGTTCGGGCGGATGCCGAGCCCGAATATGCCCAGGACCTCGCCCGCTATGTCGAAGACCAGATGAGGGTCATTTCCGAAAAGGACACGACCGACTCGCTGAAAGTGGCGGTCTTGGCGGCCCTCAATATCGCCAACGATCTCTTTGAAGCTCAAAAGGCCCAGAAGGAGCAGGAACGGCAGGTCGCAGAGCGCGCCGACACGCTCCTTCGCATGGTTGGAGATTAGGTCAAAGGAGGTCCGGTAAGTGTTCCCCTGTCATGTTCGTGATGGAATGAAATTTTGAACCAACAGATGAAACCTGGGAGCTGGGATCGGCCGTGGTGAGCACCTCCTATGGAGAGAGCCTAAAGCGGCCTACCGGTGCCCACTTGGTGACCAGGTTCGAAATCTCGTCCACACGGCATTGCGGCAGGGGACTGAAATAGGCGGGTCTGCTCCGACCGTGACAACAGGATGGGTCGCCATCAGCGGGTCGGAGCAGCCTCTCGGAGATGGGAAGGCAGTATCGGGGAGAGCTTGAACTGTCCGAGACGATGGCCTCAGGGCCCGTCTCTAAGGATGGCAGCGGGTGTTCTTTCGGCATGCCTCTTAAGAGTATGGGATTTCGCGTAAGAGTTAGCCTCGGCCCAGAGCAAGAGAGGCGGCCGGACCCACCGTGGCGCAGAGAGTCCTCCTCTTGCGCCTCACCCCCTTAGGCCTGGGGGTTAGACTCATCTCTCCCAACCTTTTCCAACCGAGAGCTGATCTGGAGTCAGCGTTGGCACCTCGCGCGCGGAGGGAGCTTTCTTCGGAGAAGGCACAGCTTCGCCGGAGCTTTCTGGCGAGGCGTGAGGGCCTTCCGCTCGCGCTCGTCGAGCGTCACAGCGCTCGCATTATTCGAAGGTTTTGGAGGCTTCAGGCCGCTCGGGAAAAGGGTTGGCTTTCCTCCTATGTCGCTTTCGCCGGGGAGATTCGAACGCGTCCCATCATCGAGGAGGCCCTGTGCCGAGGCTGGCGGGTCGCGGTCCCCGTGGTTTCGCCGGAGCCGGGAGGAGCCCTCCTCCTTTCTGAGGTGAAAGACCTGGAGGCCGAACTCCGGAAAGGCCGACTCGGGATCTGGGAGCCCAGGGCCTCGGCCATTCGCCCAGTGATGCCGCAAGTCATCGATTGTTTTGTGATCCCCGGGATCGCCTTTGACCGAGGGGGGAGACGGCTTGGGTTTGGGCAAGGCTACTATGATCGCCTTCTGGCCGGAGCGCGTCCCGATGCCTGGAGGATTGGCCTGGCCTTTTCCTGCCAGATGGCCGACCGCATCCCCAGTGATCCGAGGGACATCCGGATGCATCGCGTTGTCACGGAGAAGGGCGTCTGGCGTGGTTTATCCCGAAGGGCGGCGAGCCTGAGCTTGGCAATCAAGCCATGACGGAGAGGTAAGGGACTGTGCTGACAGCATTTTTTGGGAGCCTGATCGGGTGGATTTTGGCCCTGGCGGCCCTTGTCGTGGGGGCCCTCATCGGGTTTTTCCTTCGCAGGACGTCTGATCGGCCCATTGTTCGGGCAGCAAAGGACCAGGCCCAAAAGCTCCTGGAAGAGGCCCAGCGGGAGGCCGAAAGCCTGAAGAAGGCGATGCGGCTGGAGTCTAAGGAGGAGGCCCTGCGGGCCCGGGGAGAGCTGGAACGGGAGAACCTGGAGAGAAAGCAGGAGCTCCATAACCTGGAGCGGCGGCTTCTCCAGCGGGAAGAGCATCTGGACAAAAAGTCGGAGGGGGCCGATCAGAAGGTCCGGGAAATTGAGGAGCAGGGGCGCCGGTCCCTGGACATAGAGCACGCGGCGAAGGAGAAACTCAAAGAGTCCGAGGAGATGGTGAAGGAGTGGATCCGCCGACTCGAGAGGATCTCGGGGATGACCTCAGCCGAGGCCAGAAAGATCCTGGTGACCCAGATGACCGAGGATGCCCGGCGGGAGGCCGGAGGCTTGGTGCGTCGGATCGAGGAGGAGGCCCGGGAGAAAGGCGAGCAGGAGGCCAAGCGCATCATCGGCACCGCCATCCAGCGTTACGCCGCCGATCATGTGGCTGAGACCACGGTCTCCGTAGTAGAGCTTCCCAACGACGAGATGAAGGGCCGCATCATCGGTCGAGAGGGTCGAAACATCCGGGCCCTGGAGATGGCAACGGGGGTGGACCTCATCATTGATGATACCCCCCAGGCGGTCTTCCTCTCAGGCTTCGACCCGGTCAAACGGGAGGTGGCCCGCCAGGCCCTGGTGAGGCTCGTCACCGATGGCCGCATCCACCCGGGGCGGATTGAAGAAGTCGTGGAGAAGGTCAAGAAGGAGATGGACAAGCACGTCCTGGAGACAGGAGAGCAGGCCGTCTTCGACGTGGGACTGGAGGGGATCCATCCCGAGATCCTGCGTCTGCTCGGTCGCCTCCACTACCGGACCAGCTACTCCCAGAATGTCCTCCTTCATAGCAAGGAGGTGGCCCACCTGAGCGGCCTCATGGCGGCTGAGTTGGGGGCTGACATCAAGCTGGCCAAACGAGCGGGGCTCCTCCACGATATCGGTAAGGCCGCCGACCACGAGGCGGAGGGCTCCCACATCCAGGTCGGTCAGGATCTCTGCCGGCGCTATAACGAAGGCCCCCTCGTCCTGAACGCCATCGCGGCTCACCACGAGGAGGAAGAGCCTAAAAGCCTCGAGGTGGTCCTTGTCTGCGCCGCCGACGCACTTTCAGCGGCCCGGCCGGGCGCCCGGCGGGAGATCCTGGAGTCCTACATCAAACGGCTGGAGAAGTTGGAAGAGATCGGGGACTCCTTCCCGGGTGTGGAGAAGACTTACGCCATCCAGGCTGGCCGGGAGATCCGGGTCATTGTGGAACCCGGTGCCGTCAGCGAGGCGGAGGCCATCTTCCTGACCAAGGATATTGCCCGGAAGATTGAGGAAGAGCTCACCTACCCAGGTGAGATCAAGGTGACGGTCATCCGCGAGACCCGGACTATCGACCACGCCCACTAAGGTCCCTTGGGGCAACCCCTTGAAGATCCTCTTTATTGGCGACATCGTGGGAAAGCCAGGCCGCCGGATGATGGCGGCCCACCTGCCGGCCCTCTTGCAGGAGCGGGGGGTGGACTTCTCCGTGGCCAACGTGGAGAACGCCGCCGGGGGATTTGGCATCACCCCAGCCGTGGCCGACGAACTGTTCGATCTCGGTCTTGATGCCTTCACCTCGGGGAATCACGTCTGGGACCAGCGAGAGGCCCTTCCTCTCATCGCCTCGGATCCCCGCTTGCTTCGGCCCGCCAACTACCCCCCCGATGTCCCGGGACGGGGGTTTCGAGTCTTTCAAACCTCAAACGGAACGCCCGTCGGGGTGCTGAATCTCTGCGGGCGCGTCTTCATGCCCGCCCTGGATTGCCCCTTTCGGGTGGGTGCCGAGGCTGCAGCGCGCCTTCGCGCCGAGACGCCCGTCATCCTGGTGGACTTCCATGCCGAGGCTACCTCGGAGAAGGTTGCCCTGGGCTGGCACCTCGACGGCAAGGTCTCTGCCATCGTCGGGACCCACACCCATGTCCAAACGGCCGACGAGTGGATCCTCCCAGGGGGGACGGCCTTTCTCAGCGACGCGGGGATGACGGGCCCCTTCCACTCTGTCATCGGTGTGAAGCGCCAAAACGCCATCAAAAGATTTCTGACGGGACTCCCCAAAAAATTTGAGACGGCGACAGGCCCGGCACAGCTGAACGGCGTCCTGGTCACCGTGGACCCGAAGACGGGAAAGGCAGAGGCCATTGAGCGGATCCAGATCCGAGAAACAGAGGGAGAGACAAAGAGTGGCCCTAGAGGTTCAGGGAACGGGTGAGAGGAAGAGACAGGGAGAGCAAATCTGATCCGTCCCGGAGGTGGGAGATGAAGAGGGGTTCCTTTATCAAAAAGGTGGGACTTGGGGCGGCGGCCGCGGGGGCAGTGCTTTCGGCCCCAGCGGTTCATGCTCAAAAACGGTTTCGCTGGAGGGTGGTCACGACTTGGTCTCCCGCCCCTCTCGTTGAGGGCGTCGATCCATCGGCTGTGGCGCGAAGGAACCTCACAGCCTTTCGCTTTCCTCGCAAGAGCGTTGCGATAGAATCAGAAACGGCCTCGAGCAGGAATCTCGGGGAAAACGGAGGGGGTCATTTAAATCTCAAAGGGTCCCCGCGGCCTCAGGCCACGACGGTATAGTCGCGGACGAGGAGCTCTGCCCCCAGCTCTTCTCGAACCACCCGCTTGCACTCCTCGAGATTGACGAAGAAGGGTTTTTTGGGGACAGCGACCCTGACACAGGGGATATATTGTTTCGCTTCCCGGATGAAGGCGTGGACCTCGTCGTACGTCCGAGGACCAAAGGGGGGATCTGCTATCTTGAGATACTTTTCGGCCGACTCGGCATGGAGGCTCACGTCCACCGTGTCTACAAGGCCCCGAAGCTCTGGCAGGATATTGCGGCCGTGGATGAGATTGCCGTGGCCGTTCGTGACCAGGCGCACCCGGTATCCCCGAGCCTTGACGCGTCGGGCGAGCTCTTTGAGGACATCCAGCCGAAGACAGGGCTCTCCATATCCGCTGAAGACCACCTCCTTGTAATCCTTTGCCCTCTCGAGCGCTTTCCAGAGCTCCTCCGTGGAGGGGTCGTGCTCCAGGTGCAAGTTGTAACCCATGAAAAAGTCGGAGTTGAACCGGGGGCAGTAAAAGCAGTGGTTTGTGCAGGTATAAGTGAGGTTAACGTGGATGGCATTCCCGATGTGGTAGACGAGCTGAGGCGCCGGGTTCACCGATGGGAGCCCGAAGAGGGCGTGGGCGTTCTGGCTCGTGACCCGGGCAAGGTCGGAGAGATGTGTCCTCTTTAGTTCCGCCACTTTCTCGGCCGTATGGAGGAGAAGGGCGGGCTCGTTCCTCTGGCGCCCCCGATACGGGACGGGGGTCAGAAAGGGGGCGTCCGTCTCCACCAGGAGGTATTCCAGGGGGATTTTCGAGACCGCCTCCTGAAGGGCCTCGGTCTTTGAGAAGGTCACCGGCCCCGCAATCGAGAGGAGAAAACCGAGCTCCAGATAGTCCTGGGCCTTTTCCCAGTCCCCCGAGAAGCAATGGATGACCCCCCTGACCTCCCAGGCCCGCTCCTCCCTCAGGATGGTCACCAGGTCATCGTGGGCCTCCCGTTCGTGCAGGACCAGGGGGAGGCCTGCCCTTCGGGCGAGGCGGATCTGGCTTCGGAAGACCGCCTGCTGGACGTTTCGGGGCGAGAGGTCTCGGTAGTAGTCGAGCCCCACCTCTCCGATGGCCACCACCTTTGGATCATGAGCGAGTTTGGTGAGAGTGGCGAAGGTGCGCTTTCCTGCGGTCTTGGCCATGTGGGGGTGGACCCCCACTCCGGCGTAGACCTCCTCGCTCTTCTGGGCGAGGCGAACCGCTTTCCGGCTGCTCAGGATGTCCGACCCCAGGGTGATCACGTAGCCCACCCCAGCGCGCCGGGCCCGTTCCAGAACTTCCTGGCGGTCGGCGTTGAACTGGTCGTCCTCGAGATGGCAGTGGGAATCAACCCATAGGGTTTCCATGAGGAATGACTCAAAAAGAGGCTAAGGGTTTACCTCAACAGGGGTGCTCGGGGATGGAGCCCCTCTGGAGAGGCGCCCCGTCAGCTCACAGAACGTCCTTCACAGAGCGCCCTGGTTCGACGGGTGACTCCGGCTCGATCAAGACGAACCCTTTTCCCTGCCTGACTGCCAACACTATCCCCTCGGATTTTATGCCCCTTCGGGTGCGGGGCTTCGGGTTGGCCACGAAGACCAGCGTCTTTCCCTTCAGGGACTTGAGGGTATAGCTCTTCCCGATCCCGGCCACCACGGTGCGCCGCTCGCGGCCGAGGTCCAGCACCAATTTGACGAGGGTTTCTGTTCCCTTCACCCGTTTAGCCGATAGGACCCGAGCAGCCCGAAGGTCAAGCTGCTGGAAGACGTCCACCTCCTGGACGATCTCAACCGGAGTTTCTTCTTCGACTGGCGTGACCTCGATCGGAACCTCCGGCGCGACTTCAGCCGGAACCTCCTGGACGATCTCAACCGGAGTCTCTTCGGCGATTGGCGTGGCCTCGACCAGCGCTTCCGGCACAACCCCAGCTGGAACCTCCTGGGCGATCTCGACCGGAGCCTCTTCGTCGATTCGCGGAAAGAGCGGTGTGCCGGGGTGAGTTTCCGCCCCCACGGGCAGGAGACCCCACTTTCGCGCCTCCTCCAGGGAGGACGGCCTTTGGGGCAGGCCCAGCTGGGCTCTCAGGTTTTCTGCCGATTCAGGGATGAAGGGCCATAGAAGGACGGAGGTGACCCGGAGGGCCTCGGCGGCGTGGAAGAGGACGTTCTGAGCCGCCCGCTCTTTTCCGGCTTTGGCGAGAGACCAAGGGGCGCAGGTGTCGAGATATTTGTTCGTGAGGCCGATGAACTCCCAAATGGCCTTGAGGGCTCCCTGGAAGTCCGTCTCGGCTATGCATGCCTCCACCCGGCCAACGGTCTTTTCCGAGGCGGCCCGAAGGGAGCTCTCCTCGGCGCCGGCCTCTTGCGCTTCGGGGACCTTCCCCCCGGCGTACTTTCCCACCATGACGAGGGTTCGCTGCAGGAGGTTCCCCAGGTCGTTGGCGAGGTCGCTGTTTAAGCGCCCGATGAGGGCCCGGTGGGAGAAGTCGCCGTCCTCCCCGAAGGGCACTTCCCGGAGGAGGAAATACCTGAGGGCGTCGGCCCCGTATTGGTCAATGAGGGGCTCGGGGTCCACCACGTTCTGGAGGGATTTGGACATCTTCTTCCCCTCCACAGTCCACCACCCGTGGGCAAAGATCTGGCGCGGTAGCGGCAGGTCGGCGGCCATGAGAAAGGTGGGCCAGTAAACGGCGTGAAACCTCAGGATGTCCTTCCCGACGAGGTGGAGGTCCGCCGGCCAGTGGCTCTCCCAGCGTTCCTCCGCCGAATCCGCGTCCTGAAAGCCCAGGGCCGAAAGGTAGTTCGTCAAGGCGTCGAACCAGACGTAGAGGACGTGGTCCGGGTCGCCGGGAACCGGGATCCCCCAACGGAAGGATGTGCGGCTGATGCTCAGGTCTCGAAGGCCGCCCTCCACAAAGCGCAGGATCTCGTTTCGCCGGCTCTCGGGGCGGATGAATTCCGGGTGGGCCTCTATGTGGCGAAGGAGGGGCTCCTGGTAGCGGGACATCCGGAAGAAGTAGCTCTTCTCCTTGAGCCGCTCAACGGGGCGGCCACACTCGGGGCACTTTCCCCCCTGAACCTGGGTTTCCGTCCAGAAGGATTCGTCCTGCGTGCAATACCAGCCCTCGTAGTCGCCGAGGTAGATGTCGCCCCTCTGGCGCACCAGCAAGAAGAGGGCTTCGACGGCGAGGCGGTGGCGGCTCTGGGTCGTCCGGATGAAGTCGTTGGCCTGGATGTTGAGCCGGTCCCAAAGGGATTGAAAGCGGCCCACTACCCGGTTGGCGAGTTCCTTGGGCTGAAGGCCCTGCTTTTGGGCCGCCTTTTCCACCTTCTGGCCATGCTCATCGGTCCCCGTCAGGAAAAAGACATTTTCTCCCGCGAGTTGGTGAAATCGGCTCAGGGTGTCCGCCGCGATGGTGGTGTAGGCGTGGCCGATGTGAGGGACATCATTGACATAGTAGATAGGAGTGGTGAGGTAGAAAGTCCTCATAGGAGTCATGGGAGGCTGGGAACCCCCGGATTGCGTCTGACTCCCTTTTTTCTCCAGTACCACTCGGGCTCTCATGAGAGCGATATTTCCTCCTTTAATGGGGGGCCCGCGCCAGGCTCTCCTCGTAATCGTCGAGCGTGGCGTTGACCTGGCGGCCGTCATCGGTCCGGATGACAAAAGACTCCTCGAGGAGGTTCTGCTTGACGACGCAGCCGCTGCAACCCGCACAGTTCTTGACCCGCCTTCCGGGTTTTGGCAAGCGTTTGGCGATCCCTTCGTACTCCTTGAATTCATAGATGAGGCAGCATTTGAGGCGCCCGCAAAGGCCGGAAAGCCTCGACGGGTTCAGCGAGAGATTCTGAGTCTTGGCCATCCGGATGGAGATGGGGGAGAACTCCGGGAGCCAGGTGGAGCAGCAGAGCTTCTTGCCACACGAACCGCAGCCGTCCATCATCTTGGATTCGTCCCGGGCCCCGATTTGATTCATCTCGATCCGAACGCGGAGCCGGCTCGCCAGACTCTTGACAAGACTCCGGAAGTCCACCCTTCCATCGGCTGTGAAATAAACGGTGGCCTTTTCTCCCTTGAAATTGAACTCCACCTGCGAAAGCTTCATGGGAAGATTGTGAGCACGGATCTCCTCGACGCAGACCTGGAAAGCCCGCTTCTCGCTCTCATCGTTCTCCCGGTATTGGGCGAGGTCCTCGGGCGTGGCCTTTCGGATGACCCGGCGAAGGCGTTCCTTGACCTGGGCTTCGTCCAGGATCATGGGATTGGCGACTACCTGGCCCACATCCGCCCCGGACTCTCTATCGGCCACACAGTAGTCTCCGACCCTGAGGGAAAGCTGGCCTGCGTTGAACCGGCTGGGCCTTGCCATGCGCCTAAAATTGACCTGGATGACCTTTATCATGAGTATGCCTCCGAATTCCATGCTATGGCCGCCGAGGCCTCAAGGGACCAGACCTCCCACCCAAGCTGGGGATTTGAATATCGGTCTAACTCGGCCCGAAACCGCCTTGCCCCCTCAAAGAGCCGCATCCACACCTGAGGGGGATGCTCCCGGGCCAGAGAAGCAAGATCCTCCTGCAGGGCCGCATCCCCAAAATGGTCCAAGGGAACCCCCCAGGCGAGGACCGTGAGATCCCGCAGGAAGATGAGGAGAATGTCCAAGACCTCCTGCGCCCGCTCGCGGGGCCTTCCCGCCTTGGCCGCCCCGGCGAGGATCTCCTCAACCCCCCCCGCAAGGGCAGCCCGGATCATCCCCAGGGCTTCTGACCAAAGATCCCGAAGCCCCTTCGGGTCTAGGTCACGCGCGCGGTCCATGCGCCCCGCGCAGAAGGCCAAGACCCAGTCCGCCTCTTCCGCAGACAACTCCCGTTCCTTCTCTATCCAGCCCTTCAGCCAAGCCCGGGGCAGGAGCCTAAATCGTACCACTTGGCACCGGGACACGATAGTGGGCGGGAGGTGGAAGAGGGTTGTGGCGATGAGAATGATGACTGTCGACGGCGGCGGCTCCTCCAGCGTCTTCAGTAGGGCGTTCGCCGCCTCCAGGTTCATCCGGTGGGCCTCGTCCACCAGGAAAATCTTCCGAGTGCCCTCATAAGGCTTTCGGTGGGCGGCCCGGATGAGCTGGCGAATCTGAGGGGGCTCCTTTCCCCGCTCGTCTCTCTTTCCGATTTTAATCTGGGTCCCATCCGGTCCGATAACTAAAAGGTCCGGATGAGAATCCCGCGCCACCTTTTGGCACGAAGGGCAGGACCGGCAGGCGTCGGGTTCCCCCTTAGCCCCTTGGCAGAGGAGGGCCATGGCGAACTCAAGGGCGGTCGTCCGTTTCCCCACCCCCTCGGGCCCCACGAAGAGGTAGGAGGGAGCGACTCGGTCGCTGGCAATGGCGCGCCGTAGAACCTCGACCGCCTGCTCCTGACCCTTCACGTCGGCTAGTGGCACTGGATCTCCTGGACACCCTTCAGGATCGAAGACACCTTGGAGGCCTTCAAGGCCTTGGAGGCCTTCAAGGCCTCGAGAACCCGAAGGTGAACAGTTTGCGAGTCCCCAGAGGCATCGACAATCTTGATTCGGTCTTTTTCTTTCTTGGCAAGGAGTAGAAAACCTTCTCGGACCCGCTCGTGGAACTCCCTGGATTCCATCTCGAATCGCGTCTCCTGGGGGCCGGTCTTGCTCGATCCGTCAGCCCTCTCAAGGCCGACGGAGACATCCAGACTGAGAAGGAGCGTTGCGTCGGGCTGGAGACTTCCTGTCGCCTGCCGGATCGAGTCCTGGATCATCTCCAAATCAAGGCCCCGAGCATATCCCTGGTAGGCGAGGGTGGAGTCCATGAAGCGGTCGCAAAGAACCACCTTTCCCGCCTTGAGAGCGGGGCGGATGACCTTTAAAACATGCTCGCTCCGAGCCTTCTCGATCAGGGAGAGTTCCTCCTGGGCGGACATTTCACGATTCGCGGGGTCAAGGAAGGTCTTCCGGATGGCGTCTCCCAACGGCGTTCCCCCGGGCTCCCGCGTGCTCTCCACAGAGATTCCGCTTCTCGACAGAACCTCCGCGAGAAGTTTCAGTTGGGTCGTTTTACCCGATCCCTCTATCCCTTCAAAGGTGATGAAGACCATGATGGCAAGCCGTCCAATCGTCTGAAAGGCCAGCGGGACCGCAACCTGCCCCACCACCACAAGAAGACATATCTTGAAGCATAAAATTCCCCTTCCATTCTATCAAGACCGTCTATCTGACGCCAATCAAATCCGCCCTTGCAGGGGGGGCCATGCGCCCGGGCATTTTGGGGTGACCGAAGAAAAAGGATCTATTCATGGGAAGGAAAAGGCGTGTATATTAGCGAGGTCGGTTGGGTGCCAAACTCTTTTTAAGAGCTGCTTCGCGTTGGTGACCCTTTGGAGGTTCACTGGGAGGAGCAAGATGAAATTTTTTCTCGACACGGCCAATCTGGAGGAGATTCGCGAGGCCTGGGAGCTTGGGGTCATTGACGGGATTACGACCAATCCCAGCCTGATTGCCCGCGAAGGGAAAGACTACCGAAAGACCCTGGAGGAGATCTGCGAGGTCGTGGATGGGCCTGTGAACGCCGAGGTCCTGGTTGAGGATTTCGAGGGGATGCTGGTGGAGGGTCGCGACTGGGCCCGGATCGCTGAGAACATTGTCGTCAAGGTTCCCATGGGCGCAGCAGGACTGAAGGCGGTCAAGCGGTTCAGTGAAGAGGGGACGCCGACGAACGTGACCCTGTGCTTTTGCTCCGACCCAGGCCCTGATGGCTGCCAAGGCGGGGGCAAGCTACGTTAGCCCCTTTGTGGGCCGGCTGGACGATATCAGCCATCAGGGGATGCAAACCGTTGAGGATATCCTGGCCATCTACGACAACTATGGCTTTGAGACGCAGGTCCTGGTGGCCAGCATCCGACACCCTGTCCATGTGGTGCAGGCCGCCTTGGCGGGGGCCGACGTGGGGACCATGCCCTTCTCAGTTTTGAGGCAGCTGTTAAGGCACCCCCTGACGGACCAGGGCCTCAAGCGGTTTCTGCGGGACTGGCAGAGTGCCCAGCGCAATCTCTAGGGGGGAGGTTGATGCCCATCTACGAGTTTCACTGCAAAAGTTGCGGGGAGGACTTTGAGAAATTGTCCCTCCCTGGCAAGCCCGATGGGCTGAGCTGCCCCTCTTGTAGTTCTCAGGCCGTTGCCAGACAACTCTCGACCTTTGGGGTGAGGCTCGCAGAGGCCCCTTCGTCCTTCTCGGGTCCTAAATGGGGTTCCTGCGGTTGCACCCCCAGCAGCTGCGGATGCGGTTAGTCTAGACTCGATCCTCCAAAGACCCGGTCTAAGGTCAGGTTTTTTTGCGTGTCTCCCTTGCCTGAATCCATAGTGGGTACGTCTGAACAGGTGGTGGTGGCCCAGGGGCTGGTGAAGTGCTTTGGCAGCCTCGTGGCCGTTGACGGGATCGACTTATCGGTCTCCCGGGGGGAGTGTTACGGCCTCCTCGGACCCAACGGGGCAGGGAAGACATCGACCCTGAAGATGATCTACGGGGCCTCACCTCTCACTGCGGGTGAGCTGATGGTCCTCGGTCTTGATGTGAGGAATCACGCCCGGGCCATCAAGCGGCAGATCGGCGTCGTCTCTCAGGAGACGAACCTCGACCCAGATCTCACCGTCCGTCAAAACTTCCTCACCTATGCCCGCTACTTTGACCTTCCCGCCCCAGAGGCAAGACAGCGGGCCGATGACCTCCTGACCTTCATGGAGCTTTCGGGAAAGGCGGGCGTCAGGATTGAACAGCTCTCTGGCGGGATGAAGCGGCGCCTCCTGGTGGCCCGGGCCCTGATTCACCGACCCACTCTCCTCCTCTTGGATGAACCCACAACCGGGCTTGACCCCCAGGCCCGCCACCTCATCTGGCAGCGCCTTCGCCACCTGAAGCGCCAAGGGGTGACTCTCCTCCTAAGCACTCATTACATGGAAGAAGCGGCCCAGCTCTGCGACCGGGTGGTGGTGATGGATCGGGGGAAAATTGTTGTCGAGGGTTGCCCCCAAGAGCTGGTGGAGAGGAGGGTGGGTCGGGAGGTGGTGGAGCTTCGGGTGGAGAAAGAGGAGGAGGCGGCCCTCCTGGCGCAAATCCCCGGCGATGCATATACCATCGAGCGATGGGGAGACACCCTTTATCTCTTCAGCGATCGCGCCGTGGAAATTGTGCAGGCCCTCAGGGCGGTCCGGGTGGAGAACGTCCTCCATCGGCCTGCCACCCTGGAGGATTTCTTTCTCAAGCTGACGGGAAGGGAGCTTAGGGAATGAACGCTCTGGTGGCCGTTCTCCCCGATGTCTCGCGTGGGGCCCTGCGGGTTTGGCAGCGGAACCGGGATTCCTTTCGGGGCTATTATCTAGCCGCCATCGTGGGGAACCTGGGGGAGCATCTCGTCTATCTTCTGGGGATGGGCCTTGGCGTGGGGGCCTACATCCGGCTGGGAGGGGACGTCCCCTATCTCCAGTTCATCGCGCCGGGTCTCGTGGTCTCCTCTTCCATGTGGTCTTCTTCTCTGGAGTCCACCTATGGCGCTTTCACCCGGATGACACAGCAGGGGACATACGACGGCATTCTGGCCACGCCCTGTTCGGTGGATGACATCGTGACAGGAGACATCTTGTGGGCCACCACCCGAGCCCTTCTCAGCGCTTTCACCATGATAGTGGTCATGGCCGTTTTCGGCCTGGTGCGCTCCCCCCTTGTCCTCCTCGTTTTCCCCGTTGTCTTCATCCAGGGGTTCCTCTTCGCTTCCATCGGGATGATCGTGACAGCTTTGTCCCCGTCCTATTTCTTTTTCAACTATCACTACACGATCCTCATCACACCCATGTTCTTCCTCTCAGGAATCTTCTTTCCCATTTCAGATTTTGGCCCTGTCGTCCAGTGGGCGGCCTGGTCCCTTCCCCTGACTCATGCGGTGAGCGCTGTGCGCGCCCTGACCTTGGGAGAGGGACTGGGGGCTGTCCTGCCGGCCGTCCTGTGGTTGACGGTGGCCTCTATTTTCCTCTATCTTCTCGCGGTCCGCATGATCCGAAAGCGCCTCATCAAATGAACTCGAACCCGAAGGATTTGCCCCGCCGGGGACACTCAAATCGGAGACCCTTCAAGAGGATGAGCCCCGAAGGAGGCCTGCATTGTTGACGCGAGAGGAGATGGAGGACCAGGAGACTCGGAATCTTGCCCCTTATGCCATCAAGTCCGGCGACTCTCGGGGCAGAAAATATCCCGAGGCAGGGCATCCTTTCCGGATCGCCTTTCAACGGGACCGGGACCGGATTGTTCACTCCAGGGCCTTTCGCCGCCTCGAATATAAGACCCAGGTCTTCGTCTATCACGAGGGGGACCATTTTCGCACGCGCCTCACACACACCCTGGAGGCGGCTTCCATGGCCCGGACTATCGCCCGGGCCCTTCGGCTAAACGAAGACCTGGCCGAGGCCATCGCCCTCGCCCACGACCTCGGCCATCCCCCCTTTGGACATTCGGGAGAGGCGGTCCTCAACCGTCTCACGGAAGGCCATGGGGGCTTTGAGCATAACCGGCAAGGGCTGCGGCTGGTCGAGATTCTCGAGGACCGCTACCCTGACTTCAAGGGTTTGAACCTCACCAGGGAGACCCTGGAGGGGATCAGCAAGCATACGACGGAGTTTGACCGACCCGGCCGTGAGGAGGTCCGCCCCGATCTGAGGCCCGGGCCCTCCCCACCGCTTGAGGCGCAGGTCGCGGACCTCTGCGACGAGATCGCCTACAACAACCACGACATCGACGACGGCCTCTCTTCCAGCATGTTGGAGCCAGGGCACCTCATGACCATCGACCTCTGGCGCACGCACTACGAGGCGGCCGTTTCGGAATGCCCGAGTGCAGAGTTCCGCGTCCACAAGCACCAGACCATCCGCCGGGTGATCAACGAGCAGGTGGGCGACGTCATCAATACCACGGAGGAGAGACTAAGGGCCCTTGGGATCCAGAACCCCGACGAGGTGCGGGCTCACCCCCACCGCATAGTCGGCTTCAGTGAGGCTGCCGCTGAGAAGAACGCCGCTCTCAAGGCGTACCTCTTTCGCCATATGTATCGGCACCACCGAGTGATGAGGATGGAGAACAAGGCCGATCGAATCCTGACGGACCTCTTTCAGGTCTACCTCAAGCAGCCCGAGCAGCTCCCGCCCCGGGTGTTTGAAAAGATCGAAACAGGGTCGGAGGGGGCCGAGAGGGTCATCTGCGACTACGTCGCCGGGATGACGGACCGCTTCGCCCAAGACGAGCACCAAAAACTTTTCGACCCCCACGCCAGGGTGTGAGGAGGCCCCTCGGCCCTTGTGTCTCGTGCGTTGTGGACCGGCACAAACCTTGACTTGGGAGGAAGCGGTGGGATATGGTGGCACCGGAATGGGAGGGGATTCTGATATGGAGTTCGCTTCAGGATTTCTCCCAGTGGAGGGCCACGAAGGGACGGTTTGTCCGTCGGAAAGGCTGTCCCTTTCTTGCACACCCCGAGCGATGGTTTTCGCCTCCTCGTGGGAGGGTGTTTTGTAGGTGAAAGGTCTTATCCTAAGCGGGGGACGGGGGACCCGGCTTCGCCCCCTCACTTATACCAACGCCAAACAGCTAGTCCCCGTGGCGAACAAGCCCGTCCTCTTTTATGGCATCGAGGCCATTCGAGAGGCGGGGATCCGAGAGCTTGGCATCATCGTGGGGGACACCAAGGAGGACATCAAAGCGGCCGTTGGCGACGGGAGCCGCTGGGGGTTGGAGGTTACCTACATCGAACAGCCAGAGCCCCTTGGCCTGGCCCATGCGGTCCTCACAGCGGAACCTTACCTTCAAGACTCTCCTTTCGTCATGTACCTCGGGGACAACCTCATCAAAGGGGGGATCTCTGACCTGGTGGCGGAGTTCAAGTCTGCGCAGCCCAACGCCATGGTTCTCCTTTGCCCGGTCCCAAACCCAAGCGAGTTCGGGGTGGCGGAGCTTCGGGAAGGACGCGTCATCCGTCTGGAGGAGAAGCCGGCCAGTCCCAAGAGCAATTTGGCCGTCGTCGGGGTCTACATGTTTGACTCTCAAATCTTTGGGGCGGCCCGGGCCATCCGGCCGTCGGCCCGCGGAGAGCTAGAAATCATTGATTCCATCCAGCACCTCATTGACGGTGGACGGAAGGTCCACTCCCACGTGGTCAAGGGCTGGTGGAAAGACACAGGAAAGCTGGAAGACCTTCTTGAGGCAAACCGCCTCATCCTGGATGACATCGAGGACCAGCGGGACGGAGACGTGGACAAGGATTCCCGGATCGAGTTCAAGGTGGCCCTCTGCCCCGGCAGCCGAGTGATCCGCAGCGTCATCCGGGGCCCGGCTGTGATCGGAGAGGGGGCTGAGGTGAAGGATTCCTATATCGGCCCTTTTACCGCCCTGGGGCCCCGCGTTCGAATCGACGCCTGCGAGATCGAGAATAGCATCCTGCTAGAGGGGAGCCAGGCCTCGGGGATCCCGCGGCGGATCACGGACAGCCTCATTGGCCGAAACGCCGTCATTACGCGGTCCTCCCTGAAACCCGAAGCGTGCCGTTTTATGGTGGGTGATTACTCCCGAGTGGTAGTGCAGTGAGCGAAAAAGCGGAGGTAAAGGCGTCGAGCCGCCTCATTGAGGGGGTGCAGACAAAAAGCCTGAAGGTTATCCCCGACGAACGGGGTTGGCTGATGGAGATCCTGCGGAAAGACGATGACCTCTTCCAGGGTTTTGGCCAGGTCTACGTGACAGCCGCTTATCCCGGCGTGGTCAAGGCCTGGCATTATCATAAGGGGCAGGTGGATCACTTTGTCTGTGTTCGTGGGATGGCCAAGGTGGTCCTCTACGATTCCCGGAAGGATTCCCCCACCCACGGCCTCATCAACGAGTTTTTCATGGGGGAACAAAACCCCCTCCTTGTTCAGATCCCTCCCTATGTCTATCACGGGTTCAAATGCATCGGTGAGGACGTGATGCTCATGATCAATGTCCCCACCGAAGTCTACCGCTATGAGGCCCCGGACGAGCACCGCCTCCCGCCCCACGGGGGACCTGTCCCCTACGACTGGGACCGAAAGGACGGCTGAAACCCATGGAGACCTGGCTCATCACGGGGGGTCTTGGATTTATTGGGAGCCATTTCATCCGCCACCTCCTCGGTCAAAATTCGGACCTTCGCGTCATCAACCTCGACAAGATCACCTACGCCGCCAACCGTGAAAACCTGTCGGATCTGGCCGAGCATCCCCACTATGAGTTTCACCAGGGCGACATCGCGGACCCCAAAGATGTGCGCCCCCTGATCGGGCGGGTGGACCTGATCGTCAACTTCGCCGCCGAGACCCATGTGGATCGCTCCATTGGCGACCCCGCCTCTTTCATCCAGACGGACATGCTGGGTGTTCACGTCCTACTGGAGGCCGCCCGGGAGTCCTCCATCCGGCGGTTTGTCCAAGTCTCCACCGACGAGGTGTATGGCGAGGCCGGACAAAAACCCTCGACAGAAGAGGACCCCTTCATGCCGAAGAGCCCTTATGCGGCCAGCAAGGCCGGGGGGGATCGTCTCGCCTTCGCCTATTTCGCCACCTACGGGACCCCCGTCGTGATCACCCGTTGCTCCAATAACTACGGGTCCTTTCAGTACCCAGAGAAGATGATTCCTCTCTTCATCACCAATGCGATGGAGGATAAACCCCTCCCCGTCTACGGCGACGGGCTGAACAGCCGGGACTGGATCCACGTAGAGGACCACTGCCGGGCCCTGGAGCTTCTGGCCCAGGCCCCGGGGATCGAGGGCGAGACCTTCAACATCGGGACCGGGGAGGAGCGGACTATCCTCGAGATGGCCCGCGCTATTTTGAAGACTCTCGAGAAGCCTGAAGACCTCATCCAGAGTGTGACGGACCGCCCGGGCCATGTGCGCCGCCACGCCGTCGCCGCAAAGAAAATCGAGCGCGAACTGGGCTGGTCTCCCAAGGTTACTCTGAAGGAGGGTTTGCCGAAGACGATCCGCTGGTACGTCGAGAACCCTGGCTGGTGGCGACGCATTCGGGACGGAGAGTTCCGCGCCTACTACCAGCGGATGTACGCCAACCGATGATGAGAACCCAGGGAGGCGGACAGTGCAGGTAGGGGTTTTTGGAGCGGGATATGTGGGTCTGGTGACGGGGGCTGTCTTCGCGGACCTCGGCAATGACGTCATCTGTGTCGACATTATTAAGGAGAAGATTGACCTCCTGCGCCGCGGGGAGATGCCCATCTACGAGCCGGGGCTGGAGGAGATGGTCCACCGAAACGTGGCCGATAACAGGCTCTCCTTTAGCACCGATCTCGATGAGACGGTGCGGGCCTCCGACATCATCTTCATCTGCGTCGGGACTCCCCCCCGAGAGAATGGCGAGACGGACCTCTCCTTCGTAGAGCAGGCCGCTAAGGCCATTGCCCGCTCCATCAACCATTACAAGGTCATCGTTAACAAGAGCACGGTCCCGGTTGGGACAGGGGATTTCGTCTCGGAGATCATCGAACGAGATAAGCGCAGCGACGTGGACTTCGATGTGGTCTCCAATCCGGAGTTTCTGCGCGAGGGTTCTGCCATCCAGGACACCCTCGCGCCTGATCGGATCGTGATCGGGGCCCCCAACAAGAATGTGGCGATGCGCCTCCTTGAGCTCTACGCCCCCCTGGAGCGGCCCATGCTCATCACCGATGTCTACAGCGCGGAGATGATCAAGTACGCCAGCAACTCCTTTCTGGCGCTCAAGATCTCCTTCATCAACGCGGTTGCCAATATCTGTGAGCGCGCTGGCGCGAGTGTGGAGGATGTGGCCAAGGGGATGGGCTATGACCAGCGCATCGGGAAGGAGTTCCTCCAGGCTGGCCTTGGTTTCGGGGGGTCCTGTTTCCCCAAGGATCTGGAGTCTTTGATTCACACCGCGCACAAGTTCGGCTACGAGTTCGACCTCCTCAAGGCGACCCAAGCGGTCAACCGGGACCGGGGTGCCCGCTTTTTATCCCTGATGCGGGAAAAACTGGGGGGGCTCAAGGGGAAGATGATCGGAGTTCTGGGCCTCGCCTTCAAGCCCAATACCGACGACATGCGGGACGCCAAGTCCGTCGAGATCATCCGGGGGCTTCAGGCCGAGGGGGCCCGGGTCAAGGTCTATGACCCGGTGGCCATGGAGAACGCCCGTCGCATCTTCAACGATGTACAGTTTTGTCAGAGCTCTTACGAGGTGGCCGAAGGGGCCGACGCCCTGGCCGTCCTGACGGAGTGGCGGGAGTTTCGCCAGTTGAACATGACGCGCATTAAAGAGCTCATGGCTCGGCCCGTCATCTTCGACGGTCGTAACATCTATGACCCGGAACGGAAGCGGCGCCTTGGGTTTGAATACTACAGTCTTGGGCGGCCCTGAGGGTGAAGCCACTGAAGAGCCTCGTGACGGGGGGGGCCGGCTTTATCGGGTCTCACCTTTGCGAATACCTCTTGGCAAAGGGCCACGAGGTGATCTGCATGGACAACCTCCTCACGGGGAACGATGAGAATATCGCCCACCTGGGCGGTCAGGGGTTTCGGTTCCTCGAATACGACGTCACCAATTACATCTCCGTCGAGGGGCACTTGGATTTCGTCTTCCATTTCGCCTCCCCCGCGAGTCCGCTCGATTACCTTGAACTCCCCATCCAGACCCTGAAGGTGGGAGCCATTGGAACCCTGAACGCCCTCGGTTTGGCCAAGGCCCAAGGGGCCACCTTTCTCCTGGCCTCTACTTCCGAGGTCTACGGGGACCCCAAAGAGCACCCCCAGAGGGAGGACTACTGGGGCAATGTGAATCCCATCGGCCCCCGGGGGGTCTATGACGAAGCCAAACGCTACGCCGAAGCCCTCTCTATGGCCTATCACCGCGTCCATGGGCTTCCCACCCGAATCGCCCGGATCTTCAACACCTACGGACCTCGCATGCGTCTTGAAGATGGCCGGGCCATCCCCACCTTCTTCTCCCAGGCCCTTCGAGGGGTCCCCCTCACCGTTTTCGGGGATGGGTCTCAGACCCGGAGTTTCTGTTATATTTCGGACCTGGTCGAGGGGATATATCGCCTGATAAATTCCTCCTGCGTGGAGCCCGTGAACCTTGGAAATTCCTCGGAAATTACCATCCAGGAACTCACGAGGGCCATTCTCCGGGTGACGGAGAGCAAGAGTTCTGTCCAATACGGGCCCCTTCCGGTCGATGACCCGAAGGTCCGTCAGCCCGATATCGGGCGAGCTAAGGAACTCCTGGAGTGGCAACCCCAGGTGGGGCTGGAGGAAGGGCTCGCCATCATTACCCATTACTTTCGGGGAAAGCTTCAGGCGGCGTGACCCGCTCGAAGAAGGGGAACCCCTGTGAACTCCCCCCGTCCTTATCCCACCGCTATTCGGGATTGGCCTAAGGGAGAGCGTCCCCGGGAGCGGCTGATGGCCCGGGGGGCGAGGTCCATGGGAGAGGCGGAGCTCCTCGCCATCATCCTTCGAACGGGGAGCACCCAGGGCGGAAGCGCTCTGGATCTCGTCCGGGGCCTGCTCCACCGATTTGGAGACCTTCGGACTTTGGAGGAGGCTGGGGTGGCCGAGCTCTGCGAGGTTGTAGGGATGGGCCCTGCCAAAGCCGCCCAAGTGAAGGCGGCGTTCGAGCTGGGCCGTCGCCTTCTTAGCCGGGCGGGAGGCCCTTCGCCCCGCTTTAACACGAGCGAGGATGTGGCGAGCTATCTCGGCCCCTCCCTCGTGGGCCGGCGAAAGGAAATTTTCCAGGTCATCCTCCTCAACGCCAAGAACCAATTGTTGAAAGTGGAAACCATCTCAGAGGGCTCTCTCACCGAGAGCGTTGTCCATCCCAGGGAGGCCTTTCGGCCAGCCCTTGGGGAGTCCGCGGCTTTTGTCATCTTTGTACACAACCATCCGAGCGGGGACCCCGAGCCGAGCAAAGATGATGTCCAGATCACGCGTCGTCTCAAGGAGACCGGAGAGCTCCTGGGCATTCGCGTCCTGGACCATCTCATCGTCGGCGACGGCCGCTACTATAGTTTCGCCGACGAAGGACAGCTCTAAAGTGGAGGAAGGATGGCCAAGGGAGCCGAAGGGGCCACCCCATACTGGAAAGGGGCTCTCTTAGAGAGGCGTTCTCTCCTGGAGGCCTTGGAGGAGACTTCCTTAGTGGAGGCTGTAGAGCGAGCCACGGCCTTCATCACAGAGGCCCTCTCGAGAGGGCGAAAGGTGCTCCTCTTCGGAAATGGCGGTAGCGCCGCTGACGCCCAGCACACCGCTGCAGAACTGGTCGGCCGCTTTCGGGTCGAGCGAAGACCCCTTGCCGCCATCGCCCTCAGTACGGACACCTCCGTCCTGACGTCTGTGGGAAACGACTATGGGTTTGCCACCATCTTTGAGCGTCAGGTGGCAGCCCTGGCGGAGCCCGGGGACGTGGTCGTGGGGATCAGCACGAGTGGTGAGTCGGAAAACGTCTACCGGGGTATCCGGCGGGGCCAGGACCGCGGGGCGAAGACGGTGGGGCTCCTCGGCTCCGACGGGGGGCGCATCAAACAGGTGGTCAATGTGGCCCTCATTGTCCCGAGCCATGAGGCGCCACTCATCCAGGAAGTCCACAGAATAGTCCTCCATGTCATCTGCGGTGAGGTGGAAAGCCGTCTGAAACTGACTGAGAAACCCGAGAAGGGGAAAAAATCATAGCCGGGCGGGCCGTGAAGAGACGAAAGAGGGTAGGTGGGCAAAAGGGGCAGGGTCAATCCGCCCTCGGCGCCTGGGCCGGTCTGGATGATCCCAGACCCGTCCTGGTCGTCGGAGACCTCATCTACGATCATTATGTCTGGGGTGACGTGGACCGCATCTCTCCAGAGGCCCCTGTCCAGGTCCTCCGCTGGCATCACGAGGCCGAGGCCATGGGGGGGGCCGCCAATGTCGCCCACAACCTCGCCTCCCTTGGGTGTCCAGTGCGCCTGATAGGAGTTGTAGGGGCCGACGTTGAGGGCAGACATCTTCGCCGCCTTATGGAAACCCAGGGGATCGACACCGAGGGTGTTCTCTCCCTACCCGACCGTCCCACCGTGCGGAAGATGCGGGTCATCGCCCAAAATCAGCACGTCCTTCGCATCGACCGGGAGGATCTAAAACCCTTGGAGGGGTCCTATGAGAGGCAGTTGTGCTCGGCACTCAAAAGGCTCTCGCGCCGGGCCCGCGGCATCATCTGCTCTGATTATGCAAAGGGGGTCTTGACGGACCGCGTCCTGGAGGAAACCTTCTCTGCCGCCGCCCGGGCGGCCTGTCCGGTCCTGGTCGACCCAAAGGACGTCCACTTCAGCCGCTACCGGGGGGCTGACTTCATCACGCCCAATGAAGAAGAGGTGATCCGGGCGACGGCCCGCAGCCGGACCCAGGACAAAGGCGCTCTCGCCTCCAGAGTGAGGGGGCTTCTTCGGACGACCGGTGCAAAAGCTTTTTTGGTGACCCGTGGTGGACAGGGGATGACCCTATATGGGCGCAGCGGAGGGGCCACCCATCTGCCTCCCGCTCAGACCCACGAGGTCTACGATGTGACGGGTGCGGGGGACACCGTGGCGGCCATTTTCGGTCTTGCAGCCTTTGGCGGCGCCCCGCTCGCCCAAGCGGCCCGACTGGCCAACGTGGCGGCGGGCTTGGTGGTGGCAACGGTGGGGACAAAGGCCGTCGGCCTCTCCGGCCTAGCGAGGGCCCTCGACTCGGGCCTCTCCCATTCGGCTCAAAAGGTCCTCCCCCTTGTTGCGTTGAGAGAACGCCTCGACCGGGCGAGGAGCGATGGGCAGACCGTGGTCTTCACCAATGGTTGCTTTGACCTTCTCCATACCGGGCACCTCTATCTCCTTCAGCGGGCCCGGGCCCTCGGGCATCTCCTCGTCGTGGGCCTGAACGATGACGCCTCGGTCCGGCGCCTAAAGGGGCCGGGGCGCCCCATCCTTCCCTTGCAGCAGCGGGTCGAGCTTGTGGCGGCCCTTCGTTTTGTAGATTATGTGGTGGTCTTCCGCGAGAGGACCCCCTCCCGTCTCATTCGTGCCCTTCGCCCCCATGTCCTTGTGAAGGGGGGAGATTACGAGCCCTATGAGGTGGTCGGCAAGGGGATTGTAGAGGCCTATGGGGGCCGCGTGGAGATCATCCCGCTCCTTCCGGGCTTCTCAACGACTGGGCTGATGGCATCCCTGCGAAATCGAGGCAGCTAATGAGCCTGGAGGTCCATTGCCGTGGGGTCTAAGCCTCCGCACAAACACCTTGAGTTCCAGGGCACCCGGACCCACCCCCTCTCGACCCGAAAGAGCAAAGTGGGTGAGGAGGTCCTGGCCGATCCGGGGGCCTACCGCCCCGGAGGAGGGGTCGAGGCCATCATCCCTCCCATCTTGAAAGGGGCGGACCTTCGAGCAGTGGCCGATGGGGTGGTGTCGGCCGTCTCATCGGGTCGGGCGGTCATCTTGTCCATGGGGGCCCATCCTATCAAGGTGGGCCTGAGCCGCCTCATCATCGATCTCATCGACCGGGGGATCCTGACAGCCGTTTCGGGGACGGGCGCCATTGCCGTCCACGAGATTGAGATGGCCCTCGCGGGCCAGACCTCGGAGGAAGTGGAGGAGGGTCTTCCCCAAGGGGATTTCGGGATGGCCGAGGAGACGGGCGCCGTTTATCACCGTGTGGTCCGACGGGCTGAGGACTCGGGTTACGGCCTTGGGCAGGCCCTGGGCCAGGAGATCCAAGAGGGGGATTTTCCCCGGAAAGGTCTGAGCATTCTGGCGGCGGCTTATAAAAAGGGGGTTCCGGCCACTCTCCATGTGGCGCTGGGCTCCGATATCGTCCACATGCACCCCGGAGTGGACGCCGGCGCCCTCGGTCGTGCCACCTACCGGGATTTTCAGGTTCTTGCCCAAGAGGTCATTGGACTAGACCGGGGAGGCGTCTTCATCAATCTGGGATCGGCGGTCCTCATGCCCGAGATCTTTCTGAAGGCGCTTAACATCGCGAGAAATCTGACGGGGAAACCCCACGACTTTATTGCCGTGGACTTTGACATGATTCGCCATTATCGGCCCACTCAAAATGTGGTGACGCGACCAGTCGAGCCGCAGGGAAAGGGGTATCAGATCACAGGCCATCATGAGATTCTCCTCCCTCTTCTCTACGCCATGATCAGGGATCGGCAGGAGGCCGGCCAGAAGGGGGGGGGCGATTAGGCTGGTCTTCTTGGGAAGCGGCAGCACCGGAAACGCCCTTTACTGTGAGGCGGGGGGGTATGGTTTCCTTGTGGACGCTGGGTTCTCGCCCCGTCAGATCGAAGGCAGGCTCAACTCTATCGGTGCCCGAGCCCAGGACCTTCAGGCCATCCTTCTCAGCCATGAGCATGGGGATCACGTCCGTGGGGCTGTCCCTTTTTCCAAGCGTTACGGCACCCCACTCCACATGAATGCCGGGACGTCCCAGGGCCTCACCGCAGATTGGGGAGGATATCCCGGCGACCGGGTGCTCTTCGGCACGGGGAACGCCTTCTCCCTCGGGCCCTTTGAGGTGAACACTTTTCCGATCCCCCACGACGCGCGCGAGCCTGTGGGCTTTCTCATTTCCTTTGAAGGGACGAAGATCGGGGTAGCGGTTGACATCGGGGCGATCACAATAGACCTTGTGGCTGCCCTCTCGGGTGTAAATTGCCTTATCTTGGAGGCGAACCATGACCGCCGCCTCCTGGAGGAGGGCCCCTATCCCTCCACCGTGAAGGCTCGGATCGCGGGCCCCCTTGGGCACCTGGCCAATGACGAGACGGCAGCCCTCCTGGCGCAGGTGCAACACCGAGGGCTTCGGCAGGTTGTCTTGGCCCATTTAAGTGAGACCAATAACCGTCCGGATCGGGCCAAGGGCACAGCAAAAGCGGTCCTGGACGGGTCCGGGGTCTCCTTGTGCGTCGCCGCTTCGCGCCGCCCAACGGCTGTTTTGCAGAATTGAGAACCGGGGAGGACTTGGGGTGATTAGTCGCTACACCCGTCCCGAGATGGGGAAGATCTGGACCGAGGAGACCAAACTCGCCCACTGGGTGGAGATCGAGTGTCTCGTCCTGGAGGTCCTGGCGGCAGAAGGACGAATACCGAAAGAGGTCCCGGGGGAAGTCCGAAAGAAGGCCAAAGCAGACCCGGCCCGGGTGGCTGAGATCGAGAAGGAGACGCGTCACGATGTGATCGCCTTCCTCACCCACTTGGAAGAAACGCTCGGGGACCACGCCCGCTATATCCACTGGGGACTCACCTCTTCGGACCTCCTCGACACCGCCCTTGCCCTTCAGATGTCGGCGGCGGCGGACCTCATCCTGCAAGACCTCGCCTCACTTCGACAGGTGCTCGCCCGACGGGCCATGGAGTTCAAAGACCTCGTCATGGTGGGCCGGACTCACGGTGTTCATGCCGAGCCCATCACGCTTGGCCTCAAGCTGGCGCTGTGGTTTGAGGAGGTGGGCCGGGGGGCGGGTCGGATGACTCGGGCGAAGGAGGCTGTCCGGGTGGGGAAGATCGCGGGGGCCGTCGGGACTTACGCCCACATCTCCCCCCGAGTTGAGGAATATGTCTGCGAGCGCCTCAACCTTCGTCCCGCCCCGATAGCGTCCCAGGTCATCCAGCGGGACCGCCACGCCGAGTATATGAGCGCTCTCGCCCTCATCGCTGCCAGCGTGGCCAAGATGGCAACGGAGATTCGTCACCTCTCCCGCACCGAGGTGGGGGAGGTGGCCGAGGCCTTCGGGAAGGGGCAAAAGGGTTCCTCCGCCATGCCCCACAAGCGAAACCCCATCGTGTCGGAGCAACTGACGGGGCTCGCCAGGGTCGTCGGGGCCAATGCGGCGACGGCCCTTCAGAATGTGGGGCTGTGGCACGAGCGGGACATCAGCCACTCATCGGTGGAACGCGTCATCCTGCCCGACAGCACCATCTTGGTCGACTATATGGTGACGCGCTTTTCAGAGCTGATGGATGGCCTTGTGGTGAACAAAGAGGCAATCCGGCGAAACCTCGACCTGAGCCGCGGACTCATCCACTCCGAGCAGGTCCTGCTGGCCCTCCTTCAGGCGGGCCTATCACGAAAGGCGGCCTACGAGACCGTTCAACGTCTTTCATTTAAGACAGTAAACGAAAACAAATACTTTAGGGCGGTAGTTCAAGAGGATTCGGAAGTAAAAGCTCGCTTGTCCCCCGAGGCGCTGGCGGCCTGTTTTGACCTCTCGCCCCATGTGGCCCATGTGGGAACCCTCTTCGGGCGGGTCTTTGGCCCTCCCGACGAACAGAGGTTCTAGGGACGAAATGGAACGACAAAAAATCTCCGAAGGAAAGGCCAAGATCCTCTTCACGACCGACAGCGGGGACCAGATCGTCCAGTACTTTAAGGACGAGATGACGGCCTTTGATGCGAAGAAGCGGGGGGTCGTCGAGTCCAAGGGCGCTACCAATAATGCCATCTCCTGCCTTCTCTTCGAGCACCTGGAATCTGAAGGGGTCCGCACCCACTTCATTAAAAAGCTCAGTGACCGGGAGATGCTGGTCAAACGTCTGGAGATGATCCCCATCGAGGTGGTGGTGCGAAACCTGGTCGCCGGGAGTTTGGCAAAACGCGTGGGCTTGGAAGAAGGGGCGAGACTCCCTCGTGCCATCACGGAATGGTACTATAAGCGCGACGACCTCGGAGACCCCATCCTCAATGAGGATCACATCCTTGTCTTTGGCTTCTCTGATGAGGCCACCTTGAAAGAGGTCAGGGAGGTTGCGGGCCGTGCCAACGAGATTCTTCGGAAATTCTTTGAGACAAAAGGTCTCATCCTGGTGGATCTGAAATTTGAGTTTGGCCGTGTGATGCGGGGTGACGCCGGCGACCTCTTGCTGGCAGACGAAGTCACCCCGGACACTTGTCGTCTGTGGGATCTGCAGACCGGTGAGAAATTAGACAAGGATCGATTCCGAAGGGACCTCGGAGGGGTGGGAGAGGCCTATCGGGAGGTCCTGCGTCGTCTTGAGGGCTGATTTCGTGTTATGACGCGAGCCAAGGTCTACATCACCTATAAAGCGGGGGTTGTCGACCCACAGGGTGTAACCATCCGAGGGGCTTTAGTCAGTCTGGGCTTCCAGGAGGTTCAAGAGGTCAGGATGGGGAAGTTCATCGAGCTAGAACTCGAAGGCTCCTCTTCTGACCAGCTCCGCTCGCGCCTTCAATCCATGTGCGAGCGGCTCCTGGCGAACCCCATTATCGAGGACTTCCGCTTTGAGCTGGACGGGGAGGCAGCCGGGGCGCCAGGGGTGAAAGAATGAAGTTTGCCGTCGTCACCTTTCCCGGGTCCAACTGCGACGACGACTGCTACGAGGTGGTGAAGGAGGTCCTGGGGCAGGAGATTCGCTTCCTTTGGCATAAGGACCGGGACCTGAAGGGGATAGACTGCGTCATCCTGCCCGGGGGGTTTTCCTACGGCGACTATCTTCGAACCGGGGCCGTCGCGAGATTTTCGCCCATTATGGAGGTCATCATCGAGTATGCCCAAAGGGGGGGGCTGGTCCTGGGGATCTGTAATGGCTTCCAGATCCTTCTGGAGGCTGGGCTCCTGCCTGGGGCGATGCTCCGAAACAGCTTCCTTTCCTTTATTTGCCGGGATGTCTTCGTCCGGGTGGAGACGAAGGAGACACCGTTCACCCGAAGGTGCGAACCGCAACAAGTCCTCAAACTCCCCATCGCCCATATGGACGGGCATTACTTCGCCGACCCCGAAATCTTGAGGCGGCTGGAAGGGGAGGGGCAGGTCGTCTTTCGATATTGCACCGCCCGGGGAGATCTCTCGGAGGAGGCCAATCCCAACGGGTCCCTTTCCCACATCGCCGGGATCTGTAATTCTAAGAGAAACGTCCTTGGCCTGATGCCTCATCCGGAACGGGCCTCAGAGGCTTGCCTTGGCGGAGAGGACGGCAGGCTCATCTTCGAATCCCTCCTGGCGGGTAAAAACGGCCTCTCGTGACCTCCCCTGAACCCCCTGTCACCGAGACCCTGGCCCTCGAGCACGGCCTGTCCCCTGAAGAGTACCGCCACATCCTAAAAACCCTTGGCCGGACCCCCACCTTCACCGAGCTTGGCCTCTTCTCGGCCCTGTGGAATGAGCACTGCAGCTACAAGACCTCAAAGGCCTATCTTCGACGCCTTCCCACCGAGGGGCCGTCCGTGCTGCAGGGGCCGGGCGAGAATGCGGGGGCCGTGGATCTTGGGGATGGGCTCGCCGTCGTCCTGAAGATGGAAAGCCACAACCACCCGTCCTTCATCGAGCCCTACCAGGGGGCGGCGACGGGGGTCGGCGGGATCCTGCGGGACATTTTCACCATGGGGGCAAGACCCATCGCCCTCTTGAATTCCCTCCGCTTTGGAGACCTCAGTGAGCCAAGGATCCGCTACCTGCTGACCCAGGTAGTGGCCGGGATCGCAGGCTATGGAAATTGCATTGGGATCCCGACGGTGGGGGGGGAGATCGCCTTTGACCCCGACTACGCCGGAAATCCCCTGGTGAATGTTTTTGCCCTCGGCCTTGTTCCAAAGGATCGGATCCTCCGGGCGAGGGCGGGGGGAGTGGGAAACCCCGTTGCCTATGTGGGGGCCAGGACGGGCCGCGATGGCATTCACGGGGCGGCCATGGCCTCTCTCGCCTTTGGCGAAGGGGCCGAGAAAAAGCGGCCCGCCGTTCAGGTGGGCGACCCCTTCCTGGAAAAGCTTCTCCTTGAGGCGTGTCTTGAGATCCATGACACGGAAGAGGTGGTCGCCCTTCAGGATATGGGCGGGGGTGGCCTCACGAGCTCCAGCGCTGAGATGGCCGCGCGCGGGGGGACCGGTATTCGGATCGATGTCTCCCGCGTTCCTCGGCGGGAGCCCGGAATGAGCCCCTATGAGGTGATGCTCTCCGAGTCCCAGGAACGGATGCTCATCATCCTGCGCCCGGAGGGGGTCCAGGCGGCGGAGAAGGTTTTCGCCAAATGGGACCTCGAGTTCTCAATCGTCGGAGAGGTGACGGGGGATGGCCACCTGACCGTCCTGGACGGGAAGAAAGAGGTGGCGAGAGTCCCCGCCGCGCTCTTGGCCGACGGGCCCCCTCTCTTAAAAAGGCCGGAGGCGCCGTCTCCGAAAGCCCAACCCGCCGTGGATCTCCAAGAGATACCGGAACCAGAAAACCTCCAGGAATGTTTTCTGGCCCTCTTGAGTCTCCCGGAGATTGGATCAAAGCACATTGTCTATGAGCAGTACGACCACATGGTCCGCACCAACACCATCCTCCGCCCAGGGGGCGACGCGGCCGTGCTCCGCCTCAAGGGAAGCCGGAAGGCGATTGCCCTCACCGTGGACGGGAACTCGCGCTACTGCTCCCTGGACCCATTCCAGGGAGGGGCCATCGCGGTCGTCGAGGCTGCGCGAAACCTCTCCTCAACCGGGGCAACGCCACTTGGGCTCACCGACTGTTTGAATTTTGGAAATCCAGAGGACCCCCATGTGATGTGGCAGTTCTCGAGGGCCATCGACGGGGTGACCGCCGCGTGCCAGCGCCTGGAGGTTCCGGTCGTGAGCGGAAACGTGAGTTTCTACAATGAAACCCTGGGCAAAAGTATCCCCCCAACCCCCGTCATCGGCATGGTGGGAGTGCTCGAAGACGTGGGCCGGCTCTGTCCGACGGCTTTTCAGCGGGAGGGAGACCTCGTCGTCCTCCTGGGAGGTCTTGGCGAAGGGCTCGGGGGAAGCCTCTATTTATGGGGCGTCCTGGGAAGCAGGCTCGGCCCCTGCCCCAAGATGGACCTCGAGGCGGAGGTGGCCCTCCACGGCCTCATTCGCACCGCCATCCGCGAAGGACTCCTTTCATCCTGCCACGATGTCTCGGACGGGGGTCTCGCCGTGGCCCTTGCCGAGGCGGGCCTGCTGACGGATCCTCACCTTGGGGCCTCGATCTCTCTATCCATCCGGGGGCGGGCCGACGTTGTCCTCTTCGGGGAGGACCAGGGACGAGCCCTTCTCTCCCTCCCAGAGGACCAGCTTCCCCGCCTCCTTGCCCTCAGCAAAGAGGCGGCGGTTCCTGTCCTCCCTATCGGGAGGGTGGGGGGAGAACGTCTACTGATCGAGCTCCAGGGAGAGTTGGGGAGCCGCCACACCGTTGATATCCAGATGACAGATCTCATGGCCCGGTGGTGGGATGGACTTCAGATGGCCCTCAAGGAGGGCTAGTCAGATGGCGACTTCTCGCCGCGGTTTCTCCCTCTGTGTCCTTGACTTGGGAGAGGGGCTTCATATACTGAAAAGTGTGAGGCTGCCTTCCTTCAGACTCATGAGAGGGAGTCTCATTTCTGTCGCGGCCGTCGACGACGCGCCCCAGGATTCTGACCGGCCTTAAGGGTTGGCCATTTGAGGAATTGCCGAAAGCGCCCCGGCCGTCACGGGGGGCGATGCTTGCAGGGATGGAGGTCTCGTGGCAGAAGGTTTGCGTGAGGCCTGCGGGGTCTTCGGGATCTCCGGGGATTCCGAAGCCGCCAATCTGACCTACCTTGGACTTTACGCCTTGCAACACCGGGGCCAGGAGAGTGCGGGCATCGTCTCTTCGGATGGCCAGACCCTTCGGGCTGAAGTGGGCATGGGGCTTGTGGCCGAGGTGTTTACCGAGGAGCGCCTTAAGCACCTTTCCGGTTCTCTCGCCATTGGCCACAACCGATACTCCACTTCGGGCTCAAGCGACCTGGCCAATGCCCAGCCCCTCCTTGCGAGGACCTCTCGGGGCACCTTTGCCCTGGCCCACAACGGCACCCTGGTCAATGCGAAAGAGATCAGAAACTGGCTTGAGTCCGAGGGGGCCATTTTCCGGTCCATGATGGACACGGAGATTGTTGTCCATCTCATCGCCCGCTCGCGCCAAGAGGCTTTTGAGGACCGGGTGGTGGAGGCCCTCGGGATGGTGGAGGGGGCCTACTCCCTCCTCCTCATGACCGAAGGTGCCCTCATCGGCGTCCGCGATCCCCACGGCTTTCGTCCCCTTGTCCTCGGCCGCCGACAGGGGGCCTACGTCCTGGCGTCGGAGAGCTGCGCCCTCGACCTCATCGACGGAGAGCTTGTCCGGGAGATTGAGCCCGGTGAGATGGTCGTCATCGATAGGGCCGGCATCCGAACTTTTAGACCCTTTGAATCGAGCTCCCCCGCCCCCTGCATCTTCGAGTTCGTCTACTTCGCCCGGCCCGACAGCACTGTCTTCGGCCGAAATGTCTATCAGGTCCGAAGGCGTCTGGGCGAGCGCCTGGCCGCCGAGAGCCCTGCTGAGGCCGACATCGTCATCCCAATCCCGGACTCCGGGGTCCCGGCCGCCATGGGCTACGCCCACGGGGTAGGTCTTCCCTTTGAGATGGGCCTCATCCGAAACCACTATGTGGGTCGCACCTTCATTGAGCCCGAGCAGGCCATCCGCCATTTCGGCGTCAAGATAAAGCTGAACGCCGTGCGGGCGTCCCTGGAGGGCCGGCGGGTCGTGGTGGTGGATGATTCCATCGTCCGGGCCACAACGTCCAGAAAGATCGTCCACATGATCCGTCAGGCTGGTGCAACAGAGGTCCATATGCGCATCAGCTCCCCCCCCATCACCGGCCCCTGTTTCTACGGAATAGACACACCGCGGCGGGAAGAACTCATCGCCTCCAACCACTCGGTCGCGGAGATCGAAAAGTTCCTCGAAGCCGATAGCCTGGCCTATCTCAGCCTGAAAGGGATGCTGGAGGCCGTGGATGGGCCCGGCCTCACGAAGCCCGAGGGCCATTTCTGTGCTGCCTGCTTCACCGGGGACTATCCGGTGCCTGTGCCCCCGCAGGAGGACCTTTCCTCACTGAAGGACTCCGCGGCGGCGTCCGCCGGGGAACCTCCATCCCGCTGAGGGGTGCCCATGGCCCAAAACCTTCCGGCGAAAAGAGGAAAAAGACATTCAAGCGGCGGGGGGATTTTCTTTCTCGGTCTTTGTGTCCTATTTTTGTCTTTGGCCGCTTGTACTCGCGATCCCCTCAAGGCGGCCCTGAAGGGAAAGTTTCCCCCCACGCAAAATAACCGGATCATCAACAACTATTGCCAGTCCTGCCATGTCCATCGGGATTTTATAGCCGATCGTCACGTCGCAGAGGTAGCCCCCCAGTACGAGGTCCGAGAGTTTCGCGAGGCCCGAGAGTGCCGGGTTTGTCACAGCGTTAACTTCAATTTCTTCGACCCAGAGCACCGGATCACCCTCCATCCCCCGGACGGCTCGAGCAGCTGAGAGCCTGAACGCCGCCCTCGAGCGCCTTTTTTCACTCCCCGTAGAGCTTCTGCCAAAGACAGCGGCCGGTTTTCCCTAGCGGGATCGCAGAGTCGGGTCAAGGGCGTCCCTCAGTCCGTCTCCCAGGAAGTTGAAGGCCAGGACCACGGCCATGATGGCGAGGCCGGGGAAGAGGCTGAGGTGGGGGGCCTCGAGGAGAAAGCGGCGCCCCTCGTTCAACATGGTCCCCCAGCTTGGGTTTGGGGGCTGGGTGCCCAGGCCGAGGAAGCTCAGGCCCGCCTCCGCCAGGATGGCCGCGGCCATTCCGAAGGTGGCCTCCACAAGAAGTGGTGAGAGGATATTCGGCAGAAGGTGGCGGCTGATGATGCGCCGGGAGGGGGCCCCGAGGGCCCGGGCCGCCGTGACAAACTCCGCCTGCTTTAGGGCCAGGATCTGTCCCCGGACGAGTCTCGCATACCCCACCCACCCCAGGACGCTTAAGGCGATAATGACGTTGAGAATTCCAGGACCTCTCACCGCCATGAGGGCGATCGCCAGAAGGAGCCCGGGAAAGGCCAGCAAGATGTCTGTCAAACGCATGATGACCTCGTCCGTCCACCCTCCGAAGTACCCCGCCAAGGCCCCCAAGAAGATACCCACGATGCTCGACACTCCCACCGTGATGAGGCCGATCATGAGGGAGATACGGCTTCCGTGGATGAGCCGGCTCAGGATGTCTCGGCCGAGGTGGTCCTGCCCGAGCAAATGGGTCAATCCGGGTCGGCCGAGGCCTCCTGGCAGGTCCTGCTGAAAAGGGTGCTGGGGGGCGAGTGCCGGGGCCAGGGCCGCCGCCAGAACGAGGGCGACTACGATGATGAGGCCAGCAAGAATAGTGGGTCGTTGCATCGCTCAGTTGTAACGGACCCGGGGGTCCGACCAGGCATAGAGGAGGTCCGCCACCAGGTTGACTCCCACATAGCCCAGGGCGAAGACGAGGACGCACCCCTGGACCAGGGGGTAGTCCCGGGTGGCGATGGCCTGCAGGATGAGACGTCCGACCCCAGGCCAGGCGAAGATGGTCTCGGTGATGATGGCCCCAGAGAGCAGGGCCCCGCACTGGAGGCCCGTTAGCGTGATGATGGGGATGAGTGCGTTTCGAAGGGCGTGGCGCATGAGGACCCAGACCTCTCTCAGCCCTTTCGCCCGCGCCGTCTGCACGAAATCCTTAGGGAGGACCTCGAGGAGGCTCGCCCGGGTCATCCGGGTCAAGATGGCGGCCAGGGCAGTCCCCAGGGTGACGGCGGGTAGGATGAGATGGGAGATCCCACTCCGTCCTGAGGCGGGCAGCCAGCCGAGCTGCAGAGAGAAGAGGACAATTAGCATGGGGCCCAGCCAGAAGTTGGGGATCGAAACCCCCAGGAGGGCCCCCAGCATAGAGCTGCGGTCGAACCAGGAACGGGCCCTGGCGGCTGCGAGGACCCCCGCCGGGATGGCGATGACGAGGGCGATGAGGAGGCTCGCAAAGGTGAGTTCCAGGGTTGCGGGGATCCGCTCAGCCAGAAGGGCTGCCACCGGGCGCCGGGTGTGAATGCTGTTTCCCAAGTCTCCTTGAAGGAGCCCAGAGAGATATCGTCCGTACTGCTCAAGGACTGGACGATCCAACCCGAGGGCGTGGCGAAGGGCCTCTCGGTCGGCGGGGAGAGCTGTCTCCCCCAGCATCACCTCTATGGGGTCCCCTGGGATGAGATGGATGATCAAAAAGACGATGGTGACGATACCGAGGACGACTAGGACGAGAAGCCCTAGGCGGCGGAGAAGAAAGCGCCGCATTTCTTATGAGGGCCTGGACAGAGGCTCGCACCCCTGGCAGAGGGGGTTCGCCAAAGGGTCGATGGGAGAAGAAGAAGTGGTGGGCCCAGGCAAGAGGTCTACATCCTTTAGGGTGCGCATGGACTCGTCGGGATAAAGTTCAAACCCTTGGACTTCCTTTCGCATGACGGCCACGTGGGTCGAATGCCACAGAGACAGGTAGGGAAGGTCCTGGGCCAGGATCTGTTGGACCTGGTCATAGATCCCTTTCCTTGCCTGAAGGTCGAGGAGCCGGCGGCCCTCCTCCAAGAGGCGGTCCATCTCTGGGTTTAGATAACGCCCCCGGTTGGCCCCCGAAGGGGGGACGCTCGAGGAGTGGAAGATGTAGTGGTAGATGTCTGGGTCCAGGACACCGACCCAGGTGAGGGCGAAGATCTGGAAATTTCCACTCCGGATGTCCGAGAAGAAGGTCCCCCACTCGAAGCTACGGATCTGGACCTCGACCCCAAGCTGCTGGAGCTGGGCCTGAATCACCTCGGCCACTTGGCGGCGGACCTCGTTCTGAGAGGTCTTGAAGACCAGGCGAAAGCGGGGCTCAGGCCCCGGTCCGTCAGGGTCCTGCAGACCGGCCTCATCCAGGAGCTGACGGGCCCGGTCCGGGTCGTAGGGGTATGTGGCGACGTCCCCAGCATGGGCCCAGTGAGTCTCCGCCAGGAGGCTTCGAGCGGGCCGGGCGAGTCCCTTTAGGACGTGTTGGATGATGGCCGCCCGGTCGATGGCGTGGGCAAAGGCGAGGCGGACTTTTGGACGGCTCAAGATGGGGTCCTGCAGGTTGAAGCCAAGATAGGTGAAATTTGTCCCGGGGGCGCGCTCAATTTTGAGGTGGGGCCGGGTCGCGAGCCTTTTCAGACTCTCAGGCAAGAGGGCGTTTACCACCAGGTCCAGCCCGCCCCGTTCAAGCTCGAGACGCCTCACCGTCCCGTCCGGGATGATTCGGTAGACCACCCGGTCCAGTTTCGGCCTTCCCTCGTGATATTCCGCATAGGCGGAGAGCTCGACCCGTTCGTCAGACCTAAAATCCTCAAATTGAAAGGGTCCGGTCCCGATGGGGTGTTCCCTGAAGTGAGCGATTTCCTTCCCCGCCTGATGGGGCACAATGGGGGCCACCATCTGGGCCAGGAAAGGGGCGAAGGGCTCCTTCAGGTGAAAGACAACGGTCTGGGGGTCCGGGGTCTCGATCTCCTGGATGACTTGGTAGCTCCCCAGCTTGGGAGAGCCCAGGGTCGAGTCCAGGATAGAGCGGAAGGTGTAGGCCACGTCGGCCGAGGTGAAGGGCTGCCCATTGTGGAACTGAACATCCTGCCGGAGATGGAAGACATAAATGGTTGGTTCCGGATGCTCCCACCGGAGGGCGAGGTCTGGCACGATCTGGGAGCGGCGGTCCTTTCGAAGGAGGCCGTTGAAAACGAGCTGGGTCACCCGGGCCGAAGCCACGTCTAGAGAAAAACGGGGGTCCAGATGGGTGGGGTTGGCCTCGAGACCAACGGTCAAAATCTTGAGACCGTTTTGGTCCCCTTGTCCGCAGGCAGTGGGGACCAGCACGATGACGAAGAGCAGGAAATAAAGGGCGCGTTGTCGCATAGAGAAAAAAGAGCGAAAGCAGGGAGAGTCACCCATCCAAAAAATCTTAACACCAGCCGATCGCCAGGTCAACAAAAGGGCTTCGCTGAATCGACTTTTTCGGGCGGCTTCGCTTGTCAACGGGCCCCGTCTATGGTAAATTTAGAAAGTCTTGAGAGCCATACTGTCACCGCAGGAGGGAAGACCATGAAGGTGGTTCGTTCGTATCTTTTCCTTCCATTTCTCCTGTTGCTCTTCCTGGCGTCGCCCCTTTGGGCGGGGCCGTTTGACCCAGTCCCTGAGGGAGACAGGGCGCCGGCCTTTGAGGTGGCTAATTTCAAGCTCGAGGAGGCCATTAAAAAGGGGCCCGTCGTCCTCGTCTTTTACCGGGGGCTCTTCTGAAGTGTTTGCAGAAACCAGCTGGTCGAGCTGGAGAAGCACTTGGAGGAGATAAAAGGGTTGGGGGCTTCTCTTGTGGCCCTCAGCGCGGACGATGCCGAGACCGCCGAGATGACTATTGAGGCGCTTCAGCTCACCTATACCGTGCTGCCGGATTCGAATCGAGAGATCATCAGGCGCTTCGGGGTTCTCCACCCTCAAGAGGGTATCTCCCGCCCCGCCACCTTCATCATCGACGCGGAAGGGGTCATTCGCTTTCAACATATCGGGAAAGATTTCTCCGATCGCCCAAGTGAAAGCCTCATCGTGAACACCCTTCGCTGGCTTTAACGGAAACCTCGCCCCCCGAAAACTTCTCGCCGACCCTCGGGGAAGGATTTCAGAGGGACGCTCTTTCGTCACGAGCGGAGGCCCTTTTTGTCTCCACATAGGAAAATTCGCTGTCTCAGCTACGGCCTGGGGGCCATCGGAAGGGCCCTCGCCCTTCGTGCCCTGGAGTCCCCCTGGATCGAGTGGACAGGGGCGGTCGATATAGACCCTGCGAAGGCCGGCCAGGACGCCGGGCAGGTCCTTGGTCTGAAATCATCCCTGGGCATCCCGGTTTCGGACGACCCTGAGGGGACCCTGTCGAAGGTGAGGCCCGAGGTCGTCCTTCACACAACCTCCTCCTTCTACGAAGAGGTTCGCCCTCAGGTCTTGGCGGCCGTCGAGGCGGGGTGCCGGATCGTCTCATCGGCCGAAGAGCTCTCCTTCCTTCCCCTACAACATCCCGATGAGGCCCGAAGGCTGGACGAGCTGGCGAAAGAGCGAGGGGTGGCCGTCATGGGGACCGGGGTCAACCCAGGTTTTGTGATGGACCGCCTCGTCCTGGATCTCGCTCGAAATTGCCTGGAGATCGGAAATATCCAGGCGGAGCGGGTGGCGGATTTGGCCAGCCGACGGGAGCCCCTTCAAAGGAAGATGGGTGTGTCATCGAAGGATTTTCAGAAAGAGCTGGCCTCCCCCCGGTTCGGACACGTGGGCCTCAGGGAGTCTGTGGCCCTCATCGCCCACGGGCTTGGCTGGAAGCTTGATGTGGTAGAAGAGGAGAAGAAGGCCATTCTGGCCGAGCGTGATCTTTCGACCGGGTCCCTGGAGGTCGGCAGGGGAGAAGTGGCAGGGGTCGAGCAGAGGGGGAAGGGATTTTTGTCCGGGGAGGTGGTGATTGACCTCCTCCTTCAGATGCGCATCGGTGCCCTAGACCCTCACGACGCCATTGTGGTGGAGGGAGCCCCTTCGGTTCGCATGCAGATCCCTGGAGGAATCCGGGGTGATGAGGCGACGATTGCCATCCTCCTTCGGGCGGTTCAAGACATCCTTTCAGAACCCCCAGGCCTCAGAACCGCCACCGGCCTTGGGGCCTTCGACGAAATTCCCCCTGTCCCAAGAAGATCGGGCTGACCCTCCTGTCCCTCACCCCCTCACCACTTTTCGTGGGGCAGTTTCCTTCCTTTCTTGTATAATCTCGCCAAGTGCTCGGAGGCTTGGATCGAAGAGATGAGCAGGGGATGAAAGAGGAGAGGCCTTCGGGTGAACTCACCTACACGCTGAGGGGGAAGTGGACGACGGGATCGGCATGGGTCCTTGGGGCTTATGTGGCCGCTATCCTGGTGACCCTTCCTGTCCTCTCACTCCTTTGGATTCCCCTTCGGGATCAATTTGGCGCGACGGCTGAGAGGTCTCTGACGGCCTTTCTTGTCCTCCTGGGCCTCGCCATCGGCCTCGGGTTCCTCCGGCGCTCTCTTTCCTGGAAGGCAAGCCCTCTTCTGCTCGCCTCCGCTGGGATCTATGGATGGTTTCTCTGGATCCTTGAGAACCCCGTCGAGAAGGTCCACTTTGCCGAGTATGGATTTCTCTCCCATTTCAGCCTTCGTTATTTTCAGGCCCGGGGCCACGCGTTCAATGAAGGGGAGAAACACCCCGGTTCGAAGGATAGGCGGGCCCTTCGGATCCGGGCCCTTACGCTGGTCTTCTCGGTCGGGCTTCTTGACGAGCTCATTCAATATCTCCTTCCCAATCGCTTCGGAGATCCCAGGGATGTGGGTTTTAACTGGCTGGCGGGACTTTTGGGCCTGGTAGTCTCGGAGAAGTGGGATGGGCCTTAGCCCGCTGGCAGAAGGATTTGTGAGGAGACGCCCTGAGGGGGGCCTCCGGCGGCGCGGGTGGGCTGCCGGGCTCTTTTTTATGGCCGCCTTTCTTTGGATGAGCCCTCATCTTCTGGCGCAAGAGCCTCCCCCCAAGCCCTCTTCGCCTCTTCAAGCGAAGCTGGGCGGCCTTCTTCAAGATTCCTGCCTTGCGGACGCGAGGGTGGGGGTCCACGTCTTATCCCTTGATAATGAAGAGGTTCTCTACGATCGCCGAGGGGAAGAACTTTTCGTCCCGGCCTCAAACATCAAGCTTTTCGTCTCGGCTGCAGCCCTTCGCTTTCTCAAGTCGGATTATGTCTTCAAGACTGACCTCCACTCGGACACCTCTCTCTCGGAAGGAACTCTTGAGGGCAATCTTTATCTGAAAGGGTTTGGAGATCCGAGCTTGGTCTCCGAGGAACTTTTGAAGCTGGTCATGTCTCTTCGGACCTTGGGGTTGCGAAAAGTTCGGGGGCATTTGGTCATTGACGACAGTTATTTTTCCAGTCCCCCGTCGCCTCCCCCTTCCCCGACAAAGGCGCGTGCCTATCTGGCCCCCTACGGGGCGGCCTCCCTGAACTTCAACGCGGTTGCAGTCCATGCAGAGCCCGGGGCCTCTCCGGGTCAACCTCCTCGCGTGGTCCTGGAGCCCGCGTCCCCTTACTTTGAGCTTTTAAACCGGGCAAAAACAGTGCGCGGGAGCAAGCGCAAGACCCTTAGGGTGTTAAGAGAGACGCTTTCGGGGTCGGACCGGATCATCGTTGAAGGAAATCTCCCCTTTGGAAGCCCGAGAGAACTGATCTGGGTCTCCATCTCGAATCCCGCCCTCTATTTAGGCCATACGTTCGTCGAGTTTCTCCAAAGAGGAGGAATCTCCGTTGAGGGGGAGGTGCGCCTTGGCCCGGTCCCCCCTGAAGCGGGACTCCTCTTCCAGCACCGCTCAAAGTCCCTGGCCTCCATTCTTTGGGATATGAACAAGTGGAGTAACAACTTCATGGCACAGCAAATTCTCAACGTCCTCGGGGCCGAGGCGGAGGGCCCCCCGGGAACAGTGGAAAAAGGGGTGGCTGTGGTGGGGAGCTACCTGAAGCGTCTCGGCGTCTCCGACGAAAACTTTCAGATGGCCGACGGCTCGGGCCTTTTAAGAGAGAACCGCCTTTCACCAGGGCAGCTCGTGAAGGTTCTCCAGGACATGTACAACGATTTTCGCTATCGGTCGGAGTTCGTTTCCTCCCTGTCCGTCATGGGCGTGGACGGCTCTGCCCGAGATCGTCTTGAGGACACCCGGGGCGAGCGACGGGTCCGGGCGAAGACGGGTTCCCTGAAAGGGGTGGACACCCTCTCGGGATATGCCGTCACCGGGGAGGGAGAGGTCCTGGCCTTTTCGATCTTGATGAACGGTTCTTCCTGTCCCCACTGGAAGGTCAAGGTGATCCAGGACCGGATGGCCCTCGCCCTGGTCCATCTGAACCGGGGCTTCTCTCCCGCTCGAACCTCGCCCAGTCGTTGATCTCCTCGCCGAGGAAACCCTTCACCGTGAGTCCGACGAGTCCGACAAAAATGGGCCTTCGCTTCCGGTGGGAGGTGCCCGGGGAGCCTGACCCGGAGGTTCTTCGTTTCGCCGCCGCCCTTGGCCTAAATCCTCTTCTCGGGACCCTTTTGTGGAGAAGGGGCATTCGGGAAAAGGCGGCCGCTCAAGAGTTCCTGGCGGTTGACCTGGAACGCCTTCACGACCCCTTCCTGATGGCGGGGATGGAAGAAGCGGCCGAGAGAGTCGCAAGGGCCATTGAGGGGGAGGAGCGGATCATTGTCTACGCCGACTACGATGTGGATGGCTTGACCTCGGCCGCCCTTCTCGTCCATTTCTTCCGAGCCTTTGGTCGAGAGGTGGAGACCTACGTCCCGGACCGCTTCAGAGAAGGCTACGGCCTGAACGAGGCGGCCCTCCTAGGGCTTGCCGCCCAGGGCGCCGGGCTTCTCATCACGGTGGACACGGGGATCAGCAACGTCGCCGAGGTGGCGGCGGCGTCCCGGGCGGGTCTGGAGATCATCATTGCGGACCACCATCACCCTCCGCCAACCCTTCCCTCAGCGATGGCCGTCCTGGATCCCCTTCGCCCAGGGTGCGGGTATCCGGACAAGAACCTGGCGGGGGTGGGGGTGACTTTCAAGCTGGCGACCGCTGTCCGGCGAAGGCTTCTAGAGCGGGGCTTTGCCGCCGAATCTCTTCCTAACTTGAGGCAGCACATGGATCTGGTGGCCCTTGGGACGGTGGCCGATGTGGTTCCCCTCTGCGGGGAGAACCGCGTCCTCGTTCGTCACGGACTCTCCGAATTGGCCCGGACTCGAAAGCCGGGGCTCCAGGCCCTCCTTCGGGTCGCGGGGATCGCGCCCCTCGCAGAGGTGTCCGCGGGTCAGGTAGGCTTTCAATTGGGCCCTCGGTTGAATGCGGTGGGACGCCTGGGAGACGCGCGGGAGGGGCTTTCTCTGCTCGTCGAGGAGGATGCCAAGCGAGCTGCCGAGGGGGCCGGGCGTCTTGATGCCGTCAATCAGGAGCGACAGCGTGTCCAGGAGGACCTCCATCGAGAGGTGCGCGAGAGGGTGGAGCGAGATCTATTCCTTGGGGAGGGGCCCATTGTCCTGGCCGAGGCAGGTTGGCACACGGGGGTGCTCGGCATCGTGGCTTCCAAGATAGTCGAAGAGTACCACCGCCCTGCGATCCTCATCGGGCTCAAGGGAGAGGTGGGGAAGGGTTCGGGGCGAAGCATCCGGGCCCTTCACCTCCACCGAGCCCTCTCCCGCTGCTCTGACCTGCTGGAGCAGTTCGGCGGGCACCACTATGCGGCGGGTCTGGTTATCCGAAAAGAGCGGGTTGGCGAGTTTGCAGAGCGCTTGCGAAGGATTGCCGCCGAGAGCCTTACCGCCGAGGATTATGTCCCCCGCCTGGAGGTGGAGGCGAGGGTGACCCTGTCTGACCTGACGCCCCAGACGATGGAGGCCATCGAGGGGCTGGCTCCCTTCGGATCCCGAAATCCAAAACCCCTTCTCTTCCTTGATGGAGCCGAGGTGCTGGGTCCGGTGAAGCACGTGGGTAAAGACGGGCAGCATCTCAAGTTCGAGGTTCGCCAGGGACGGGCTGCGGCTGGGGTGATCGGCTTTCGAATGGGATCAGGGGAAAATTTCCGGGGAGCTCAGACGACCCAGGAATCGGGGCAGGGTTTTGAAGCCTTGAGCCGCCGGGATCAGCGGGTGGACCTCGTCTTCACGCCGGAGCTCAACCGTTGGAACAATCGGACGACACTGCAGCTCAACTTGAGGGACCTTCGAATCTTGTAGGTAAGAGACACTTCCCCAGGGAGTCCATGGACTCACCCTCTGGACCCTGGGATGAGGGAGGCCTTTGGAAGGGGTCTCCCCCTTTTTTTGTAATAGAGACGGATGAGGAAACTGGCGAGTTGCACTGTGAGGACAGGGTAGAACCACACTTGGACCCAGAGCCAGAGGCCCGTATCCCACCTGAGCACGAGGGCTTCCCCCAGGCTCACCCCCTTGATGATGGCGATGTTTCGCATCCCATAGTAGATGCCCCCTCCGCAGACGATGGTCCAGACGACGGAGAAGAGATTGATCAACATAATGTAAAAGGCCCCTCCCTGGAATCGGGTCCAGGGAGAGAGGGGGGCATAGACGGGGGTCTCTCCCAGGTAGGGCCATTTGGTTGCCCCCCCGCGGTTTTCCGCCTCTGGCTTGGCGCGGGCCTCCCGGCTTTTAGTCGGTTTTTCTCTCACGGGCTAGGTCTCCAGCCAAAGCACGTCTCCGCAAACGGGCCTGTCCCTCACCTTGCTGGCGAAGACCGTGTATTCCTTTTTTGACTCCCCGACCGTTGTGTTCTCACCGTGTCCAGGGTAGAGCGCCGTCTCGTCCGGGAGGGAATACACCTTTTGCTGGATGCTGTCGGAGAGTTGCTCGAATTCCTGGGGGCTGGAAGTCATTCCTGGCCCGCCCGGAAAGACGGTGTCCCCGATGATGAAATGGCCCGGAAAGAGGAAGCCCACTCCGCCGGGGGAGTGCCCCGGCGTGAAGACGACCTTCACCTGACACTCTCCGAAGTTGATGATGTCCTCATCGTGGAGGTCGAAATCCGCCTCGATTCCGAAGTGGTCTGCGTCATCCGGGTGGATCCCGACGGGGGCGCCAGTTCGCCGTTTTACCTCCGCCAAGGCTTGGATGTGATCGCTGTGGCAGTGAGTCTGCAGGATATAGCGCACGGTGGTCCCTTCGGTCGCCTCGAGGATTTGCCTCGCTTCAAACGAGGTGTCGACAATGACGCTATCGCCTGTCGCCTTGCACACGAGGACATAGACATTGTTTCCAAAATTTCCAACAGGCACTTTTTTGATGGTGATCTTGGGAGTGTCGAAGGTCTCCATGGCAGCCCGGCTCCCTCGCGCTTCGAAGGATTTCCATTCATCTCTTTCTCGCCGGAAGTCTAACACCGGGTTCCTCGGGTTTGCAAAGGGTTTGCAAACAGGACGGTCTTTGGAAAAGAGTTGCGGAAGGAACCTCCCTTTGGTATTTTTTAAGGAAAAGGGTTTGGTTTTTCTAGGGTTTAACCTTGTATTTTAGGTGTGTGATTGCATCCAGGCGGAAAACCCTTTGGGGTGGCTGTAGGTCTCTGAGCGGAAGGAGGATCCACTAATGCATTCTATCCCCCGATGGCGAAGATGGCTCGCCGTTTCCCTGGTAGCCCTCGTGGTGATGGGGCTGGGGGGAGTAATCCTCGGCCGAGCAATGATGGCCCGCGCGGCAGTCTATGACCACCTGAAGACCTTTGCCGAGGTGCTCTCTCTTATTCGGGAGAATTATGTGGAGCCCGTTGAGGAAAGGGAGCTCGTCTACGGGGCCATCCGGGGCCTCATCGACACCCTCGACCCCCATAGCTCCTTCATGCCCCCCGAGGTCTACCAGGAACTCCAGGTGGAGACCCGGGGGGAGTTCGGAGGCCTGGGGATTGAGATCACGATTCGCAACGGTGTCCTGACCGTGGTGGCCCCCATCGCGGGTACACCGGCGGATCGGGCGGGCATCCTCACAGGCGATCAAATCCTGAGGGCCGACGGTGAGCCGACCGGGGATCTGACCCTGTCTGAGGTCGTGATGATGTTGAGAGGCCCGCGGGGCAGCAGGGTGACCGTCACGATTATGCGCGAAGGGTGGGACGAACCCAGAGATTTCACCCTGGTCAGGGATGTCATCCAGGTGAGGAGTGTGGACCACCGGATGCTGGACGACGGCATCGCCTACACCCGGATCCGGAGCTTTAGCCAGAACACGCGAGACGAGTTGCAGAGCGCCCTGGATGAATTGGAAGGAGAAGGCTTCCAGGGTTTCATCCTCGACCTTCGAAACAACCCAGGGGGGCTTCTGAGGCAGGCAGTGGGGGTGGCCGACCTTTTCCTGGATGAGGGCTCCCTCATCGTCTACACCGAGGGCCGGCTGGAAGACCAGAACGTGAGATTTCACACCCACCGACGGGGCACTTATATGGATTTTCCCATGATCGTCCTGGTGAATTCCGGAAGCGCCAGCGCCTCCGAAGTGGTCTCGGGAGCCTTGCAAGACCTTGGACGGGCCGTCATCTTGGGGACCAGGACCTTCGGGAAGGCGTCGGTCCAGACGATTGTTCCTTTGAGCGATGGCTCGGGTCTTCGGCTCACGACTGCTCGCTATTTCACACCCCATGGACGCCTTATCCAGGGGGAGGGGATCGAGCCTGACATCGTGGTCGTAAACGCCCCACCCGTCGCCCCGTCGCACCCCCTTGAAACCGAGGTGGAGGAGCCCCTTGAGGGAGAGGACGGGCCTGATGGCGGGGGAACGACCGCTAGGCTGCGCAGCGACGATCTGCAGCTGATTCGGGCCGTTGAGATCCTGAAGAGCTGGGAGGTCTTTCAGGCAGATCTTGGGAATGGCAGTGGAGTCGGGCTAAAGGCTGCCGAGTGAAGAGCGGAGAGGTCAAGGCGTCTTGTGAATTTTTCGCGTGGGCCCCGGGGCCTCCTTGCGATCGGGCTCTTGGCAACAGGGAGTTTACTGTTTCAGACAGCACTTGGGCTGGAAGGGGAGGGAACGTCCCCAGCGGAGGCTCCCCCCCGCGTGGCAATTCTCATTGATGACCTGGGGGGAAGCTGGAAGGTCGCACAAGAGGTCCTGAATCTTCCGGCGCCCATCACCCTCAGCGTTCTCCCTCACCTTCCCCATTCTCTTCGCATCTCGGAGGAAGCCCACCGGCTTTCCCGTCAGGTTCTCCTCCATCTTCCCATGGAGCCCCATGACCTCGAGAGGAACCCGCCCGGGCCGGGCGCTCTCTTCAGCATTATGGAAAGAGAGCCCTTTCTTCGAACCCTCAAGAGTTCCCTCGCCTCGGTCCCCCACGCGGTCGGTGTCAACAATCACATGGGCTCGAGGTTGAGTGAGACGCCCTGGGCCATGGGGCTCGTCATGAGCCTCTTGAAATCCCGGGGCCTTTTCTATGTGGACAGCCTCACTTCACCCCACTCGGTCGCCTTTCAGACGGCGAGGGACTTTGGTGTGGCAACGCTCAAGAGACAGGTCTTTTTGGACAACGAGTTGGAGAGTGCAGCCATTTCGGCGAGGCTGGAAGAGGTTGGGGAGATGGCCTTGCGCCGGGGAAAGGCCATCGCCATCGGTCATCCCCACCAGAAAACCCTGGAGGCCCTTCGTGTGGGTCTCCCTCGTCTCTTGGAAAGGGGGGTGCACGTGGTCCCCGTGTCAGAGCTCCTGGGGGGGGGGAGATGCGGGTCCTAGGGATTGAAACCTCCTGCGATGAGACGGCGGCGGCCGTGGTGGAGGATGGCCGGTGTGTCCTCTCGAACATCGTCGCTTCCCAACTTGCCCTTCACCAAAAGTACGGCGGTGTGGTCCCAGAGCTGGCAGCTCGCCACCATATCGAGCGAATCCATCCCGTCCTGGAGGAGGCCCTGGCCGTGGCCGATGTGGGATGGGAGGAGGTCGATGCGGTTGCTGTGACGCGCGGCCCCGGACTGGTGGTTGCCCTCCTCGTGGGGCTCCAGGCGGCCAAGGGAGTTGCGCTCGCCCGAGGGATCCCCCTCGTGGGCGTCCACCACCTGGCAGGTCACGTGTCAGCCCTTTATCTCGAAGCTGCCATGCAGGAGCCAGAGGGGATCGGAGGCCCTGAGAGCCCTCCCTTGCCGTTTGTGGCCCTGGTGGTCTCGGGAGGCCACACGCACCTCTACCGGGTGGAGGACCCGTTCTCCTTCCGCTGCCTCGGCGCCACACGGGACGACGCCGCCGGTGAGGCCTATGACAAGGTGGCAAGGCTCTTGGGGCTCGGCTATCCTGGGGGGCCTATCCTGGATGCTTTGGCCGCCGAAGTGGAGGGTGAACCCTCTATTCAGTTCCCTCGGCCTATCCTCGACGACGGAGGGCTTGACTTCAGCTTCAGCGGGCTAAAGACCGCCGTTCTCTACCACTTGATGGACCTTGGCCTCTATACCAACGACCCTGCGCTTCCTCCCCTTGAGCGTGCCCGGGGCATTGGGGAGGATCTCCGTCGACAAATCGCCCACGCCTTTCAGGCAGCGGTTGTCGAGGTCTTAACGGAGAAGGCCCTGCGAGCGGTCCGCCAGGAGGGGTGTCGGGCCCTTGCTGTGGTGGGGGGAGTGGCTGCCAATCAAGGCCTTCGGACAAGGCTTCGAAGACGTTCGGTCGAAGAGGGCGTGGGTCTCTATGTCCCTGCCGTCCCGTTTTGCACGGATAACGCCGCCATGATCGCCTCGGCTGGCTACTTTCTCCTCAAGGCGGGTCGGCAGACGGAAACCCAGGCCCTTCGTCTAGACGCCGACGCTGGTTGGGAGCTTTCAAGCTAACCCGCGAGAGTTTGCGCGGGGTCTCCACGTCCCCCAAGATTTCAGAGAACCCCTAAGCGAACAGACTCTGGGCGTCCGGGGCGCCTTATGGATTTGTCCTACACCTTTCGGGTGACGTTTGCCGCCTGGGGGCCCTTCGGTCCCGAGGTGACATCGAACTGGACCTCCTGGCCTTCCGCGAGGGACCGGAACCCCTCCCCTTGAATGGCCGAATAGTGGACGAAGACGTCTTCGCCTCCCTCCTGCTCGATGAATCCATACCCCTTGGCGTCATTGAACCACTTTACCTTACCTTCCGCCATCCTGACTGCTCCTCCCTTTGCCCCTCTGAGCCTGGGCCCCGGGGTGAAAACCCCAACTGGCTAGCAAGCTCGCAATCGGCAGAAATCCCTTTCTTCAGAGGGCCAAAAAAACCGCGATACCCCGTTGGGGCTCGCGGCTAAGACACGGACCCCTCTTGATCCCGCCTGTGGTGCAGCGGGACCCGATGGGCCCACTGGAAAACATACGCAGATCACTCAAAACCACGCTCAACAAGGCAAAACATAATTGGAGGCAAAGCTATCAAGCTAATCCCCTCATGTCAATGAAAAATTTAGCCCTTGTGGAAGTCACAGGTGATTTCCACTGAGATGCAGAGGTTCGAGGGACCCCCTTATTTTGGAGCCCTAAAGTGGGGATTAGGCGGTGGCCAAAGGGCCGTTTTCCCTCAAAGAGGGCAGGCGGTTTTGCGAAGGGCCTCCATTTATACTTGTCACGATTATCTCAGGATATTGTATGCTTAGCGGGGAAAACGTCTGATGGTCAGCCCACTTAGAGGGGTCTTTTTGTGGCGAATCCTGTTGAAGCTGGAGGATCCCAGTGGAATGGGGAAACCCTCTTGGGGAGTCCTCCCAGACCTCGCATGGCGTTTCCTTGGACCAATGTCCTTCTCTTCGTCGCCACGCTCTTCACTACCGTCATCGCCGGGGCCGGCTGGGCGGGGGTGGATCTCAGACAGGATCCCCACCTTTTCTACAGGGGATTTCCATTTGCCGGGGCACTCCTTCTCATCCTGGGCTGTCATGAGGCCGGCCATTATGTCCTCTCGCGCCGTTGGGGGGTCCCCGCCTCTTTGCCCTATTTCATTCCTCTCCCAATGGGTCTTGGGACTCTGGGGGCTTTCATCAAGTTGAAATCGCCTATCCTCAACCGCCGTGTCCTCTTTGACATCGGGGCGGCAGGCCCTCTGGCGGGCTTCGTTGTGGCAATTCCCATCATCCTCATCGGCCTGAGTCTCTCTGATGTCCAGCCCTCCACTCACCAGCCCGGCCTCACCCTCGGGTCTTCTCTCCTTTTCTCTTTTTTGACTAAGTGGGTCCTTGGGGCCTCGCCCAGCGATTACACCATCATCCTTCACCCTTTGGCCTTTGCCGGCTGGATCGGCCTCTTCGTCACCGCCCTGAACCTCCTTCCTGTGGGGCAGCTCGACGGCGGCCACCTCATCTACGCCATTTTCTCAAAGAGACATCGAATCGTTACTGTGGGAACGTTGGTCATCCTGATCCCGCTGGGGTTCCTCTGGCAGGGGTGGTTCATATGGGCGGCCCTCACTGTGTTCTTTGGGTTTCACCACCCTCCCTTGATTGACGAGTTGACTCCTCTGGATAGAGGAAGGAAGTACCTTGGCTGGGTCTGCCTTGCCATCTTCGCCTTGAGTTTCACGCCTGTGCCATTTCAAATTTGAGGCTTCCGCCGGCTGTCTAATCGAAGGGATTCATCGAGAAGGCGGTTGAAGGGTTTTTGGTGAAGACCATCTCTGTCCAACTGGGCAAGCGAAGTTACGACCTCGTGGTGGGCGAGGGGGTTCTGGACCGTGTGGGCCGCCTGATGGCCTCCCGGGGGCTTCGAGGCCGGGCCGTCATTTTCACGAACCCCGTGGTGGGCCGGCGCTACGCCCGAAGGCTTCAGCAGGGCCTTGCTCGTGCTGGAATCTCCTACTCCCGCTTCAACGTCCCGGACGGTGAGATCCACAAGAACCTGGCCTGGTGTGGGCGAGCCTACCGTTCCCTCCTGGAGGCAGGTGTGGACCGGCATGGGACGGTCATTGCCCTGGGCGGGGGGGTGGTGGGAGATCTGGCGGGCTTTGTGGCCGCGACCTATCTGAGGGGGGTGGCCACAGTTCAGGTCCCAACCTCTTTGACAGCTCAGATCGACAGCAGCGTTGGTGGAAAGACGGGGGTCAACCTGCCGGCGGGGAAAAACCTGGTGGGGGTTTTTTGTCAACCTAATCTTGTCGCCATCGATCCGGACCTGCTTCGAACACTCCCCCGGCGCGAAATCTTGGCGGGGATGTCAGAGCTCATCAAGTATGGCGTCATTGCGGACGGGGCCTTCTTTTCCTTCCTCGAGGACCACCTGGACGACCTCCTCTCTCTTCGATCGCCGGCCCTTGGCCGGGCCATCTCCACCTCTTGTCGGATCAAAGCGGCTGTCGTTTCGGCCGACGAGAGGGACTTGGGGCTCCGCTCCATCCTCAATTTCGGCCACACCTTTGGGCACGCCCTGGAGGCCCTCACACGTTATCGTCGCTACTCCCACGGCGAGGCCATCGCCATCGGCATGGCCTATGCGGCCCGCCTCTCCAGCATTCTGGGGATCTGCCCCTCGGCGGTGTCGGCCCGCCTGGTCAGGCTCCTGCGCAGGGCAGGCCTCCCGACGACCCCGCCGCGCCTGAGCCGAACTCGCCTGCTAAAAACCTTCGGGGTGGACAAGAAGGCCCGGGGCGGGGAGGTGCGTTTTGTCCTCCTTCGGGCGATCGGTGAGGTGGGCCTCTACGGCCATATCCCTGAGGAGGCCCTGTTCGAGGCGTTGAAGGAGTCCTCGGCCTAAAACCTCTGGATTCCCCCTTTGAGAGTTGACTTGGCGGAAGGGAGAGATCTAGACTCTTCACCGAAGCCCCCACGGAAGGGGGCGTTTGCACTTTGAGAGGGGAAAATCCGGTGGCGAAGGTTCTTGTCCTGCATGGCCCCAACATGGATCTCCTGGGTGCCCGTGAACCCGAGCTCTACGGGTTTCAGACCCTGAAGGAGATCGACGGTCGCCTTCAGGCCCTGGCCACCGAACGCGGGGTCACCCTTGAGACCTTTCAAAGCAATCACGAGGGGGCCCTTATCGATCGCATCCATAAGGCGCTCGGAGAAGTCGACTTCATGATTATCAACCCGGGGGGCTATACGCACTATGGTGTCTCCCTGCGGGATGCCGTCGCCGCCGTGGGGATCCCCACCATCGAAGTCCACCTGACGAACATTTACGCCCGAGAGCCCTTCCGGTCGTCCTCCCTGATCTCCCCGGTCACCGTGGGCCAGATCGTGGGGCTGGGAGCCCAGGGCTACGAGCTGGCCCTTGTCGCCGCCATGGACCTCCTGGCAGGGAAAGAGAAGAAGAAAGGATAAGGGAGGACGGACCCATATTGCCCCATGAAAGACGCAGAAAGGCTCTGCGGTCCACTCTGGAGAGTGGGGAGGCCTTTCTCGTCTCTTCACTGGAGAATATCCGCTATCTCTCTGGGTTCACGGGCTCCTCAGCCCTGCTTCTCCTGACGCCCGGGGAGGAACTCTTTCTCACCGATTTTCGTTACCTCATTCAGGCGGAGGAGGAGGTGAAAGGCCTCCCTCGGCTCATCTATAAGATGCAGCTTCCCGAGCTGGCCGAGGCCGTCCGCTCCTTCGGGGCACGTCGGCTCAAGTTTGAGGCGGGGCACCTCTCTTATCAGATCTATGAGGGCCTGGCGAAAGAACTGGAGGGGTTCCCCCTGGTTCCGACCCGGGAGGCGGTGGAAGAATTTAGGCACATCAAGGATTCAGAAGAGCTGTTGGCCATGCGCCGAGCCGTTGAGATTGCCGTCGAGGCCTGGGAGGAGACGGTCGGCTTCATCGCGGAAGGGGCCAGTGAGCGGGAGGTGGCCTTGGAGTTGGAGTTCCAATTGAAGAGCCTGGGGTCAGAGCAAACCCCCTTTGACCTCATCGTCGCTTCAGGCCCCCGAGGGGCCCTTCCTCACGCCCGGGCCTCTGACAAGGTTGTCCGCAGGGGAGAGATGGTGACGGTGGATTTTGGGGCCTGCGCCCAGGGCTACTTCAGCGACCTGACCCGCACCGTCCCCGTCGGGGCGGTCGAGGAAAAGCTGATTGAGGTTTACGAGGTCGTCCTTCGGGCCAATCGGGCCGGGATTGAGGCGGTCCGCCCCGGCGTGAAGGCCGGGAAGGTAGATGACGCGGCCCGCAGCGTTATCCAAGAAGCTGGCTACGGTGAAAACTTCGGCCACGGGACTGGCCACGGGCTCGGCCTGGAAGTCCACGAGCCCCTTCGGATTGCCGAGGGCCAGGAGCGTGAGCTCAAGCCGGGGATGGTGTTCACCGTTGAGCCGGGGATCTATCTGCCGGGGATCGGCGGCGTTCGAATCGAGGATATGGCCTTGGTGACCCCGAAGGGAGTCGAAGTCCTGACGGCAGCCATCTCCAAGGATTTGGTCGCCATTGCTTAGGGGCGAGCGTGGGGACCGCATCGACCACTCAGTTTAAAAACGGCTTCAAGATCGAACTCAACGGTGAGCCCTTTCTCATCGCGGAGTGCCAGCATGTCAAGCCGGGGAAGGGGGCCGCCTTCGTCAAGACGCGCCTGAAAAGTCTTCGCACCGGCTTGGTTCAGGACAAGACCTTCCGCTCCGGAGAGAAAGTCAATACCCCCGACCTGGAAGACCGGCAGATGCAGTACCTCTATCGGGAGGGCGACCGGTACTGCTTTATGGACACCTCGAACTACGAGCAGGAGTTTCTGACGCGAGAGCATCTGGGAGACGCCGTCAACTGGCTCCAGGACAACGTCACCGTCGCCGTCCTCTTCCACAACCGGGTTCCCATCGGCGTAGACCTTCCCACCTTTGTTGAGCTTCGGATCACGGAGACAGACCCGGGAGTCCGGGGCGATACGGCCGTCGGGGGGACCAAGCGGGCCACCTTGGAAACGGGGGCGGTGGTCCAGGTTCCCCTGTTCGTGAATCAGGGAGAGGCCATCCGGATTGATACCCGGACGGGTGCCTACGTGGAACGGGCCAAATGAGCCTTAGCGCCTCCCTTCTTGCTCCCACCATCTAGGCGACGCGAGGGTCACTCAGATCACCCCCCGTCCGCATCCTTCTGCCAGACAGCGGGCTGTCAATCAGGGAATCGGCGGCTAGCGAAAGAGCAGGGTAACCTTCTGATCAGTCCTGGTGCGGAGATTTCGAAAGCGGACTGCGATCTGACTTCCTGAGGCGCTGTCCACCTGTTCCGGGAGCTTGAAGAAAACGACGCCGGCGACCGCTTCTTGGGGTCCCACAACGATTTGGTCTGGAAATTCCTTCTGCTGATAGTCATACGAGCGGTTGTAATCTGTCCAGAAGGCGCTTGCCAGGGCAGGGATGCTGAGGAATATGGGAAGCCCCGAGAACTTGGAGGTGTTCAGTTCGCTGGCCACTTTTTTGGCGGGTGTTGGCGAGAGCGGGGAGGTCCCGTTCAAGGCGAGAGAGACCCGGTTTCGGCCGAGTGAGATTCGGTCGTTCCCCCGATTGAGGACGAGGAGGTGGAAGGGGAGAAACCCCTCTTCTATCAAGTCGGCCTGAAAATATTCATTCGTGTCTTCAAGGAGGTCCATGGGCCTGATGATGAAATAGATTGATTCCTCTTCGCTGTGGTAGGGGGCCTGAGCGAGGTTTTCGAGGCGAAGGGGCTCGGCGGAGTAGAAAGAGCATCCGTAGAGCAGCAGGATTAGCCACCCCGGTGCGAGAACTCGGCGCATCCCAACCCCCTCCCCCTTCAAGGCAGAACCCCCAGTCCTTAAGGAAGTGGGAGACATGTTACCATGCCTTTCCCTTGTCAAGTCCCTGAGATTGAGCGAAAATCGTTGCGGGCGAGGACTCAATTCTCACGGCAAAAATTTCTGTTTGTAAAAATCTATAAAAATATTTAGCATTGCAGTGATTGTATTGGTGCTTAGCAGCAGGGGGTATCTGGATGAATCGCTTTTTCCTTTCTCTAGTTCTTGGCTTGTGGTTGGTTCTGGGCCAAGCCGCGATTGCCAAAGCCGAGTTATTTATCTCCGGTTATGGGGGCATTTCCCTTAACCGGGATGAGGACATTCGCGAAACCTCATCGACGAGGAATGTGACGTTTCAGGAAGTTGATTTGCAAACCGGGCCCCTTTTTGGCGGCAAGGTGGGATATTGGGTTGGGCGCTTTTTCGGGCTTCAGCTTGATGTCTACAACTTTACCTCGGACGTCCCGGCACAAAATGTCTCCGCAACGGGGACCATCTCTGGCCTTCCCGTCACCCAGGCCACCACCACTCAGATGAATGTAAGGACCACGGCCATCACCTTCGGCCTTCTGGGCCGTTTCCCCATCGTCATTCCGACGAGATTTCAAAATGAGAGGTTCGAGCGGAGGTTTGAGCCTTACCTCGGCGTTGGCGGCGGGGTTTTTATGTCCAGTGCAGAGATTACGGGCGGCAACTTTGACGCAACGGACACGGTGGGGGGAGGCCAAGCCGTGGCCGGGTTGTCCGCTTTCTTGACCCGTCACGTTTCAGTTTTCGCTGAGTACAAGTTCACGCTGACGGATGACATTCGCTTTGTAGACTCGGGAGTCACGGACGCGTTCGAGATCCAATCCCAGCACATCGGCTTCGGTATTAACGTATACCTTCGATAGATTGGCCGCTTTAATCCCTCTCCACTAGACTGCTTCATAGCGATCTTTTTATCAGGGACTCCCCTCGAATGAGGATATGTTGAAAGATCTCAAAAGCGTCATCATCATCGGGGGCGGCATCGTCGGCGCGTCCGTCGCCTACTTCCTCAGCCAGGAGGGCATACGGGTGAACCTCTTTGAGCGGGATGAGTGCGCCTGCGGGACGACTGCCAGGAATACGGGGGTTCTGGACCTCGTCAGCAGGACCCCTGACCAACAGATGGCCATCGCCCTTGAGAGCCGCCGCCTTTATGAGGTGCTCCTGAAAATTCTCCCCCGCCCTTTTCTCTTTGAGGAACGAGGCTCGATCATGGTCCTGGCCGAGGGGACTGAGGGAACTCCCTCCCAACTGGAGGCTTGCGTTCGGGGCATTAAGGCCCTGGGGGTGGGTGCCGAGCTTTTAGAGCCCGCAGAGGTGAGGCGAAGGGTGCCGGAGTTGAGCGTTGAGACCCTGGGAGGCCTGTTTTGCCCCATCGGGACCCTGGTCGGCGCTGAGGCGGCGGCCCGAGCACTCCTTGAGGGGGCGACCAGGGCGGGTGCCCTCATCCGCGAGCGGGAGCCTGTCCAGAAACTTCTCACTGAGGGGGGAAGGATCAAGGGAGTGAAGACCGAGAAGGGAGAATATGAGGCCGATGGCGTTGTCCTGGCGGCCGGGGTCTGGTCCCCCAGGGTGACAGAGGGCCTTGGTCTTGAGGTCCCGATCCTGCCTCGCCGCGGCCAGGTCCTCGTCACTGAGGAGATAGGTCCTGTGAGCCAATACCTCATCTGGAGCGCCGATTACATCCTGCAAAAGCTTCGGGGGGGGCAAGAGAAGACATCCGTTGGCGGGAAACCCGAGATCCAGTGTGATGAAACTACCCTTCCCGGGTTCCTCCACAGCTTCTCTTTTCAGCAGCACCCCGGGGGGAGTTGCTACCTGGGCTCGACGCGGGAGTTCGCAGGCTTTGAGGAGACCGTAACGGATAGGGGGCGGGAGGCTATCCTTCAGAGTGCTCGGAGGTGGTTCCCAATCCTTTCAAATGTCTCCCTCGCGCGCTCTTTTGCGGGGCTGCGCCCCTGGACGCCGGACCACCGTCCGCTGATCGGCCCCTCTGCCCGTGTCGAAGGTCTCTGGTACGCGACGGGCCACGAGGGAGACGGCGTCACCCTCGCCCCCATTACAGGGAAGATCATCGCAGAACTAATCAGAGGAAAGACCCCGGAGTTTCCCGGGGTTGACCTGTCCTGCTACCTTCCAGCCCGGATGGATCTCTGAGACCTGGCAGCGTGCTTCTTCCCAGGCGACCCAGATGAAATAAATTTTAATCCCATTGATTTCAAATATATATAATATATATCTTTATTCAATAGATTAGGTATTGATGCCGTAAAGTGTTGCCCTCTTTCTGTGTGTTGTAGAGGCCTGTCTCTTTTTCACGAAATGTTCTCGGGCTCCTCACCTTGGTCGATTCGGTCCAAGTCTTCGACGAACTTCTTTTTCTCCTCTTCACTTTCAAACCGAATGGAGGGGAGGGCTCGCTTCCGCCAGTGGGTGCGGCCTGCGAGAGGCATCCCCTGATAAAGCTCGATGGCCGCATCCAGCTCGTCTCTCATCATCTGCCTCCTGGGGGCTGGAAAGTGCTTATGGGACGAAGAGCCGGATGAAATCGAAGGCGAAGGGGCTGCCGGTCCTGCCGAAGGCCGAGATGCCGATCTGGGGTTCAGGGTAGGTTTGGAAGTAGCGGGCCACCACGGTCCACTGCTCCCCGTCCGCTGAATGAGCGGTCTCGACAAGGCTTCCTTCGACCCGGATCCGAAGGAAGACCTCGCTCGGCGACGAGGTCGCGACCCGAATCCCTTCAGGTTGGCCCCGGATCTCCTGGATGCTTTCGATCTGGCTTTCCTCTCCCACCCCGACGTGTGTCACTCGAATGTAGTTGTCATCGTCCTGGTAGAGGAATATCCCCCCCTGCTCCCAGCGCCGGCGCGGGCTTGCCAGCACAAGTGTCACGGCGTCGAAATCCCCTTGGGGGGCTGGCCGGTAGAGGAGAGGGGCGGTGTTGTCAGCCCCGAAAAAGCTGGTGCCGGTGGTGGTCAGGTGGAACTGCCCCTCCCGGACCACCCAGTGTCCCCGGGGTTCCCGAAGCCAGTCCCATCTGGATGACAGGCGCCGGCCTTCAAACTCTTCAGAGAGTTCCTCGCTGAAGAGGAAAGTCCTCGGAGGTGACAGGTCCCGGATCTCAACGCCTCTCACCTCGCCTGATTCGCGAGGAAGGCGTATCTTCTGTTCGCTCCCGTCCTGGAACTGAAGGAGGATCTCCCGCTCCGCCCAGCCGGGAGCCGAGAAAATCAGGAGAGAAAGCAGGCTAAGGCCCAGGGCCTTCAGGATGTCACGCAGCATGTCGACCCCCCACAAAGCGTTTCTCCTGTCGGTCACCCAAGGGGATGACCAGATCACAGATATCTCTTCAGGTCCTTTCGGCTGAGGGCCTCGACCAGACGTCTGACCTCTTGGGCCCGATCCTTGGGACAGATGAGAACGGCATCTTGGGTATCTACGACGATGAGATTCTCGACGCCAAGCGTGGCGATGAGCTTTCCGGGGGCGTAGAGGATCGTGTCCCGGGTCTCGATGCCAAGGTGGGTCCCCCAGACCCGATGGCCTCCCTTTCGGGTTTTGGCCAGCCGGGCGAGGGCGCCAAAGTCTCCCACGTCGTTCCATCCCACTCGGCAGGGGAGGAGGGCCGTGCTGCCCGCCCGAGAAGCTCCGACTAGGATGCCGTGATCGATGGAGATGGCGGGAAGGCCTCGGAACACTTGGGGGCTAGGCCCCCTGGAGTGAGTCAGCGTAGGTCCCAGCCGAAGGAGTCCCCGGTGAAGCTTTGGGATTTGCCCTTTGATTTCTGAAAGCGCGCGGGCGGCGGAGAGGACAAACATTCCGCTATTCCATTCATATTGCCCGTCGGACAGATACTGACGGACGCGTCTTAGGCCGGGCTTCTCTACGAAAGCGGTGGCGCGGTGGACCGTCCAGGCCCCTGCGCGCCCCACCGGCTCCCCGCGACGGATGTAGCCGTATCCTGTCTCGGGGCGGTCAGGGCGGACGCCAAAGATGACGATGTCCTCCGTCTCTTGGGCCCACGCCAGCGCGGCCTTGAGGAGGCGGCGCAGCCCGGGGGCATCTGAGATCTGATGGTCCGCCGGAAGGACAGCGAGGAGCCCCTTTGGATCGAGCTCGTGAACTTTGAGGGCGGCGAGGCCAAGGGAGGCGGCCGTATTTCTCCCGATGGGCTCCAGCAGGAGATTTTTCCGCGGCAAGTCGGGCAGTTGGGACCGGATGTCCCTGGCCCTTTCCCGAGCGGCTACCACCAGGGTTCGCGAGGCAGGGATGAGGCCCTTCAAGCGACCTACCGTGGTCTGTAACAGCGTGCGGTGATCGCCCAACTGGAGGAGGGGCTTGGGACGGGCCCGTCGACTGATGGGCCAGAGACGGCTCCCGGCTCCACCTGCCAAGATGACCGCGTACGCTTTGCGATTTCTCATCGACTCGATTGCGGTTGAGCCGTCCGATTGAGGCCCCAACGCACGACCACAAATCCCAGGACAAGCAGGATGACAAAGAGGAGGGAGAGGAGATTGAAATACTGGTCAATGAATGATTGGATCGATTCTCCGAAGAGATAGATGACCCCCGCCACGAGGAAGAAGCGGGCCGACCGGCTGACGGCGGAGACCAAGACGAACACCTTGAAGTTGATCCGGAAGACACCTGCGGAGATGGTGAAAAGCTTGTAGGGGATGGGAGTGAACCCGGCAATGCCGACCGCCCAGGCGTCATACCGATCATAAAGAGCTTTGATGGCGTCGAACCTCCGGCGCCCCCCGTAGAAGTCCATAATGCGGTTTCCCACTGCCTCCATAAAGCCCCACCCAATCAGGTAGCCGAGCATCCCGCCCAGGACCGACGCGATCGAGGCGAGGAGAGCGTACCACAGGGCTCGGCTAGGATCCCCAAGGGCCAGCACAATCAGCAGTGGATCGGGGGGGATGGGAAAGAAAGAGGATTCGGTGAAGGCCAGGATCCCAAGGGCCCACACCCCATACGGTGTCTGTGCCCAGCTGACGACCCAGTCGAAGAGACCTCTCAGCATCCTCAGGCCTCGACGGAGGAGAAGGCCTTGAGATGATCGAGGATCTCCTCTTGGATGGCCTTCAGCCGCTCCGGACTTTTGGCCTCAAATCGGGCCGTCAAGGCGGGCGTGGTGTTGGAGGCCCGGATCAGCCCCCAGCCGTCCTCGAATTCTATTCTAATACCATCTATTTCAAGGAAATGATATCGGTCCCTCAAGCGATCCTTTAACGCTTCCACCACCTGAAACTTTTCTGCGTCGGGACAGGAAAATTTCAACTCTGGAGAGCTATAAAGCCTGGGGAGGTCGGCGAGCAGGGAGGAGAGGGGTGTTTCCGCCCGGCAGAGGAGATCCACGAGACGGAGGGCGGCATAGAGGGCGTCATCGTAACCGAAGTAGTCGTCCGCGAAAAAGAAATGCCCTGAGAATTCTCCACCCAAAGGGGACCCCTCTGCCCGCAGCTTCTTCTTGATGAGGGAGTGTCCGGCCTTCCACATGATGGGTTGGCCGCCGGCCATCTCGATCGCCCGTGGGAGATTTTGGGTGCACTTCACGTCAAAGATAATGGGGGCTCCTGGCCGATGGGCGAGGAGGTCGCGTGCAAAGAGGATGAGTAGCTGGTCCGGCCAGAGGATGTTCCCCCTCTCATCCACCGCCCCCAGGCGGTCGCCGTCACCGTCAAAGGCGATGCCGAGATCGGCGCCCTCTTGCAAGACGAAGGCGCTGAGATCGGCCAGGTTTTCCGGAACCGAGGGGTCCGGGTGGTGATTTGGGAAATGCCCATCGGGATCGCAGTAGAGAGGAAAAACCGTGTGGCCAAAGGCTTCCAGGATAGGGACCGCCACGGCTCCCGCGACCCCGTTCCCAGCGTCCACCACCACCTTGAGGGAGCGGGAGAATGAAAACTTAGATTCCACGAGAGTTCGGTAGGCTGCCATGACATCGGCCGGCCGAGCGATGCCATTTCCCTCCGAATAGGCTCGCTCCTCGATGATGCGGTGAATGGCGCGGATCTCCTCTCCCGCCAGGCTCTGCTCCCCCCGGTTGATCTTAAACCCGTTGTACTCTGGGGGATTGTGGCTGCCTGTCACCATCACCCCCCCCTGGACGTCCAGGTGATGAAGGGCGAAATAGAGGACGGGGGTCGGCACCATGCCAATATCGATCACGTTGCAACCCGAGGCCCGAAGCCCGTCGATAAGGCTCACGCGGACGGCCGGGGAGCTCAGACGGCTGTCCCTCCCGACGGCTAGCGTTCCTCCGCTTTGTCCGCTCAGGTATGTCCCAATCCCCCGGCCGATGGAGCGGATCGTCAGGACATCCAGGTCCTCTTCCACGATGCCGCGGATATCATATTCTCGGAAAATCTCGGCGTTAACAGTCACCGACAAGCTCTCTTCAGATGGCCCTTTCGCCACAATGGCAGAAACGTTTATAACGCAGGCATCAGGACAGATGCAAGAGGCACTCGCGGCGGGGGTGATATTGCAAAGCCGCGGGAGGCCCTCTATACTTAAGCGCGATTAAGCGCGATGATGAGAGGACCATGACGATGACGGAACCAGATACTGTTGGAGCCGGGGCCATCCGGGCTCTGGGTCAGAGATTTCGTCAGGTTCTCTGGCTTTGCTGGATCTGGTTTTCGCTGGGCGTTGTGCTCTTCTATCTTAAGATCCTGAATTGCACTTCCTTTGAGGGACTAGAGAATATTCCTGCTACTGGCCCGGTTCTCGTCGTCAGCAACCACATCTCGGACCTAGACCCGACTGTGATTCCGGCAGCTATCTTGACACGCTATCCCACTCAGCTCATCCGGGCGGTGGGCAAGGCTGAGCTGTTCCGGACCCCCTTCCTTCGGCGGCTTTTTCGAAGTTATCGAGTCATTTCCATAGAGCGGACCGGTCGGGACCTGAGAGCGATCCGCAAGATCATCACGGCCATGCGGTCGGGAAAGGTCCTCATCTTTCCGGAAGGGACTCGGACCACAGACGGAAACCTCCTGCCAGGAAAACGCCCGATTGGGGGCCTCGTTCACGCCGCACGACCCGTCGTCATCCCAACGGTGGTGTGGGGGACCGATAGAGCCATTCCGCCGTGGGAGCTGGTGGGAAAGCGAGTTCGAATTGGCCAACGCCTGGGTGTCCGATTCGGGAAGCCCTTGGACCTCCAGGGATTGCTAGATCAGTCTTCCTCCAAAGAAACGAGGCAGGCCATCACGGATGTCATCATGTCAGGTATTCGTCGCCTCCAAGAGGAAGCCAGGGCCGAGGGGAGGCTTTGAGGATGGGTCGGTTTTCTTCTGTGGGCCGTGTCCTCGCAAGGCTTCAAGAGAAAACCCCTTGGGGGCAGGGACTCGCTCGCCAGGAAGTCCTCCGGCATTGGGACGAAGTGGTGGGGGAGGCCGTAGTCCGCGTGGCACGACCGGTTGAGGTGCGCAGCAAGACCCTTTATGTCCGCGTTCGAGACTCGGTCTGGATGCAGCAGCTGAACCTCATGCGAGAGGACATTCGCGTCCGGCTGAACGCGGTCGTGGGAGAAGAGGCTATCGACAGGATCTTCTTCAACCTGGGTCCCATCGTTTCCTCCCCCCACGATTTTCCTAGCAGTGGGTCTGCGACTTCAGAGGACGCAAGGCGGATCGCGGCTGAGGGGATCACCCTCAAAGATCCCGACGTCAAGGCGCTAGACCGTGAGCTCGAGATTCTTCAGGATCCGGAGACCCGACAGCAAGTACGCCGGGCCCTGCTTCGGGGAGAGTTAGAGCGGCGGATGAAGGAACTGAGATGAATAAAGGAACGGTGTCTTCTTTCCTCCTGGTGGCCGGTCTTCTCCTGTTGGGGGTGGGTTGTACCTCACTTCTCTCCTCGGAGTTCTGGGCGGGCCCCTCTAATGGAGGGGGGGAAACTCCTCGTGAGGGTGTTCCTGAGGAGTTCTCTGCGGCCGAGGGAATAGAGCCCCCCGAGGCCATTTTTCATTACCTTGAGGGTCTTCTCAAAGATGTTGAGGACGATGAGGCAGAAGCGATTAGCTCCTATGAGCAGGCTGTCCGTGCAGACCCCAACTCGGCCGTCTTGCGGCAGGCCCTGGCCTCGGCCCTCCTCCGCCAGGGGGCCATCGAGCGAGCCCTTTCCGAGGCGGAGGCGGCCCTTCGCCTGGCCCCAGACCATCTGCCGAATCGAGAGCTGCTGGGAGGAATCTACTCCGGGCTGAGGCGTCGGGAAGATGCCATCACCCAGTATGAGGCGATCATTCACGCTGACCCTGATTCCCGAGAGGCCCATCTCTATCTGGGCACCCTCCTCTCTGAGGTGGGGGAGAGCGGAAAGTCCATTGAGGTTTTTCAAGGCCTCCTCAGACTCGAGCCCAGCTCCCCCTTCGCCCATTTCTTTCTCGGCCACCTCTACGCCCGCACCGAACTCTATGACGAAGCTCTGAGCTCTCTCCAGACAGCGCTGAATATCCTTCCGCGTTTTGAGCCGGCCCTCATCCGCATGGGTGAGGTCCATGAGCTCAGGGGCGAGGTTCACCAGGCGATCCTTGCCTATCAGAGGGCCCTCCTGGTCAACCCGCAAAATGGCCCGGTTCGTGCCCGCCTGGACCAGCTTTCCGGCAGCCAGGGGGAGGGGGCGGAGGCCGAGGGGGAATTGGAGGTCCCCAGCCTGGGGCAATCCGATAGCAGCCTGGCTCACCGAGCCCTGGGCTTTCTCTACTTTGAGCGACGGGACTATCAACGGGCCTTGGAGAAGTTTCGCCTCTTTCTTAGAACCCGGCCAGATGACGAGTTTGTCTGGAGGACCGTGGTCCTGATCTATGAAGAACGAGGCCGGCTTGCTGAGGCCTTGGCTGAGTTGGAGGCCCTCTTTGAGCGGCACCCCGATTCCCTGGAAAGCCGGCTGCTGATGAGCCGGATTCTGGTGGGGTTGGAACGGCAAGAAGATGCCCAAAAGGTCCTTCGGGAGTTTCAGGAGCTTGCCCCCGAAGATGCGCGGGGCTTTTATTTGGCTGGGGCCTACCTGGTGCGGCAAGAAAAACACCACGAGGCCGTAGCCGAATACAAGAAGGCCATAGAACTGGAGCCCGCGAGCGAGCGCTACCACTTTGACTTGGGAGTGGCCTACTACGATCTTAAGGACTATGAGAATGTCGCCGAGGCGATGAGGGAGACGCTTGAGCTCGATCCGGACAACGCGAACGCCAATAACCTCCTGGGCTACATGTGGGCGGAGCAGGGGATTAACCTGGATGAATCCATCGCCCTTATCGAGCGGGCGCTCGAGATCGAACCGGATAGCGGGGCCTTCATCGACAGCCTGGGTTGGGCTTATTACAAGAAGGGGTGGCTCGAGCGGGCGCTGAAGCAGCTGGAGCTTGCGGCCTCCTCGATCCCCGATGACCCCGTCATCCTGGACCATCTAGGTGACGTCTACTTTGATCTCGAGCGTTTCGACGAAGCCAAAAAGGCTTGGGAGCAATCTCTGGAAAACGACCCTGAGAACACCGAGGTCAAAGAGAAACTAAACCGGCTCAAGGTCCTTCTGCAAGAGGCGCAGAAGAAGTGAGGGGGGGCTCCCTGGGATTGGCCCTGGGCCTTGGGCTGATGGGCTGTGCTTCCCTGACCCCTCGGATTCCCCCTCCCCCTGAGGCGGCGCGCTATCTTGCCGATCCCCTGTCCCTGCACGAGGAGTTGAAGAGCCGGCGCAGGGGTTTGAAGGACCTGAAGGCTTGGGCCCAGGTGGAAGTGGACTCGCCAAGAGAGCGTTACTCGGGCCGGGCCGTCCTGCTCTTGAAAGCTGAAGAATCCCTTCGGATAGAACCCCTGAGCTTCTTTGGGCAACCCGTCCTGTACATCATCTCCCACAACCAATCCCTGACAGTCTATTCCCCCCAGGAGGGAAAATATCTTCAGGGCAGGGCCACGCCTGAAAACATCTTTCTCTGGCTGGGGGTCCCAGTGGAGCCCGGGGAGATCGTCTCTCTCCTCTGGGGAGACCTGCCAAAGCTTTTAACATCCGAGTCCCTCCGCATTGCCTATGAAGAGAGGACCGGCGCTTATCGACTGGAATCCGTCGCCCCCGGGGGACCCTTTGGAAGGTGGTGGGTCGATGCCCGCACCCTTCATCCGCTTCGGGCGGAGGGTTTAGGCCCGGGTGGCAAGACGCACCTGGCGGTGCAGTATGACGATTACCGGGAGGTGGAGGGAATCCCTCTTCCGGGCAGGGTCCGAATCCAGGTCCCTTCAAGCCATCGAGCCTTTGGGGTGACCTATGAAAACCTTCGTGTCAACGAGGGGATCCCCGATCTGGTCTTTCACCTCCCAATCCCCGAAGGGGCGGAGGTCGTCTCCATCGACCGCAATTCTCCCCATGTCCCTTGAGGTTCTGATCCTTTTTCCACCCGCCAAGATTAACCTTTGGCTTCGGGTTCTCGGCCGTCGGAAAGACGGATATCATGAGGTTTCAACCCTCCTTCAGATGGTGGACCTGAGAGACCGGCTGACCCTGTGTCGCCGGCCGGGGGGGACTCGGGTTTACTGTTCTCATCCCGATGTCCCCGACGGACCAGAGAATCTGGCCCATCGGGCGGCTTGCCTGTTCTTCGATCACATGGGCACTCGGGGTGGGGTTTCGATTTACATCGAGAAGCGGATCCCCATGGAGGCGGGGCTAGGCGGTGGGAGCTCCGACGCTGCGGCCACTCTGTGGGGGCTGAACCGGCTCTGGAATGGGGGTCTCTCAAAGGAGGAGCTGAAATTCCTGGCTGAGAAAGTGGGCACAGATGTGCCCTTCTTTCTCGAGGGCCCCAGGGCTCTGGGGGAGGGGCGGGGAGAGCGGCTGACGGGGGTGGACCCTGAGCCGTCGAGCCCAGTCGTCATCGTGACGCCACGGATAATGATTTCAACACGTTGGGCGTATGAAACGCTAAAATTAAGGTTGACAGAGAAGGGGAGGAGTCCTACTATTTATTCTCCACCGATGGATCTCTCAGCGATCCCGAAGGACCGCTGGTCAAATGACTTGGAGGAGGTGGTAGCAGCGGTCCACCCCGTTATTAAGGAACTCAGGGGACGGTTGGCGGCGGAGGGGGCTAAGTTTACATCCATGACGGGAAGTGGGCCCAGTGTCTACGGCCTCTTCTCGAACCCCACTTCAGCAATCCGGGCCGTTCGGAGTTTACGCCACCCGAGTTGTGAGTGCTGGCTGACGAGGACGCTCAGCGGCCGTCAAAAGACCTTTGGCCCCTAGTCGTGAGGGCTGGGTCTGTGAGGTTGACGAGTCCCGGGAGGGTGGTGAAGGGAGATGGAGATCGCCGAGGTGGAGTCCATCCTATCGAGGAAGATAAGGCTAAGGCCTATGTGGGCATCACCTTCGACCACTGCTTTGTGGTTCACGATTTGAAGATCATTGAAGAGACGAACGGGCTGTTTGTTGCCATGCCCAGCCGCAGGCGAGAGGATGGTGTGTTTAAGGACACGGCCCATCCCCCCAACACTGAAACCCGCCGGATGAGTGAGGACCGGGTGCTGAGCGAATATCGGCAAACGTTGCAGAGGCGGGGAGACCCCACAGGGTCTCTCGCCCCCAAGGAGGAGCCGGCTCCTTTCTAAAGGGGCCCGTGGGGCGGCGAGCCGGATTGGGGCGTCGCCAAGTGGCAAGGCACTGGATTTTGGATCCAGCATTCGGAGGTTCGAATCCTCCCGCCCCAACCAGAAATCGCAGAAGGATTTGAGGCGCTTTAGATGAACGGCGAGCTGAAGCTATTTTCGGGCCGGGCCAGCAGAGGCCTGACCGAAGGAATGTCAGCCTATCTGGGGACTTCCATCGGGGAGGTCCAGATCACGGACTTCAGCGATGGCGAGATCTCCGTCCAAATCCAAGAAAATGTCCGGGGTCGGGACTGTTTCCTCGTCCAGTCGACCTGCACCCCCAGCAACGCCAACCTGATGGAACTCCTCATCATGATTGACGCCTTCCGCCGGGCCTCGGCCCAGCGGATCACAGCCGTCATCCCCTATTTCGGTTACGCTCGCCAGGACCGGAAGGTCCAGCCGAGGGTCCCTATCACGGCGAAGCTGGTGGCGAATCTTCTGGGTGCGGCTGGGGCTGACCGAATCCTCTCCATGGATCTTCATGCAGGTCAGATTCAGGGGTTTTTCGATATTCCGGTGGACCACCTTTTCGCCGCCCCGGTCATGATCGAGTACTTCCGGGAGAGGTCCTGGTCGAACCTGAGTGTTTTCTCTCCGGACGCGGGGGGGGTCGAGCGGGCTCGAGCCTTCGCCAAGCGCCTGAACGGCGACCTGGGTATCATCGATAAACGGCGTGAGAGGGGGAACGACAACGCTGCCCAAGTGATGAATGTTATCGGAGAGGTCGAAGGTCGGGATGTCCTCATCGTGGACGACCTGATCGACACGGCCGGGACCCTGACAGAGGGGGCGCGAGCACTCGTGACCCGGGGGGCCAAGGCGGTCTATGCCTGTTGTACTCACGCTGTTTTCTCGGGTCAGGCCATTGAGCGGATTGAGGACTCGGGACTCAAGGAGGTCCTGGTGACGGACACCATCCCCTTGAGCCCCCGTGCTCAGGAGTGTCCCCGCATCCGAGTCCTCTCCGTCGCCCGTCTCTTGGGGGAGGCGGTTCAGCGAATCCACAGCGAGTCCTCGGTGAGTTCACTATTCGTGTAAAGGAGGGGTCTTGGAGGAGCTTTTCCTGAAAGCGGAGAATCGTGAGGGGCGGGGCAAAGGGTTTGCCCGACGGCTTCGCAGAAGGGGTTTCATTCCGGCTATCATGTATGGAGAAGGGGAGAACCTCCCGTTGGCCTTAGACGCCAAAGAGCTTAGGCAGGCGCTTCGGACCGAGGCGGGGGAAAACGCCCTAATGAAGCTCCAGGTGGCTGGAGAGGAATCTAAGGATCGGACCGTCATGGTTCGGGAGCTTCAGATGGACCCGATTCGAGGCGACCTCCTACACGCGGATCTGGTGCGAATCTCCATGGAGAAAGAGGTGGAGGTCGAGGTTCCGATTGAGCTGACCGGAAAGCCAAAAGTGCTGGTTCTGGTGACGGGGACCCTTCTCTCCCAGCAGGTGAATGCGCTCAAGGTGCGGTGTCTTCCCATCCACATCCCGAAGTCCGTTACAGCCGATGTGGAGAACCTTGAGATCGGCCAAGCGCTCCACGTCAGCGATATTGCCGTTCCCGCTGAAGTGACCGTTCTGAATGACCCGAGTGAGGCCGTGGCCAGTATCTCGGTGGTGGCCGAGGAGGTTGTCGCTGCGCCCGTTGAGGAGGTGGCGGAAGGTGAGGCTGCCGCCGCTGGGGAAGAGAAGCCCCCACCTAAGGAGGGTGCCGAGGAGCCTGGCGGAAAGGAGGCCAAGGCTGGCAAGGAAGCCAAAGGGGGGAAGGAGGCCAAGGGGGATTGAGCCGTTTCGGCCCCTCTGCCCGCAAAGCGTCTGAGGCCCCCCTTCTCATCGTCGGCCTTGGGAATCCAGAACCTCCATACGAGACGACCCGACATAATGTCGGATTTCTCCTCCTGGACGAGATCGGCAGTCGACACCAAATCTCAGTTCGGCAAAAGGGCCGTGGTGCTCTGAAGGGCAATGGCTCTCTTTGTGGCCGGAAGGTCATTCTGGCCAAGCCCCAGACTTTCATGAATCGGAGCGGCCCCGTCGTAGGGACTCTGATGAAGGCCCTGGGTCTCTCGCCGGCGGAGCTTTTGCTCATCCACGACGACTTTGACATCGCCTGGGGGCGTCTTCGTGTAAAGCGGAGTGGAGGGGACGCCGGCCATCTGGGTGTCCGGTCTGTGATAGAGTCCCTGGGGACGAGGCAATTTACCCGGCTTCGCATCGGCCTGGGTCGGCCCCTTGAAGCCCAGCAGGCGGCGGAATATGTCCTGGCTCCCTTTGCGGAGGAGGAGTCGGCGGAACTTCCCGACATCCTCGCTCGGGGGCTGGGGCGGGTGGAAGAGCTGGTACGCCTGTGGGACCGGGAACCTGTTAACTCAGAGCAAGGACGGGGGCGTTCCCCGGTGCGCGTGAAGCTCGCGGCCATTGTCTCCCTGGTGACGGCGCGCCTGTTCTCCCCCTGATTCGAAGGAGCTATCGGGATGGGTTATTACGAAAGCGTCTTCATCCTCCAGCCAGACCTGGAGGAGGAGGAGATCACACGGCGGGTTGAGGCCGCTGAGCAGATTGTCACCGGCGGAGGGGGCGAACTGAGTAATTCAGAGCGGTGGGGGAAAAAGCGCCTCGCCTACGAAATCAAGAGGAATCGTTACGGCTATTATGTCCTCCTTCGCTACCGAGCGGAGTCCGCTGTGCTGAAGGAGCTAGAGCGTCACCTCAAGATCACGGAGGCTGTCCTGAAATACATGACGGTCCGGGTGCGAGCTGGCATCACCACGCCGGCCGAACTCCACGCGGAGCCGGTTCGGGAACGGCCTGAATCAGAGCGCGGCGGGGCGGAGGGAGTTCATCAGCCGCCGGCCAAGTTAGAGAAAGATCCTCAAGAGAAGTCAGAGAAAGATCCTCAAGAGAAATCCGCCGAGAGTGCGCAGTTGGTTGAGCCGCACCGAGAGTCTGAGAAGGAGGCGGAGGCCGAGTCCTCTCCCTAATTGAGGCACTCCCCCCCGAGAGACCGGGACCATGGCCAGTTACAACCGGATTATCTTGATGGGAAACCTGACGAGGGATCCAGAGCTTCGTTATACCCCCCAGGGGACTCCCGTGGCCACATTCGGCCTGGCCGTGAACCGTCGCTTCCGTCAGGGGGAGGAGAAACGGGAGGAGACCTGCTTTGTGGATGTGGTGGCCTTCGGCCGCCAGGCTGAGTTGGTGGGGGAATATCTTGCCAAGGGCCGCCTCACCCTCGTTGAGGGGCGGCTTCAGTACCGAACCTGGGAGGGAGAGGACGGCGTCAAGCGCAGCAAGCACGAGGTGGTGGCCCAGTCTGTTCAATTTATGCCCCGATCCGGGGATCGGCCCGCTGCTGGGTCCCCCGAAAGTCCTGCTGCTGGGTCCCCCGAAAGTCCTGCTCCGGGGGAGGATGACATCCCCTTTTAGGAGGTTTGCCCTTTGAGGTTTAAGACCAAGAAAATATTAAAGAAGCGGAAGAAGCGCTTTCTGAGAAAAAAGATCTGCCGCTTCTGTGCCGACAAGCATCCGTACATCGATTACAAGGATGTCCGAAGCCTTCGAGGCCTTATCACTGAGCGGGGGAAGATCATCTCCCGACGGATCTCAGGAAACTGCGCCCGCCACCAGCGCCAGCTTACGGTGGCCGTCAAACGCTCCCGAAACATAGCCCTCATGCCCTTCACCGTCGAGCGCCAGTGAAGGCTACTCCCGGAGGGCGATGATGGTTTCTTCCCGAGGGCTTGGCGATGGAGTAAGTCCTATGCGGGAGACCCTCCAGGCGTGGGCGACCTGCGTCATCCCGCAGGCCATCCTCACCCTCCTCCTCCTCCTCTCGTCACAGTTTGGACCCATCTTGGGGGGTGTTCTGGGCCTCTTCGCCCCTGCCCCGGCGATCCACGCCTATCTTCGAGGGGGCCGCAGGGCGGGCACGGTGACCTTGGGCCTGGTGTTCTTCGCCCTGGTGGGACTGACGGGGTTGAGCGTGGGCCTCAAGTTTCTCCTCCTTATGGCGCCCCTTGTTGTCCTTCTCAGCGAGGGGATCCGCATCCGGGCCTCTGTCGAGCGCGTTGTGCTGATCAGCTTAAGTCCGGCGCTTATCCTGGCCGCCATTGCCCTCTTGTTGCATTGGGGGGGATCGGGGGGGGCCTTGGTGGACCTTTTTCGAGTTGAGACGAGCGTTGTCCTGGAGGGAACGGCTCGCCCGGGTGGGGGCGCGGGAGGGGAATTGGTTGCCCGCCTCCTGTGGCGCTCTCTTCCGGCCATCACCTTTTTGAATTTCCTGTGGGTATCGCTCGTGAATTACATGGTCATCCGGTGGTTTTGGATCCGGCGCGGGGGGCGAGCCCTTTTCCCTTCGCAAGACTTCTCCCAATGGGGAATGCCCGAGCGGGCGGTGTGGCTCCTGATCGTCTTTGCGGCCAGCCTCCTCCTTCCCTGGGAAGCCACCTTCTGGGTCGGGTGGAATGGATTCATTCTCCTTTTATTCGGCTACTTTCTCCAGGGGATCGCCGTCCTCCATCACCTCTTCAAGCAGCGGGGGGTGATGGTACCCTTCCGCGTACCGGTCTATCTCGTCGGCTTGCTCATGCCCTATCTCTTAGCTGCCGCGGGTCTTTTTGACCTCTGGATGGACTTTCGGAAAATCCGCGTGCCCTCGACTGAGCAAGCCCACGGAGGAGAAGAAAGATGAAGATAATCCTTGTTGAAGAGGTGGAAAGCCTGGGCGACATTGGGGACCTCGTGGAGGTGGCCGATGGGTACGGAAGGAACTATCTTCTTCCCAGGGGGGTGGCGATCCAGGCGACCCAGAAGAACCTCAAGACCATTGAACACGAGCGTCGACTACAAACGGATCGCCTGAAGAAAGCGAAAGGGGCCGCTCAAGAATTTGCCCAGCAACTTGAGAAACTCTCGTTGCAAATCCCAAAGAAGGTCGGGGAGGGGGAACGCCTCTATGGATCTGTCACCTCTCAGGACATCGCCGAGGCCGCAGCCAAAGAGGGGGTGACCCTGAATCGGCGCAAGATCATCCTGAAGGAGCCCATCCGGTCTCTGGGGGTCTTTCAGGTGCCCATCAAGGTCCACCCCGAGGTGGAGGCGACTCTTCAGGTGGGGGTGGTTCGGGAGAGCCCGCCGGAGGCCTTAGAGGGAGAGGAGGCCCCTGCTGAGACGGAAACCTCTAAAGCTGCGCCTGAAGATCGCAGTCAGGAATCTTAAAAGATCCAACTTGCCCTCCCGGGCGAGTGTGTGGTAGTTTTTTGCCCTATTATTTACATCGGACTCACGGTTCTTTTCTTTGTGCGAACCCCCTTTTTGCGGTGAAGGCCATGGCCCTTCCCCGGGACGAAGTTCTTCAGAAGCTCCCGCCCCAAAACCTCGAGGCCGAGCGGGCGGTCCTCGGCGCCATCCTCATTGAGAACGCTTCTTTTCCCAAGGCCTTGGAACTCCTCCGCGAAAAGCACTTCTACCGGGAGGCCCACCGGCGGATCTTCTCCGCCATGACAGAGCTTTTCGAGCGCAATGAGTCCATCGACCTCCTCACGCTGGCTGAGCGCCTTCGCAAGCAGTCTTGCCTGGAGGAGGTGGGAGGGGAGGCCTATCTGGCCGCCCTGGTGGACGCCGTCCCCACCGCCGCCAGTGTCAGCTCCCATGCCCGACTCGTCAAGGAGAAGGCCCTGCTTCGCGACCTCATCAGCGCCGCCACGGAGATCATTTCTCAAGGATATGAAGGGGCGGATGACATCGAGGAGTTCATCGATCAGGCCGAGCAAGTAATCTTCGACATCTCAGAGGACCGCATCCGGCCCAGCTTCACCACCCTTAACGATGTCCTGAAACTCAGCTTTAAGACCATCGAGGATCTCTACGAGCGAGGGGATCAGGTCACAGGGGTGGCGACAGGCTTTAAGGATTTCGACGACATGACCGGCGGTCTTCAGCCCTCAGACCTGATTATTATCGCGGGCCGGCCCAGCATGGGAAAAACGGCCCTTTGTCTGAACCTGGCCGAGTACGTGGGCACCCAGCAACACCTTCCGGTCGCCATTTTCAGCCTGGAGATGTCCAAGGAGCAGCTGGCCACGCGTCTTCTGTGCGCCGAGGCCCGGATCGATCTCAAGAACCTTCGCACGGGGCGCCTGAGCAAGTCGGACTGGCCCGAGCTCACCCGGGCGGCCGGGGTCCTGGCCGAGGCCCCCATCTATATCGATGACACCCCAGGCCTCACCTCCCTGGACATTCGAGCCCGCTCCAGGCGTCTCCGAGCCGAAAAGGGCCTTGACCTCATTATCGTGGACTACCTACAGCTCATCCATGGCCGGAGCCGGGCCGAGAACCGTCAGCAGGAGATCACCGAGATCACGCGCTCCCTCAAGGAGCTAGCCAAGGAGCTTCGCCTGCCCGTCGTGGCCCTGTCCCAGCTCAGCCGTCAGGTGGAGCATCGGGGTGGGGAGCGCATCCCTCAGCTGGCCGACCTCCGAGAGTCCGGGGCCATTGAGCAGGACGCCGACGTCGTCGCCTTCATCTATCGCCCAGAGATGTACGAGCAGGACGAGGAGAAGAGAAGGGAGCTGGCGGGACAGACAAAGGTGATCGTCGCCAAACAGCGCAATGGTCCCACGGGAATCTTCCCGTTAACCTTCATCCGAAAGTACGCCAAGTTCGAAAACAGTTCCGCCCGCCAAGAGCCCGGGGGTGTGAATGCTTCAAGCTCCTTCTGAGGGACCCCTCCTTTCCGCCCCGCCTACCGGCTATCACTTGGAATCCGATATCCTCCCAAAGGGACTCAGGCCGACGGTGGCCCTGGTGGACCTGGACGCCTTCGCTCAAAACTGCGCCCGGGTCAGATCCCTGGTCGGGCCTGGCGTTCGGGTCCTGGCAGTCGTCAAGGCGGATGGCTACGGGCACGGGGCCGCGGAGATGGCCAGCAGAGCGGTGGCGGCCGGCGCCGAGATGTTGGGGGTTGGCGTGGTCGAGGAGGGCTGGGAGCTTCGCCGCTTTGGTGTCCTGACGCCTGTCCTCGTCCTTGGGGGGACTCTTCCCGAACAGGCCTCCGCCGCCGTGTCGGGGGATTTCGAGATGGTGATCTGCGACCTCAGGGTGGCCGAGGCCCTCTCGGAGGTCGCCGGGTCCCAGGGAAAGACGCTGGCGGTTCACGTCAAGGTCGATACAGGAATGGGACGCCTCGGAGTTGCCCTTGGGGAGGCAAAGCCTTTTCTGGAGCGCCTGGCAGGCCTGCCCGGCCTCTCCGTCCGGGGCCTCATGACCCATCTTGCAGACGCCGAGGTCCGAGGGGGCGGGGCCGAAACTCAGATGTCCCTCTTTCGAGACCTCGCCCGGGACCTGGACGACAAGAATCTCCGGCCCCCCCTCCTGCATGTCGCCAATAGCGCTGCCCTGTTGAACCTTCCTGACTCGCGGTTCGACATGGTCCGGGTGGGCATCCTCCTCTATGGGGCTTCGCCCGAGCTTGGGCAGGGTTTTCAGCCTTCACAAGGGGGGCAGTCTCCGAACGAGGTCTCCGAATATCTCCCCGTGATGTTTTGGAGGAGCCGCATTGTCCACTTGAACGAAGCCCAATCCCCCCGGACGGTTGGCTATGGCCGCCGCTTTCAGACGAAGGGCCCGAGCCGAATCGCCATCATCCCCATGGGCTACGCCGATGGCTATCCCCGGTCTCTGACCAACAAGGCCGATGTCCTCATCCGGGGCCAGCGTGCCCCTGTGGTCGGCGCGGTCTCTATGGATATGCTGGCCGCCAGTGTCGGCCACATCCCAGGGGTAGAGGTGGGCGATGAGGTCATCCTCCTGGGTTCCCAAGGAGATGAGCGGATCTCGGCCGAGGAGATGGCGAGTCTCGCCGAGACGCTTCCCTATGAGATCTTTTGTGGTCTATCCCGAAGAGTCCCCCGCGTTTACCTGGAGGGTGGGAAGGTTGTCCGCGTCAGCTATCCCAATGTCCTTTCGCCTGAGACGGAAGAGCTGGGGAAGGGCGCATCACCGGGCTGAATTGACGGCCTCACCACTGCTACGTAGAATGTCGAGTTCAGCCGGAAGCGGCCTGAAGGAGGGCCAAGAGAAGTGGAAAGCACGTCTTCAGCGATGATCTCCATTCGAGATCTCCACAAGACCTTTGATGGCCAACGTGTCCTTCAAGGGGTGTCCTTCGATGTCCCCCGGGGGGAGACGATGGTCATTATCGGGCAAAGCGGGGTCGGAAAGAGTGTCCTCCTGAAGCACATTATCGGCCTCCTCAAGCCCGATCGGGGCGAGGTCTGGGTGGACGGGGAAGAGATCACCCGCTTGAGAGGTTATGAGCTTGATAAGGCCCGGCGAAAGTTTGGGATGCTCTTTCAGAACTCGGCGCTGTTCGATTCCATGAACGTTGCCGACAACGTGGCCTTTCCCCTCCGCGAGCGCACCCGACTTCGTCTGCCCGAGATTCGAGAGAGGGTCCGGGAGAAACTGCGGCTGGTTGGCCTGGATGGGGTGGAGCACAAGATGCCGGCTGAGCTCTCCGGAGGGATGCGAAAGCGGGTGGGGCTCGCCCGTGCCATCGCCCTCGACCCCCCCATCATCCTCTACGACGAGCCGACGACGGGCCTCGACCCCATCCTTTGCGATACCATCGACCGTCTCATTATGGAGACGCAGGAGAAGCTCGATATCACCACCGTCGTCATCAGTCACGATATCCGGGGGGCTTTCAAGATCGGCTCTAGGATCGCCATGATCCATGAGGGGCGGATCTTGACCGTGGGGACCCCGGAAGAGATCAAGGTGTGTGAGGACCCCGTGGTTCGGCAGTTCATCACTGGAAGCGCCGAGGGCCCCATCAAAGTCGCCTGACCGTGCAGAGGGCCCCTTGGCCAGCCGTCTTCCACACGTCTCACACACCGTTTCGCTCAAAGCCCACATAAGCAACCGCAGGCCTCTGCACAGTCTGACCCTTGTCGGGAGAAGGGAAGCCGAAGAGTCGAGTGGGAGGCGAGGTCTTGAATTTGTGGAAGAAGGCCTGTATGTTAGCGATGTTCGTGACGGGAAAGACATCCTGAGGGAGAAGGTGTTCTTTTCCCTGTGAAGGAGGCGGGAAGATGTGGATTGAGACGGCCTACGCGCTGGGGGGGGGGTTCGGAGGAGGAGGAGGCGGCGGGCCAAGCCCCCTTGGGTCATTCCTTCCTTTCATCTTGGTCTTCGCCGTCATCTATTTCCTCATGATCCGGCCTCAGCAAAAGCAGAAAGCAGAAATGCGAATGATGCTGGACAGCCTCGAGGAGGGAGACCGTGTCCTGACCTCTGGGGGGATTCACGGCGTTGTCACTAAGCTCAAGGATGACGTGGTATGGCTTCAGATAGCTGAACAGGTTCGGATCAGGGTGCAGCGAAGCGCTATCGCCGCTCGGTCGGGGAGGGCCTCCCTCAAGAAGGTAAAAGGTGTGGAGACCAAAGAGGCTGCCGAAGAGGAGTGATCTCCCCTGAACTTCAGATATCTCCCCTTGAAGGTGCCGGACCTTTGCCCTTGAGGGCCTGGGTCCTGAAATTCGTTCCCCCATGACGAAATCCCCTTTTGTTTGGAAGATTGCTTTCATCCTGGCCGTCGTGGCGGCCTCTCTCTGGTACTCCTTGCCTCTTAAGAACACGATCAAGCTGGGTCTTGACCTCCAGGGCGGGATGTATCTGCTTCTGGAGGTGGAGGCTGAGAAGGCCGTCGAAGCCTCCATGGAGCGCTTCTTTGGGGACATTCGCCGCCGGCTGAGCCGTCAGGGGGTTCAGTACGAGGGTCTCAGGCGCGAGGGGGCCATCATCCATGTCTCCGTCGCCTCGGACGCCGACCGTCTAAAACTCGACCAGCTGCTTGCCCAGGACTTCGCTGATCTGGTGGTGGAACAGCAGCCGGACGGGGAACTCAGCATCCAGCTGAGAGCCTCTCGCCGGGAAGACGTCGAGGCGCTCTCGGTGGACCAAGCCATGGAGACCATCCGGAACCGCGTGGATCAGTTTGGCGTAGCCGAGCCGACGCTCCAGCGCCAGGGCGACCGCCGTCTCATCGTCCAGCTCCCCGGCATCGAGGACCCCGAGAGGGCAAAAGAGCTCATCGGCCGGACCGCTCTCCTGGAGTTCAAGCTCGTGGATGACCAGAACAGTTTAGACGATGCTCTTCAGGGCCGGATCCCGCCGGGGGATGAGATTCTCTACCAGGTCGAGACCGACTCGCACAGTGGGCAGGAGGTCCGGAACCCCTTTCTGGTGAAGCGGCGGACGCTCCTGACCGGTGCCTCATTGAGAGACGCCCGAGTTTCCATTGGAGGGCACAGTGGCGGAGTTGGAGGGGAAGCCGTCGTGTCCATTGAGTTTGACGCTCAGGGGGGACGGATCTTCGAGCGGGTCACGTCGGCTAACATCGGGCGGCGCCTGGCCATCATCCTAGACAACCGGGTCTACTCGGCGCCTGTGATCCAAGACCGGATCTCGGGCGGACAGGCCTCTATCACGGGAAATTTCACTTCTGAAGAGGCCCGTGACCTCGCCATCGTTCTTCGAGCGGGCGCTTTACCCGCACCTGTCACCATCTTGGAGGAGCGGACGGTGGGTCCCTCCCTGGGCCGGGACTCCATCCGCACAGGCCTCATCTCCATTCTCATCGGTGGAATCGGGATCGTGCTCTTCATGGCGATTTATTACCGCCTTGGGGGACTCCTGGCGGATTTTGCCCTCCTCCTGAATCTCGTCATCCTGATGGGGGCTTTGGGCGGGCTTCGAGCCACCCTGACGCTTCCTGGGATTGCAGGGATCCTCCTAACCATCGGTATGGCCGTGGATGCCAATGTCCTCATCCTTGAGCGCATCCGGGAAGAGCTTCGCCTTGGCAAGACCATCCGAGCGGCCGTTGAGCAGGGCTACAAACGGGCCTTCTTGACAATCATGGACGCGAACATAACGACCCTCATCGCCGCCGTCGTCCTCTTCCAGTTCGGCACGGGTCCGGTCAAAGGCTTTGCTGTGACCCTCTCCATCGGGATCCTGGCCAGCATGTTCACGGCCATTTTCGTGACGAGGGTCGTCTACGACCTTGTTCTTACGCGCCGCGAGGTCCGCGCCCTCGCCATCTAGGGAAGGAAGATGCAGCTCTTCAGGCCTGATATTAATTTCAACTTTGTCGCCTGGCGGAAGCGGGCCTTCCTCCTCTCGGGTCTTGCCATCTTCGTCGGTCTTGTCTCCCTTGGGGTGAGGGGGGGGCCCAATTACGGCATCGACTTCGCCGGGGGGACGATGATCCAGGTTCGCTTCAATGAGGCCCCCTCCATCTCCGAGGTGCGCAGGGTTGTCCTGGGTCTTGGCATCGGCGATGCGACGGTCCAGGAGTTCGGGGACCCGAGAGAAGTTTTAATCCGCGTCGAGAAATCTGATGACGATGCAACGACCCTTTCTCAGAGGGCCCAGAAGGCCCTCACAGAGTCCTTCGGGGAAGGGAGATTCGAGGTCCGCCGGGTGGAGATCGTGGGCCCACAGGTGGGCGATGATCTTCGCCGGCAGGCTCTTCTGGCCCTCTTCTACGCCATGATTGGGATCCTCATCTACATCGCCTGGCGGTTTGAAGTCCGGTTCGCCGTTGCGGCTGTGGTGGCTCTCGCCCACGATGTCCTGATCACCATGGGGGCCTTCTCCCTGACGAACCGTGAGTTCACCCTTCCTGTCATCGCGGCCTTTTTAACCATCATCGGCTATTCCCTGAACAACACCATCGTGATCTTTGATCGCATCCGGGAGAACCTGAAATTCCGCCGCCGGGAGGCCTTTTCCGACATCATCAACACCAGCATCAACCAGACCATGAGCCGGACAATCCTGACGTCGGGGACGACCCTCTTCGTCGTTGTGGCACTCTTTGCCTTGGGCGGAGAGGTGATCCGAGACTTCGCCTTCGCCCTCCTCGTCGGGATCATCGCGGGGACTTACTCCTCCATCTACATCGCATCCCCCATCCTCATCGCCTGGTCCCCGGGGGCCAGGGGCGTGGACTTCCTGAAGAAAAAGAAAGGGGCCTGAGGGATCTAGACAGAGGCCCCGCAAGTCTCCGGAGAGATCCCGGGACGGAGAGGCTTTGGACATCTTCTTTTCTATCCTCTGGCTCGGCCTCTTCCTCCTCCTTCTTCTGGCCGGTCTCCTCTCGATCCCCTTTGGCCTTCCCGGCACCCTCGTGATCTTGGGGGCAGGGCTGGGCTACGGATTTCTCACGGACTTTCGCGCCATTGACGGAACCTCCCTGTGGATTGCGGCAGTCCTCGCTGCGACGGCTGAAGGGATCGAGTTTCTGGTGGGGATTTGGGGTGGAAAGCGTTACGGCGCGTCGAGGGCGGGCTTCTGGGGAGGTTTTTTCGGAGGTTTTGTGGGTGGGATCGTGGGAGCCGGGTTTGGGTTCGGGCTGGGGGCGATCCCAGGGGGCCTCCTGGGGACCCTGACAGGGGGTGTTGCGGGAGAGCTTTTGTCTGGGAAGACGCGGTCCAGAGCTCTTGGGGCGGGCTATGGGGTTTTCCTGGGAAGGTTGTAGGGAGGGCTCCTCAAGATCGCCTTGGCATGGGCCATGGTGGGGGTTTTCGTGTGGGGCCTGCTTTGATGAAAAATCTTCCCGTGACCCAAGGCGCACAGTTCTTAGGTCTTGTCCCGAGAGGCCCGCATCATGAGCCGAAGGGCGTTCAACCGGATGAAACCTTCGGCGTCTTTTTGTCGGTAGTCCTCCCCGGCCTCAAAGGTGGAGAGTTTTTGGCTATAGAGGGAGCGAGGCGACTTTCTGCCGACGGCGACGCACTGGCCCTTATATAGTTTGAGCCGGACCGTTCCGGTCACCTCCTTTGCAGCCTCGTCAAAGGCCCGCTGGAGCATCTCCCGTTCCGGGGCAAACCAGAAGCCGTAGTAAATAAGCTCGGCATATTTAGGCATCAGACCGTCCCGGATGTGGAGGACCTCACGGTCGAGGACGATGGACTCAAGGGCCCGTCTTGCCGCGTGGAGGATGGTTGCGCCCGGGGCCTCGTAGACGCCTCGGGATTTCAGTCCGACCATGCGGTTTTCCACGAGATCGACCCGCCCCACGCCGTGGGCACCCCCGAGCTCGTTCAGTTTCGCCAGGAGAACCTCCGGCGAAAGGGTCTTCCCATCCACAGTCACTGGGTTCCCTTTAGCGAATTCAATCTCCACATAGGCGGGCTGCTCGGGTGCCCCCTCGGGCGAGGTCGTCATCAGATACATGTCCCCCGGGGGCTCGGCCCAGGGGTCTTCCAAAGCCCCCCCCTCAAAGCTTGTGTGGAGGAGGTTCTGATCAATGCTATAGGGGCTCTTTTTTGTGGCCGGAACGGGTATCCCTTGGGCCTTGGCATAGGTCATGAGGCTCTCTCGGCCCCTGAAATCCCACTCGCGCCAAGGGGCGATGATTCGGATCCCAGGGTCGATAGAGAGGTATGTCAACTCGAAGCGGGCTTGGTCATTTCCTTTTCCCGTGGCCCCGTGGGCGACGGCGTCGGCTCCTTCACGCCGGGCGAGATCCATCTGGGCCTGCGCGATGAGGGGCCGGGCGATGGAAGTTCCGAGCAGATAAGCCCCCTCGTAGACAGCCCCCCCCCTCAGCATGGGAAAGACGAAGTTCTTGACGAAGGTCTCCTTCAGGTCTTCCACGACGCACTTCTCGGCGCCGCTTGAGGCGGCCTTTCCCTTGATGGCCTCGAAATCCTCATCCTGGCCGATGTCGGCGACGAAGGCGACGACCGGACAGGTGTAGGTCTCCTTCAGCCATTTCAGGATGACCGAGGTGTCGAGCCCCCCTGAATAGGCAAGAACGATCTTTTTTACTTCCCGGCTCACTTCTTTTCTCCCTTTCTGGCTCGGGGTACTTTTCAGTCTGTGGCCTTCAACAGGCTGACGAGGATCGCCTTCTGGACGTGGAGACGATTTTTCGCCTCTTGGAAGATGACGCTCTGGGGTCCGTCCATGGCGGCGGCGGAGATCTCCTCTCCCCGGTGGGCTGGGAGGCAGTGCATGACGATGGCCTTCGGGTCTGCCATGGCCAGCAGGGTCTCATCGACCCGGTAGCCCTGGAAGTCTTTCAGGCGTTTAGACCGCTGCGCCTCGTTTCCCATGCTGATCCAGGTGTCCGTGTAGAGGACGTGCGCCCCTCGTGCGGCCTCCACCGGGTCGGTGCCGACTTCAACCCGGGCTCCGCTCTTCTTCGAGAGAGCCAGAACCTCTTTTTGGACCTCCTCGCGGGGGCCGTATCCCTTGGGGGTTGCAAGGGAGAGGTGAAGGCCGAGCCTCCCGGCCGCGAGGAGCCAGGAGTGGGCCACGTTGTTCCCGTCCCCTACGTAGGCGAACTTCAATCCTTCGAGTCTCCCAAAATGCTCTCCGACTGTGAAGAGGTCGGCCAGGACCTGGCAGGGATGGGCCTGGTCCGTGAGGCCGTTGATGATAGGGACGGAGGAGTGGCGGGCGAACTCTTCCAGATCCCCCTGAGAGAAGGTCCGGATGAGGACGGCGTCCACGTAGCCGGAAAGGACACGGGCTGTGTCGGCGAGGGTCTCCCCGCGTCCGATCTGGATGTCCTCGGCGTTGAGATAGAGGGCGTGCCCCCCAAGCTGGAACATGGCCACCTCGAAAGAAACCCGGGTCCTCGTCGAGGGTTTATAGAAGATCATCCCAAGCGTTTTTCCCAAAAGAGGCTGGTAGGTCTTTCCCAGCCGATGGCGCTCTCGGAGCTCCCGGGCCTTCTTGAAGAGGTCCTGAATCTCTCCCGTTTCGAGGCCCCTGATGGAAAGAAGATGCTTCATGTCAGGCGGGACTCAAACAGGCCAGCAATCGAAGGGAGACATTTCATAACAAAAACCTCTCAGCGCGAGTCTTTCTCGTGATCGAGGAAGAGATTATCAAGGACGCCCACCAGGGAGTCGATGGCCTCCCGACCGATGGTGAGAGGGGGAAGAAAGCGAAGCACCTTTTCCACAGTGCAGTTGATGAGGAAACCCCGCTCCCAGCAGTGCTTCACGTATTTTGCCCCCTCGTGGTCCAGCTCCATCCCCAGCATGAGCCCCTGGCCCCTGACATCGCGGATGCAGGGGTGTCGTTCCCGAAGGGTCTCTAGGGCCCCCTTGAAGTAGGCGCCCATCTCGCGGCAGTTCTTGAGCACGATCCCGTCTTGAAGGACCTCCATGCCCGCCAACGCCGCCGCCGAAGCCACATAATTCCCGCCGAAGGTGCTGGCGTGGGTCCCGGGAGAAAAGGCCGAGATATAAGGTTCCTTGGCCAGCATGGCCCCCATCGCGGTCCCTCCTGCGAGAGACTTGGCGAGCGTCATGATGTCTGGTTCGACCCCCTCATGCTGGTAAGCGAAGAGCTTCCCCGTCCGGCCCATCCCCGTCTGGACCTCATCAAAGATGAGGAGCACCTCCTCTTTGTCACAGAGGGCGCGAAGTCTCTGGAGATAGCCTGGGTCCGGCATTACCACTCCGCCCTCTCCCTGGATGGGCTCGATCAGGACCGCGCAGGTTTTCTTGGAGATGCCCCCCCCCACGGCCCCGAGGTCGTTGAAGGGGACATATCGAAAGCCCGGGAGAAGGGGCCCAAAGCCCTTTCGGTAGCTCTCTTGGCCTGTGGCCGAGAGGGCCCCAAAGGTTCTTCCGTGAAAGGAGTTTTCCAGCGTGATGATCTCATAGCACTCTGGGCCCCTTCGAGTCTGTCCGACGAGACGAGCCAGCTTGATGGCGGCCTCGTTCGCCTCGGCCCCGCTGTTGCAGAAGAAGGCGCGGTCCGCAAAGGAGGCCTCGACCAGGCGTTGCGCCAGCTCGATCTGGGGGGGGATGTGATAGAAGTTTGACACGTGGATGAGAGTCCCCGCCTGCTCCCGGATGGCCGCCACCACCTTGGGATGGCAGTGCCCCAGGTTGACGACCGAGAGGCCGGCAATGAAGTCCGTATAGCACTTGTCGTCGGCGTCCCAGACCTGACAGTCCTTCCCCCGCACCAGGACCAAGGGAAAGCGCCCGTAGGTCTTGGCGAGATATTTCTCGGAAAGGGCGATGTAACTGTCAGAACTCATTCAGCACCTCGTTTCCAGTATGGTACTAGATTTGTGTCCTGGATGGGACAGAGATCCCCTCTCTTCTCCATACACTCCCAGTCCCCAGCTGAAATAGAAAAAGGTCCCCGCTGGCCCCGGCGGGACCCCTGTGCTGGGAAGAAAGATGTTTTGTCTGTGGGGACGAAAAGGAGGCCTGAGAGAGGGGCCTTTAAAGCCTGTTTACTGGGCAGTCTCGCTGGCCTCGACTCCCCGCAGAGTCCTCTCGAGTTGTTCCAGCGTCTTTTCGTCTTGGAGGTTCCTCTGGGACGGCCGCCCTCCGGTGCAGCCCGAAAGGAGGGAAAGCATCCCCAAGAGAAAGACTACAGAGACCCCTCTCAAGAAGAGCCGCCTAGGCCTTGCGGTGCTCATCTCTAAATCCCCCTCGCTTCGGTTCCCGCAATTAGAATTCTGCTTCTGAGGCCTATGAAGATTTCATATTTAGTAGGTTGGGGAAATGAATGCAAAGGAAATCCCCTCTGGCCCAGATATTTTCGCCGGCGCTGGGCAGGAAAAGCAGGAAAAATCGAGTATGCTAGTTCACCCGGCAGGGGAGGGCGGCAAGGTCGGGTTTGGGGGAAACGAGATGGATCTTGGGTTGAGTGGAAAGGCGGGCCTGGTGGCCGCCTCCAGCAGAGGCCTGGGGAAGGCCATCGCCCTCGGGCTCGCCCGCGAGGGGGTGAATGTCACCATCTGCGCCCGAGGGGAGGAGACCCTTCGAAAGACGGAGCAGGAGATCCAAAAGCTTGGCTGAGGCCAAGTCCTCGCTGTTCCCGCTGATGTCGGCCTCCCCGATGTTCCCGCCCATTTGGTGAAAGAGACTGTCCGGGCGTTCGGGCGGATCGACATCCTGGTCACTAACGCGGGGGGCCCCCCACCCGGGCCGTTCGAGAGGTGGTCTGATGAAGACTGGCAGGGCGCCATCGATCTCGGCCTGATGAGCGCCATTCGATTTTGTCGGGCGGCCATCCCTCACATGAAGGAACAGGGGGGAGGCCGGCTCATCCTGATGACCTCCTCAGCGGTCAAACAGCCCATCGAAGATCTCATCCTCTCCAACGTTTCACGGGCGGGAGTGGCGGCCCTCGCCAAGTCCCTCGCCAATGAGCTTGCCAAGGACCATATCCTGGTCAACAACATCTGCCCGGGGTTTATCCTTACCGACCGGGTCCAAGAGCTGGCGACCCATCAGGCTGTCCATCAGGGGATCTCGCTTCAGGAGGTCCTGAAGCGGCAGGTCAGAGATATCCTTGTGGGTCGGATTGGAGAGCCTGAGGAGGTGGCGAATCTGGTTTCCTTTTTAGCCTCCAGTCAGGGGAGCTACATCACCGGGACCACGATCCAAGTGGACGGAGGCCGACTTCGGGGGATCTTTTGAGGACGTTACTGTATTTGAACCAAATAGGGCATTCACTTATGAATATGGAAGGGCGTTACTGTTCCGACAGCTGTTCACTGAAAAGCCCAAGTCCCCTTATCTCGTTCGTCAGATACTCCGCGATTACCTGCGCTCCCTTTCTGGATGGATGAACGAAACCGCCGGCCCAGTGGTGTGTGAAGAGTGCGCGCTTGTCAGGAACTGTCTGGAAGAAGTTCTGTAGGTCAATGGAATGAACTTCGTGTCTTGCGACAAGTTCGTCGATTGCACCAACGATCGTGTCCGGGAAGTACCGCCACCAGAAAGCTCCCTCTGGAGTATCGGGCCCAGGGATGAAGGGGGGCTTAAGAAAAATGACAGGGATCCCCTTTTCACGAGCGGTGCCCACGACCGAGTCAAAGTTTTTGACAAAGTGGCCTCGCCATTCCTGATACGCTTCGCTGTCAAAGAATTTATTTGAGTCACGTAAAACCTCCGAGAGCTCCTCAGATTTTTTCCTAATCCTCGCTTTTCGCCGGGCGTCTTCCTCAGGGGTGAGCTCAGATTCTTGTATGATTTCACCCATCGCCGCATAGCCTTTCTCAACAGACTCAAAGAGATAACGCAGGACACGCTCCTTCACCGTAGCGTAGAGAAGACTTCGATCGGAAATAGAACCGCTGACTTTTAAGAAGAATCTTTTAAAACGAAATTGTTCGAAGGATTTTACTTCCATGAGATTTTCCATAAGATCGGCGAAATCAAATAGACCGCTATAAATGATAATTAGATCAGGTTCTAAATCCAGCCAGCCGAATTGGAAGAATAGGTGCTTGAGATGAAAAGAGTTGTGGCCCTCAAAGGCCCCATTCAGGACTTGAAATCTCACCTCTTTTGCGTGACGATTTAGCACCTGCTGCAATTCCTCTGGCCATTTGTTCTCAGAGTCAAAGATTACGAAACTTGTTACGTCTCCAAGAACGAGAATACGCCTCAAATCACTCGGCTTCTCCCGAGGAATATCCTCCCCAATCATTCCCAGATTGTTTATGCGAAAGACACGATCGTCTTGCGGGACGAGATCACCTGGCCGCAAATCGACCACACCTTCGAAATCTGTATGGCCCTTGGGAAGCCACCTTGGAAGCTTCCGAAAATCCGGGTTCAGCTTTTGAATCTCGCCTGGGCCCCCCCAGAAGAGAAATTTGCTGTTACCATCGCTCTTCCAATAGAAGCGGAGCCGCTGGGCGCCCTCGGCCGAAAGAAGGAGGATGAGAGGAAGTATGAAAAATGCCACTTTCTTCCTACGAGAAGCCTTCATGAGAAAGTTCTACTCCCTTCTGGAGTTGCCTTTTATCTTAAATAAAACCCTGACGTGGCGTCAAAATCCTAAGGGCCTGGGCTTGAAGGGACGGGATCCCCCCCCCAGGCCAGCCGGGCTAAGCTTTTTCTGGACGGGCAAGTACACGGTCCCTCCTTCCGTGATATCATTTTGTTTTCAAGAAGATAGGATCTAGATTTCTTTTGGGGGGAAGGTTTCCCCTTTTGAGAGAGAGGTTTATGAGCCGACGGTCTCCTGATAAAGGGCAATGAGATCCCCCATCGCCCGGCCAATTCTCCTTGCCGGGGCGTGCCTCATCGTCTTGGCCGGCTGCCAAGCCTCAGACTCTAATTCGTCCACTTTTTCCCTCTCTGGGACCATTGAGGGCACCGAGGTATTTATCCGGTCCGAGGTGGCGGGAAAGCTCATACAACTTGAGGTGGAGCAGGGGGACTTCGTAGAGGTGGGTCAGTTGTTGGGGACCATCGACCATGAAAAGCTGGAGATCCAGCGGGCGGAGACCGAAGCGGATCTCGAGCTTGTCCGTATTCGACTGACCCAGGCGAAGCGCGATCTGGAACTCACGCGACAGCGTGTCCAGAGCCACGTCCAGGAGTCGGAGGCCAGCCTGGCCTATGCTCAAAGCCGTTTGGAGCTGGCCCTGGCAGGGGAGCGTGAGGAGGAGCGAGCCAACGCCGCCGAAGAGGTTCGGGAGGTCCAGGCCAGCCTGAGAAAGGCGGAGGAGGACCTCCGTCGAATGGAACGGCTCGTTTCCGAAGGGGTCGTGCCCCAAGAGCGCTTGGACGGGGCCCAGGCTGTGTACGATCAGACCCTCGCCCGCTTCCGGGCCGCCCAAAACCGGCTCAGCATGATGGTCCAGGGGACACGCAAGGAGGACATCGACGCGGCTAGGGCCCAAGAACAGTCGGCCCAAGCCGAGCTCGCCATGGTGCGGGCCGATCTTTCCCTCATTCCGCTCAAGGAGGAGGAGGTGGCCGTCGGGCGGAGCCGTGTCAAGAAGGCCGCTCGTCGGCTTGACCTCATCGAGGCCCGGATCCGGGATGCCTTTCTTTACTCGCCCATCGGCGGGGTGGTGGCGGAGAAGTTCCAGGAGCCGGGTGAGGTGGTGACGGTGGGCATGCCAATCGTCTCGGTGTCCGACCTCAGAAAGGTCTGGCTTTGGGTCTATGTCCCGGAACGGGATCTCGGCCGGATTCGCCTGCGGGATGAGGCCTCGGTCGAGGTGGACGCTTACCCAGGGCGCCAGTTCCCCGGACGAGTTGTCTTCATCCGCCAGGAGGCTGAGTTCACCCCAAAGAATATCCAGACCAAGGAGGAACGGGTGAATCTGGTTTTCGGGGTGAAGGTGGAGGTGAATAATCCAGATGGAATCCTCAAGCCCGGCCTTCCCGCCGACGCACTCCTCATCCGCCGCTGACGGAGGGCGACCCATCGCAGGGGATGCCCCGCTGGCGATAGAGACCAGGGGCCTGACCAAACGTTTTGGCCAATTGGTGGCTGTCGACCAGGTGGACCTGGCCATTCGGCAAGGGGAGATCTTCGGTTTTCTTGGTCCCAACGGGGCGGGGAAGAGCACCACCCTGAGGATACTCTGCGCCATTATGCGGCCCTCGTCGGGAAGTGCCCGGGTGGGGGGGCACGATGTGGTGCAGGAGCCAGAGGCCGTCAAGCAGCAGATCGGATACATGGCCCAACGCTTCGGTCTCTATGAAGAGCTCACCGTGTCCGAGAACATCCAGTTCTATGCCGGGGTCTACCTCGGGGGAGGAAAGCTGGCGAAGAGGAGGACAGAGGAGATCCTGGCGTCCCTTGCCCTGAAGGATCGGCGGGGCGAGCTCGCCCGGAACCTCTCGGGCGGATGGAAACAGCGCCTGGCCCTTGCCACCGCCCTTGTGCACCGGCCCCGGATCCTCTTCCTGGATGAGCCTACGTCTGGGATTGACCCTGTCTCCCGGCGCCAGATCTGGGACATCCTCTATGGCCTGGCCGGCGAGGGGGTGACCCTGTTTGTGACGACCCATTACATGGAGGAGGCCGAGCGATGCAACACCATCGGCTTCATCCATCAGGGAAGGCTCGTGGCCTGCGGGGCCCCTGAAGAACTGAAGGAGCAGCCTTTCGACGGAGATCTGGTGGAGTTGGAAGGACCTGACCTGCGCCACGCGTTCGATCGGCTGAAGGGACGTCCGGAGATCCGGGACATGAACTTCTATGGCCCGAGCCTGCACCTCATCTTGAGCAAGGCGGAACAAGAGCTCCCCTCTCTTTTGGAAGAGTTTCGGGCCGAGGGTCTTCGCATCGAGACGGCCCGGATCATCCAGCCCTCCATTGAGGACATCTTTGTTCGCCTCACCAAGGAGAACCACTCTTGAAAGGGTTCTTGAGCTATCGCTTCTACGCGCTCGTCCGAAAGGAGTTGCAACAGTTCCGTCGCGACCCCATGACCTTAGTCTTGACCATTGTCTTCCCCGTCTTCCTCCTCCTCATTTATGGTTACGCCATCTCGACCGACGTCCGTCACATTCCCCTCATTGTCTTCGACCAAGACCGGACCGCTGAGAGCCGCTCCTTCGCCCGGGGCTTTGGCCACTCGGACTATTTCCGGATCTTGGGAGAGGTCCAGGGTTATGAGGAACTCAGGCATAGCCTGGACGCCGGCCAGGCCAAGGTCGCCCTGGTGATTGCGCCTGGCTACTCTCGAGACCTCCAGCTGCGTCGACCGGGCTCCGTCCAGCTGGTGGTGGACGGTTCTGACTCCAATACGGCGAACATCGCCCTAAGCTACGCGAGCCAGATCGCTCGGGAGTATGCCATTCGGGTGACGGTGGCCGCCATCGAGGAGCGGGGGGCCATTGACCCCGAGCGCCTTCGGCCCATTGAGCTCCGTTCCCGCATCCTTTACAACCCCGAGTTGCGGAGCACTCTCTTCTTCGTCCCGGGCCTCATTGGGGTCATCATGATGTTCCTCACGGCCGTCGTCACGGCAGGGGTCATTGTCCGGGAGCGGGAGCGCGGGACCATCGAGCAGATCCTGGTGACGCCCCTTTCCCGGATGGAGCTCCTTCTCGGGAAGATTATTCCCTTCTCGTGGGTGACGTTGGTGGATGTGATGCTCATTATCGGGGTCGGAACCCTCCTTTTCGGAGTTCCCCTGAAGGGTTCCCTCCTGGGGCTGATGGGCTATGCCGTCCTTTTTCTCTTCTCAGGCCTTGGGATCGGTCTATTTGTCTCGACCGTCGCCCGGACTCAGCAGGGCGCCTTCACCATGGCGGTCCTCGTGAGCCTTCTCCCATCGATCTATCTTTCCGGATTCATTTTTCCTATCGCGAGCATGCCGGCACCCCTCCAGTGGATCGCACACCTCTCCCCCGCCACATATTTTTTGCAGATCCTGCGGGGGGAGTTTTTGAAGGGAATCGGCTTTCAGATCCTCTGGCCCCAGGCGTTGTTTCTGGCCGCCTTCTCGGCATTCATGATGATTTTAAACGTCATGCGTTTTAAAAAGTACCTCTAGGAGAAAGTCTCCGACCGGTCCAAGTCGCGGAGGTTGGTTTTCCCGTGTGGCGTCAGCTGTGGGTGGTGACCCGAAAAGAGTTTTGGGCTCTGAGGCGGGACCGGGGCCATATCATCCTCCTCATCCTCGCCCCCATCCTCCAGCTCATCATCTTCGGATACGCCGCGACCCAGGAGGTCCGCAATGTGGAAATTGCCATTCTCGACCATGACGGAAGTGCCCTCACGCGGGAGCTCATGCAGAAGCTGCAGGCTTCGGGCTACTTCCTCACGCCGAGGATTGCGGCCGACGAAGAGGAGATTTTCCGCCTCCTGGACGGTGGGAAGGTCCAGGTCGGGCTTACCATCGAGATGGACTTCACCGAAAAGGTCCAAGGGGGCCGCACGGGCCACGTGCAGATTTTTGTGGACGGCTCGGATTCCAACGCAGCGGCCATCATCCTGGGCTATCTCAACAATATCACCCAGGACTTCGCGGCGAGTCAGCTGGCCTTGAACCTCCAGGGCCCCCTTGTCGATGACGCCTCGGGTCCCCCCATCCGCGCCCTCCTCGTGGAGACCCGTCCCCGCGTTTGGTACAACCCGGAACTCAAGAGCGTCAACTTCATGGTCCCCGGGATCATCGGCGCCATCCTCCTCACCCTCATCGGGGACCTCACGGCCCTTTCCTTCGTGAAAGAGCGCGAGCAAGGGACGCTCGAACAGCTCGTGGTGACGCCCCTTTCAGGGTTTGCTCTCCTTCTGGGAAAGACCATTCCCTTTCTTCTCATTGGGATGCTGAATGTCCTGATCATCGTGATAGCCGGCTGGTTTTGGTTCGGGGTGTGGTTCAAGGGGGACGCCCTTCTCCTGGTGGGTCTGTCGAGCCTCTTCGTCCTGACCAGTCTCGGAGTGGGCGTCGTGGTGTCCTCCCTGGCCCGGACCCAGCAGGCCGCTATGGTGACATCAGCCTTTTATCAGCTTCCGAGCATTCTGCTTTCAGGCTTCATCTTCCCTATTGAGAACATGCCTGAGCCGGTCCAGTATGTGACATATCTGATCCCATACCGCTATTTTCTGAATATCATCCGGGGGATCTACCTGAAAGGAGTGGGCCTGGAGTTTCTTTGGCAGGACGCGGCCATTCTGGCAGGTTTTGGTCTGGTGGCCCTTCTCCTGAGCGGTTTCACCTTTCGCAGGGTTCTCGGGAGGGGACTCGGTTGATCCTCTTCGGCCGCCAACGGGGAGTTGGAAGGTCTTCCCGGGCAAAGGGGTTTAGGGCATACTGATAAGGTTCTGAACCCAATTGCGTTAAACGCCCTCTTTCCCTCCTCCTTGCTCTATTATTCTTGTCTTAGACAACAGGCTCGTCGGAGATGGGCGGCCATTGAATCTCTTCGGGTGCAGGCAGCCCGAAGAGATGTCTCTGTCACGGGATGTCGGATGAGGACCATCAAAACAGGAAAGGAGATCCTTCTCCTTCTCGCCTCCCTAGCTATCTTCGCCATCTCCTTTGAGGTGGTTTTGTGGGTCGTGGAAAGGGGGAAGGGGATTCGCTACCCCACGCATCAGGAGACGAGGCCCTGGAGGCCTCACGGGTCTTATACCTGGGATCTTTACAGTCCCGTCCTCGGGTGGGTGAATAAGCCGGATCACGAGACACGGGTGGCTGGCTTCACGGTTCAAACAAACACGCAGGGTCTTCGTGAGACGCGGGAGTATGACTACGAGAAGATCCCGGGGAAGGTTCGTCTCCTCGCGGTCGGAGATTCCTTCACCTTCGGGGAAGATGTCGAGCCCGATGAAGTTTTCACCGAGGTGCTGGAGAGGAAGATGCCAAACGCCGAGGTGATCAACATGGGGGTCCACGGCTACGGGTCGGACCAGATGCTCCTCACTCTCAAGGAGGAAGGGGTCCGTTACCTGCCCGATCTGGTCATGGTGGGTTTCTACCTCGGGGGGATGGGACGCAATGTGGCGACCTTCCGAAATCACAATAAGCCGAGGTTCCGTTTGCAAGGAGAAGAACTCCTTCTGACGAATGTGCCCGTTCCCCGCACTCCTCCACCGGACAGAATCGGGGAGGCGGCGGATCTGCCGGCAGGGGAGCCCAGGTGGGGTTGTCGGACGTGCGCCTGGCTCGCAAGGCGCGGCCAAGCCTTGAGAGACGGCCTGGCCTATGTGGGCGTGGGGGAGCAGTGGAGGCTCTCGGAGGCCATCTTCCGCGAGATGGACCAGGCCTCGGCGGGGGTCGGGGCGAGGCTTCTCGTCGTTGTCTTTCCTCCTGAGTCTTGGGCCAAGGGGGAGTTCAATCGCCTCCTCATGTGGAGCTTCCCCAAGGTTATGGAACGATTCTCGAAAAAGACAGGGATCCCGGTCCTTGACCTCACGGAGGACTTCCGTGACCATTATCGAGATCCAAACGCCAGGGAGATCTTCCCCAAGCACTGGAATTCGGAAGGCCACAGGTTCGTTTCGGACAGGATCTACGCCCATCTCATGGAGCACTCGGGGCTTTTGCAGGGACGAAGACTGACTTCTGAAGAAGAGCTGAACTGAACCCTTCACCCATTTAATGTCTTTGGGTGGCAGTGATTGTGAAGACACAGGAGAATTGGGGAATGACGGACCGTTTTCTAAAGTTTTCAACCGTTAGCTCTCTCCTGGGGAAGGTGGCCCTGGTCTTCCTCATTATCCTGGGTATCTGGGGCCTATGGGGCGGAGTCGGGGAGGAGCGGATTCGCCTTGCGACGACGACCTCTACGGAGAACTCCGGCCTCCTCGAGGTCCTTCTGCCTCCGTTTGAGAAGCGCTTTGGCGCCAAGATCGATGTCATCCCCGTAGGAACAGGGAAGGCCCTTCGCTTGGCCGCCCAGGGGGACGTGGACGTGGTCCTGGTTCACGCCCCGGAGGCCGAGGAGCGTTTCGTCAGCGAGGGGCACGGGGTGAACCGTCGCGACGTCATGTACAACCGCTTCGTCTTCGTTGGTCCCTCGTCAGACCCAGCGGGTTTGAAGGGGGTTTCAGATGGGACGGAAGCCTTGACGCGCATCGAGGCCCAAGAGACCCTGTTTGTCTCCCGCGGCGACGACTCCGGTACTCATAAGAAGGAACGGGTGCTCTGGGCGTTGTCGGGTGTGAATCCCGAAGGGGACTGGTATCTGGAGATAGGGCAGGGGATGGGCGCGACCCTTCTTATGGCGAGTCAGAAAGGGGCCTATACCCTGACCGATATTGGGACTTTCCTCGCCTATGGTGGCCGACTGGACCTTAAGATTCTGGTGGACGGAGACCCTCGGTTGCGGAACCCCTATGGGATTATTGCCGTGAATCCGGCCCGCCACCTCCATGTCAATTATCCCATGGCGATGGCCCTGATTGGATGGATCACCTCCCCCGAGGGACAGGAGATCATCCGAACCTTTCGCCCCACAGGAGAGCCCTTGTTCAACCCCGTGGCGGTGCCCTGAGGATGGAGTTTCTGAAGGAAGGCATCCTCGAGGCCCTGCGCCTCATTAGAACCCTGGACCCTGATGTCCTCTCAGCCGCTTTGGTCTCGATCCGCCTGGCCACCCTGTCCACCCTCCTGGCCGCTGTGATTGGTGTTCCTATCGGTTTTCTCCTGGCAACGGCGAACTTCCCGGGAAGGCGGATCGTGGTCCTCTCCTTCAACTCTCTCTTGAGCGTCCCCACAGTGCTCATTGGGCTCCTTGGAATTGGTCTTCTCTCCCGCCAGGGGCCTCTTGGGACGTTAAACCTCCTCTTCACCCCGACCGGGATGGTACTGGGGACCACGATTCTCGCCATCCCCATTCTGGTTGTCTTCACCCTGTCTTCCCTAAAAGCCCTCTCGCCGTTGGTTCGGGAGACGGCCCGAACGCTGGGGGCTTCTCCCCTCATGGTGGCCTGGACACTTCTTCGGGAGGCCCGCCATGGTTTCATGGCGGCTGTCGTCGCGGGTTTCGGACGGATCATCTCCGAGGTGGGGATCGCCATGATGCTCGGCGGGAATATTAAGGGCTTTACCCGAACCCTGACAACGGCCATCGCGCTGGAGACCAACAAGGGGCTCTTTGGCCTGGGCCTCGCCATGGGGCTTATCCTGCTTGGGATTGGTGTTGTGGTTAACTTGGCTTTAACGCAAGTTCAGGGCCGCTGAGAGGTTTTATGAGGTCGTTTGTCCCCCAAATCTTCTTCTGGCCGCAGTCAGGCCTTGTCGCGAGGTGATGGTGTTCTCTGCGCGTGGGCTGAAGAAGTATTTTGGTCGTGAGAAGGTTTTGGATCTGGAGGCCTTGGAGATCCCCCGGGGCGAGGTGACGGTCTTCCTGGGGCACAACGGTGCCGGGAAGACGACCATCCTTCGCATCCTCAGCCTTCTGGAGAGACCGTCAGCCGGCACGCTTTCCATGGATGGTCGCCCTGTAAATTTGAGGCGAAACGCCCTCGAGTTGCGGCGACGGATGACCCTCGCCCACCAAACCCCTTACCTCTTCAAGGGCTCGGTCTTTTTCAACGTAGCCTATGGCCTCCGGCAGGAGGGGATTCCGGAGTCGGAGGTGGCGACCCGGGTGGCGAGGGCACTGGCCTTTTCCGATCTTGAGGGATTTAAGGATCGTTTGGGCTCGGAGCTTTCGGGGGGCGAGGCCCAGCGGGTTGCCCTGGCCCGCGCACTGGTCCTGGAGCGAGAGGTCCTTCTCCTTGACGAGCCGGTTGCCCATGTGGATGTGGACCACATCAACCTGGTCATCATGCTCATCCTCAAGACTCGCGAAGAGAAGGGGACGACAGTCGTCGTCGCCACGCATGACAAGGATTTTTGCCGCCAGGTGGCGGATCAAGTTCTTCATCTGTACAAGGGTGCCCTGGTGGACGGGGCGTCTGACGATGTGGGTCCCCGCGGGTCTTCCGGAGTCCTCCCCTCGTCAAAGTGGTCTGATGGAAATCTCCCTCAGAGGAGCAGCCCAGAAACTTCGGGAAATTTTTGAGCGGCCTCATTATATACTAGGGGTTTGAGAAACCTGAATGAAAATTTTGAGACTCCCTGGGCCTTCTAAACTCCCAGCCCCTGTGGGGGGGAAGATTGTCATGTTAGACGCCCTCTGGGCGATAAAGAAGGGGATTTGGTGCATCCTGTGGGGGTTCTTGGTGCCTCTTGTCTGGCCGGGAGCGCCGCTCGCTGCCGATGTGCCTGTTGGATGGAAAATTCACTATCGGCGGTCAGGAGAGATCATCACTCTTGAGAAAGTCGAGGCCAGCGCTCTTTCCTGCCGACGAGGTCCATTTCTCTTTGAGATCCCCGTGGACACTCTGCAGGAGATCCAGGTAGACCCCTCTGCCGATCAGCTAAAACTTCTTCTTCGAAATGGAAATTCCTGCAATGGCCCCATCCCCACGGAACCCTTTCGCGCGGAATGGGCCCTTGGTCCTCTGGTCAAATCCTGGGATCTCATCGACAGAATTGAGTTGAAGGTCTCCACGACAGAGGAGGCACCGCCAGAGCCTTCGAATAAGGAATTCTCGGCCACCTTGGTCGGGGAAGGGGATCTCTCGGTCCGAGCCCTTGGAGACCTCAGCGTTGAGGACTCATTCACGCTCTGGGACCCGGTGGGGCAGAGACACGAGGTGGGTCTGCTCCCCCTCCAAATGGACGGTTTCACCTATCTCATTCAACTGTCGAGTGTCCGGAAAGTTGTCCGGAAGGGGAGGGGTCATTCGGTTTCCACGGCGGCTGGGGAGGAATACGAGGGAGAGTTGGGAGAGGGTCTCTTGAGTGGAGATTCTTCCCTCGGCCCCTTCAAGATTCCCCTTCGCGGCCTCGAGCGGATCGAGTCCGCCTCTCTATCGAACCCTGAAGGGGTTGTCCCGCCAGGCCAGAAGGCGACCGTGGAGTTGGCGAGCGGACAGCAGGTCGAAGCAATAGAGCTTTCCCTCTTTTATGAGCGGTATCTCCTGGAAGGGTGGACAGAGACAGGCGGGAGCTTGATCGGGGGTTTTAGGAAACCCTTCTTCTTCGTCCGGGTGGGCGAGACCCGGGAACGGGCAAGCTTCGCCAAGCTTTCCCGCCTCGAGATACCAGAGGGAGAAAAAGGGGAGATGGCCTTCCGGAACCAAGCGGGTGAGCTCTTCCGCCTGCCCATCGACTGGGAGTACCACGCAGGATTTGAGGACCTCTCGGGAGAGGGAAATCATTACAACCCCGGGGGCTACGCGCTGAGACGCATTGGCTTTTTAGGCTCTGTGGCGCCAGGGGTCTTCGTCTACTTCCCGCTAGAAAACGTCCGGGCCGTCTCCTTCGGAGGGATTTAAAACCCCTCAGACCGGACCACTGCCTGATGTTTCCCGTTCCGTAGAGGGTGTGGGTCGCATTCGTTAGGGCAAATGAGCCTTGCCGCGAGGGAAAGCCTTTTTGAGGGAGAAGGCGGGTTGGGGGAGAATGGGAAACGGTTTCGCCTGAGCCGGGAGAAGACAGGCCTCGTCTTGATTGATACGCAAGAGCGCCTTCTCGCCGCCATGCCGGAGGAAATCAGGGAGAGGACGCTCCGCAGTATCCGCATCCTCCTCTCGCTGGCGGGGCGGCTAAAACTTCCCGCCATTGTGACGGAGCAGTACCCAAAAGGGCTCGGGCATACTTCTTCAGAGCTGAAGGAGGTTTTTCCCGATTTCTCGCCCATCGAGAAGCTGGCCTTCAGCGGCTGTGAGGAAGAGGGCTTTTTGAAGCGGTTGCGGGCCAAAGATCTCAGCCACGTCCTGGTCGCCGGTATTGAGACCCACGTCTGCGTCTTTCAGACGGTCTGCGACTTGCTGGACACGGGCTATACGGTCCATGTCCCGGCCGACGCCGTCTGCTCCAGGACGAAGGCCAACTGGAAAACGGGGCTTCGGTTGATGGACGAGGCGGGGGCGGTCATCACCTCCACCGAGACCGCCGCCTTTGATCTCCTTCGGGTGGCCGGGACGGACGACTTCAAGTTCATGTCGAAACTTCTGAAGTAGGGATCCCCATCAGACAGAAAGAGGAAACCCCTGTGTTTCATTCGAGGCTCAAATACCTGAGGGCCCGGGATACCCTTTTTCTAATCCTCTGGACCTCCTTCACAGCCTTTCGAGACCCATGACCGGGCGCCGACGGCTATTGCTCATCTTTGGTGGGCGGTCTGCAGAACACGAGATCTCCCTCGCTTCGGCGGCGGGTGTGGCCGGGGCGGCCGACCCCGCTAAAGGCCAGATCCTTTTCCTCCACATCGGGACCGATGGGGCTTGGTCCCTCCTGGGGCGGCCAGAAGACCCGCCCGATAGGGGCGTCCCGGTGGCCCTGTCCCAGGCGCTTGGAGATCCGACCCTCCTTGAAGTTGGAAGTGACAACCGTCACCCCTTCGACGTCGCCTTTCCCTTGATCCACGGACCCTTCGGCGAAGACGGAACGATTCAGGGGCTTTTAGAATTTCTGGGCGTCCCATACGTGGGTTCCGGGGTGTCGGCCTCAGCCATCGGAATGGACAAAAGTCTCGCCAAAACCGTCTTCCGCGCCGCGGGGGTTCCCGTGGTGGACCACGTCCTCCTGAGGTGGGAGGACCACGAGAGAGATTCTGGGGGCGTCGCCAAGCGCTTGGACCAAGCCAATCTTTCGCCCCCCCTCTTTGTTAAGCCGGTCTCCCTGGGGAGCAGCATCGGGATAGCGCGGGTAGAAGAAGAGAGGGAGCTCCTGCCGGCCCTCTCCGAAGCCTTCCGTTTTGATGAGAAGGTGCTGATCGAGCGGGCCGTTTCAGGCAGAGAGATCGAGTGCGCCATTCTCGGCAACACAGTGGGCAGCGAGCCGCCGGCCGCTTCCCCCCTTGCCGAAATCCGCCCTCGCGGGGGATGGTACGATTACCAGCGAAAATATAATTCCGGGATGACCGACATCCTGATCCCGGCGGACCTGCCAAAAAAGGCCGAGCAAGAGATCCAGACGCTCTCCCTTCGTGCTTTTGGCGCTATCGGGGGAGACGGGATGGCGCGCGTGGATTTTTTCTTCGATGAGAAAAAAGGCAGCATCTACGTGAACGAGATCAACACCGTCCCGGGCTTTACGACAACCAGCGTCTATCCCCGTCTCTGGGAGGCCGCGGGGCTTTCCTACGGGGCCCTCATTGACCGGCTCATTGCCCTCGCCTTCGAGCGACACCAGGCCAGAGGCCGGTATGTCGCCCCGGCCAACAGACCCTCTCGGTGATCGTCGTCACCCTTCTCGACCCGTTATCCTCATCCGTGGTTATCAGGCACGGGGTCTTACCGTCTGTCTCCTGGCCTGGAGGCTGAGACGCTCTGGGCGAATGGTCCGGATGCCGACGTTTGGGCCGCCCTGGGCCTCTATCGAACACTCGTGGGTCATATCGGACTGGTGATACGGAGAAAGGCGCCCAAGGCCGTCATTCGAGCTCTAGAAGAGTGAGACCGATCGAGATTGGCCCTTCTCAGGGACTGGGGGGAGGGGTTTCTTCGGGTGGTGGCCAGGAATAAAGAAGACGGGAGACCCGATCTCCTTTCGTCATAGCCTCCAGGATCTCCGGGACATCATCGGGCTTGACGCCCCAGTACCAAGTCGCCTCAGGGTAGATGGCGATGGTCACGCCCTCCCCGCAGGGTCCAAGGCAGGACGTGCTTGTCATCATCACCTTGTCCCAGAGATCCCGCTTCCCGATCTCGTCGGCGACCCGCATCGCGCATTCCTGGGCCCCGCGAGGACCGCAAGAGCCCCGGGGGTGCCCGGCAGGTCGTGTGTTGGTACAGATGAAGATGTAGTGCTGCGGCCCCATGGTTTCCATGTGCTGTGCTCCTCGCGCGAAGTTCTGAATGTCTCAAAAAAAGGGCGGATTTTTTAGGCCGCCCCTTTTAGGTTTTTGCTTCTTCCAGTCCCGGTGCGCTTGGGTCTCGGCAGAGACTTACGAGATCTTGACCGCCTTGGCGTCCGTCAGACGCTGGGCCACGTCATCCCAGTTGACCAGGTTCCACCAGGCGGCGACGTAGTCGGCCCTGCGGTTCTGATACTTCAGATAATAAGCGTGCTCCCAGACGTCCAACATCAGGATGGGGATGACCCCCCATTGAGTCAGGTTTTGATGGTTCATGGCGGTATAGGTTTGGAGCTTTCCGGCCAGGGGGTGCCAGCCCAGGATGCCCCAGCCATTTCCCTCCACCGCGACGGATCCCGCCGAGAACTGTTTTTTCACGTTCTCGAAGCTCCCGAAGTCCGCCTTAATCTGGTCGGCCACGGCCCCCTTGGGTTCCCCCCCTTTTTTGGGCGCCATATTCTTCCAGAAGATGCAATGGTTGAAGTGGCCGCTTCCGTGAAAGGCAACCAAGCGCGCGAGCTGCTGGATAGCGGCGAAGTCCCCCTTGCTTCTGGCGTCCGCGAGGCGTTGCTCTGCAGTGTTGAGGCCGTCCACGTAGGTCTTGTGGTGCTTGTCGTGGTGGAGCTGCATGGTCTGGGCGTCGATGTGGGGCTCTAATGCGTTGTAGTCATAAGGCAGGTCCGGTAGGGTGTGGGCCATGACAGCCTCCTTTTCTCAGCACGCCAGAGGACGAGCAGGCGGCGCCACTCCTCTTGGGAAGTCTGTGTGGTGCGTTCCCAAAGGCACCCCGGCTTCTAACGAAAACGAAGGATTGAAATTATTCTATCGCCCTTGCCTTCCTTGTCAACCCGAATCCCGGTCTCTGGCGCTCCGAGAAGGGCTTTTGTCTCTTTTTGGCCGATCCTCCTTTCTGAATTAAAATCGCATCTTCCCACGTCAGAGCGGTCTATCGCCTACGCCGGACCAATCGATTATACTGAGAAAGGATGTGGAAGGACGTGGTTGCCCGGGTGGGAGAGCGAAGAGATGGACTATCACGTCAAGGCTCGCGTGCTGGAGGGAAAAGAAAAAGCCCTTCGAGAAGCCATTGAGACGAGGGCCCTCGGAAAAGGAGAGGTCTTCGAAAAGTCAATGCAGGGGGCCATGCAGGAGGCGCGGGTCTCTGGCGGCCTCATCACCTTTTACGAGACCTGTTATTGCCCAAGCCCCCTTGAGCAAGAGCGCGAGTATTATGACCGCTACCTTGAGATCCTGGAGACCCAGGTTGTCGAAAACCGACCCCCACTGGAAGGGGAGTCTTTGAGGGAATATCTCTTGCGTTTCGCGGGGGAGAACCCGGAAATTTTCAGCTGGAGGCCCAGCCGGACGGGGACGGGCAGAGGCCCCGCTGAGCCCCCCGACCTTTGCGACAACTGCTGAAATTAGCCCTTCTCAGGGACCCGTTTTCGCCTGCAGCGCACCCACGATCGTCAGGATTAAGGCAATTAGACTGATCAGGGCGATTCCGCCCGACGGCATGAACTTGCCGGAGATGGCGAAGCGCACCCCCATCAGAACCGTAAGGGCTGCGGAAATCCCCACGGCTGTCCACAGTGCGGGCGAGAGGGCTTTTAGGCTCCAGGCGAACACCACGAGAAGGATGATGCCGCTGATGCCGCCCGAGAGGAGGGAGGGCAGGCTCCTGGCAGTGGTGAATCCGATGATCCCCCCGATGATCATGAGCAGGCCGTAAATGAGCACCACGTACTTAGCGACAAGTTCCATTCTGATAGCCTCCTATATTTTAGTCAGTTAACAGCATATAGTTAATGTAAAATATTGCCAATTATGGGGGCCCTTTTCGTGGGCCACCCTTAGGGCGATGGGATCCACCTAAGAAAGATGCCCCGGTCCCGGCGAAACTCAGTCCATCCCAGAGGCTTTCCTTGGGGGTCCTGGTACCGGACGATGGCCCTCTCCGGTATGGACGTCGTCTCGATGGGGAGCCAATAGGCCAGGGTGGTGGTCACGCCTCCCTTGGGGTGGGTCAGGATCTCCACCCAGGTCCGGGTGAGGATAATTGCATCATCTTCCCGTTCGGTCAGGGGTTTATGCTCCCAACCGGGCCGCATCCCCAGGTGGATCTCCTCACGGGTGGGGCCTGGCTCGGCCACCTCGATTTGTTTGGCCTCTGCTCGGTGTTTGGACTGGATTCGCTCCAGGAAAAGGGAGACCGGATCCTGGGTCGTTGGGGGCACTTCGCTTCCCGCACATCCCCAAAGCAGAAGGAGCAACGTTGTAAGGAAGAGGGCCCTTCCCCGCGCCATGTTCGCCCGCATCACAGACTCCAAGAGGCCTCAGCGCCGCCTGACCTTCCGGCCAGAGACATATTAGCCGTATAGAGAGGGGCCTGTCTACTTTTTACAGATCGCAATAGGAGGCTTGCCCGAGCCGCCCCCCCGGCCTATACTTAGCGCCTGGGTTTAGTTTTCGCTTACGAGGAGGAACGGGCCCCATGCCAACCCTCAAGGAAAATCTCTTCGTCCAGTTCGCCCAGCGGGGCCTCGTCGAACTCACCGACGAGTTCCGCTCCCAATACCAGTCCAAGCGAGGAGATCGGTTCAGCGTCCATGAGATCACGTATGAAATCGGGGCTCCCATGATTTCAAAGGGGCGCATCAAATTTGAGATCAGTTCCAAGATCCCCCAGGACGAGCTGACCAAGACCATGCCCCTCAACAAATACTTCGACGCCGTGAAGAGTGAGATGAAAAAGGCCGACAAGAAGCCCAGTTCGATCGATATGGAGAATATTGTCCGGGAAACCCGGGATGATGAGCGGAAAGAGCGAGACTATGTCAAGTTGACCTATTCCTACTCGGAAAAGGAGCTTTTTTCTGAGAAAGAGATCGTGAAGGAAGCCGCGGCCCTGGAGAAAGAGCCCGGAAGCCGCGAGATGCCTATCATCCCGAACGTCCCCACGCTGCCTGGTCGCCTGGTCCTTCTCAGTATCCAGCAGAGGATCAGGGAGACGGCTCGACAAAACGTCGAGATGCTCATCCAGGCGAACGAAAAGGTGCGAAAACGCAAGAAGTCCAAATGACCGGCCTCGTCCCGACGGAGCCGGGTCCCTGGGCTGGCCGGCCAGGGGGATGAAAAAGCCATTGTCGTTCCCCCTGTTTGGGGATGCCTCTTTATTGCTCTCTTGCCCCTCACCACGAAACACTATTTTCTTTCAGCTGTGTGTCTAGAAGGCTGACCCGTGGTCTCGCCCGAGACAGTCACCGCCCTTAGGGGAGGTCGAGTCTATCTGTCTTCTGGTGTGATCGAGGGGGGGCAAGTGGTCTTTCAGGACGGGAAAATCCTGTCCGCTGGACCCATCGGGCCTCTCCCCTCAGGGGCCCGAATTCTTGACCTCGACGGGACCCTCATCCTGCCGGGCCTGATAGACCTCCAAGTCAATGGCGGGGCAGGCCGGGCCGTCATGGAGGCGACCCCCGAGGCCATCGAGGCCATTGCCCAGGACCTTGCGAGACGCGGCACCACGTCCTTTCTCCCCACACTGATTAGCGCCCCAAGGGAGCTCCTCCAGGAGGGCCTTTCCGCCATCTCAGGGGCCAGCGCCCGGGGTGGGGGGGCGACCGTCCTCGGCGCCCACCTGGAGGGCCCCTTTCTGAACCCCAAGGCCGCCGGCGCTCATCTTCAGGCCCACCTGCGCCCCCCGGATCTCGGGGAGCTCGAACGCTATGCCGAATCCTGGGAGGGAGGGCCCCTGGTACTCACACTCGCCCCTGAACTTCCAGGCGCCCTGTCGGTGATTCAAGGGATGGCCCGCTGGGGGTGGATTCCCGCCATGGGGCATACAGCCGCTACTTATGAGGAGGCCAAGCTCGCCATCGCTGCTGGGGCCCGCCTCGCCACCCACACCTTCAACGCGATGAGGAATTTTCACCACCGCGACCCTGGGGTTCTGGGGGCCATCCTCGACCATTCGGAGGTGATGGCGGGCTTCATCGCTGACGGTGTCCACGTCCACCCGGCGGCCCTTCGGATGGCCGTCCGGGCGAAGGGGCCAGAGGGTACTTTCCTGGTCTCAGACGCGACACCCCTTGGCGAGGCAGAGATCCCTGAGGCCTTGATGGGGGAAATATCAGTTCGAGTCCGGGGGGGGCGCGCCGAGACCCCTGAGGGGGTCCTTGCGGGGGCCCTTCTTCCGTTGAGAGGTGCCTTAAAAAACGGGATGAAGTTTTGTCAGCTTCCCCTGGAGAATGTCCTTCCGTGGGTCTCGGAGAATCCCGCCCGCGCCCTTGGCATCTCTCATCGAAAGGGCCGGCTGGCCGAGGGCCTGGACGCCGACATCTTGGTTCTGGACCTAGACCTTGAGCCACGCCTCGTTTTTGTGCAGGGAGAGCCGGTTCTCGACCGAAGATGAGGGGCCCAAAAAAGTGTCCTGCGTGGGAGAGCCCTTGTGGAGGATCTCTTCAAAAGGGGTGGCGCGAGGGCAGAAAGACTTGGAAGGGAGCGGTTGTCTGGGTTTCTTGAATGGGATACTATCCTCTCGCTGGTGGGAGATTTTGCAGGTGGTGGGATCGAGAGATGGGGCTAATCCGCCGTGGGTCTCCCCACCTTCGTCCAGGCAAGCCCCAGGGAGATAGTCCCTTTGGCGCGTTTTGATCTCCTCTTTAAAGATGCGAGCCTCTACGATGGACGAGGAGGAGAACCCTTTGGGGCTGATGTCGGGATACAGGGGGGCCGGATAGCGGCCGTAGGGCGCCTTGACGGGACAAAAACCTCTCGGCAGGTATCCCTCGGGGGCGGGGCCCTCTGTCCAGGGTTCATCGACATCCACTCCCACTCCGATTACTCCCTTCTCATCAACCCGCTTGCAGAGGGGAAGGTGCGCCAGGGGGTGACCACTGAGGTGGGAGGGAACTGCGGCTACTCAGCCGCTCCCGTCGCCGGTCCTGCCCTGGAGGAGAGACGGCAAACTTATTCGCGCGATTACGGGCTGGACCTGGATTTTGAAGACGTTCAGGGATACCTGGGGCGATTGGAACGAGACGGCCTCTCCGTCAACTATGCCCACCAAGTGGGTCACAACACCCTTCGGGCGTCTTTCATGGGGGGGGCCAGCCGTGCTCCCTCCTCTGACGAGCTTCAGGCGATGGCGGAGGGGGTGGCCCGGGCCATCCAGGAGGGGGCCTTCGGGCTCTCCACGGGCCTCGTCTATCCACCGGCATGCTATTCGTCCCGGGAAGAACTGGTCACCCTGGCCTCCACGGCAGCCCGTTTGGGGGGCTTCCTCAGCACTCACATCCGAAGCGAGGGGAAGGGGCTACTGGAGGCTCTGGAGGAGGTAATCGCCGTCTCGAAGGCCAGCGGTGCCCCCCTTCAGATCTCTCACCTCAAGACCGCGGGGAAGGAAAACTGGGGCAAGGTTGGGCAGGCCCTCAATCTTATCGAAACCGCCGTTCGCGATGGGGTCGACGTGGCCTGCGACCGCCTATCCCTACACCGCCTCCCACACGCACCTCTCCGCCCTCTTGCCGGACTGGGCCCACGAAGGGGGAAAGGGGCGAGCCCTCCAGCGATTGAAGGATCCTGAAGACCGAAGGCGCATCCGAGAGGAGATGGAGGCTTTTAGGTCCGGGTATTGGGAAGATGTCCTCATCTGTCTTATCCATAACCCTAGAAACAAAAGTTTTGAGGGACAAAAAGTTTCGGAGGGTGCCGCCTCGGCGGGCAAGGATGAGATCGATTTCGTCCTGGACCTCCTGGTGGATGATAAGCTCACGGTCGAGGTCATCCTTTTTTTGATGGATGAGGGGAACCTTCGGACCATTCTTGCTCGCCCCTATGTCCTCGTCGGCTCCGACGCCGGGGGCCATGCCCACTATGGGCCCCTCGGGGAGGGGCACCCCCATCCCCGGGGGTTTGGCACCTTCCCCCGCGTCCTGGGCCGATATGCGCGGGAGGAGGGTCTCTTTCCTCTGGCACAGGCCATCGCCAAGATGACTTCACTCCCAGCCCGACGGCTTGGACTCAGGGATCGAGGGGTCATTCGGGAGGGCATGGCGGCCGATCTCGTCGTCTTTGACCCAGACAAGATCGCCGACACCGCGACTTACGATGCCCCCATTTCCTATCCCAAGGGGATCGATATGGTGGTCGTCAATGGAGAGGTGACCGTGGAGGCAGGAGAGCATTTGGGAGCGCGGGCTGGAAAGGCCCTTCGGTTTGCTGGGAGGACTCGATGAGCGCTCTTCTCCTGGCCGCCATCCTCATTGGTTTTGGAATCGCTGTCATCCTGGTCGTTTTTTGGTCTCGAAGTTGGGGCAAAAGGCCCGAGGCGGAGGATTCCTCGGCCATGACGGAGCTCATCAGCGATGAGGACACGCAGGAGATACGCCCTCCCACCCCCCAGGCCAGTCCGACACCGCCGCCTGGCGCACCTTCCTCTCCCCCTCCCTCAAGGGAGATGGAACTTGCCGGATGCGAGGTTGTTGAATATGAGCCTTTGGAGGAAGAGGCTTTCTCCAGTGCGCGCCTCCTTGAGGAGGGAGAGACCCCTCCCCAAAAACAAAAAGAGCCGCCTCCTCTGCCTCGCGTGAGTCAGCCGCGCCCTGTCCAGACACCCGATGCTCAGACGGCCCCCCTCGACCCGGAGGTCTTGGGCCGCCCGGCAGCGATGGTGACCGATCTCTCTCTGCAGGGCCCCCCCATCCTGGACGCCTGGCCTTCGCCCGGGAATGTCGCGGGCGACACGGCAGAGGGCTCTTCCGACCCCATGTCCCGTCTCCCCGAAGATTTTTATGGGCGCCTCGAAGAAGTTCTCCTCTCGGTGGAGGAAGAGGAGCGTAAGGGGGCCACCATCCCTCAAGAGACACGGTACGCCCTGGGCGTTCTGGCCTATCACGGTCAAAAAGCCGATTTGGCCATTGGCCAGGCGAAGATGGCCCTTGAGAGTGAGGGGGGGCGCGCCCGTGCCCTCAACCTCATGGCCCTTGCCTACCACTATCAGGGTTTTGCCAAGGAGGCGGAGGGAAGGCTGCAGGAGGCGGTGGCCCTCTCAGAGGATGACTCCGAGGCGAAGGCGGCGGTTTTTACAAATCTGGCCCTTCTCTCCACGTACAAGCGTTCGACCGAGGAAGCCCTCCGCTACTATGGAGAGGCCCTCGAGGTCCACCGCGGGAGAGAAGACCTTCAGGGTGCGGGTGAAATCTTGAGTCGGATGGGGCGTCTTTGCCGTACCAAGGGTGCTCTCTCCGAGGCCGCCGAGCATCATCGCGAGGCCCTTGAGATGTGCCGACAAGGGCCGGACCGGGGAAGGCAGGCGCGGGAGCTTCGGCTGCTGGCCACGGTCCTTCGAGACCAGGGGGAGCTCAAAGCGGCCCTTGGGTTCAGCCAAGAGGCCCTGTCGCTGAGCCGAGAACTTAGAGACCGCAGGGAGGAGGCCATTAACCTTGGCAACATCGGGCTCCTCTTCGCCCTGGAAAAAGACTTTGCCCAGTCGAAGGAGCATTACGAGGTCGCTCTCAGTCTTCACCGCGAGACGGGCAACCGTCGCGGCGAGGCCAACAGCCTCGGAAACCTGGCAAACGTTCTCTTTCAGACCGGGGAACCCGAGCAGGCCTTGCAGGCCTATGAGAAAGCCTACGAGATCAATCGGGAGATCGGCTACCAGTGGGGGCAGGCCGCGAACGGAGCGAGCCTTGGGACGGTTTACGCGGAGCTGGGCGAGGTGGACAAAGCCCTGAGTCACTTCCACGAAGCCCTGCGCCTCTTTGGTGAGTTGAACGCTGAAAATCAGCGAACGGCCCTGGAGGCGACCATCAAGCAACTAGAGCGGCAGCGACTTGAATCGACAGAGGGGGCTGGGAGTTGAGCCGCAGGAGGGATGAGAGATGAAAAAGGGTCTCCTCGTGCTGGTCCTGCTTTTTTTGGCCTGGATCGCACCAACGGCCCTTTGGGCCGATCTCACAGTCCACCAAGTGGATAAGTGGACGATAGCAGGGAAGGGCGACGAAACGACGCAGCGGATCATTATGTATGTGAAAGGGGGCATGGTCCGCATCGAGCAGGCCCAGGGCCGGGTGGCCATCCTCCGCTTCCCCGATAAAAAGCTGATTGAACTGAACCCGGAGGAGAGGACCTACACCGAGATTTCGCTAGAAACCCTTCAGAGGTTAGCAGCGCTTGCGAGTGGGCTCATCCAGGATCTGGAAGAGATCACGGGAGGGGGGGCAAAGGAGCCCCTAGGTGAAGGTTTTCACGTGGTTCCCACCGGCCAGCAACAGACCATCAGCGGGTTTCTCTGCGAGCTCTATCGGGTTGAAGGGGGCGATTTCTCAGGCGACTTCTGGATCACCCAGGCCACGGATGCGGGCCTCGAATTCTACCCCATCCAAAAGGAGATGGCCGAGTTCACGAAGGATATGCTCCCCAGTTTGGGCCAGGACGTCATAGAGGAGTTGGAAAGGGTTGGCGGGACGGTGATCCAGTTCACGGCCCGCTTCCAAACGCCGGTTGGGGAACTGGCCGTCGAGAGCCTGGTGGAGCAGCTCCTCCAAGACCCTTTGCCGGATGATCTCTTTGAGCCCCCTGCCGATTTCAGTCAGAAAATCGATCTGAAGGATCCGGTCAATGGGGATGCATTAGAGAAAGGCCTCGAGGACATCATGAAGAAGTTGAAATGAGAGAATATAAATGGCCTGATGTGTAACATTTACTTCAATAATTTAATATATTGTTAAATATAGTATTATCTAAATAGTATTTAGGGGAATGACCCACAAGCTTCAGCTGGAATCCCTCCACTCGGGGGTTTCCCTTAGGGAAGTTCAGAAGAAGACCGGATTTGGAGTGGAGACAGCATCCCCCGTCTCCATCACACCTCCCGTTACGTCTGAAGAGAAAAAAATCTGGAGACCGTTGATCCAGGGCGCGTGCGGGATCTGGAATTTCGTTAGAGAAGGAAAGAGATGCTGCTGGAAAACCCTGGACCAGGTATGCAGAGGTCTATGAGCTGCGGCCCCTTTTCTTTTCCTTTCCTTGCGGACCGTCATCGAGCGGGATCTTCTTTTTTCTGATGAGCGAGCCCCTGAAAATTCTCAGAGTGATTGCCCGGCTCAACGTGGGGGGACCGGCCCGCCATGTGATCTATCTCTCGGAGCGGATGAATGACGCGAGCTTTCAGACCCTCCTCGTCAAAGGGTCAGAGACGGAAGCGGAGGGCTCCATGGAGCCGCTTGCCAGAAGTCGGGGTGTTGAGCCCCATTTAATCCGGGAGCTCGGTCGGGAGATCAGTCTCTTCGATGACCTCGTCGCCTTCTTTAAGCTCTACCGCCTTCTGCTGAGGGAACACCCTCATGTCCTTCACACACACACGGCCAAGGCCGGGACCCTTGGGCGGCTGGCCGCCCTCCTCTACAGAGTTTCACCCCTGACGGCGAGGCGCCCAAAACTTCTCGTCTATCACACCTTTCACGGCCACGTCCTTCGGGGTTACTTCGGGAGGTGCAAGAGCCTCCTCTTTCGGGTGGTCGAGGGTTTTTTGGCGGCCTCTACGACGCGGGTCATCGCCCTCAGCGCAGCCCTGAGGGAGGAGCTAGTGGCCCTGGGCGTTGCAAAGCGGGAGCGGATCGCCGTCGTCCCCCTGGGGCTAGAACTCGACCCGTTTCTCAAAGTCGAGGGGCGGGACGGGAGGTTTCGTTCCGAGCTGGGGATACCGGCCTCGGCCCTTTTGGTGGGGATCGTGGGGCGCCTTGTCCCTATCAAGGACCACAGGACCTTCTTTCGGGCGGCCCGAAACCTTCTCGGGAGCGGCATGGACGCCCATTTTGCCGTTGTGGGAGACGGAGAGCTAAAGGGAGAACTTGAGGCGGAGGTGGTTCGCCTTGGCCTGGAGAGCCGGGTCCACTTCACGGGATGGCGCGAGGCCCTTCCCATTCTTTACGCTGACCTGGACGCCGTCGCCCTCACCTCCAGGAATGAAGGGACGCCCGTCTCCCTCATCGAGGCCCTGGCAGCCCGAAGACCCATCGTGGCCGCGGCCGTCGGAGGTGTCCCTGAAATTCTGGGGAGGTCCCCGGGGGGCCGTAAGATGTCTTTGGAGGGTGTGGAGGACGGCGAGCGGGGTCTTCTCATCCCCCCTGGCGACCCCCTCGCTCTGGCGGAGGCCCTTCGGCGGGTGGGAGAGGATCCCGAGGGGGCTTCCCGAAAGGCAGAGGCGGGCCGGGCCTTTGTGAGGGATCGTTATCACGTGGATCGCTTGGTGGATGATCTGAAGAGACTCTACTTGAGTTCTTAGTTTTCTCGGGATAAGCTTTTTTCCGGAATTACGCTGTTTTACGCTGCACGCTCTCACGGGTTTCGGCCCTTGAGAGGGGGAGAACCCTATTTGAGGATCCTCATCACAGGGGGCGCTGGGTTCATCGGCTCCCACCTGACCGAAGCCTTGCTTCAGAGGGGGGACGAGGTCTCCATCGTTGACAATCTCTCCACGGGGACGCCCGAGAACATCTCTCACCTTCTTTCCCACCCCAATCTTCAGCTAACGAAAGGGTCTGTCACAGACCTCGATCTGATAGAGAGGTTGGCGGAGCCGTGTGAGCAGATTTACCACCTGGCGGCCGCCGTTGGGGTGCGTCTCATCATGGAACGGCCCCTTGAGACCATTGAGACGAACGTTCGCGGGACGGAGATCATCCTCCAGGTGGCCAGTCGCTTCAACTGCAAGGTTATGATCGCCTCAACCTCGGAGATATACGGAAAGAACAGCTCGGGCCCTCTCGGCGAGGATCACGACCGCGTGATGGGCTCAGTGAAAAAGCAGAGGTGGGCCTACGCCAACACAAAGACCCTGGATGAGTTCCTGGCCCTGGCCTACTATCGAGACAGGGGGCTTCGGGTCGTCATCATTCGGTTCTTCAACACCGTGGGGCCCCGGCAGACCGGGGAGTACGGGATGGTCATCCCCCGCTTCGTCCAGCAGGCGCTGGCGGGCGAGCCCATCCGGGTGTTTGGAGATGGCCGTCAAACTCGATGCTTTTGCCATGTGTCAGACACCGTCTGGGGGATGATGACGTTGATGGACCACCAGGACGCTGTGGGTGAGGTCTTCAATCTCGGCAACCCGGCAGAGATCGCGATTGAGGATCTGGCCAAAAAGGTGAAGGCCATGACGGGGAGCTCTTCGCCCATCGTGTCCGTTCCCTATGAGGAGGCGTATGGGGAAGGGTTCGAGGACATGAAACGGCGGGTCCCTGACCTTGGAAAGATCGGGGCCCTGGTGGGCTATGAGCCCCAGATGGACCTCGAATCTACTCTGCGCTCCGTGATCGAGCATTTCCAAAAATCCCAGCCCCCCAAGGTTGCCCCTTAGACTTAGGCCCGGGGGGAGGAAGCCCTTCCGACCGCCTTGAGAATCGTGTCCGGGATCACCTTTCTGTTTCCCAGGCCCAGGATGAAATGAAGGGGTTGGTTCAGCACTTGGTCGGTGATCTGCCCGAGCCTGCGCCACTCGCTGGGTTGCCCGCGAAGGTTTTCCTCCAGTGCCCGGACCGTGGAATCCCGGGAGAGGAAATCCCCCGACATCATTAGAGACTGGATCTTGCCACCGTCTCCCAGGGAAACAAAAACCGTCAGGAGGCCGAGCTGAATCTCGGCCGCCGCCTCGGTTGTTAGGCTTGGGCCGGGGCGCCGATCGGCGACCCATTCCTCCTGATCCACAATTTCTTCCCGAACGCGACGTATCTCTCTGAGCTCCTCCTCTCTCCAGGACCGCTCGGTGAACTGAAGCCCCAAGCGCTCTTCCATCCCCCTTCGGATAGCGGCCATGGCTTCGCTCGAGGAGACACCTTCACTCTTTTCGGAGACGACAGAGGTGGGGAGGGGGTGGGGGAGGTAGTAGCCGGAGGAAAGGAGCTGTTCATCTAAGCCCTGGAGCCGTTCCTCTAAAAGGCCAAAATCCTCGGAGAGGGCGAGCTGACACTCAAAGAGGACAGCCCCTGACTCCTCGAGGGTGAAGGCGACGAGGGCGATCCTCCTTCGCTCCACCGTGAGGACATCCTGACCAGGATAGGCCGCCCGCGGCACTCCGATGAGATGAAGGCCCCGCAACACCCCGCGGACGTACCGGTTCAGGACAAGCTCAGGGGGCAGGTGGCGGGAAGGGTCCGTCAAAAGGTCCCACGGCGCTGGTAGGACAAGGGAAACCCCAAGGAAGCCCGGCCCGCCTGGGACGGCGCGCCCTCCTGTCCATCGCCGCTGGAGGAGGGTGGCCCCAGTGCTTGTGCAGCGAACTCCGGGTGGAAGGGGTTGGTAGCGGCCAAGAAGCAGACAGGGTTCCGCCAGGCTAAAAATCCTCAGGACCGGGCTCTGCCTGCCGTCAGGGCGGGAAAAGGATGAGAGGAGGAAGCGGTCAGCGGCAAGACTTTGGCCGACGGGCACATCCTCTTCGAAGATGCACTCGGCGGTGATGGGCATGCGCTCCTCCTAATCTTATCTCACTTGACCGGGACCCCCACAATGAGCCTGTTCCTCAACATCCCCGGGGGCCCCCGTCACCGGCGGAAGATGAACTCCCAGGCCTGGAAGGTCTCTAGCCCCTCCTTGGCGAGGGTCCCGCGGCTGAGGGTCGGGTGATCAAAGGGGATGAACCGGATGAGCTTCAGGAAGGGGTGCTGCCCCGCGACGTCTGCGACTCTCGCTCGGTTCATCGCGGTGATGGGCTGGACGTTTTCCTCCCCCTGTCGCCATTCCCAGAGGTCGAGGGAGGTGGCGATGAAATCCCCTCGGTCCAAGAGTGGGTCCATCCCCCGGAGGAACCTCTCGCGATAGCCCTCCAATAGGTCACCGGTCAGGAGCAATGTGAAGAGGAAGTGATGCCCCCACCAGAAGATGGACCGGTATGCGAAGGTGGCCTCGCGGGAGAACAGGCGGGGAAAATCGAGATAGACATAGGGGAGATCGAAGTGATGATCGCCTCCGCTCAATTTTCCCTTGCTGTAATCCACTCCAGCCGGGACCAGATACGCCTCAGGGCGAAAGGCCTCTTTCATGTGATCCCGAAGGTCGGAGTAGATGCCCCGGATTTTTTCGGTGATGACGAGCTTCCGCTCGAAAAAGGCCCGGTCGGAGATGAACTCGCACTCATCTTCCCGAAAGCGGTTGTCCGTGCTCAACGGAGGTCCTCCTTACGGCCCAAACTCATAGGTCTGATCCTGCTCCAGCCAGAAGAAGCGTGATAGACCCAAGGCCGCCACCTCCCGGTGGACCTCCTCTAGGAATCGAGGCTTTGTGTGGAAGAGATAGATAGGAAGATCGGGGGGCATCTTGGAGATCTCCCGCCCAAGGAGCCCCGGAGTGTAGTGTTTGGATTTGAGGGCGACTGCCTCCATCCGGTCGGGGAAGGAGATCTCGGTAATGATGGCCCTCAGGTTTTTCGCCTCTCGGGCGGCTTCCCAGATGGCGTTGGTCGGGCCCGTATCGCCTGTATAGAGGATGGCCCCCCCTTCTCCCTCTATGAGGAAGCCCGTGGCGGGGACCGCATGGTCCACAGGATGGGCCGTGACTTCAACCCCCTCAATTTGCACTTTCTTTCCAGGGGTCAGAGGGCAAGTCTCCAGGATTGGAGCGGAGTTGATCTGCATGGAGGTGAGATCGGGCCAGATACGGTTGTTGAAGATGTTTTGTCTGAGGGCCTCGAGGACGGCGGGAAGACTCCACACCCGGAAGGAGGAGGTCCGCTCCCCGAAGGTATTGTCCAGAAGGAAGCAGAGGTCGGCGATGTGGTCGAGGTGGGCGTGGGTGAGGAGGAGAGTCTCTATCCGGGCTTGGGCCGCAAGGGGAAGGGCCCAGGCCGCTGACCCTGCGTCCAGGAGGATAGAGTCGTTGAGGAGAAAGGAGGTCAGCCGATAAGGGCGAAGGCGACCCCCATAGGTGCCGAGGACTGTGAGTTTGATGGCCTTTCTCCGAAAAAAGAGCAGTCTACGGGGATTCCGTGAAGGATTCCACTGAAGCAAGTCAAAGGCTTTTGAAGAGAAACGCTAATTCGAAGGGGAGCCCTTGTCAAGGCGGGTTTCCTTGACAGTAAAAATCGGCCTTGATAGCTTTTGACTGGAAGAGGTATATACGCCTTTTGTCCTTTGAGTGAAGCCCAATGAGGAGGGGTCGGTCGATGCGGTGGATCCTCCGGTGTGTTTTTTCTCTCGCCGTTTGTGGCTTTCTTGTGGTGGGTAAGGCCTATGGCTCCCGCCCCCCCTCGTCCGGGTCGCCATTTTTCCCTTCGGTCCTACGGTCATGATCGCCCAATACCTGACCGACGCGGGTCTTTGGGAGAAGTGGGGGATCCGAGCCAGCGTTGTTTTCGAGCCGGTTTATGCCAGGGATGACTTTGCTCAGTTTTCGGAAAGGAAAGTGGATGTGATTCAGCTGAGCCCCTTAGAGGTGGCCCGACTGAAGGGGGATCAGGACTGGGAGGTGGTGATGTGGGGGCGAGACGGGACCGCTTCCCACGGCCTCTATGTGCGCAGTGACTCCAAGATTCGCTCCATCGAGGAGCTCGCCGGATCGACCCTCGCCCATCCCGGGTTCGGCACGGGAAGCACCCGGTTGGCCGAGATCCTCTTCCAAGACTGGTGGGGCCTTGAGCTGGGAAAGGATTTTCAGTTGATCAACGCCCCGTGGGCGGTCGTGCCAGAAATGGTCGCTGAGGGGAAGGCGACGGGCGGGCTCAGCCTGATGCCCTATACGCTCAACCTCTGGCGGGATAACGAGATTCGCCCCTTGCTCGTCTCTTATTCCAGCGAATGGGCGAAACGCCGGGGAACTGATCACCAGCTCGCCATGAGCGTTTGGACCTCCTGGAAAGATTGGGTGGAGGGCCATCCGGATGCGGCCCGAGGCCTCCTGGGCGCCTGGGCGGAAGGGATGACCTACGCCCACACAAAGACCGAGGAGTGGGCCCAGAAATATCTCGAACTGACCCTGCCGGGGGCCGGAGAGAAGGAAGCCCGCTTCTTCGCCCAGTGGTTCAAGGAGCAGCAGCCTACCTATCAGACCCCCTATCTCGACGAGACCTTCATCGAGGAGGAGGGGGCCTTCCTGGACCTCGCCCTGAAGAGCGAGGTTATCAGGAGCCGTGGCCTGAAGGGGATATGGAAGATCATCAAGCCAGAGTGAGCGCTGGCGACTAGCCACATATATTTCAGGCAATTATAGTACTATATATAATTTAGTAGATTATGTATATTTGTATCGTTTTATGCTGGGGTTCTAAGCCTCAGGGGGCAAGTGGCGCTCAAACCAGCCGGCGATGAGTTCTCCAATCTCCTCCACGTGAGAATCCTCGGAGAAGCGGTGGTCAGCGCCCCCGATGAGTTCAAGACGTTTTGGCGGTTGGGCGGCCCGAAAGATATCCAGGGCCTCAGTGACGGGGATGAGCTCGTCGGCCTCTCCGTGAATGAGGAGGAGCGGAGTTTTTAGGCGGGCGACGGCCCCGAGGACATCCTTTTCCTGGGCGTCTTTCAGAAAGGCGAGGGAGATGGGCCCAAGCGGGGAATCGATATGGCCTTGGGCCTCCCACCGAGCGACATCCTCTTTCGAGAAGGCATCTGGCCTGGCGACGCAGGCCATGGCCGCGACGGCCCGGACCCTTGGATCTTCGGCCGCGTAGAGCAGGGCAATTGCCCCACCCATGCTGGAGCCCAGCAGGCCAATAGGACCCTGGGTTTTTTGTCTGACAAAAGCGACGGCGCTCTCTAGATCCTTCACTTCGCCCGAATAGGACAGCTCCGAAAGTTTTCCGCCCGATTCCCCCACGAACGAAAAGTCAAAGCGCAGGACCAGATAGCCCCTCTCACATAGAATCTGGGCGAAGTGGCTGTGTTTTCGGCTGTCCTTGTTGGAGAGCATGCCGTGGCAGATGAGGATGGCGGAGGGGTCTTTTTTGCCCTGAGGCCGGTGGAGGATGCCGGAGATGCGCTGGCCCAGCTCGCTTTTAAATTCAATGGATTTCATGGGCATAGACGAGAAATGACGTTAACCCCCCTGGAGAAGACCCGCTTATAAATTTTGAAAGATTTCAATACTGGAGGGCCGCCTTTTCCTCATCGGACAGGATGACGAGGACGGCTTGGCCCGGGTGGAGGTGTTTTTGGGCCACCCGAAGGACATCCTCCTGGCTGACAGCTTGGATGAGTCCGGGGTATTGATCGGGATAATCCAGGCCGAGGCTGTGAAGCTCGACTTGTGTCAGCATCGAGGAAATGTCCCGGTTCGAGGAGAGGCGGAGGGGAAAGCTCCCGGTCAAGAAATCCTTGGCATCAGAGAGTTCGCGTTCCGTCACCGGGACCTCTCGGATCCGGCGAACCTCCTTAAAAAACTCCTCCAAGGCCTGGTTGGCAGTCTCGTTTCTGGTCTGAAGGCCCGCCCGGAAGGTGCCGCCGTGGAGGCCTGTGGAGAAACGGCTGAAGACACTGTACGCGAGGCCGAGATTATCTCGGATGGTGTCGAGCAGTCTCGACTCAAACCCCCCTCCCCCAAGGATGTAATTCATCACGAGCACTGCATAGAAGTCGGGATCGTCGCGCTCGAGTCCGGGATGGCCGAAGAGGACCTGGGCCTGAGAGACCGGGCGGTCTATCTTGACCACATTGAGGACCTTTGGCCCCTCGGGGAGAGGAAGATTTGGGACACGAGAGGGCCCACCGACCCAGCCCCCAAAAACCTTGGCCAGCGCCTCCCGGGCCGCCCTTTGGGAGATGTCGCCCACCACGGCGACGATGGCCCCTTCGGGAAGGTACCGTTCCCGGTGGAAGCTGACGACATCCTCTCGTGTGAGGTTTCTGAGCTCGTCAGGTGTTCCGATGGTCCTTCGCCCGTAGGGATGGCTCCCGTAGAGGGCCCCCTGGAAGGCGAGCGCCGCAACGGTGGAGGGCTCCTGCTCCTCCTGGTGAATTCGCGCCAGGGTCTGACTAATTTTCCGATTGAGCTCCTCCTCGGGAAAGGAGGGTCTTTGAATAAGCTCTGAGAGGAGTGTCAGGCCCGCCTCAAGGTCCTCCCGAAGCACAGTCAGCCCGGCTGACACGAAATCCTTTTCGGCCTGAAATCCCAGCCGCCCGCCGAGGGTGTCTATCGCCTCGGCCACCTCTTGGGCCGATCGATCCGCTGTCCCCTGGCTGAGAAGTTCTGCCGTCAGGTTCGCAAGGCCTGATTTCTCGGGAGGTTCGACCGCGGTCCCCGCCCAGAGGATGAGGCGAAGCGTCACGAGGGGAAGGGAGCGCTGCTCAGAGTGAAGCAGGATGAGGCCGTTTTCAAGGACAGTCCGGGTCCCAAGGGGGGCGGAGAAGGCGAGTCCGGGCAGAAGGAAGAGAAGAAGTGCGCCAAGGGCTCCTTTCATCGCGCTTCCCCCCGTCCATGGGGTGAAGGGGAGGGTGGGGTCTCTTGACGCGACGTCGTGATGGGAAGCGGGACCAGGAATCCCACAGTCCGGTTTTCCTTAAGCATATATTTTTGGGCGACCCGCTGAATATCTTCAGACGTGATCTTTCGGATGTTGGGCAAAAACTCTGTGACGAGCCGCCAGGAGCCGATTGTCTCCGCCCGGCCAAGGGCGAGGGCCCGGAAGAACTGGGAGTCAAGCTGCATGACGTGCTGAGCGGAGATTCGCCGCTTGACCCGCTTCAGCTCCTCCTCGCCAACCCCCTCCCTTTTGATCCGCTCCACGACCTCGTAAAGGGCCTCTTCGGCCACCTCGGCGCTGACCCCCTGGGTCGGTTGGGCCGAGAGCGTAAAGAGTTCGGGATCGGCGGAGATGAGAGAGTAGCCCGCACCGGCTGAGAGGGCGAGTTGGCGCTTCTCCACCAGCTCCTGCCTGAGGCGTCCGCTTCTCCCCCCGCCCAGGACCTCCGCCAGGACCTCGAGGGCGTAGGCGTCGGGAGACTCGACGTTCGGAACGTGATAGGCAACCCCTACATAAGGGAGTTGGGCTTCCTTCTTGACGAGGATGCGGCGCTCGCCACGCTGGGAGGGCTCCTTCGCCCGGAGATTCGGGGGCGTGAAGCCCCTCGGGATAGAATCAAATTCCTTTCGGATCTGCTCAAGGAGGGAGGGGGGATCAAAGGAGCCGACCACTACGAGAACGGCGTTGCTCGGGGAATAATAGGACTGATAAAACTGTCGGGCCGTCTCGACATCGAACTGCTCGATGTCCGAGGCCCATCCGATAATCGGCCAACCATAAGGATGGGCCTTGAAAGCAGCGGCCCTCAGATTCTCCCAAAGGAGCCGAACGGGGTTGTCCTCGATGGAGCGCCTTCGCTCCTCCCGGACCACGTCTCGCTCCAGCAGGAAATCCTTGGGGGCGAGGAGGAGGTGGCGCATCCGATCCGCCTCAAGCTCAAAGGCGACGCCCACCCGGTCGGAGGCCATGCGCTCGAAATAGGCGGTGTAATCATGGCTGGTGAAGGCGTTGTGGCGGCCGCCGTTTCGCTGAACCCGATTGGAGAAGATTTTTGGTCCAAAGCGGTCGGTCCCCTTGAACATCATGTGCTCCACCATGTGGGCCATTCCGGTGAACCCCGGGAGCTCGTTCCGAGCGCCCACGCGGTACCAGATCATCGAAGTCACCACGGGGGCCCGGTCCTCGACGAAGAGAAGAATCTTGAGCCCGTTTGGCAAGACGTGCTCTTCAACATCCCAGGGGACGTCCGGGCTTGAAGCAAGGCCCTGGCCTCCACTAAGAACAAGGCTTGCCGCCATTACCCAGAAAAACAAAAGAGGCCGAACGAAAAACATTCTTTCCTCCCAGAAAAGAACTCTTTTTCTCTATCAGAGAATCTTTTCCCTAGGGTAGATATTTTCCCCTCTCTTTACAATATTTGCTTTCTGCCACCAGGGTGTTCAGTGGGATCGCCCGAAATTATTTCAGACGAAGGGGCTCGATGGATCCAGGAAAATAGGGGAGGGGATCCGGGGTTGAACGGAGACCCAGGACTTCACATCGGTCCGCAAAGTTCAGAAGAAGCGGCATGAGATCTCCCCCCCGAAGGTGACCCAGGCGGCCCGAGGCGGCTGGACCCTCGCCGAAGAGGCGGACAGAGTCCTGGGGGACCCGAAGGCCGGTGATGGCCAGGGGGACCTCCTCCCCCGAATGGATGAGGGGACCCTGGCTGGGGGTGGCGTGGTCGGCCGTGACGACTGTCACCCGGTCTTCTAATTCAGCCCATCTGGCCAGGGTCTCTTTGCACCCTCGGTCGAGGGACTCAATGGTTTTTGCCTTGTGCCTGGGCTCGCCCGTGTGGGCCGCCTCATCAGCAGCCTTGGTGTGGATGTGAACGAAATCGTGATCCTCAAAAAGCCGCTCCGCCAGCTCGAGCCGCTCTCGAAGCTCTTGCCCGGGATCTTCCAGGGAGGGAGCTGGGGCCGCGGTCCAGCCAAGGGTCTCCGCGATGCCCTTATAGATGGCCCCCGAAGAGACCGTGGCTCCGCGCATGCCGAACCGGTGGGCGAAGGAGGGAAGATTTCGCCGCTGGCCCGCCCGCTGGCAGATAAGGGCAAGCTTTTCGCCCGGCTCCCTTGCCGGAAGGTCCCCTAGGGTTCGATAGGCCCACCTCAAATAGTCATTCAGAAAGTCGGAGGTCTGCCTGGCATTCGTGTCTCCCTCCGCCTCCGAGCGGGGTGTGATGGTGGCGACAGGTTGGTTGGAACGGCAGGTGTCGGCGTCGGTCACCAGAGGGCTGGCGGGCGCCTCTAGGACAAGGATGGCATCGGGCCCCCGGGTCCGATGAAGTTTTAGGCGAAGCTTTTTGGCCTCAAAGGAAGAGATCCGGCTAAAAGCCTCCGCCCACGCCGCTTCGGGCAGGGGGACCCTGGGCTCTATTACCCAAAGGGCGCCGTTTTTCTCTCGTGCGGCCGATAAGTTGGCAAGGAGGCAAACCTCCTGCGGCTCAAAGGGGACACTAAAACCCATGGCCTCGATGGCCCCCCGTCCCGGAAATTCCTCCGACCGATAGCCGAAGATCCGCCAGTGGGCCAACTCGCTGGGGCAGGCGACACCGGGCGAGACGGCGTGATAGAGACCGTTTGCCCCACGGGTTGCGAAGGCGTCCAGAGCCGGCGTCGAGGCGGCTTCGAGGGGGGTTTTCCCACCGAGCTCGCGATAGGGCCGGTCGGCAATCCCGTCCAGGATGATGAGGGCGATCTTCACCGCCAAGTTTTTCCTTTTAATCAGGAGGGTGGACCCCGTCCAGAAGCGACAGGAAAGCCTCCGTGTCGGTTAAATCGCTGAGGACGACGTCTGCACCGGCCCGGGAGAGATCTTCTGCGATCCAAAGACCTGTGGCCACGCCCACCGTCCGCGCCCCAGCCCCCCGCCCGCTCTCCACATCGAGGGGGGTATCTCCCACCACCAGGGCTTCGTCCAGCCCCCCGGCTTCCGGGAGGTTTTTCCGACCCCGCTCGATGGCGATCCGTGTGAGGGTCGTCCTGTTCGATGAATCGGAGCCAAACCCGCCGAAGGGGAGATAGCGGTTGAGTCCAGCCCTCGCCAATTTGATCCGGGCGCCCGCCTCGATGTTTCCTGTGGCAATCCCAATCCCCACGCCGGCCTTTTGGAAGAGGCGTTCAAGGAGCGATTCAACACCGGGGAGGACTCTGAAACCCCTGGAATTTTGGACTTCCCCGAAAAGTTTTTTGACATAGAGTTCAAAGACCTGGGAGAGTTCCGCCTCTGTGGGGGGTTCTCCTCGATGTTTTTGGAAGGCCGTCTTGACGGTGGCCGGGTCCGTGTGGCCTTCAACAGGGACCCCAGAGAGGGCTTTCCGCCAGCCGTAGAGCTCCTCAAAAACTCCTTCGAAGGCTTTTCGGCCGGCTTTCCCCGAGTGGATGAGCGTCCCGTCGATGTCGAAGAGAATAATGGGCATTCAAGATCACCTTGTTTGGTTGATCGCCAGAGGTCCGCTTCTTCGAAGCATCACGATGTCTCGCTGAGCGATGGGGGACTATTAGGAGAAGGCCATCTGGTCGCGGGCTTCCTTTTCTTCCTTCGATTCACCAAAGATTTGAATCTGACCATAAACGCCATCATACCCGGGCTTGATTTTGAGCTGGCCCTGACGGACCCGGAGGATGGCTTCGGCGACCCGGGGTTGGGCGACGCGCAGGAGCTCTTCCTCGGGAAGGTCGAGGAGGATCTGGAACTCTGATCCACCGGCATCGGTCAAGGCCTCATACGCTCGACGAACTCCCTTGGTCCCAGACGCGATTCCCAGAACCTCGGCCAGGATTTCCTCAAGGGGGATCAGGTGTCTGGGTGAGGTGGCGTTCTTCGGAACATATCCCTTCGGCCGGTCGGCGAGGGATTCCACCCGATGCAGGACTCCTATGGTGAGGGGCCGCTGGCAGTGTGGACAGCGGCAGTGCATCTTTCGGGTCGCCTCGGGTTGCAGCGAAACGCCGCAATTTCGGTGGCCGTCCAAGTGGTATTTCCCCTCCTCTGGGAAGAACTCAATCGTGTGAAGAAGGCGGCCAGGACCCTTTCCTTTGATGGCGTCGGTGATCTGCCAGTAGTCGAGGTCGGAGTCAAGGACATTGGCTTCCCGGCCAATCCGGGAAGGGGAGTGGGCGTCGGAGTTGGAGATGAGCGTGAGCCGGTCGAGGGCCGAAACGCGCCAATTCATGGCTGGGTCTGAAGAGAGGCCCGTCTCGATGGCATAGATATGCCCCGCCTCCTCTTCAAAGCACTCCTCTAGGGAATCGAAGCCTGAGTTGGCCCCGAAGAGGGAAAACCAGGGCGTCCAGACGTGGGCGGGGACGAGAAGGAAGTCGGGCGAGACGTCTAGCACCAATTTCACCAGGTCTTTTACGGGGAAGGTGAAGGTGGCGCGGCCATCGGCGGAGAGCTTCCCTCGTTTCGCGAGCCGTGCGTTGAGGCGATCCACGACCTCAAAGCTCGGGGCGAATAGGATGGTGTGAACTTTTCGCAGGCGTCCCCCCTGGCGGAAGATATTGCTCACTTCTACCGTCAACATGAAAGAGACCTCAGGGGCACCCCTTTTGGCAGAGAAGAGACCATTTCCAGAAGGCTCAAGCTCCGCCTTGAGATAGGCGAGATAGGTGGGATGGGTGAAGTCGGCGGTCCCCATGAGGTGGATCCCCTTTCGCCGGGCCCACCGGCTCACCGTCACAACTTCTAGCTCTGGGCTGGTCGCGCGGCTGTATTTGGAATGAAGATGAAGGTCGGCGATGATCCGCATCCGAATCTCCCCAACCGTCTGGAGCTTCAGGGAACCCGAGTACTTTTTCCCTGCGGCCTTCACAGGGAAAACCCAGCTTCTGGATCATATCAACCCTGCTCAGAGGAGCAAAGGGAATGAAGGCCGCTTTCTCTACCACGGGCTTTCGAAAGAAAAAGACCCGGCCAACTTCGATCACCAGCCGGGTCTTTTCTGAGGTTGGAGGCGGCACCCGGATTCGAACCGGGGATGAAGGCTTTGCAGGCCTCTGCCTTACCACTTGGCTATGCCGCCGGGTAGCCCCCTTCTTTTAGCTTGGAGAATGGTCGCCAGTCCCCAAGAATTCAGTTTTGGAGCGGGAAACGGGATTTGAACCCGCGACCCCTGCCTTGGCAAGGCAGTGCTCTACCACTGAGCTACTCCCGCACGCTTTTTATTTGTCGGCCGCTATTCACCTTACCCTATCCGGTCCCAAAAAGCATGTCAAGATTACCTTTTCGCCTTGTTTCTCAAACGGTTCTGGGTATATTTATACATTGACGGGGTGGCTTAAAATCTGGGTTCGAATTCGGGGAGATAATCATGAAACGATGGACTGGGGTTCTGGCAGTCGGGGTTTTCTTTTTGGCCACCTCGAGTGGTTGGGCGGAGCAGAGGTGGTCGAGAAGGATGACTTACCCCTGAGCCGTGCGGACGGGATCGCCTATTACAGCACAGAGATCGGCCAGGATTCTCGAGATGTCCGGATCGTCGGCTTTCCCCTTTTCCTGGAATTTACCAACGCCAGGGCAGCCTATCTCACCTTCATCGACGTCAGGATTCTGGACGTTCGCGGAAATACTATTTTCAGGGCCCGCTCCACAGGCCCTTGGTTCTTTATCGACCTCCCCCCGGGCTCCTATCGGGTGAGGGCCAAGGTTGAGGGCGGTTCAGGCCGAGAGGAAGGGCTTTTTCTGCCCGGGGGAGCAACCCGCCGCCTCCTGATGGTTTTGCCGAGCGACTAAGACAAGTCAAGAAGGGAAGGGCACTAACCAGCACACCTTCGTCGGACTTCTGATTCACCCTGAGAAAAAGCCTGGCTCTTGACCTGCCCGGAGGCGTCTGAGGTTTTCACTGTGGCGTACGACGATGAGAAGAGCGGCGAGGCCTCCCGCCCACACATGGGGGGTAGATCCCCCGAAGGCCAACACCAGGATGGGAAGTGAGACGGCTGCGAGCATTGAAGCTGGGGAAATCTTCCGGGTGAGGGCGAAGACGAGGCCGAAGAGCCCGGCCGCCGCAAGGGCCGACAAGGGAGCCACCGCCAGGAAGGCCCCCCAGGTAGTGGCAACCCCCTTCCCGCCACGAAAGCGAAGCCAGGGCGGATAGACATGCCCCAGGATCGCCACCAAAGCCATCGTCCCCGTCCATCCCGCCGAGAGCCCCAAGGCCGCTGCCACAAAGGCCGGCAGGAACCCTTTGCCCGTGTCACCCAGCAGGACGAGAACCCCCTTGCCGAGTCCGATGGATCGGGCCACATTGCTGGCCCCGATGTTGCCGGTGCCCCTGCTTCGGATCTCCACCCCGTGAACCTTGGCAAGGAGGAGGCCGAAGGGGATCGACCCGAGCAGATAGCTTCCCAGGGCGAGGAGCCAGGCCATGGACGTGGGATCCAGCAGGCTCAGCGTGGTTCTACCTGGCGCCAGACTTGACGGGAATAATCAAACCCAGAGAGGAGGCTCAGGACCAGCGATACCGACAGGAGAATCATTCCGAGGACCCAGAAGCTCGGGCCAACCCAATGGTAGTCCAAGATGAGCAGGATGACGGCGATCACCTGCAGGCCGGTCTTGTGTTTTCCCACGCGGCTTGAACTGATGACAAGCCCCCGCTTTGCGCTCACTGCCCTCATGCCTGTGACGGCCATGTCCCGACCGATGAGGATAGCTGCCATCCAGACCGGCACTCGGTCCAAGGCCACCAGTGGGACCAGGGCGGCAATGAGGAGGAGCTTGTCTGCGAGGGGGTCCAGGAGGCGTCCGAGGTCGGTCTCAGCCGACCATCGCCTGGCCAGATGGCCGTCGAGCCAGTCCGAAAGCGAGCCGAGCGCGATGAGCAAAGCCGCCAGGTGGGCGCTCCACAAGGTGGGGGAGAGGAAGATGATGACGAGGGCCGGCGCAAGGAAGATCCGAAGGATAGTGATCTTGTTGGGTGTAGAAAGTTTCGTCTGGGGAACGACCCAACGAAGCTTAGTCTTTTGAGCGAATTGAGTCATCGGCCGAGTCTTCAACCTCTCGAGATCGGGTGTTCTCCGAATGGGCCCCCCGGCCACAGCTGGCATGCCCCCGGGGCTAGTTCAGATAATCCTGCAGCGCTTTTACGCGCGCCCGCGCCATCAGGCTGTGCTTGGCCTTTTTCTCAATCTGGCGGACGCGTTCGCGGGAGAGTCTGACCTTCTTGCCAATCTGCTCGAGTGTCATGGGCTCTCCTTGAAAGCCGAACCGCATGCGCAGGATCTGCTCCTCCCGGGCTGGAAGCTCTTTAAGGAGATGGTCGATCTCCTGGGTGAGGGAGCTCCGGACCAAGTGGTCCTCCACAGACGGCATATCCTTAGATTCCAGGAGATCGATGTAGGTGGTCTCACCGCCGTCTGTGATGGGGGCATCCAGGGACAGATGGTTCCGGTAGACCCGCAAGATGGAATCGATTTGCGCGGCGGTCTGATCCAACTCTGAGGCCAGTTCCTCTGTGGTGGGTTCGCGGCCTTGGGTCTGCTTCAGTTCCTGATATTTCGCCCCAATCCGGTACAGCTTGCCGGCCTGCTTGATGGGCAGGCGGACCGTTCCCGCTTGTTCGGCGAGGGCGTGCATGATGGACTGACGGATCCACCACACAGCATAAGTGATGAACTTCACCCCTCTGTCAGGGTCAAAGCGTCTGGTCGCCTGGATGAGACCGATGTTGCCCTCGTTGATGAGGTCGAGGAGCGAGAGGCCACAACCTTTGTACTTGTTGGCAACACTCACCACATATTTCAGGTTGCTGCGGATGAGCTGATCCTTAGCCTTCATATTGCCCGCGCGGACCCGCCTTGCCAGGACTTGCTCCTCCTTACGGCTCAGGACCGGGATGCCCCGAATATCCCTGAGGTAGGAGGAGAGAGAGTCTTCGGTGACTTGCCGATAGTCCCTTTCTTCGGGTTCCGACGTTTGGCCCATCCTTTTCCAGGCCCTAGAGAGGTCACCAAACTTCGAAGAGAAACACAACTCCTCCCAAAAATACGCTACCATACGCTTGGTTTGGAATCAACAGATTATGCCGGTCCATGATTCAGCAGGACCTAGGGAGAGGTTTCAGATCCCCCGAACTGGAATATCGGGGCATCCGCCGCGCCAAAGACCCCCACCAGGTTGAATGAGAAGAAGAAAACCGTCTCCTGTGGTCGATCCTGGATGCCGAGATCGAATCCCCAGCAGCAGGATTGGAAGCGCAGGCGGTAGTCCTGCTCAAGGAGCTCTCTCTGATCTCCATCCCAGATTAGGTTGGTCTCGGCATGCCACACGTCGAAGAGCCGAATACCCCCCGCTGCGCTGATGAATAGCTCATCCGTTCGGTTGTTGAAGCTGTCCTCAAACCGCAGGAACCATGCCCTTCCCTGGCGCACGTCCACACTGATCCGGTAGCTCTCCACAATCTCATCGTAAATGTCGTAGCTGGCGCTGAAACCGAGGCGCCAGAGCGAAAAGGGTCGGAATTGGGTCGAAAGGGTCAAGTCGCTTAGGGGGCGACGCTGGCGACCTCCCGTGGACTCGGTGAACTCGTTGAGGTTCAGGCTCTGAGAGAGGGTGATGTCCAGTACGTCCTGGGTCTCAAAGACGCCATCCTCTTTTTCGACCCTGGCGAGAAATCTGTGTTCCCAGGTGTACTGAATGCTGTTCGTCGGCGAAATATCGTCCACACCATCGAACGGAACGATCTGTCCCCTGTCCTCCCGATCGATATCAGGTCGGAAGGTGTATGTGAACCGGGTGGTCGCCAGGTGGCGGATGGCCGGCACCCTTTCGACCCCCGTGTCGAAAGTTCGAAAAAGACGGGGGCCATCGGCGCTGGCCCCCGTCTGCCAAAGCTCCCGGCTGAAGGAGGCAACCTCGTTTCCATTCGAGTTTCGACCTCTCGAGTAGAACGTGCCGCGGGCCTCGGCAAAGGGGGTGAAGGAGAGCCACCCCAGCCCTGAAAAGGGAATTGACACGCGGGGCCTCAGGTCGAGGCGCCAGATGCGGTCTTCGATTTGGTCCTGCCGGCGGGAGAACTGGATAGCCGAGGTGCCGAGGGAGGTGGCGACTCCGATGGGGCCCAGGTCCCAGGCGGATGGGGAGAGGTTGAATTCAAGCTGCGGAAATCGGCGGAAGAAGTCATCCTGGATCTTTTCCGTGCTGTCCTGGAAGAGCCCCGTGAAGCGGGCTGAGGCGGCATCCCAGTTCTTCTCGACATTCACTATGGACTCAACCCGGTTTCGGGTCCTCAGGCCAAGGTCCTGCTCCAATTCCTGGTCAAAATCACCGCGGTTTACCCATTCGGCGCGGTAGAAAGCACGGAAGTCCTCGCTGAATTCCTGTTCGTGGTTTCCCCTGAAGCGATAAAAACTCTCGTTCGTCAGATCATCGCTCAGGAATTTAGCATCCAAAGAACCTAGGGTCTCGGCGCCCAGGCGATAGCGGAACTCCCCCTTGGGGGCAAAGCCCCTGCGAGTGCGATAGTCCACGCCAACGGTGGCGTCCCCATGATCCGAAAATGCCCAGAAGAAATCCTGGTCATAACGGTACCCGTCGCGGCCTCCGAAGCCGATGGTGGGGACAAGAAGGCCCGACGCCCGCTCGGTCCGGATGGGGACCACGAGGTAGGGGATATAGGCGACCGGGACACCCAGCACCCAAAACGTGGGCTGGTTGATGAAGGCGTGCCCCTCTAGCTCGACGAAAGCGCTCTGGGATCCGAATGTCCAGAGGGGAACCGGCCCCGAGCAGGTCGTGAAGCCCCCTTGGTGTATTCGGTAGCGCTTCTGGTCTAGCCGATCCATTCTCGGCGCCGTGATGTTGTAAACGCCCCCCAGCTGACCGTGGACCCCATAGAGGAGACCCTGTTGGGAGCGCAGATTGAACTCCAGCCGATCACAAACCAAACGGCTTTCCCTGTCTTCAAAGATCACATTGCCGATGGCCACCCCATCTCCTGTCTCGGTATCGATCTCCACCCGGTCTGCCTGAAGGACATTGTGAAGGTAGCGGACCTCGACAAAACCCTCTCCTACGATGAGACCGCGTTCAGCGTCCTCGACCAGAGAGTCGGCCAGGATCTCGGCCTCTTGTCTTGGCAGAAGGGCTTCGGGGGGAATTCCCGGGGGAGCCACCCTCAGGGGCGGTCTTTCCGCGGGGGGGGGAGGGACCTGAGCCAGCACGACCGCCGGCGCCCCTAAAATTCCTCCCAGGAGCCAAAGACATACCCAGACGGGGATGAACCGACACCCGAATCGCAAAGAGGCCCTCTGAAGGAGTCGTAGTTGTAAAGGAATCCTTACCCGGCCGGTTCTCACCGACCCGGGTCAATGAATTCAGGTCAGTTGGAGGATACTATGGATGGTCCTGGTCGTGTCAACAAGAACAAGATTGCCCCTCAGTTCTCGGTCTCCTTGGCAAGCCTTCTCACCCTGACTCGCGCGAGAGACCACAGCCTCTCTGCGGGTCCTGATAAGGCGTAGGCGAACAGGGCAAGGAAGAGGGAAAGGTGGGGAAAGGCGGCCACCACTATCAGGAGGAGAACTGAGCCGACCAGGAGGTGGAAAGGCTTTCTCTCCCGGAGCTGCAGTTTCTTAAAACTGCGGTAGCGAAGATTGCTCACCATGAGGAAGGCCAGGCAGTAAGCCATGAGGGCCACCCCGAGGGCAGGGGGGACGGGCAGCGGGGCGAATTTCTCAAAGAACATAACCGCTGCGGCCACAACACCCGCGGCACCGGGGGTGGGAAGGCCCACAAAGTCTCCGGCCTTCTCGGGCCGGCTCTGGACATTGAACCGGGCCAGGCGAAGCGCCCCACAGATGACATAGAGGAAGACTGCCAACCATCCCATCCGACCGTGGGGCTGAAGGGCCCAGGTGTAGAGAAGAATCCCCGGGGCCACCCCGAAGGAGAGGAGGTCGACCAGGGCGTCATACTCCAGGCCAAAGCGACTGGCCGAACGGGTGTAGCGGGCCACCCGGCCGTCTAGGATGTCAAAAAGCATGGCCAGAAGGATGGCGGCCCCTGCCTGATAGACAAGCCCATTCAGGGCGGCAATCAGAGCGTAGAACCCTGCGAAGGCGTTGGCCGTTGTGAGAAGGCTGGGGACCAGGAGGATTCCCTGCTTTACCCGCGGACGCATGAAAAGTAGTCCTCCTCTAGCGGACCCAGGCCACGATGTCCTTGCCCGCCTTCACCCGATCCCCTTCGGCCACCTCGAGACGGACTCCTGCGGGGAGAATGAGGTCTACACGAGAGCCGAATCGGATCAGTCCGAGGCGTTCGCCTGGCGCCACCTCATCGCCGGGCTCGGCCCAGCAGACGATGCGTCGGGCCAAAAACCCCGCGATCTGTCTCACCGTCACCTTTAGATTACCATTGTCAATTTGAATTGCATTTTGCTCGTTCAGATCAGAGGCCTCGGACTTGAAGGCCGCCAGAAAACGCCCCGGTCGGTAATCGGTGGAAAGGACCCGTCCTCCAAGAGGCGATCGGTTCACGTGGACATTGAAAAGAGAGAGGAAGATGCTAATCTGGATAGACCCCCCGCCCGGGTCAACCTCCCGTTGGGGCTTTTGAATGAGAACCACACGGCCGTCGGCAGGGGAGAGGATGGCCAGGGGGTCCTTGGGGATAGGACGCTCCGGGTCCCTGAAGAAGTAGGCCACAAAAAGGGCGAGGACGCCGAGCCCCGCTGCCAGGATGGGCCAACCCAGGAAGCCGGCGAGAAGGGCCGCAAGAGCCCCTACCCCGAAGTAGAGGTACCCTTCTCTCGCGATGGGAAGACGCCTTCGGCTGTTCACCGCCATCTTCATGTTTTCATGGCCTGAGTTCCTCGGGCGAGGGCCACCTTGCCCGAGCGGGCGATCTCCTTGACGCCGTAAGGATGCAGGAGGTCGAGCATGGCCCGGATCTTCCCCTGATCCCCGGTCACCTCCAAGGTGTATGTCTTGGGGGAGACGTCCACCACCTTAGCGCGGAAAATGTCCGAGAGGCTCTCAATATTGAAGCCCCGGCTGCTGAAAAACCCAGCGACCCGGGCCAGGACACCGAATTTATTTTCCACCAGAACTGCGATGGTATGACGTCTCGCCTCGTCGCCCATGGGACTCAGCTCATCGGCTCCCGGGCCGCTTCTAAGATGCTTTCGAAGGGGAGGGCGACCATCCCTGTGCGAGCCATTCGTTTGATGCCGAATCGCTCGACCATGCGAAGGGCATTGTTAACCTGACGCTCGTTACCGCTGAACTCCAGGGTAATGGCCCGGACCGTGAGATCCACCACCTTGCCCCCGAGGACATCAGCTAGCTGGAGGATTTCCTGGCGGCTGTCTTGGGAGGAGGAGATCGTCACCAGGACGAGCTCCCGTGTGACCGAGCCAGCGTATGTGAGGACGGAGACCTCCAGAACATCGATGAGCTTTTGGATCTGCTTGATGACCTGGTCGATCTGCCGCTCATCCCCCAGAGCCACGATGTGGATACGGGTGACGTCTGGATTTTCTGTCGGCCCGGCGGCAACGCTCTCGATGTTGAAGGCGCGGCGCGTAAACAGTCCTGCCACATGGGAGAGGACCCCCGGGTGGTTTCGAACCATGATGGAAAGAATGCGCCTCACGGTCTTCGGTCACCTATTCGATGAAGTCGATCACCTCTGCCAGGCTCTTGCCCGCGGGGACTAAGGGGAGGACGTTCTCCTCCTGGGCAATGAAAACGTCAAGCACCACAGGGCCATCATAAGACAGCGCCTCTTCTAGAACCGGGCGGACCTCCTCCACCTTCTTCAGCTGCATTCCTCTCACCCCGAACCCCTCGGCCACCTTCGCAAAGTCGGGGTTTCGGGTGTAATGGGTTTCCGAGTAGCGGCGCCGGAAGAAGTACTCCTGCCACTGGCGGACCATTCCCAGGTACTGGTTGTTGAGGATGATGGTCTTGACGGGGATCCCGTATTGGTCGATGGTGGCCAGTTCTTGGAGGTTAACCTGAAAGCTCCCGTCTCCGTCCAGGTTGATGACCAGCTTGTCGGGGTGGGCGAGCTGGGCCCCGATGGCGGCCGGAAGGCCATAGCCCATTGCGCCAAGCCCCCCGGAGGTGAGCCAATGACGGGGCTTGTCAAAGGAGCAGAACTGGGCCGCCCACATCTGGTGCTGGCCGACCCCTGTGGTCATGATGGCGTTCCCCCCGATCACCTCCGAGAGCTGCTCGAGAAGGTATTGGGGTTTGAGGCTGCCGTCCGAATGGTAGCCCATGGGAAACTTCCGGTTGCTCGCAGCGATCTCCTCACGCCAAGCGGCACAGTCCCCGGGCTCGACCACCTTCACCAGCTCCTTCAGGGCGTCAGCCACGTTGGCGTGGAGGGAGAGGTGGGGGCGGACCCGCTTTCCGATCTCCGCCGCATCGATGTCCACATGGAGGATCGTGGCCTTGGGCGCAAACTTGTTGAGATCCCCCGTCACCCGGTCATCGAAGCGGACTCCCAGGGAGATCAAGCAATCGCTCTCCGAGATGGCATAGTTCACGGCGTGGCTCCCGTGCATGCCGGGCATCCCAAGGCAGAGGGGATGGCGCATCGGGAAGATGCCGAGGGCCATGACGGTCGTCGTGATGGGGATTTGGGTGAGTTCCACGAACTGCTTGAGGAGATCGTAGCAGCCCGAGTGGACGACCCCCCCTCCCGCGTAGATGATGGGCCGCCTCGCCCTGTGAATGGCGTCCGCCATGCGGGCGATGACTTCCTGGTCCACCTCGGGCGATGGCTCGCGGGTGACCACGGTGAGGTCGACCTCCATCCCAGGGTCGTAGTCCATCGTGGCGATCTGGATGTCCTTGGGCAGGTCAATGAGGACCGGTCCGGGACGGCCTGTACGAGCGATGTGAAAAGCCTCCCGGACGATCTGGGGAAGGCGTTGCACGTCCTTCACCAGATAGTTGTATTTCGTACAGGGGAGGCTAATTCCGTACATGTCGGCTTCCTGAAAGGCATCGCTCCCAATCATGTAGGTGGCCACTTGTCCCGTGACGACCACCAGAGGGACCGAGTCCATCTGGGCGTTGGCGAGTCCCGTCACCAGGTTCGTGGCCCCGGGGCCTGAGGTGGTGAAACACACCCCAACCCGCCCCGTGGAGCGGGCGTATCCGTCGGCGGCCATGGCTGCCGCCTGTTCGTGGCGGATGAGGATGTGTCGGATACCGCTTTCGTAGAGGGCGTCGTAGAGGGGCATGATGGCCCCCCCCGGCATGCCGAAGATGAGGTCCACCCCCTGGCGCTTCAGCTCCTCAATGATGATTTCGGACCCGGTCTTCTCCATTTTAAACCTTTCAGCTCTCTGAAGTGGGCCGGTTTTTTTGCTGCTCCACAAGCTTAGTCATAGTATCTTTTCCTTTGAGTTTCAATTTTTTAAGGCGCTTTAGCTCAAGTTCTTGTTCAGCAGTTAGATGAGGGGCCCGCTCAAGCTCATCGACCTCGTGGGCCAGGTGTTGATGGTCCTCATAGAGACGGGAAAATTCTGAACTTTCCCGCCGAAGCCGTTCAATCAGGGTCGCATCCTCCATGGTCCCTCCATGATGAGTAAAGAGGAAGATCCCCGAAAATCGAGCATTATACCATAGTTGTTCCCTTTTCTGCCCCATACCGACGGCGCCACATCAACTCCGCGTCTGAATCCCGAACATACTTCGGCCGGAATCCAGCGGCGGATTCCGACTCCCCACGAGAGATTCGGGTCCATCCCGCCAGGGCCACCTGCGCCGCCCCCGGCGGCCACTGGGAGGGCGGAAGGAAGTGCGCCCATCCTCCCACCCGGGCCGAGAGGAGATCCCGGTAGCGTTCCGACCCTTCCCCGAAGAAGAGGGTGGGCCCTTGGATTCGCCCGCACAAAACCTCCGGGGGGAGGACCCAGTCTTCGCCTTCGCGCTGGAGCCCTCCCTCTCCATAGCGGAAGAGGGCCGCGAAGACCTCACCCTTCCTCGCATCGAGGGTTGGACAAAGCCAGAGAGGGTGAGGACCCACCCCTTGGGCATAGGCCCACAGGGTTTCTATCCCGACCAAGGGGATGCGCAGGGCAGCGATGAGACCCAGGGCTGTCCCGATCCCGATCCGAAGGCCTGTGAAGGAACCCGGACCGGCCGAAACCGCCACCCCGCCGAGGTCCTGGGCTTTCATGCCCAGAGCCTCCAAGGCCCTTCTGATGAGCCAGGCCAGGGCGTGGGCATGGGTGCGTCCAGACGAGAGGAGGAACTGGGCCCGAACCTCGCCCCCCTTCACGAGGGCCACGCCGGCCGAAGAGGTGGCCGTGTCTATGCCCAGGACCGGTCCCTTCAGCACGTCAACGGCCTCTCTGGCCACGACGCCTTTTCTCCCAAGAGAGATAATAGGAAAGCCCCTCCAGTTCCAGACTTAAATCCACGTTTCGCAGTTTCACGTGGGGGGGGACCGAGAGAGGGGTGGGGGCGAAGTTCAAGATGGCGGTCACCCCCGCTTCTGCCAGCTGATCCACCACCACCTGGGCCCCCTTGGCGGGCACGGCCACAACGGCCATCCGGATTCCTCGAGAGCGGATGATGCGCCGAAGCGCGCCCATTCCGTAGACCTTCAGATTCTGAGTGCGTTTTGCCCGGTCCCTGGGGTATTTATCGAAGACCGCCTCGAAACAGAACCCATGAGCCTGGAATCCCTGGTAGGCCATAAGGGCTGAGCCGAGGTTTCCCGCGCCCACCAGGGCCACCTTCCATTTTTGCGTGACCCCGAGGATGTCTCGAAGAACCTGGCGGAGCTCTCGGACCATGTAGCCGACGCCGCGGATCCCGAACTCCCCAAAGTAGGCAAGATCTTTGCGGATCTGGGCCGGGTTAAACCCGCTCCGATCCGCCAGACCCGCCGAGGAGGCCACTCGGACCCCCTCCTCATCTAGCTCCTGAAGGATCCGGCCGTAGACCGAAAGGCGGTAAACAGCGGCCTTTGGGATCCGCTGGCGCGCAATGTCAGCCCTGAGAGAGGTGGAACGCCTTCGAGCGGGCATGTGCCCCCCGGCCAAAAGCAAGAGGAGGATGAGGCGAGCTCATCCTTTCCTGGTTCACATCCCGGGGATGCCCGGGTCTGCCACCACCACCTGCCCGGATGTCCCTCTCCCTCAGCCTCCCACGAGGCCGAAGGGGTCCACGAAGAGAAGAACCAGGCTTACCAGAAGGGTGTAGATAACCAGAGATTCGATGAGGGCCAGGCCGATAATCAGAGAGGTCCGGATATCTGCGGCGGCTCCAGGGTTTCGAGCGATGCCCTCAACGGCTTTCACAATGCTCTTCCCCTGGGCCGTGGCCCCCCCGATGGCGGCAATGGCCAACCCGAAGATGGCGCTGAAGGCCGCCACCATGAAATAGGTCGTCTGTTGCCCTGCCGCCCCATCCTCCTGGGCCAAGGCGACGGACGTCCCCGCCAACAGGATCCACACTGTAAGGAGTCCCACCTGCCAGGCTTTTCGATGCATGAACCGCTCCTTTCCTCGATGGCTCAATGTTCTTCCTCAAGGGCACCAGAAAGATAGATCATGGAGAGCAAGATGAAGACAAAGGTCTGGACCATGGCGACAAATATGGCGAAGAGGATCATCAGGGAGGGGATCACCATGGGGACGTAGAACCCCTTGAAGAGCACCCCAAGGAAGAACAGGATCAGCAGGACCGTTTCGTCTGCGAAGATATTGACGAAAAGGCGGACCGAAAGAGAAAGAGGGCGGGTGAAGTGGGAAATGACCTCGATGGGGAACATGATGGGTGCAAGCCACCAGACGGGGCCCGTGAACTGGCGAACATACCTCCAACCATGGGTCCGGAGCCCCACGTAGTGGGTGGCGAAAAAGACGGTGATGGCGCACCCCGCCGTGGTGTTGGGATTGGCCGTGGGCGATATCGCACCCGGGATCAGCCCCATCAGATTCGAGATAAGGATGAAAAGGCCAAGGGTCGCGATGAGAGGAAAGTAGCGCCGGCCCTGAGGGCCCATGATGTCTTCTATCAACCCCAACACCCCATCGAAGACCGTTTCAAAGAGGTTCTGCCCCCGGTAGGGGACAAGCTGAAGTCCTCGGGTGACGACAAGGGAGATCACCAGAAGGCCGGCCATGAGAAGCCAGGTATAGGAAACGTGGGGATAGCTGCCCCATCCTGGGATAGAAAAATAGAGATATGATTCCTGCATTTCTCTGCGTGCTACTTGGCTAAGTCTGCCCGACTCCCAAGCGCCCTTTCGCCGGCATCAACGCCCCCCACACAATCGCGACGATGGTGAGGAAGATACCGGCCGAGATCCCCAATGGATGAAGCCCCCCCTGAGCCAAGGCCAGGATGAGGAGCCCCGCGATGGCCACGAACTTTCCCGCGTAGGCCACGTGAAGAAGCCAGGTGCGGGGGCGGCCCCCCTTCAGAACCCGGGTGAAGTAGACTTTTAGGAGGTGGAAGTTGACCAGGCCAAGGGACCCTCCAAAAAGGAGCCCTAAGGTGACCCGGGAGGGAAAGAGGAAGACACTCAAGACGGTACACCCCAGGACCAATCCCCAGCCCCGGCGCTCAATCGCCTGAAACACCCCCTTTTCCCTTGCGACCATCTCCAAGCGTTACCCGAAAGAAGTTGACGAAACCCGCCGCAATCCCAAAGAGGAGAAAGATCAACGTTCCCCAGGGACGGGTGGGCAGCCAGCGGTCTGTGAGAAGCCCGAGACCCAGCCCCACCAGGATGGCCAGGGCAAACTCCCAACCCAGGGAGATGAGCCGGCCCAATTCACGGTATGTCCGTCTCCGCTCGTCCTGGGGATCTGTGCTCAAGGAGGCCTCTAAAAGCCGGAGAGGCTGTTCAACTTTTCACAAAGAGACAATTTGGCGTGGGTTGCCTTGGCTTGTCAAGGGCCTTTTTCTTTGGGGGCCGCCTCTCCCATCGCCCCCTCTAGGGATCGGGTCTCAGCGATAATGTGAGAGAAGAGGTCCACCACCACCCGCTCGGACAAAGGGCCTTTGGATCGCTGGCGAAGGCGGTCCAGGATGGCCCGCTCGCGATCGGGGGACCGGACCGGCTCCCCCCGATCGCGCTTGATGGCGCCGATGGAAAGTGCCAAGGAAGCCCGTCGATTCAGGAGCTCGAGGATCTCCTGGTCGATGGCGTCGATCTCTTGCCTCAGCTTCTCAAGGTCCATGAAAACCTCCGAAGATAAACCCCACCACGTTTGCATAATCCCCCTGGAGGGGTCAAGGGTGGGCCGGGCGTTTGGCGTTGACGGGGGTGCGAAGGGGCATTAACATGGGAAGCAGGGGGAAAGGGAAGAATGTCTGGGAGACGTTGGGGCACCATCTGCAAGGAAGTCGGTTTCCTCTTGATTACCCTCCTTTTGACTGGGGTGGTGATTGAGGGGTGTGCTGGCCGCAAGCCGACAGAGAAGGAGCGCTCGGCGGGCGAGCTCTTCGTCCTTGGGCAGGACGATCTGAAGGCTCGTAAGTTTGAGCGAGCCCGGGAGGCCTTCAACAGAATCCTTCAGGAGTTTCCCGAGAGCAACCTTCGAAGCGAGGCCCTCATGAGCCTTGCAGACTCTTTCTATAACAGCAAGCAGTATCAGGAAGCCAAGTTCCAATACGAGAAATTTGTGCAGCTCTACCCGGTGAACCCTCAGACAGCCCGAGCCTACTACTTTCTCGCGATGAGTGATTTTGAACGCCTCAACACCATCGACCGGGATCAGACGCTGGCACGGGAGGCCCTGACGAACTTCCGCAAGTTGGAGGCTCAGTTTCCAGGGGCGCCTCAGATCCAGGAGGCCCTTCCGAAGATCCATGTTTGCGAGGAGAATATTGCCCAGAACCAGTACTACATCAGCGAGTTCTATTACGGGAGGAAGCTCTACCATTCCGCCATCCCCCGGTTGGAAGGGCTTTTGGAGGAATTTCCGGAGACCTCCGTCTCGGACGCGGCCCTCTTTCTTTTGGCGGAAGCCTACCGCAAGGAAGAGAGCTACGCGAAAGCCGTCGAGGCCTACCAGCAGCTCTTGGCCGATTATCCCGAAAGCCGCTTTGTCTCCAAGTCCGAATCTCGTCTTCGGAAGGCATTCCCCTGACATCTCTGGTTCAAATAGAGGGATAAAGAGGTGCTTATTCGAGAGAATCTCGCGATTCGAGTTAAGCGGTGAACGGAGGACTCTTTCCTGTGACGATCGATAGGGGGGTCCGGAGGGGGATGAGATGATCGTAGTTGCCAACCGTATCTCAATCGCCAAAGGTCATGAAGCGTCCTTTGAGGAGCGCTTCCGGATTCGGGCGGGACTTGTTGACCAAAGCCCGGGCTTCATCCGAAACGAGGTTCTTCGCCCCATCCGGGGTCAGCCCTACATCGTTAAGACCTATTGGAAAGACCTTCAGTCCTTCGAGGCGTGGACGAAGAGCGAGTCCTTCCATAAGGCCCATGCCGATCCCCCTCCAGCCGAGATGTTCGCGGGACCGAATGTCCTTGAGATCCACGAGGTCTTCGAGACGACGGAGACAGGCTGATGGGGGTACGAAAAGCGACGGCATAAATTTTGGTCGGGGACTACATGACGAAGCGGGTTGTCTCCATCAGCCTCGACGAGACCTTGAAGCTCGCCCAGGACATCATGGGGTTTGGCAATATCCGCCACCTCCCCGTGGTGAGGGGGGGGCAAACTTGTGGGCGTGGTGAGCCAGCGGGATCTCCTTCGGGCTTCTCTCACTACTTTGCTGAAACACTCGGCGGCCGACCAAAACCTTTTCCTCGAATCTGTCCATATCTCCGAGGTCATGACCAAAAAGATTCAGACAGCAACTCTGAAGACCTCCGTGCAAGCGGCGGCCCGGATGATGCTGAGGAAGAAGATTGGGTGTTTGCCCGTGGTGAAGAAGGACGGGGAGTTGGCGGGACTCATCACGGAGACCGATGTCCTTCGGGCCTTCGTCGACCACTTTCCCCAACGGGCCTCCTCTAGGTTCCGGCCCCCCCGAAAGGCCGCCGCAGGGATTGACAAGGCCGGAAAGTGGTGTTAGAAACTCGCTGCCCGGAAAGCGGCAAGCCCATCTGGGCGAGTTCACTGGATCTGAAAGGAGAGCGGGATGGGGAAATGGCAGTGCAGTGTGTGCGGCTTCACCTATAATCCTGAGGAGGGGGATACGGACAGCGGTATCGCCCCAGGGACGTCCTTTGAGGATATCCCGGACGACTGGAACTGCCCTGTGTGCGGGGCCAGTAAAGAAGATTTTGAGCCTCTTGTCGAGGAGTAATGAGGAGGAGCCCCGAGGGTTTTTGCCAACCGCCGGGCCCTTGAGAGAAGAGCTGGTTTTCTGATTAAACCTCTACAGATCAATTACCTTTAGACCGTCTGGTCGTTACCCCCTATGCTATAATTTATGCGTTTCCGGTCCCAACCGGGGTGTACCCGGTTGGGACATGAGGGGAGGGGCTTTGCCTCCATTCAAACGCCACATCTTTATCTGTGAAAACGAGAGGGAGCCGGGGAATCCCAAGGGTTGCTGTATGGAGCGCGGGGCCGGCCCCTTGCGGGAGCTCTTTAAGGCCGAGATCAAGCGCCATGGTCTTGTCGGAGAGGTCCGGGCAAACCGCGCAGGGTGTCTTGACGCCTGCGAATATGGCCCCACCGTGGTGGTCTATCCCGATGCCGTGTGGTATTGGGTGGGAAGCCCGCAAGATGTAAAGGAGATTGTGGAGCGCCACATTGTGGGGGGAGAGGTGGTCGAACGCCTCCTCATCCCCTTTGAGGCCTCTTCCCCTCCAGGCCTACAGGAGTTCCTCGACAACCTCCCGATGGCCCGGCCGAAGGGGGAAACCTCATAGGTTGAGCCAGGATAAAGGGGCCGATAGATCTGAAAATGTTTCATAACTATATAAGCGAATTCAACTGGTTGCGGCATAATATTCATGCGTTTTATTAGGTGGGGGGGCTTCGGCCGCCCGCGCGCAGGGGAGGCGTGACGCCTAGACCCGGCTGTGTTGAATCTTTTGGAGGTCCCGAGATCGTGGAAAAGAGCACCCCTTCGGGAGTCGGGACCAAAAGGGGTTCTTCGAGACGGGGTCGGTGGTGGGTTTTTTCCATCCTTGGTTTTCTCCTAGTCCTGATCCTGACCCACCCCTTGTGGCTACGGGCGGCGGCGAAATTCCTCATCGTTGACGAGCCCATCGGCCGGGCCGACGTGGTGGTCGCTTTAAGCGGCGGGAGTCTTCGGGTGGGGCGCGGCATTGAGCTCTATCGGGAGGGCAGGGCGAAAAAGCTTTTTTTGCCCTTTGATCTACAGGATCGACTGGATTTCCTGGGCATGAGCATTCCGGAGGCGGTAAAGGCGAACGCGGTCTCTCTCGGCATTCGCCCTGAGGACCTCATCCTTCAGGATGGAGTGACCAGCACCCAAGAGGATGCCTTGGTCTCTCGGGAGGTGCTCGAGAGACACGATTTTCGTTCTGCCGTCATCCTGACCAGCGCCTTCCACTCCCGCCGCGCGGCTTTTACCTTTAAGCGGGTGTTTCGAGGTTCCCCCGTCCAGATCTCCATTGCCTCTGTGCCCCTGGAGGAGGAGGGTTATCTCCTGGACCGCTGGTGGACGCGAGAACGAGAGCTCGTCTTCGTGGTGAACGAGTACATCAAAATTGTTTTGTATCTTTTTAGGTATGGAATTTAAGAAAGGCCTCAGGTCGCAGCTTTCAGGTTTTTAAGATTCTTGCCCGCCGCTGCTAAAGTCTCGTCCTTCTTGGAAAAGGTGAAGCGGACAAACTCCCGACCGAGCGGGGCGGCGTGGTAGAAACTGCTCCCCGGGACCGTGGCGACACCGTGTTCCCGGACAAGATGCATCGCGAAGGCCGTGTCGTCGGGGAAACCAAAGCCTGAGATGTCGGCCAGGATGTAGTAAGCCCCCTGGGGCATGTAAAAGTGGATCTCTGCCTCCTCTAGATAGCCCGCGAGAAGACCTCTTTTGTGTTCATACATTGTCCGAAGCTTTTGGTAGTAGGTGTCAGGGAAGGCGAGGGCGGCTGCGGCGGCCTCCTGAAGGGGAGCGGGGGCTCCCACAGTGAGGAAGTCGTGAGTTTTGCGGATCCCTGAGGTGATGGCAGGGGGCGCCAGGACGTAGCCTACCCGCCAGCCTGTCACGCTGTAAGTCTTCGAGAGGCTTGTGATGGTGACCGTCCGCTCCCGCATCCCAGGGAGCGTGGAGAGACTTAGGTGGCGGTGGCCGTCGAAGAGGATGTGTTCATAGACCTCGTCCGTCACGGCCGTCACGTCAAACTCCAAGCAGAGGCTTGCGATGGTCTCCATTTCTTTCTGGTCGAAGACATGGCCGGTGGGGTTGTGGGGGGTATTGACGATGATGGCCCGGGTCTTTGGCGTAAACGCTGCTCGAAGTTCCTCGGGGGCAAAGGTGAAAGCGGGGGGCCTCAGGGGGACATAGCGTGGGACCGAGCCCGAGAGGATGCAGTCGGGGCCATAGTTTTCATAGAAGGGCTCGAAGATGATTACCTCCTCACCGGGGTTCAAGAGGGCCATCAGGGTGGCCATCATCCCCTCCGTTGCCCCGCAGACGACCGTGACCTCCTCCTCGGGGTCTATCTCCAATCCCTGGTAGACTTTGACCTTGTGGCTAATGGCCTTTCGAATGGAGGGGGTTCCCCAGGTGATGGCGTATTGGTTATGACCCTCTTGGATGGCCCGAAGAGCGGCCCCCTTTATCTCTTCAGGGGCGTCAAAGTCGGGGTAGCCCTGGGCAAGGTTGATTCCCCCATATTTCATGCACTCCCGCGTTATACCGCGGATGACAGACTCGGTGAAACCCTGAACCCGTCTGGATAGGGGCATCTGGACTCTCCTCCCGAGGGCCCATTCTACACCACGCCCCTGGCTTTCTTGTGAGGGGCCTCAAGGGTTCCTATAATGTGCCGAAAGAGGAGAGTTCGGGAGAGATGGAAAACCGCCCTGAAGACAACGAGAGACTTCCCAAGGTGTCTAGCGCCGAGATCCTCCGCCAGGTCCGAGTCGTCCTCGTGAAGCCCCAGATCTCCGGCAACATCGGGGCATCGGCCCGGGCGATGAAGAACATGGGTCTCGAAGACCTTCGTCTCGTCCTTGGGGCGGACTCCCTTAATGCTGATGCCAGAAAGATGGCCATGTATGCCAAGGACGTCCTCTACGAGGCTCGGCGGCATGACAGCCTCCCTGAAGCGGTCGCGGACTGTGCCCTTGTCATGGGGGCGACCCGGCGAAGGGGGAAGATGCGCCAGCCGACCTTCACGCCCCGCGACGCGGCTCCCCGCATCCTGGAGGTGGCCCAGCGCTACCCCGTGGCCCTGGTCTTTGGGTCCGAGAACGTAGGGCTTTCCAATGAACATCTTCAGTCCTGCCACGAGCTGGTCCTCATCCCCGCTCACTCGGCCTTCCCCTCCCTCAACCTGGCCATGGCAGTCCTCATCCTCTGCTACGAGGTTTTTCAGGCCCTCCAAGCCCAGCCGCTTCCCTCCCCACCCCCTTTGGCCAGTGCCCAGGAGCTGGAGGGGCTCTACGGCCACATCCAGAGCGTGCTCCTTGAAATTGGGTTCCTAGACCCTAGAAACCCAGCGCGGATGATGAATTACCTCAGGCGGCTTCTGGGCCGAGCGAATTTGAATTCCCGCGACGTTCGGGTCCTTCGGGGGCTTTTCCGTCAGGTGGGGTGGTATCAAGAACGTTTTCAGGGGGACCTGAAGGGCACTTCATCCTCGATTGCCGCCAATGCCCTGGATGATGGAGATAGTTGAATTTCCCCTTCATGATGTGGAAAATTCTCCACAGGTGTTTTCTGTTGGCCTAGAAGAGGAGAAAGATGGATCTTTCCATTGTGATCCCCGCCTACAATGAAGAAAGATCGCTTGCCCGGTGTCTGACCCGGGTGAGGGGCTTTGCCTCCGCCAGAGGACTGAAATACGAGATCCTCGTCGTGAATGACGGGAGCACGGATGGAACTGCGGAGCTTGTCCGAGGCTGTATGGGAGACCGAAGGGACCTGCAACTCCTGTCCAACGGTTACAACCGGGGAAAGGGTTATGTGGTCAAGCAGGGGGTGCTGGCCGCTCGGGGAGATATTGTCCTCTTTATGGACGCAGACCTCTCGACTCCCGTTGAGGAGTGGGATCAGATGAGGGAGTGGTTCGAGAAAGGTTTTTCGGTAGTCATAGGGACTCGCCGTACAGCGGGCGCCCGGATCGAACGACATCAGCCCTTCCTGCGCGAGTGGATGGGCCGGGTGTTCACCTCTCTCTCCCGGGGTTTCACCGGGACCTCTGTGAGCGATTTCACGTGCGGGTTCAAGACGTTTAGTCGAGAGGCGGCCAGGGAGATCTTCTCTCGCCAGACCCTCGACGATTGGAGTTTCGACGCCGAGATTCTCTGCATCGCCAGCCGGCGAGGCATCAAGGTCAAAGAGGTCCCAGTACAATGGTCCAACGCCGGGGGAAGCCGGGTTCACCTCCTTCGAGATGCCCTGCGCTCTTTCCTGGGTCTCTTGAAGGTCCGATTCAACATTTTGCGTCGCCTTTACGACTGAGATGAAGCCCTCCCGCTGGATGTCCGCCACGCTCATTCCTTTCCTGCTCACCCTTTTGCTTTCGTCAGTGGCCAGCGGGACGGATTGTGAGACTGCGGCGGACCATCTCACGCAGGCAGAGAATGCGACAGAGGCCTCCTTGAGGACGTCCCTCTTGGAGAGGGCGTTTTCTCTTTGCCCCGAAGAGACCGAGATCGGCCGACAGTTGGCCCTCGCCCTTCTCGAGGCGAAGAGATTTTCTGAGGCGCGATATGTCCTGGAAAGTCTCATCAGCCGCTCCCCTGAGCTCCCCGTTGTCCTCCTGGCATTTACCGATGTGGCTATCGCCGAGGGGGATTATCAGCGAGCGATTCGGCTCTACCAGGCTGTCCTGGAGTTCGACCCGGAGGAACCTCGCGCGATGGAGATTCTGGAGGCCTGGGCTGCGTTTCGACCCTTCACCTTCTCCCGGGCAGGGGGGGAGGGAGACTCCCTTCAGGCCTTTTTTGAGGGGAGGGAGGCGCGGCGAGTCCTGGAGCGTTCTCCCGAAGATCCGGAGGCCCGTCGGAAGTGGGCCACCTATCTGCTCCACCGTGGTCGCCGTCTCCTCAGCGAGGAAAAAAATCAAGAGGCTGAGGAGTCCTGGCGGCGCGCCGTCTCCCTGGACCCCGACTTCGAAGGACCGAGACGGGCCCTGGCCAACCTCTATCAGGACGGCGCGGATTTCAATTTTGGGGGCGAGAAATACAATGTGGCTTTAGAGGGATACCTGACGGCCCTGCGGTGGTTGCCCGAGAACGTCTCCCTGCATATCCGGGTCGGAAAGACTTACGAGAGGATGAGAGGGCGAGAGTCCCAGGCCCTGCAGGCTTACCAGCGAGCGAGTGAGTTGCTGGCCGCCCGCACATCGGAGGGTTCGATCGCACAGAGGAGAGAGTGGGCTGAGGCCGTTGAAGCGGGCTTCGTCCAGGTGGACGCTAAACATCCTGCCTACCGAAGGCGGGAGGCCGTGAGGCAGGTGAGCGCCGCCGAGCGGGCCATCCAGGAGGGACGATCCCAGGAGGGGGCGGAGGCGTACCTCAGGGCCATCCATTGGACTCCGGAAGACCCCCTCATTCATTACGAGCTGGCGAATGTCTATCGCACTCTGGAAGGGGCCTGGCAGGAGGGTGTGCGCCATTACGGATTGGCCATCGAGCTCTTCGAAGAAAATCCTCCCAACCTGGACCCTGCCCAGGTGAGGCTGTACACCCAAAGGGCAGAGCGCGAACGGGCCAGCCTGGAGCGGGCCCACACCGGGACGCTGGCTTATTTTCAGGCAAAGTTCTCGTCCGCCTTCAGCGAGAGGAGATTCGAGCTGGCCCTTTTTAGTCTCGTCTTCGCCGCCGTCATCTTCTTCCTCTGGCGCGCTTGAGAGAAAACCCCGCCGGACTTTCCCCTGGCCAGAAAGAGCGCGTGGAACCCTCTCTTGGAGACTGAACCTAACGTGCCCCCACCCCCAAAGATCCCCCATCTCAAGGCGAGTGACCTTCTTGGCGGGACCCTTCCCCCGGAGGACCCCCGCCGGGACCGATATTTCGCCATGTATTCGAGCGTCTTGGGGGGGGTGGTGACTGACCCCCGCCTGATGACTATCCCCCTGGACGACCACCTGGTGCATCGAGGGGATGGGGTGTTTGAGGCCCTCGCCATCGTGGGGGGGAAGGTGTATCAGCTCGACGCCCATCTGGCCCGCCTGAAACGATCGGCGGAATTGGCGGGGCTCCCATTCCCGGTGACGGATGCCGAGGTCCGTTTTCTCCTCCTGGAGACGTCGGCGGTGGCCCGGGCCCGGGAGGCGGTGCTTCGCATCTTTCTCTCTCGGGGCACCGGAGGATTCTCAGTCAGTCCGGGAGAATGCTCCCAGCGCCACATCTACATTATCGTCACCGCGCCCGAGCCCGTCCCCGCCTCCTTCTATCTCCACGGGATGAAGGTCATCACAAGCCGTGTCCCCCTGCGGGATCCGGCTTTCGCCGAGATGAAGGGGTGCAACTATCAGCCCAACGCCCTGCTTGAACTTGAAGCAATTCAGGCCGAGGCTGACAGCGCCCTCTGGGTGGACGAAGAGGGATACCTGGCTGAAGGCTCAAACAAGAACGTAGCCATTGTGACCCGGGACCAAGTGTTCAGGGCACCTCCTTTTCGGCGAGCCCTCAGGGGGACAACGCTCCTTCGAGTCCTGGACCTTGCCCGGAGGCTCCAACGGGAGGGTGTTCTGACGGGGGTGGAGCAGTCGGAGGTGTTGCGGGAGGAGGCCTATCGGGCGGCTGAGATGATGTTCCTCGGCACGAGCCTCAAGGTGGTTCCCATCGTCATGTACGATGGCCAGCCCATTGGGGAGGGGCGCCCGGGCCCCGTGACCCGGGCCCTGGGAAAGCGCCTTGAAGAGGACATGCGCCACAACGAGGACCTGCTAACCCCCATTCCCTACCACGACTAGAAATGGGTTTCCTCATTTGATGGGGGTTGTCTCGTGGCGGATCTGAGGCATAATGAATTTAAGGTTGGTGCTCGGGGTTTCGGCAGGGTAGGGGAGACAGGAGGCTGAATCGGTCATGGGAGAGGGTGCTGAGGAACTCTTTCAGCGGGCTTGGGAGTTTCACCGCAAAGGGGACCTCGAGAAGGCCATCGAGATATACAAACGGTCTATCGAGGTCCAGCCCACCGCCGAGGCCCACACCTTCTTAGGTTGGGCCTACAGCCACGAGGGGGATTTAGACCAGGCCATCGAGGAGTGTCTCAAGGCCATCGAGATGGATCCCGATTTCGGGAACCCCTACAATGACATCGGGGCCTACTATATCGAGAAGGAGATGTATGAGGAGGCCATCCCCTGGCTTCAGAAGGCCATGAAGGCCAGGCGTTACGAGTGCTATCACTATCCCCATTTAAACCTGGGCCGGCTCCATCTTCGCCAAAAGAAATACACCGAGGCCATGAAGGAATTCGAGAAGGCCATCGAGATTGAACCCAACTACAAACCTGCCCTCATTCAGATCGCCAAGCTCAGGGCCATGTCGAATTAATGGGCTCTTGGTCCCGTCAAAACAGACCAATTTTTGTGCGAACTAGAGCCTCAGGACTCCCACACCACCGTAATCAAGCGTAAAATAATACATCATGTGTTACATTCAATATGAATACACATTTTATTGTTTATATATGGCTTGTATGTTTTTCAATAGGCAAGTCCACCCTGTCCCCCCATTCTTTCCAGGACCCTACATAGTTTCGCAGGCGGGGGTAGCCAAGAAGTCTCAAGGCGAGATAGGTGTGTGCGGATCGGTATCCCCCCTGACAGTAAGGGATGATTTCCTTGTCGGGGGTGATGCCCTGTTCCTCATACATGGCCCTTAGTTCGGATGCGGGCTTATAGCGGCCGCTGGAATCGAGATTGTTCGTCCACTCGAGGTGAACGGCGTGGGGGATGGCCCCTCCTCGGGCCGCGCGAACGAGTTTTCCCGTGTACTCGTCGTCGCTTCGGGTGTCCAGGATCTTCACGTTCTCGTTGTCCAGACGGTCGAGGATGTCTTTTGCCGTGGCAACCTTGGATGGAATCGTTCTCGTCTCAAAGCTCGTCCGGGACACATCGACGGGCTCCTGGCTGACCGGAAATCCTGCACCGCGCCACGCGTCAAAGCCCCCGTCCAGGATGTGCACGTCTTCGTGCCCAAAATATTCCAGGAACCAGAAGCCCCGCGCCGCTCGCCAGCCCGAGTTCTCCTGGTAGAAGACCACTGCCTTTTCAGAGTCCACCCCGCGGTTTCCCATCATGTAGGCCACCATCCAGCAGAAAGCCTGCAGGGGCTCCGGGCGGGTGTCACAGAGGCTAATCCCGTACAGGTCCAGATGTCCCGCGCCTGGCACATGGCCTCGGACGTAGTCGGCTGTTAGGCGGACGTCAAGAACAGAAAGCTTCGGGTCCCCGAGACGGGCGTTGAGCTCTTCTGGAGACCAGAGGAGATGGGGATTTGCATAACCCCTGTCTGACACCGGTTCTTCCTTCACTCTTTTTTCGAGGCGGGAGGCGCGCTCACTCGGCTGACTCTCTAAAAAGCTTGCCGTCAAGCGGTCCGCGCTTTAAGAAAATCTTTCACCCGCTGCGCCCTCGCTCGAAATTCCGCTTCGGGGAGCACCGCAGAGGCCCCCATGGTGGACAGAGGGTGTTCGAGGCTGACCCAGGACTTGCAACCGCGGTACGCCCTCGAGACCTTTAGGGGGTGGGGCGCAGGAAGGGTGTGGACCCGAATCAGGAGGACACTCATCGGGACCTCCGGCTTAAAAGCCGTCATCCTTTGGACTACCGACTCCGTCGTCCAGATGTGCTCGCTGGAAAGCGACTGAAGCCTTTCGAGGTCCTGGGTCTCAACCACCTCCTCGACGACGGCGTAGGCGCCCAACCGGGCCTCTGTCTCAGGGGGCTGCTCGTCGCACGCTGCCCTGAAATATTCCTGGAAATCGGGCCGGATGAGCTCTGAGCGCTGATGTTCGTACGTGGGGTAGAGAAAAAATTCCCGGTGTTCCACCTCAAAGCGATTCCGCTTCTCGACAATTCCCCCTTTTCGCAGGAGCAAGATTTGACGCGCATCGGTCAGGGCCCGGACGACCGAGGCCCATTCCTTGAGCGCATAGATATTCTCCTGTTCCATCCCGCGGAACCTCTGCTCGAGAAAAGACTCAATGTGAGCTTCTTCTTAGAATATCCCCTCTTCTCTGATTAGGCAACGCCGGGAACGCTAAAGATTGACAGGTCTGACGTCTCTGGCGGAGAATCACCTGGGCTTTTGTCCCTGGATCCCGCCATCACTTCTCCTTTGCAGAGGAAATCCGATCGTGACGTCAGCTGATTCGCCCAAGCTTCAACCCTGGGCGCTTGTTCTGGGCGCCTCCAGCGGATTCGGGGCCGCCACCGCCATCGCCCTCGCGCGGGACGGGATGAACGTGTTCGGGGTTCACCTCGATCGAAAAGCCACCTTGCCCAGCGCTGAGAAGGTGAAAGAGGACATCCTCCAGCTGGGGCGGGAGGCCATTTTCTTCAACATCAACGCCGCTGACGCCGAGCGGCGGGCCGAGACATTGAAGACGGTGGCTGAGACCCTGGAGCGCAGCCGGGGCACCGTTCGGGTCCTCCTCCACTCCCTCGCCTTCGGAACCCTCCTGCCTTACATCGGCGAGAAGCCAGAGGATGGCATCTCACCACGGCAGATGGCCATGACACTGGACGTCATGGCCCACAGCCTTGTCTACTGGGTCCAGGATCTCGTGTGTTCGGGCCTCATGGGGCGGGGCGGGAGGATCTTTGCCATGACGAGCGGGGGAGGCCGTCGGGTGCTTCCTCATTACGGAGCTGTCTCAGCGGCCAAGGCGGCTCTCGAGTCCCATATTCGGCAACTCGCCATGGAGCTCGCCTCCCGGGGGGTCACCGCGAACGCCATCCGCGCCGGAGTCACCGACACTCCCGCCCTTCGGAAGATCCCAGGCTACGAGCTGATAGCGGCGACGGCTAAGGGGAGAAACCCCGGAGGCCGCCTCACCACCCCAGAGGATGTGGGCAAGGTCATCGCCGTCCTCTGCCGCGAAGAGACTGCGTGGGTGACGGGGAACATCATCGGCGTTGACGGTGGCGAAGACATTGTGGGCTGAGGACTTCATGACGAAGTCTTTCCCCATCGCTTTTGACCGGCGGGCCCGACGAGGGGTTGAGCTCTTCAACGGCGGAGAGTACTGGGAATCCCATGAGGCCTGGGAGGACGTTTGGCGGGAGGGGAACGAGACCGAGCGGCTTTTCTACCAGGGCCTCATCCAAGTGGCGGCGGGTTTCGTCAAAGTCCAGAAGGCCTGGCACGCCCCTGCCGTCAGCAATCTAACGAAAGGCTTGACCAAGCTGGAAGAGGTGGAAGAAGGCGAGGCCCCCATCGAGCTCGGGGCTTTTGTGGAAGAAGTGCGCTCCGTCCTTCAAAAGCTCCAGGGGGAGGGCGAGGCCGCCCTGCGGCAAGGGCGGTGGAGCTGGTGGCCGCAGATTCGCTTTCGAGAAAAAGAGTGAAGGCCCGGTTGAAAGTGGGTTTCTGGGGGGACTGAAAAAAAGGGGTCGCCCGATGTTTCTCGACATTGTCTTTGGGCCGTTTGCCGTCCTGGCTCCGCTCTTCATCCGCCTGGCCCTTGCTTGGGTCTTCATCGTCCACGGCTACGGCAAGCTCTTCACTGCCAAGCCTGGTGTCGTGGGGTTTTCGGACGTTCTCAGAGGCCACAACGTCCCGTTCCCCTTCCTCTTCGCCGTCTTGATAGGAGTGGAGGAGTTCTTTGGGGGTGTCGCGCTTCTCATCGGGATCGCCACTCGGTGGACCGCCCTCATTTTAACCATCAGCATGGTCGTGGCCATCCTCAAGCTGACCTACAAGAAGGGGTTCACCTGGGCGGATGGGGCGGGTTACGAGTTTGACGTTGTCCTTTTGGCGGGCACCTTGACGCTGCTGGTGATGGGTCCTGGCTCCATCTCGGTGGATTGGATTCTCGGGATTCGATGACGTCCTTCGTTGAAGGCGGGTTCGGGCTTGCGACTCTTCCTACTGCGGCGAAGGAGAAGTGGAAGAGACCTTTTCGCGGCGGGATTTTTTCCGAAGCTCGATCATCGCGTCTACGGAGGCCTGCACTTCGGCCTGGGCCTCGGGGGTCGTGGCATAGCGCTCTAGGATGAGCCTCCCGTTTCGGACATGGCTCCCCTCATGGGCCAGCACTTGATCCCGAACCACCCCCCCTATCCTTTTATCCAAAACTCGAATCAGGCTCTTTAGCACCTGGATGAGGACGACCTCTCCAGAGACCTGAAAGGCCCCCGTGATCCCGAGAAGGGTGTCTGGCCCATAGGTCTGGTTAAAAAGGGCGATGTCCTCCTCGGTCGGCTCGTAGTGGTTGATGTCGGGGTCCCCTCCGAGCTCTGCGATCAAGTCGGCGACGACCTGGTAGTGGAAGAGCTCCTCGGCGGATTGTTGGGCCAGGCGAATCTTCATCTCTAGATCGTCGGGCGGAAGGAGGGTGATCTGTTTCGAGGCGGGGAGGACACCCAGGGCGAACTCCCGCCACATGTGGGCCTTCAGCGTTTTGATGAGGGTGGGGGGATCGAGCCCTGGCCGGTCTCCCAGCTCTTGGCCGATGGCCCGTGCAACCTTTTCAGTCTTCGCGAGAATCTGCTTTGCGAAAAGCTTACTGTCCAAACCCCGACGCCTCCCAAGAGATGAATTATAAGCGAATCATCGACCTCTCACAATCTTGCGGGGGCGGAAGTTCCTTGTGGCCCAAGTCCCTTGCATGGCACCTGAGGGTGTGTTACCTTCGAGTGCAGGTGAAGGGGTGGGCACTATTCGCGTTGAAAGATCTCGGAGCAATTTTTGCCGGAAAATTTTTGCCGGAGATCTGTCCTGATGGATTTGGGAGGCGCCATCGGTACCGGCCTTTGAGCACCTGCGCAAGGAGAAAAAGCGCCTCTTCATTGGAATGATAGTCGGCCTCACTGTCTTTGTCAGCCTCTTTATCCTCCACGAGTTCAGCCTCTTTGAGCTGGCTGAACTGAAATCCCTCGACCACCGGTTCACCCGCTACGCCGATCCCTCTCAAGCGAGCCAGGACATCGTCTTTGTGGTGATCGATGAGGCGAGCCTGGAAGCCTATCAAGAGCAGCTTGGCCGTTGGCCCTGGCCTCGGGATGTCCATGGCTACATCGTGAACTTCCTCAAGGCGGCGGGGGCCAAGGCCATCGCCTTCGATATCCAGTTTTTTGAACCGGATAAGGGGGGGGGAGGGCTTCGACGATAAATTCGCGCGCTCTGTCCAGGAGGCCGGGAATGTCATTTTGGCCATGCTCTTTGAGAAAAAGAAAAGGGACTCGGGTCGCCTCAAAGCGCCGGGGGATGAGGGGGAAGCAGACGATGTGGAGCAGGAGGTCCGCGTGTGGTCGACCAAGAGCTCCCTCTCTCTGGAGAACGTCTCCGACCTCCCCATCGAGGAATTCGCCCATCCCAACCTCCCCATCCTGGAGCTCATCACGGGGGCCTGGGACCTGGGCTATATCAACCTCCAGTCCGACTCCGACGGCCCGAGTCGAAGACTTCGGCCTATCTACCGACACGACGGGAAGTATTATCCCTCTCTTCCTCTTTCCATTGCCCGGCGGGTTTTGGGGGCAGATAAAATGCGGCTGACCTCCGACGGAACCCTTCAACTGGACGGCCGCTCCATCCCGCTGAACAAGCGGGGGGAGATGATCCTGAAGTGGCATGGACCCGCCCAAAAAACCTACCGCGTCTACCCTATCGCCGGGGTCCTTGAATCGTTCCTTCAGATGCGGGAGGGGGCCTTCCCCCTCATCGATCCCGAGGTCTTTCGGGACAAGGTGGTCTTTATCGCTGGAACCGCGGCCGGGACCTATGATCTGAGGGTCACCCCCTTTTCCTTCGCGGAACCCGGGGTCTTCATCCACGCGACCGCCTTGGACAACATCCTGGCGGGGGATTTCCTGCGCCAGGCACCGGCGGTGGTCCTTCTGATCAGCCTCCTGCTCCTCTGCCTCCTGACGGCCGTCACCCTAGTCGCCTTCAGCTCTTTTAAGGCCAAGATCTCCCTCATCCTCCTTTACGCTGTCGCTTACTACGGCTTGGCCATCCTGATCTTTCAGAGGGGAAACCTCTGGATGGACATCGTCACCCCCGAGGCCGGGATCTTCGTCACCTTCCTCTCTTCCGCTTTGGTGGAGTACTTCACCGAGGGGAAGCGGAAGCGTCAGGTCAAAAACATCTTCGGGCACTACATGACTCCCTCGGTGGTCAACAAGATCCTGGAACACCCGGAAGACGTCAAGCTGGGGGGGGAGAAGAAAGAGCTCAGCGTTTTCTTCTCGGACGTGGCTGGTTTCACCACCATCTCAGAGTCCCTCGAACCGGAAAAGCTGGTTGCCCTGTTGAATCGCTACCTGACCGCCATGACGGACATCATCCTTAAGCATGAGGGTTTCCTCGACAAGTATGAGGGGGACGCCATTATGGCTGTCTTCGGGACCCCCCTCGACCAACCCCGCCATGCCACCCTCGCCTGTCGGGCCGCCTTGGCAAATCAGGAGAAGGCGGCTAAGCTCCGAGAGGAATTCCGCGCCGAGGGTTACCCGGAGATCTGGGTTCGGATCGGCGTCAACTCGGGCCCTATGATCGTTGGAAACATGGGTTCACAAAACCGGATGGATTACACTGTGATGGGTGACCATGTGAATCTGGCCTCCCGCCTTGAAGGGGCCAACAAGCAGTACGGCAGTCATATCCTCATCGGTGAAAACACCTATCGCCTCGCCCGGGAAGACATCGAGGCGCGGGAGATTGACCGAATACGGGTGAAGGGAAGACGGGAACCCGCCGTGGTCTATGAACTCCTGGCCAGGAAGGGGGAGCTCCCCTCAAAAAAGGCGGAGGTGGTCGAGACCTATCTGGAGGGGCTCTCGGCCTATCAGGACCACGATTGGCACCGAGCCCGGGCCGCCTTCGAACAGACCCTGGCCCTTGACCCCGAAGATAGGCCCTCACGGGTCTACCTCGACCGCTGTTTGCACTTTCTGGAGGACCCGCCTCCCCAGGATTGGGATGGCGTCTTTGAGTTGAAGACAAAGTGATTCCATGAGGAGAAGCCGATGAAAAAAGGGCTGGTCCTGGGAGGGCTTCTGGTCCTTTTGCTGGGCGCAATCGCCTACGCCGAGACGGTCTACGTCCGCGCCCGTTCTGCGAGCTTAAGAGAGGGCAGGAGCTCTCTTGATCGGGTTGTGACGCGGGTGGGCCTCGGGGAGGCACTCGAAATCCTAGACCGTGAAGAGGGGTGGCTCCTCGTTAAGACAGAGGAGGGCGAAGAAGGCTGGATTTTCGGCAGGAACGTCTCCGATGAAAGACCCAGCGGGGGAAATTCCCTGCTGTCCCGTCTAGGGCGGGGATTCCGGGGAGAGGCGGCTGAGGTGGCAGCGTCGGCCGGGGCGAGAGGCCTCGACAAAACGGCCGAGGCTTACGCCGACCGAACCGGTGTCAGCTTAGAACATGTGGCCGCCATCAACCGGGTGGAGAAGTTCCTGCTGAGCGATGAGGAAGTAGACCGATTCCTCCTTGAGGGAGGTGTGGGGGAGTTCAATCGGTGAGCAACCCCCAGCTGGCCTGCCTTTGAGAACGGATGGGCCAGAAATTCAGGAGAGGACATGATGAGGAGAAAAAGGGTTGTCCTTCGCACTGTTGGGCTCCTTGTCCTTTTCCTCGCCGGCTGCGCTGAGCTGGAGGAGGTGGCCCGGGAGACCCTGGGGGACCCGGAGCGAAGAGAGGCGGTTGTGCGGGGGGCGGGGTCCGTGGTGGGGGGGCTTCTTCCGATTGGGATCGAGGAGGAACGGGCCATCGGGGGAGCCATCGCCACGCAGGTGGTGGTTCAATTTGGGGGGATAGACGAAGACCCCGTGCTCATGCGCTATCTCGGACTTCTCGGGAGAGCCCTTTCGAACCGCTCGGAACGCCCCGAGTTGGAGTATAACTTCGCGGTCCTGAAGAGCGAGGCGGTGAACGCCTTCGCCGCTCCGGGGGGCTATGTCTTCGTGACGCGTGGGCTCCTTCGAAAGGTCACGAGCGAAGCGGAGCTAGCCGGGGTTCTGGCCCACGAGATCTCACACATCACAGAGAAGCACATCCTTCAGGTGATCCAGAGGAGCAAGGCCCTCTCGGGCCTCTCCAAGGTGACTCTAGCCACCCTCGGCGGGGACCCGGACCGCTTTGACGCGATTATTGGCACCGCCATGAAGAAGCTCTTCGACGAGGGCCTCGACAGGCAGAAGGAATTTGACGCTGACCGAAAGGGGATGGCGCTCGCCGCTCATGTGGGTTATGACCCGGAAGGGATTGTCTCTGTCCTGGAGACACTCCGGGCGGACCGGGGCCCGGATGAGGAGCGGTCCCTCTTTCGGACCCATCCGAGCGCGGAGCAGCGCCTGAACGAGCTTCAGCCTGTTCTCTCAGGGCTCCAGGAGCCCCCGAGTGGATGGGTCCGGCTCCCGGACCGTTTTCGCGAGGCGATGGAGGCGGCGGGGGTGTCGGGGCGCGACGAAGGCTGAGAGCTCCAGAAATTCCTTGACAGAAGACCTCTTTCAAAATAATTTACGCTATCTTTTTTGTTTGCGTAATCGGCGTTTTAATTTGGTATAGTGAGCCTTCAGAAAGTTGCGGGGGCTTTACAGGGCGGACTGGGCCCACAACAGCAAAAAGCTGGGAAGTTCCCGGCTGTATTTTTATGGGTTGCCTGTCCTCGGTATTTCCAGAGGGGACGGGGGGGGTGAGACGAGGGGACATATAGGGCATCGGGGCCGCCGCGGCCCACGGGGGGAGGATGGACCGTTGAAGGTACTGGGCCGTCACCTTCTGATCGAGTACTACGAGTGTGATGTTGAAATCCTCAACGACATGGCCCAAATTGAGGAGGCCATGACGGAGGCAGCCCGCCGGACAGGCGCTACCATCGTCAACAGCATTTTCCATTTTTTCAATCCTCATGGCATTAGCGGTGTCGTCGTGATCGCCGAATCCCACATGGCGATCCACACCTGGCCGGAGTACGCCTTCGCCGCCGTCGATCTTTTTTCTTGCGGCGAGGGGCTGGACCCGGATCAGGCGGTCACTTATCTTAGGGAAAGATTTCGGGCCCGTTCCCAGAAGGTGCAGGAGATCCCCCGCGGGACGCTCGGGGCCGGGGGAAAAACCCTGAGTTACAAACCCGACGTCTTGAGCGCACGCTGATGCGGGCCTCCTTGAAGGCCGCCCAAAGGCGACGCCGAGCGGTCCTGGCGGTTCGCGACATCGGCTCTCCCCGTTCGAGCTCTCCATGATCTTTCCTACTTCGAAGACCTACTTCCTGGCTTGTGGCGCGGCAGAAGGATCGACGGAGTTGAACGCCTTCGACGCCGCTCTCCTTCAGGCCGAGATCGGAAATACCAACTTGATTAAGGCAAGCAGCATCATCCCCCCGGCTTGTCGGGAGATTGCCCCTGTCTCACTTCCCTTCGGGGCTTTTGTCCCTGTGGCCTATGCTTGGATTGCAGGGGATCGACCGGGCGAGATCATCTCGGCGGGAATCGCCATCGCGTTCCCGAAGGACGAGACCAGGCCGGGTCTTATTATGGAGCACGCCGACCGGGCTGGCCGGAAGGTAACCGAAGAAAAGGTGATCCAGATGGCCAAGGAGGGGATGGAGATCCGGGGAGAACCTGTCCAAAGGATCGTCAGCCGGGCCGTTGAACACCGGGTGGCCAGTCTCGGGGCGGCAGTCGCGGCGGTAGTGCTCTGGACCTGAAGGCCCCCTATCGTTGCAGGAGTCAAAGCGCCCGCCACCTTTGTCAATTTTACAGAAGGATTTCTCTGAATTGAATCCTATGAGAAGAGAGCCGCTGAAGCGATCTTACCGGTTGGAACTTTGGTTTAACGAGATTCACCGCGAGCACCACGGGATCACGGTTCGAATCGAGAAGACCTTGTTCAGCGGGGAAAGCCCCTATCAGCGGGTCGATGTCTTTGAGACGGTCCCTTTCGGCAGGATGCTCACGCTGGACGGGGTCGTGATGACCACGGAGCTTGACGAATTCATCTATCACGAAATGCTGGCCCACGTCCCTCTTTTCACCCACCCTCAGCCTCAAGATATCCTGATTATCGGTGGCGGGGATGGAGGAAGCGTCCGGGAGGCCAGAAAGCACAGCTCCTTGAGGCACATCCGCCTGGTTGAGATTGACGAGATGGTCCTTCAGGCCTCTCGAGAGCACCTCCCGACGCTAAGCCGGGACCTCGACGCCTCCAACGTCGAGATCACCATTCAAGACGGGATTGAATTCGTGAAGGACAAGGGGGCGTCCTATGACGTCGTCCTCATCGACTCGAGCGACCCCTACGGACCCGGGGTCGGCCTCTTTGAGGCGCCCTTTTATCAGGATGTTTTCAAGCTGCTCCGCGATGATGGGATCCTGGTGGTCCAGAGCGAGTCGGCGATGGCCCAGCTGGACTTGGTGAAGTCCGTCTGCCAGAAATTGGGGGCCATTTTCCCTATCGTTCGCGTCTACCTGGCCACTGTCCCCACCTACCCACTATCCCTTTGGAGCTTCACCCTGGCCTCAAAGCGCTGGGACCCCCTTCGGGACTTTTCGACAGAGCGGGCGAGGGGCTCCGGGATTCAAACTCGCTACTACAACTCCGAGATTCATCAAAGCGCCTTCGTGCTCCCTAATTTTGTGCGGGAGGGGCTGGAGGCCTAAGAGGTTTTCCCCGAGGGGGTGTAGACCCTGAGGGGGTGTGTGGAGGGGGTCTCCCTTTGGAAGAGGAAATTCGCTTCCTGGCCTCAAAGCGGACAGGGGAGACGAAGACCCTCCTCCTTGGGTGTCCCCTGGAGGAAACGGTCACCTTTCGCCAAGGGGCGCGCCTGGGTCCTCCGGCCATCCGGGAGGCCTCAGAGGGTCTTGAGACCTTCAGCCCGGCTCTAAATCGGGATCTGGAGGAGGTCTCCTTCGGGGACCTTGGCGATCTGACCCTTCCGCGTGGAGACCTGGACGGCTCGCTTTCTGTCATCCGGCAAAGGGCCCGCCAGCTCTTCTCCTCGGGTCGGCGGGTTCTGGCGCTTGGGGGAGAGCACCTGATCACGCTGCCGCTCCTGGAGGCAGCCATCTCGGTCCACCCCCATCTACAGCTCCTCCAGCTGGACGCCCACGCTGACCTTCGGGAGGATTACCAAGGCCAGCGCCTGTCCCACGCAACGGTGATAAGGCGCATTTTGGGGCTCTCGAAGGATTTAGTGGTTTATCAGTGCGGGGTCCGCTCCGGGACCCAGGAGGAAATGGGCCTGGCCCGTCGCTCCGGTCAGATCCAGGTTCTGAAACGGCACGGCATTTGCAATAGTATCTTCCGTAATGATCCTCTTTATTTAACCCTGGACCTGGATGTTTTGGATCCGGGGGTTCTCCCGGGAACCGGGACGCCTGAACCAGGGGGATGGAGCTTTGGGGCGTTGGAGGAGGGCCTTCACGCTCTGAGAGGGTGTCAGGTGGTTGGGGCCGATGTCGTTGAGTTGGCCCCCGGTCTTGACCCTTCAGGGGTTTCGGCCATTGTGGCGGCAAAGGCGGTGCGGGAGCTTTTGCTGGTTATTTCCCAATAAGGTATTGACATCTATTGACGTTTTGAAAAAAAAAGGAGGATATTATTTAACGCTTTTAGGGTGTTTTAAGGTGATAGGGGCCTATTTTCAAAGGAGAGGGACATGGAGATTGGGACTGCGATTTTCTGGCTGGCTGCATTGACCCTGGCGTTCATTGTTTACCTGATGCGGGACAGTCGAAGGCACAAAGCACTTAAGACCATGATCGAAGGGAAAAAGTGATGCAAAAGTGCCCGGTCGGAGAAAGTCCGGGCGATTCCGCTGTGCCGGCCAATGGGTTGGCCTAGAGGGAGGAAATGAAGATGTGGAAAGGGCTTTTGAGGTGGTTGAGAAAAGATGAGGGCCAGGGGCTAACCGAATACGCTCTCATCATCGCCCTGGTGGCGATCGCTGTCATCGCCGCGTTGACCCTGCTGGGCGGGGGCGTCACCACCACTTTGAACAACATCGTCGGAAGCCTTTAGGCGCGGGCTCCTGCACGCTGCCTAAAGGCCCAAAAGGGGGCATCCTTTGATATCAGGGGGGGAATGGATTCCTGCCCTCCTGATGGTTGGGATAGCCGGGGTTTGGGACCTCCGCAAGGGGATCATTCCAAACTGGTTGACCCTCCCGGGCTTGCTCCTCGGCTTTGGATGGCATTTCGCCCGGTCAGGGTGGACCGGTCTCCTCTTCGCGCTGGGAGGGGCCGTCCTTATGGCGGTTTTCTTTCTGATCCCCTATCTGCTAGGAGGTTTGGGGGCTGGCGATCTGAAGCTGGTCCTTGCCCTTGGCGCCCTCCTGGGGCCCCGGGAAGGGGTCCAAGTGGCCCTCGCGTCAGCCATTGCAGGCGGGCTCTTGGCCATATTCCTCCTTCTTCGAAGAGGGGGTGCGAGGACAGCCGATGGGGAACTCCACTCAGGGGGGCTTGGAAAGGGAGATGGGACTCAACGGCCACAACGTTGGGGCAGGTGGGGGACAATGCCCTACGGAGTCGCCATTGCCATCGGCACGGCGTGGTCGGTTTTGGTGGCCTAAGGGACGGGGCGGACAGGCGCTCGTCGAATTTGCCCTCGTTCTGCCTATCTTGCTTCTCCTCCTTTTGGCCGTCACGGATTTCGGCAGGGCCTTCTGGACGCTCCAGGTCATCACCAACTCCTCGCGCGAAGGGGCCAGGGTGGGCGTCCTTGCGGGGGTGAGCTCTGGACAGGTCACCACGACCGTGAACAACTACTTGCAGACTGCGGGGATGGACCAGGCGGCCACGGTTACGGTGACTGGTGTTGACGGTGCCGTCACAGGGGACTCGACCACAGTGGCCGTCTCCTATCCTTTCCAATCCCTGACGGGTTCCTTCATCCCCGGTTGGGGGGGGCGTGATCCCCTTGAGCCAGACGACCGTGATGCGTCACGAGTGAGAAGGCATGTTTAGGCTCTCGAGGGAACCGAGATGAATCGAAAGCGAGCGATGCTCATCCTCCTTTCGGGCGCGATCGGCCTGCTAGTGACTCTGGTGGCAGCCCGCATTTTCTCTTCGGGCGGCGGTCCAGCCGAACCCAAGCTGGAACCTATCATTCTAATGACAACAAATGTGGCCCAAGGCGAAATGCTCAAAAAAGAGGACGTGGAGCTCGCCTCCTGGCCCGCCCCTTTGAGGCCCGCCGCGGCGGCCGCCAAGGTCCAGGAGGTGGAGGGTCGGGTGGCCATGTCAGACCTGCTAAAGGGAGAACCCGTCCTCCTTGCTAAATTGGTACCGGAGGGGTCTTCCCCAGGGCTGGCCTCCCGCATTGACCCAGGGATGCGGGCGATGACGATCCGGGTAAACGAAGTCATTGGTGTCGCGGGGTTTCTCCTGCCCATGAGCCGGGTCGATGTCTTGGCGACGTTAGAGTTAGACGACCGGGGAGGGAGGAGGGGGACCATCAGCAAGCTGGTCCTTCAAAACGTCGAGGTCCTCGCCGTGGGTCAGAGGTTGGAGAGCAGAGACTCAAAGGCGAAAAAGGTTTCGGTCGTGACCCTCCTTGTGACCCCCGCCCAGGCCGAGCGTCTCTCCCTGGCCGCGACGAAAGGGAGCATCTTCCTGACGCTTCGAAATAACCGCGATGAGACGTCCGCCAACACGCCCGGCATCACAGCCCCTCAACTGATCTACGGAGGGGCCCCCGGCACAGCCCCGGGCGAGGGGATCGAGGTCATCCGTGGGGTAGAGAGATCCCACGAGGCGATGCCGCAGTGACCGGATGAGGGGAGAGAGGCGGAATAATGGCAAAGCTAAAGGGGCCGGAAAGACGAATTCTTTATTGGGTTTTTGGACTCATTTTCCTGTTTGGGTTGGGATGGGAAGCGTCAGCGCAAGAGGAAGCTGAGCGGCCACTGCACCCAACCGCCCTCCTTGAGGCGAGCTCCGTCTCCACGGACTTTACCCTCACGGTCGGAAAATCCCTCCTCCTTTCTGTTCCCTATACCATCGGGCGGATGTCTGTGGCGGAGCCGGACGTGGCTGACATTGCCACGATCTCTCGTCAGGAATTTATCCTGAGCGGGAAAACACCGGGGGTCACGAACCTGATTCTCTGGGATGAGGGGGACCAGAGATTTGTCTACAACATCTTAGTTCAGGCCGACGCAGAGGCCCTGGCCCAGGGCCTGAAGGAGCTTTACCCCGAGGAGAGACTCTCGGTTCAAGCTATTAGAGACAATCTGGTGATCTCCGGGGTGACGAACCGGGCCGACGTCCGGGAGACAGTGGGACGCATCGCCGAATCCTTCGCTCCGAAAAAGGTGGTCAACCTCGTCTCGGCCCCGGGTCTAGCTCCTCGCATCCCGGAAGGAATGCGAGCGGTCACGGTCCAGATGGATGAGGTCATCGGGGTGGCTGGGTTTCTATCTCCCGGGAGCCGGGTGGATGTCCTCGCCACCATGGAGGTCCCTCAACGCGACGGCCCACCGAGGACCGTGAGCAAGACGATCCTCCAAAACGTCACGGTCCTGACCATTGGAGAGAGAACGGAGACGAGCGACGGCGGGGAGAGAAAGGTCTCCATTGTAACGCTGCTGGTTAGCCCGGAAGAGGCCGAAGGCCTGACGCTTGGGTCGACCAAAGGGGCCATCCGTCTCGCGCTTCGCAATGACCAGGACGTGACAAGCACCAGAACCCGAGGGATCACTGCTACTCGGCTGATCCGGGGGAGAACGACGCCAGCCGCGCCGCGGCCTAAGACGGCTCCGAAGCCGCCACCTCTGGAGATCGAAGTCATCCGGGGGGCGGAGCGGACTATCGAAACAGTGCTCGAGTCACTCAAGAAGACAATAGAGGGGGGGGGGGGATGAAGCGATGGAAGGGGGTGGCAGTGAAAGCACCGATGTTTGTGGCCCTTCTCCTACTTTTTGGGCTCAGCGGGCAGGCCTTTTCGCAGGAAGAGGCCCCCGGGCCGCCAGGTTCCCCCTTCGAGGTAAGCAGTGGTGTCACCGGACTCCGGGTGACGCTCGGCAAATCCATCATCATTAGCGTCCCTTACGTGATCCAGCGGATTTCCGTGGCAGAGCCTGGTGTGGCCGATGTCGTTACGATTTCCAACGACCAGTTTCTCCTCAGCGGAAAGGCCCCCGGCGTCACGAACCTCATCCTCTGGAACGAAGCCGGAGCGAACTTCCTCTTCAACGTCGTGGTTCAGGCCGATGCGGAGACCCTGAACCAGGGGATAAAGGACCTCTACCCGGAGGAGGAAATCTCCATTCAGGCGATTAAAGACACCCTGGTCATCTCCGGGGTGACGGAACACGCCACGGTGAAAGACACAGTGGGTCAGATCGCGGAATCCTTCGCCCCGAAAAAGGTCGTCAACCTTCTCAAGGTCGAGGCCCCCCCGAAACAGGTTTCCCTCAAGGTGCAGTTCGCCGAGGTGTCGCGGACAGGGCTTCGAGAACTGGGCTTTAGCTTCCTCGGCTTCAGCAGAGGGGGGTCGTTGCCCGAGATCGGTGTCTTCCCCGGGAACGCCCCCGCGACTCCTTTTGGGAACTTCCGGGTTCCTCCTAACGACACCCCCCTCGGGCCTGATTTCAGCGTTTCAAGCCTGGTGAATCTCTTTGTGGCGAACTCGGCGAGGGACCTCGCCCTGCTCATTCGCGCCCTTGAAACGAGGGGGGATCTCAAGACCCTGGCCGAGCCCCGTCTCGTCGCCATGAGCGGCGAGAAGGCGAGTTTCCTCGCGGGGGGTGAATTCCCTGTCCCCGTCCCTCAGGGGGGCGGGACAGGCGCCGTGACCATCGAGTTCAAGCCCTTCGGGGTCCGCCTCGACTTCACGCCCACGGTCCTCGAAAACGGCCGGATTTCGCTCAAATTGGCCCCGGAAGTGAGCGAGCTTGATTTCGCGAAGGCCGTCTCAGTGGGAGGGTTCAGCGTCCCCTCCCTGACCAAGCGTCGCGCTGAGACCACGCTCGAGCTGGCAAGCGGGGAGACCTTTGCAATGGCGGGATTCATCCGCAACCGCTCGGTGAAAAGCCTCGGAAAGCTCCCTTATGTGTCGGATATCCCCATGCTCGGTCAACTCTTCACGAGCGAGCGATTTACCAACGAGGAGTCCGAGCTTCTGGTCCTTATCACGCCGGAGCTGGTAGAGGAGGCCCCGCCCGATGAGCCCCTACCCGTTGCGAGGGGTGCTAGCCTTGGCCGGGAGATGTAGGGAGACATGAGTAGGATGAAAAGATTTTGGGCGAGAAAGGAGGGACAGACCCTCGTCATCTATGCCCTGTTCATGGTGGCCCTCATGGGGATGTCCGCCCTGGCCATCGACGTGGGATACCTCTACTCGATCCGAACCTCCCTCCAGCGAGCCGCGGACGCGGCCGTCTTGGCGGGAGCCTCGGGGTTCGAGGTGGACACTGCGGAGGCCAGTAGCCGCGCCAACAATTTCGCCACCCAGAACCTCACAGGGAACCTCGCCACCGCCACCGTCGCGGTCAACTTCCCGACGACTACGTCGATTCAAGTGACCGTCAGCGACCCGACCGTGAACCTTTTCTTCGGGGGGGTCGTCGGAATATCCAGCGCCGTCGTGAGCGCTGTCGCCTCCGCCAGTCTCGATCCCATCACGGTTCTGCCGGATGCGCCGGTCCCCCTGGCCATCTATTGCAATGATGATGACGCCGGTGAGGACTGTAACGATAATCTCAGCGTAGGGGACACCTATACGGTTCGGCGCTACTGCGGGAATTTCTTTCAGGCTGGCGCGAATGGCAATAGCTGTGGGAACCCTATCGCCGACGACGAGGTCTTCTTTCAAGGTGTTACCTTCACGCAGGCGTCGGATAGCAACGCGGTCTTTCGGAATGAGGTCTACAACGGCTTTGAGGAGTTTGCCATCGCCATCGGCGATGTGGTCGGGGCCCTTCGGGGAAACCGAAATGGTTGGCAGGGCGGCATGGAAAACCGTCTTGCAGAAGGACGCGATGAGATGACCTTGCTGGGCGTCAGGCCTATCGGCAACGGCCTCGAACTCGAGGTATACGATTTTATCAGGGTTCGCATCACCAATTTCCAAAGGCAGGGCAACACAGACACCACCACCTTTGAGATCATTCGGTTCGTGACCGATACCACCGAATTTCGCACTAACGGCGGGGGGTATGGCGTTAACTCGGTGGGGGCGGTCCGGCTGAGCCAGTAGCGCACGGGAAGGGGAAGATGGCGGAAGAGGAGCGAACGGCCTTAGCGATTGTGACCATCGACCCGGAGGGAAGGCTCTCCGAAGGGCTGGAGAAGCATCTAGAGGCCCTTTCTGAGTGGAGTTTTTCTGGAAACTTTTCACGCTGGGAAGGGTGTTCCACCTGGGTTGCCCAGCAAAACCCTGCCGCCGCCCTCCTGGATCTGGACGCGAATTGGGAGAAGGCCCTCGAGGCCGCAGCGGAGATCACTCGTTTCTCTCCTGGAACCGCCCTCCTCGGCGCCAGTGAGAAGGCCAAGGAGGCGGGGGGGGACTGGCTCCTGCGAGCCGTACGCTCCGGCGTCCGAGACTTCGTCAAGCTCCCCCTTGACGAGGGCGAGCTCAGGGAGGCCCTCTTCCGAGTGGAGCAAGGGCGAGGGGGGGTGCGGCGTTCCTCCGGCCGCGTGGTGACACTTTTCAGCGCAAAGGGGGGGTGCGGGTTGACCACCCTCGCCGTGAACCTCGGCATCATCCTGGCCAAGGACCGCGAGAAGAAGGTCGCTCTCATTGATCTGGACCTGGAGATGGGAGATGCCTCTTTTCTCATGAATCTCTCCCCCTCCTTGACCGTTGCTGACCTGGCCGACGGGGCACATCCCGCGGGGCCGGACGATATCAAGCGGGCCCTTCTCACCCACGTCTCAGGGGCCCAGGTTCTGGCGCGGCCCCAGCAGATCGCCCAAGCCGAAAGGGTGTCCGAGGAGGGGGTCGATGGGGTGATCAGGGCGATGCGGACTCTTTTTGATTTTGTCCTCATCGATGCTCCTCACAATTTTTCGCCCGTCACCTTGCGGGCCCTCGATTCAGCGGATGCGATCCTGCTGGTGACCCTGCCTTACCTGTCATCCATTATGGACACCAAGCGCACCGTAGAGGTTTTCCGGAGCCTCGGCTATGAGAAGAGACTTCTCGTCGTCGTCAACCGCAAAGGCCGTGACGACGATGTGGGCACAGAGGACATCAAGAAGGCCTTAGACCTTCCGGTGTTCATAAGTCTTCCGGAGGACTATCGAGAGGTCACAAAAGCGTCCAACCGGGGGCTCTCCTTGTGGGAGTGCGCACCGCGTGCGGAGATAACCCAAGGGCTCCTCAACCTTGGTAAAATGCTGACGTTGACGGACGAGGAAAAGCCAAAGCGGAAGCGCAAGTTCGGATTCTTCTAAACTTCCGTTTGAAGAAGTGGGAGGGAAGGGCATGCGTTTGGGGGACAGGCTAAAACAACCGGGCAGCGAAGGGGCTGCGTCTCCCGCCACCGAGACCACGCCAGAGGTAAAGCGCCGGGACTCCTTTGAGCTTAAGGTGAAGGTTCACCGCATCCTCATCGAGCGCCTGGACCTCTTAAAGCTCATCTCCGTGGAACGGGAGAAGCTGGAGGGGGAATTCCGCCAGGAGGTGGCCAAGATCCTGCAGGAGCTCAGGCCCGGGGCGAATGGGGGCGAGGAGGGGAAGATTGTAGATGAGATCCTGGATGATATCTTCGGCCTTGGACCCATCGAGCCCCTCCTGAACGATCCGGCCGTAGAGGAGATCATGGTCAACGGCGCCAAGCAGGTCTACGTCGCCCGTCATGGGAAGATCGTCCTCACGGACACGATCTTCAAGGACAACGACCATCTGTTGAAGATCATCGAAAGGATCGTCTCGCGGGTGGGGAGACGGGTCGACGAATCCTCTCCCATGGTGGATGCCCGCCTGTTGGACGGCTCCCGAGTGAATGCGGTCATTCCCCCTCTCGCGTTGAAGGGTCCTTCTCTGACCATCCGGCTCTTTCCGAAGAAGAGGCTCGAGGTGGAGGATCTGCTGTCCCTTCGAACTTTATCGGAACCCATGGTAGAGCTTTTGAAGGGGTGCGTGAATGCCCGCTTGAATCTCCTCGTCTCCGGCGGGACAGGCTCCGGGAAGACGACCCTCCTCAATGTCCTCTCGCGCTTCATCCCGGCCGACGAGCGTATTGTCACCATCGAAGATTCCGCTGAACTTCAGCTCCAGCAGGAGCATGTAATCACCCTTGAGAGCCGTCCTCCCAACGTGGAGGGGCAGGGGGCCGTCACGACCCGGGACCTTGTCCGAAACTGCCTCCGTATGCGACCGGACCGGATTGTGGTGGGAGAGGTGAGGGGGGGGGAGACCCTCGACATGCTCCAGGCCATGAACACGGGCCACGACGGCTCCATTTTGACGGTCCACGCCAACACGCCCCGGGACGCCCTGAGCCGCCTCGAGGTCATGGTCGCCATGGCGGGCCTCGACGTGCCCCTTAAAGCCCTTCGCCAACAGATCACATCGGCCATCGACGTGGTGATTCAAATCGCGCGTCTGAACGACGGGAGCCGCAAGATTACCGCCATCACCGAGCTCACCGGGATGGAGGGCGAAATGGTCACCATGCAGGACATTTTCCTCTTCCAGCAGGAGGGGATGACGCCAGAGGGCGCGGTCAGGGGCCGGCACCTCCCGACAGGCATCCGCCCAAAATTCCTGGAACGCTTCCGGGCACACGGGATTAACATCCGCGAGGGCTTCTTTGAAGTACCGATAGGGCCTGAGGGGTCCTGATTATGTCACCCATCCTCCTCCTCGCCATATTCGTCAGCGTCACCATCCTGCTCGTAGGGCTCGTCTTCCTTGCCTCCGGCCCTGGGGGGGGGAAGGACGCGGCCCGGGTTCAAATGCGGCTCGACAGCATTACGGGAGAGGCCCCACATCCCCTTGACAAACCCGGGGCCGCCTCCCTTCTGCGGGAGGAGTTTGTCCAGGGAAGCCCCTATTTAACCCTCCTCCTTCGCGGCTTCCCCCGTCTCAGGAACCTTGGGCTTTGGCTGGAGCAAGCCGGGATGACGATGAGCCCGCGCCGATTTACTCAGGTCGCGGCCATAGTTACCGTTTTCGGGGGAATCCTCGGCTTGCTATTTTCCGGAACGGCGCTGGGCCTCTTTGTGGGAATCCTTGTCGGCGTGATGCTGCCCTTCCTCTTCTTGAGGTTCAAGACACGTCACCGGCAGAAGGGCTTTGAAAAACAGTTTCCGGAGGCCCTTCGGATGCTGGCGACCTCCCTCAAGGCAGGGCACGCCCTTCCGGCCGGCATCCAGATGCTCGGTGAGGAGCTTCCGCCGCCGGTGGGGCTGGAGTTCGCGAAGGTGTCCCAGGAAAGCGGCCTTGGCCTCAGCATAGACGACGCCCTGAAGAATATGTTGAGGCGGATGGACAATCCGGATCTGCGCTTCTTCGTCACCTCGGTCATGATCCAGCGAGAAACCGGGGGGAACCTGGCTACCATCCTCCACCAACTGGACGCTCTCATCCATGAGCGCTTTAAGATTCGGGGCCAGGTGAAGGCGATGACGGCCCCCGGGCGCATGACCGGGATGGTCCTGGGCGTCATGCCGTTGGGGGTGGGAGGTTTTATCGCCTTCTTGAACCCGGTCTACATGGCACTCATGTGGAACACGCCCCTGGGGCGTACGCTCGCAGTCGGGGGTTTTGTTCTTCAGCTCATGGGTTACCTCGTGATCCGCCGGATCGTAAACGTGCGCTACTGAGGGAAAAATGCCTGGCTGGATTTTCTTGCTTCTTTTTTGCTTTGCCTTCCTTATGGCCTTCGGGATTATTAGCGTCCTCTCGAAGTCTCCGGGCCAGGTTCAAGTCCGGCTGGCTGAGGCCTCGGGACATCCCAAGTCTCAGCAGAAGGGCCCTCGACCGACACTGAAGGTCAAGGCCTCTATGTTCCGGATCTTTCGGATCATTGTCTTCGAGCTCATCAAATTTCTTCCCATTCGGCCCAAAGACCCCAAGCTCCTCCAACGATTGGCCTGGGCAGGGTTCCACGGGCCGGAGTCCGCTCCGGTCTTTATGGGCGCGCGCTTTTTCATAGGGGGGGCGTTGTTCTTCCTCTACACCTCCCTCGCCTTGGCCGGTCCGGGCGCCAAGGGGCAGGGAATGACGTTTGCCATCATGCTGGGTCTCCTGGGGTTTCTGATGCCGAACATCTGGCTGAGCCGAAGGATCCGGAAGCGTCAGGTGGCCATCGAGCAGTCTCTGCCCGACAGCATAGACCTTCTCATCATCTGCGTGGAGGCGGGCCAGGGTCTGGACCAAGCCATGGCGCGTGTGGGACAGGAGATGGAGTACTCGGATCCGGTCTTCAGCCGGGAACTCCACATCATGGACATAGAGCTTCGAACGGGGAAATCCCGGGCGGATGCCCTGCGGAATCTGTATGCCCGCTCCGGGGTCGAAGACCTAAAATCCTTCGCGGCCATGCTCATCCAGGCGGACCGCTACGGGATCAGCATGGCCGATTCGCTCCGGGTCTTCTCGGAAAGCATGAGGACAAAACGTAGGCTGGCGGCTGAGGAGGCGGCCGCGAAGACCACCCTGAAGATCGCCTTTCCTCTGGTCCTCTTTATTTTCCCCGCCCTGCTCCTCATCATCCTGGCACCCGCTATCATTCAGGTCATGGGGGGGCTCTTCTGAGAATCCTGGGAGAGGGGGCGGTGAACGTCTCAACGGACCAGAGGCTGGCCGATCGGGTCCTTCAGGCGGAAACTATTCTGGAGCGCCTCAGGGGACTCCTTGGGAGATCCTCGCTTCCCGAGGGTGAGGCCATGCTCCTCGAGCCTTGCCGGGCCATCCACACCGTGGGCATGCGGTTTCCGATAGACGTCCTTTTCCTCGATGGTGGAGGCCGGGTGGTGCGAGCGGCGGAGCGAATACGTCCAAACCGTTTGATGGAGGCGGCCTGGCGGGCCAAGCGGGCCCTGGAGTTGCCGGCGGGGCGGATTGCAGCCACAGGGACCAGCGTGGGCCATCAGGTCCACTTGCAGACGGGGTCCGGCACAGACCGGCGTTCCCAAGGAAGACGTTGGGCTCTCGACCTTTCTCTTTTCCTCCTCTTTGCGGCCCTCGCCGCGGCGAATCTGCTCAATTTCCTCTCCTCTCCGACGCTAGGCGGGGCGGGCGTTTTTCTGGTGAACGCCCTCGCCTCCCTCCTCTTTCTCCTTCGAAGAGAGGCCCATCGGGTGACAAAGCTCGGGACGGATTGGGCCCTTACCCTTTCCACTCTGGTCATCCCGTGGAGCCTTCGGGCAGGGGCACCCTCGGCGGGGGTCCCCTTTCTCTCTGGCCATCTCTTTCAAGGCCTGGGCCTGCTTCTTGTCCTGGCTTCTCTCTTCCGTTTGGGGAGGAGTTTTGGCCTAACCCCCGCTGACCGAGGGCTGGTCCATCGCGGCCCTTACCGTTGGATAAGACACCCCATGTACACAGGAGAGCTCCTCTTCTACCTCGGCTTTGGGCTGGTGAATCCCTCTCCTTGGAACCTCGTTGTGCTGGGGGGATTGTTCTTCGGGCTTCCCCTTCGAGCTTTGGCCGAGGAAAGGCTTCTTGGCTCCGATCCGCGATATGTGACCTATCGAGGCCAGGTGCCGTCGAGATTTCTTCCCCTGGTCCTATAAGTGGGAGTGCTGACGTGAAGATCCCGAAAAGCCTTTCTTTCTTACTCCTTGGCCTTTTCCTGATGGGTTGCGCCTACCGGGCGGGGATTGGAATCGACCCAGGGGGAGGAGGCCGACCCCCGGGCCTCAAACCGAATCCCGAGTTTGGAGCCTTCCTTCTGGCTCGGGAGCGCATCAATCGGTTGCAGCCTGGGATGAGCCGCAACAAGTTTATTCAGACCATGCAACTTCGCCCCCTTCCGAGCGAGGAGTGGTCTACGGCTTTCTCGGGCGGAGATGGCTGGCTCCAGGACCTCAGCCGCATCAACCGGGTGGGGGAGGGCGAGCTCATTGAGGAGTATTCCTTCGGTTACCATGAGGGCAGCCGGGTGGAAGAACAGGCACTGGTCGTCCTGAAAAACGGAAAGATCGAGGTTGTCCTTGAGTTTCAAAGGGCAGAGATCCCCCGGGAGGGGGCTCTCCCTCCCCCCAGTCTTCCTTCGGCCCTTTTCTCTGACGACATCTCACGAGGGGAGGAAAATCACCTCATCCGGGGCTACATAGCGGAGGTCCATCTCACTCCCGAGGCCTTTGAGCGGGCGAACGAGCGACTCAAGAACGTTCGGGTGGGAATGACAGGCGGAGAACTCCGCTATCACCTGGGCGGATATTTCCATCGATTTCCTCACGGCAACGTGTACTTCGCCGACGGATTCCTCTGGGGCACGGAATTTCAATCCTTCGAGACCCCCACAGGGACTGCCACTCTCATGCCCTTCGGATACATCGAGGATGGGAAAGCGATGAGGAGGGTCATGATCAGGATTGTGGACGGAGTCATCCGTGAGATTGACCGGGTTCCCCAGCAGGAGGTGACACCTCCAGGCAGTTGAGGGGTCTCCTCATTCCCTCTCCTTTTTGGCCCACATTATTCGCCGAAGAATTTCGTCCATTTCCTTCTCCTCTAAATAGACCCATCACTGAAGGCCAATTGCTCAGGAGCCGGGGTTTCCATTCAGCTGAGGAGAACAGGGGATGAGACAAGGGCGGAAGCTTATTGTCTTTTCGGACCTCGACGGGACCCTTCTCGATGAAGAAAACTATTCTTTCAAAGAGGCGCGCCCGGGCCTTCGAGCGTTGAAAAAGGCCGGGGTCCCTCTCGTCCTCTGCTCCAGTAAGACGGCCGCAGAGATTTACGTCCTCCGCCGCAAACTCGGGATTCAGGACCCTTTCATCTTCGAGAATGGGGGGGGGATCATGTTGCCGAAAGGTGCGTTCCCCTTTCCCATAAAAGGGGCTAAAAGTGTCGGCCGAAGCCTCTTGATTCCCCTCGGGACACCTGTCTCAGAAATCCACTCCTTCCTCTTGAAGCACTCAGCGACGCTGAAGGGGACGCTCAAAACCTTCCCCGACATGCGCCCTTCGGAGATTGCCCGGCTTACGGGGCTCACTCTATCCGAAGCAAAAAGGGCCAGGGAGCGACACTTTGATCTGCCTTTTGTCATCGAGGGTGAGGGCGGCGGGTCCAGCGCGCTTCGCCGAAGGCTTCAGGTCCACGGCATCTCCTGGGTGGAGGGGGGGAGATTACGCCACCTGGCCAAAGGGAGTGACAAGGGAAAGGCCGCCCGCCTCCTCTCGGGCCTTTATCGAAAGAGGTTCGGCCCCATCCGGACGGTCGGCCTTGGCGATGCCCCCAATGACCTCCCCCTCCTTCTGAGTGTTGACCTCCCCGTTGCTGTCCGTCAAAAGGGAGGGGCGAATCCGCGTTTGCGAGGCCTCAAAGGGGTGCGGGTCACACGGAGGGTTGGACCGGCCGGCTGGTCTGAAGCCATATTGGAAATCCTTAGCAGCGTGGTGCCGGACAGGTCTTGACCGGAGAGGGGGGGGTCTGAACGATGAAACTGGGCACGGCCTTACGGGATCCCGCCCGCCGCCGCCTAGAGGCCATCGAGAAAGCGGACCCATTGATGCCTTTGGGGTAGAGGACCTCTGGAAGGTGATGTCGGAGTCTTTCCCCGTAAACCAGGATCGCCTCATCGAGGAATTCCGCCTGGGATTTCGACGGGGCCCCTTCAATAAGGAGAAGTACCGACTTAAAAGCACGTGATTTGGATTTCTGGATATCACGAGATGCTCCCGGTTCTGAGTTCCTCGTTTTCATCCTTTCTCAATTTGATATAATCTAGGGTCGCTCTATCCCAGCATCGCGGAATCCTGAGTCTCATAGATCAGGAAGGAAGGTTCGGTGCCCCGTACCTGAATTCTGGGGGTTGCCCTTGGGATTCAATGATTCCATCACCCCAGGGGCAAGAGGAGAAAAGGGGGTTTGATATGGCCGATGTATATCAGACGGGGGTTGTCGCTACCTTTCACCGCCTCAATCCAGGAAATCTGAAGCAGATGGAGAGTGAACTGGAGGAATGTGGGCATCTTCGACCCGTGGCCCTGGTCCTTCCCTCCCTTTACTTAGAGCTGGAGCGCCCGGCCCTAAAGAAGATCGTCGAAGAACTGAGACAGGTCCGCTACCTTCGCAGGGTCATTGTCTGTATGGATCAGACGACGTCAGATGAGTTCAGAAAGGCCGAGAAGTTTTTCTCAGTCCTGCCCCAAAAGACTACCCTTATTTGGACCGATGGGCCTCGCCTTGGGAGTCTTTATGCCCGCCTGGAGGAAAGCGACCTCTCAGTGGGACCCGCCGGGAAGGGCCGCTCCGCCTGGCTGGCTCACGGCTATATCCTGGCCGAGGGGGATTGTGACGTGATCGCCCTCCACGATTGCGACATCTTGTCCTACAGCAGGGAACTCCTGGCCCGGCTTGTTTATCCCGTCGCCAACCCCAACCTGGATTATGAGTTCTGTAAAGGCTTCTATGCCCGGGTGACTGACCGACTCCACGGCCGGGTCACCCGTCTCTTCATCACCCCTCTGGTTCGCTCCTTGAAACAGATCGTCGGTCCGATCCCCATCCTCGACTATCTCGATAGTTTTCGCTACGCCCTGGCAGGGGAAACGGCAATGAATGTCGATCTCGCCCGGATCAACCGCATCCCTTCCGACTGGGGCCTCGAGGTCGGGACACTGACGGAGATCTTTCGTAATTGTGCCCTCAAGAGGATCTGCCAGGCGGAGCTCAGTGCGAACTATGAACATAAGCATCAACCCCTGTCGGCGGACAACCCACAGTTTGGCCTTCTTAAAATGGTCATTGATATCTCCAAGTCGATCTTCCGGACTCTCGGCGGAGAGGGAGTGGTGATGTCTGACGCCTTCTTCAAGACGCTTCGGGTCACCTATATCCGGACCGGTCAGGACACGATCTCCCGCTACGCAGGCGACGCCGCCCTGAACGGGCTCTTTTTTGACCGGCATGCGGAGGACGTGGCGGTGGAGGCTTTTGCCAAGGGCATTCGTCTGGCAGGAGAGGACTTTCTAAAGGCCCCTCTGGGGGCACCTCTCATCCCAAACTGGAACCGGGTAACGGCCGCTTTTCCTGAGTTTCTTGAGGAACTGAAATACGCCGTCCTAGAGGACAGCTAACTATCATAAGGGGAGATATGCGGCTGAATAGGGCAGAGGATGTCTGAATTTCGCCAAAACCCGGTGACGCGAGAGTGGGTCATCATCGCCACCGACCGCGGCAAGCGCCCTCACGAACTTCAGCGTCCCCAGCAAACGCGCGTCCTCCCCGAATGGGTTGAGACCTGCCCCTTTTGTCCGGGAAATGAGTCCCTGACCCCCCCCCGGAAGTCCTCTCATACCGCCAGAATGGCAGCCTTCCCGACACCCCCGGGTGGTGGACCCGGGTCATCCCGAACAAGTTCCCCGCTCTTCAGCCCACAGGCTCTCTTCGGAGGACCGCCCGGGATTCCATGTTTCGAACGATGGAGGGGGTGGGAAGGCACGAGGTGGTCATCGAGACGCCGAAACACAACGAGACCATCCCTCGCATGACAGACCGACAGGTGGAGGAGCTCTTGCTGATCTGCCGCCAGCGCTATCTGGACCTCCACGAGGACCCCCACCACCAGATTATTGTTATATTCAAAAACCACGGTCCGGCAGCGGGAATCTCTATCGAGCACCCCCACTGCCAGATCGTCGCGAGCCCCGTTGTCCCCGGGCAGATCCAAAACACCATCGATCAGGCCCGCCGCCACTTCGATGACCAGGGCTCCTGTGTCTTCTGTGACGTCATCGAGCGGGAGAGCAGGGCAGGTGAACGCGTCATCTCTGACCTGGGAGGATTCATCACCATCCACCCCTTTGCCTCCGTCTTTCCCTTTGAAACGTGGATTCTCCCGCGAGAACATGACGCCTCTTTCGGTCACATCGCCCCCGGTGACGCCAAGGCCCTCGGCCAAACCCTGAAGAGGGTCCTCCTCGGCATCCACCAGGGGCTGAAGGACCCGGATTTCAACTTCGTCATCCATACAGCTCCCTGCAAGGACGAGAGGGAGGACTACTTTCACTGGCATCTCCAGATTCTTCCACGCCTCACCGTTCAGGCCGGTTTTGAGTTTGGCTCGGGGATGACCATTAACCCAGTCAAGCCTGAGGATTCTGCTGAATTTATGCGGCAAACCCTCGCCTCCCTGGACGAATAGGAGACTCACCGGCCAACAAAAATGGTCCAGGAGAAGGAGAAGCGGATGGAAAAAAAAGATCTCTTCAAGATGGAGGTTTCGGAACTTAAAGAGGAGGCCCTAAAGCATCCCGATCAGATCAAGGGCGTCGAAGAGATGGAAAAGGAGCAGCTGATCGCCTCCCTTATGGGGGCCTTGGGGATCGAGGAAACCCCCGAAGCGTCGAAACCCACCGAGGAAGAGCCTAAACCCGTCGAAGAAAAGCCTACTGAAGAACCGGTCGAAGAAAAGCCTGCTGAAGAACCGAAGGATAAAAACCCTTCCGGCCCGCGGCTTGCACTCAAGAAGAAGATGCGCCTCCTCAAAGCGGAGCGGGCAAAGGCGCAGGCCGGTGGAAATCAGCAGACTAGCGAAATCCTTCGCAGGCGGCTCAAAAGTCTAAGACGCCTACTTCGAAAGGCCTCCTGAGCCCAGGATTTGCGTTTCCGGCAGGGACCCGTGTCTGGCCGGGCATTTTGCTGTCTTTTTATCGGTAAGCCGAGTTGACGGGAGGGCGGTGATGAGGGGTGAAAAGAGGCGAAGCCCCTTTTTTACTCCCAAAGGCGTGTGGAGAAGTAGCGCTCTCCGATGTCCGACAGGACAGTGACGATAGTCCCCTTTTTGATCTCGCGAGCCACGGCTTCGGCTCCAGCCAGAAAGGCCCCTGAAGACTGGCCCACAAAGAGGCCTTCGCTGGCAAGGCGGTTGCAGATCTCAAAGGCCCGATCGACTCCGATTGTGAAGCGGGTGTCTATGATGCTCTCGTCGAAGATCTCCGGCAAAATATAATCCGGCCCCAGGGGTTTTAGCCCCTCAATGCCCGGCCACTCCTCGGGGAGCACGAGGACGACCTGGATGGAGGGGTCGTGCTCCTTGAGGCGGCGGCCAACCCCGGTGATGGTCCCCCCGGTGCCCACTCCCGCGACAAAATGCGTGAGGCGACCTCCGGTCTGAGCGAGGATCTCCTCGGCGGTCGTTTCGTAGTGAGCCTTCCAGTTGTCCTGGTTGGTGTATTGATCGGCCCAGAAGTAGTGCTCGGGATCAGCCTGATAGCGCCGCTCTACCTCCCTCAGGGCCTCGTCATAGCCCAGCAGGGGGTCCGTGTAAACGATCTCGGCGCCGTGGGCTTGGATACGCAGCTTTCGCTCATCGCTGGCGTTTTCCGGCATCACCAGCTGGACCCGGTGCTCGATAATCGCCCCAATCATGGCGTAGGCGATCCCGGCGTTTCCGGAAGTGGAGTCGAGGATGATCTTGTCGGGCGTCAGCGCTCCGTTGGCGATGGCCTCCAGGAGCATCCTTCGCATGGGGCGGTCCTTGATAGAGCCGCCCGGATTGAGGTGTTCTCCTTTGGCCCAAATCTGGACGCCCGGATATTCTTCTGCAAAGAGACGGATAGGGATGAGGGGAGTGTTCCCGATAAACTTCAGAACCGGAAAGCGATCTAAAAGCTCCCGATGCGTTTGGCTAACGGCGACGTCTGTCCCCCCTTCCCCCCTAGCTGGGGTCACGAAGGCTCCCTCCGAAAGAGGCTAACGGTCGATGGGCACGTTGATGAGGTTGCCCCATTCGGTCCAAGAGCCGTCGTAGTTTCGCACCTTGGGATAGCCCAAAAGATATTTTAGGACATACCAGGTGTGGGAGGACCGCTCGCCAATCCGGCAGTAGGCGATCGTCTCTTTGTCGGCCTTGACTCCTTGCCCCTCATAGAGGGCTTTGAGCTCCTCAACGGATTTGAAGGTCCCGTCCTCTTGGACCGCCTTGCTCCACGTGATGTTCTTTGCCCCCGGGATGTGGCCTCCTCGCTGGCAGCCCTCTTTGCCCTCTAGCCCTGGAGGGGCGAGGATCTTTCCTGTGAACTCGTCTGGAGAGCGGACATCGACAAGGTGGCGGTCTTTTTTCTTGGTTGTCTCAAGGACTTGCTCACGATAGGCCCGGATGGAATCGTCTGGGCCCTGAGCCTTGTAAGTCGCCGGGGAAATCTTGGGGACCTCTTTCTTGAGCTCCCGTCCCTCCTCGATCCACTTCTTTCGTCCCCCGTTCATCAGCCGCACATCTTTGTGGCCGTAGTACTTGAACTGCCAGAAGAGCCAGGCGGCAAACCAGTTGTTGTTGTCCCCGTAGAGGATAGCGGTTGTGTCATTTCCAATCCCGAGCCCCCCTACAAGTTTCTCGAATTGGGCTTTGGAGGAGATGTTTCGGATGAGCTGGTCCTGGAGCTGGGTTTGCCAGTTTACCCCGACGGCCCCTTCGACGTGGCCCTCGTCATAGCCCTTAGTGTCGACATCCACCTCGACTAGGCGGACGTTGGGGTCTCCCTTGTGCTGGGCAACCCAGTCGGTGGTGACCAGAGTTTCAGGATGTGCGTAGTCGGCCATCTTGATTTCTCCTTTTTACCCGAAATTTTCCCTTTCAAAGAGTCTCTTCAAAAGCCCGGCGGGCTGCGCGGAAGAGAGACACTAGAATCCTGCCATCCCAACACCGCCCGGGTTCGCCTTCTTCTTTCCGTGGCGGTTTTGGGCTTGAAGAAAAAAGACTGGCCGAGACAACTCTTCATGCTGTCTCGCAAAGCATCTGTCAACCTGAAATCGCTTATTTTCATTAGAATAATCCCAAGGGCAAGATTTGTCAACGGGCCCTCGGGTTATGACGCTGCCCCTCGCGTCAGCTGTCTTAGGGACGCCACCTGGCCGGAATCTCCCATGATGATGAGGACGTCATTCGCCTTCACGACGTAATCGGCGGGGGGGTTGTAGATATAGTGCTGGTTGCTGCAATCCTGGACTGCAATGACAAGCAGGCCGATTTCTTGAGGAAGAGCCATTTCTCCAAGGGTCTGCCCATTGAGGGGGGACCCAATCCCCACGAGTGCCTCCTCTACCCGGATGGTCCCCCGAGGGTTCCGGAGCATGCTGTCCAGGAAGGAAATGACTGTTGGCCGGATCATCTCGGCGGCCATGCGAAGTCCACCCATCAAGTTGGCGGAAACGGTCCTATCCGCCCCCACCTTTTGAAGCTTGCTCTCAGATTCGTGTAAGATGGCTCGGGCGACGATGCGAAGATCGGGGTTGAGCTTTCTGGCCGATATCACAACGAAAAGGTTGTCCTTGTCCTCTGGCAGGGTGCTGACCAGACCCCGGGCGCTTTCCACTTTCGCCCTTCGCAACGTGGTCTCGTGAGTTGCGTCTCCCTCCACATAGAGGATTTCACCGAGCTCCGCCACCCTCTCCTCGATGGTGCTCCGTTTTGCTCGATGGCCACAAAGGGGGTCCCCGTTTTGATGAACTCTTCCGCCACGTAACGCCCTGTTTCCCCCAGACCGCACAAGACGTGGTGGTCTTTCAGCTTCTCAAGCTTCGTATCCATCTTTCTCTTCGTCAAGAGGTCGGTGAAGCGCCCTTCCACCAGAAATGCGGTGGTGGTCGATACCCCGTAGGCGAGCGTTCCCAGTCCCCCAATGAGCAAGAACATGGTGTATATCCGCTCCTGGGACGAAAGCTCCCGCGGGATCTCCCCATAGCCCACGGTTGTGAGGGAGATGACGGTCATGTAGATGGACTCGAAAAAAGTCCACCCCTCAATGATCACATATCCTATCGGGCCTCCTATCAGGAGCCGCCCTGGCATCTCAGGGCCTCCCGACCCTAAATTGACCCAAAGGGCGATGCCCTGGTATGTTCCACTGGAAGAAAATCACCCCATCAGGGGAAACAAGCATGCGCCTCTTCCTTATCTTCACCGCCGTGCCCCTTTTAGAGCTCGCCCTACTTATCAAGGTGGGCTCCGTCATCGGCGCCTTTAACACCATCACCATCGTTGTCCTGACAGGCGCCCTGGGGGCCTGGATGGCCCGAAGCCAGGGCCTTCGGGTGCTTCAGCGGATCGCTGAGTCTGTGCGCCAGGGGGAGCCTCCGGGCCAAGGGCTTTTAGACGGGGCCTTTATCCTCATCGGGGGAGCCTTCCTCTTGACCCCCGGTCTCATTACAGACGCCCTGGGGTTTCTCTGTCTTCTGCCCCCCACGCGAAACATCCTGAGGACCTGGGCCCTTCGGAAGATCCGAGATCGGATTGACCGCGGGACGATCACCGTCCACACCCGCTGAGGCCGCCCCTCACCCCTTTTCGCACAGGGTTTTCAAGATCCGGTCGAGCTTGGCAAAGGGGACCCTCTGCTGTTTCCCTGTCTGCATGTCGCGGACCGTCGCGGCCTTTTCCTGGATCTCCTCTTCCCCGACGATGACGGTGATGGTGGCCCCCAGGCGGTCGGCGAGCTTCATCTGGACCTTCAGGCTTTTTTTCTCGTATTCCCCGACCACGGCGAGCCCCTGGTCCCGCCAGCTCTTCATCCAGCCAAAAGCCTTGGCATCGGCGTCCTCCCCCTGCGTGGCCAGAAAAATAAGGGGAGGCTCCCTGGCGTCCTCCGATTCGGGCATGAGGGAAACCAGACGCTCTATTCCGATAGCAAATCCGATGGCGGGTGTCGAGGGGCCTCCCAGGCTCTCCACCAACCCGTCGTAGCGCCCCCCTCCGGCCACGGCGTTTTGGGCGCCGAGACCCTCTGCTGTGATCTCAAAGGCCGTCCTCGTGTAGTAATCCAAACCTCGAACGAGGCGAGGCTGAAGACGATAGGGGATGCCAGCCTCCTTCAGGAGGATGTGGACCTTCTCGAAGTGGGTGTGACAGGGCTCACAGAGAAAGTTGTGGGAGGAGGGGGCGCGGCCCAGCACCGGCTGGCAACTCGGGCGCTTGCAGTCCAGGACCCGGAGAGGGTTTTGCGAAACGCGGCGATTGCAGTTCGGACAGAGGTCCCCTAGGTTTTTTTGCAGATAGTCCTGAAGGGCCTTCTCGTAATCGGGACGACAGACCGCATCTCCAAGGCTGTTGAGCTCGAGAGAGAGTTTCCGTAAGCCGACCCTCTCGAGGATCTCCCAGGTCAGGACGATAATTTCGGCGTCCAGGGCAGGGTGCCCTGAGCCAAAGGCCTCGCAGTTGATCTGGTGAAATTGCCGAAATCGGCCCGCCTGAGGTCGCTCGTAGCGGAACATGGCACCGATGGAGAAGAGTCTCGTCAGCCCGCTTCCCTGTTGGTGGAGGTGGTGCTCCAGATAGGCCCGGACTGTCGGGGCGGTCGCCTCTGGCCGAAGGGTGAGGCTCTCTCCTCCTCGGTCGGAGAAGGTGTACATTTCCTTTTGGACGATATCGGTGGCCTCCCCGATCCCCCGGGCGAAGAGGTCCGTCCGCTCAAAGAGAGGCGTCTTGATCTCGCCGTAGCCGTAGCGCCGAAAAGCGTCTCGAGCGGTCTCCTCGACCCTGCGCCACAGCCGGGCCTCTTCGGGGAGGACATCTCTTACCCCTTTGACCCCCCGAACCGCTTGGAAGGACTTTTTGCTCATGGGTTTTGAGTCGACCTTTGAACGTCGAGACCGAAAAACCTCGCAAGCGCAAAAGAAAAATCAGTTTAGTCTATCATCTGGCGAAGTCAACGCGAGCCAGGGGGCTTGCTAAAGGAGAGGAGAGCTCGGGAAGCGAAAGACTCTTTCTCTTGAGGAGGAATCCCCGGTGCGTTCTCTCCCCTCGAAGATGGGACCGGACCCGGTAGCCCTCGCCGTCCGACAAGAGCTCCACTGCGCCATCCTCGTCGGTTCTGAACAGGGAAGACCCGATCTCTTGATACCTGGAGAGGACGAAAGGCGAGGGGTGGCCGATCCAGGGCTTGCCGGCCGAGAGGATAGCCACCTCGGGGCCTACGCGGCTCAAAAACCCCAAGGAGCTGGAAGTCCGCCCCCCGTGGTGGGGGACCTTCAGGATTTGGGCCTCCAGAGGTTCTCCTGACCGGAGGAGCGCCCTCTCGCCCGCCCGCTCCAGGTCCCCCGTGAGGAGAATTTTGACCCTGCCGTGAAGAATCCGGAGGACAAGAGAACTGTCATTGTGAGACAGGGGGTTGGTGCGGGAGTTCGGCCCGGGAGGGTCCTTGAGGGGGTGGAGCACCTCGACCCGGTAAGTGGCCCCCCTCAGGGTATCTCCCTGCCCCACTGTCCGGTGGCGAATCCCCTGCCTTCGCACCTCAGCCAGGGCTTCCAGGTGGGCTCCCGAATCCGGGGGAATCCCGCTGTCCTAGAACTCCCCGACCTCGAATTGCCGAAGGATGGAAGCCAGGCCCCCCGCGTGGTCGTGGTGGGAATGAGTGAGGACAAGATAGTCCAGCCGCCTGACACCTTGACTTCTGAGGAAGGGCGCGACCACTGAGTTCCCGACATCAAAGGACCCACCCGGCAATCCCCCCGCATCCACCAGCATGGTATCGCCATTCGGGAAGCGGATGAAAATGGAGTCTGCGTCTCCCACGTCCAAGAAGACGACACGAAGCTGCCCTTTTGTCCCGACCGGCCTGGGGAAGAGAAGAGAACCCGCCAGGACGGCCACGCCGAGGATGAGGACGATTCTCGGGACGAGCCCCCCTTTTTTTTGAAGAACATCAGGGAGAGCGCCACGCCGTAAATCGCAAGGACGGACAGAGGGGAGGGTGGGGGGATCGAGGGGGCGGCATAGGGAAGAGAGGAAACCCACTGGCCGACTGTGAGAAGAAGCCAAGACAAACCTTGGGTAAGAGCAAAAAAGAAGGGGTTGGCCCATCCGGCCACGGTCGACAGTGTCGCGGCCACAAGACCCGTGGGGATGAGGAGTGAGGCGAGGGGGACCATGACCAGATTGGCCAAAACCCCGTACATCGTCACACGGTGGAAATAAAGAGCAATCAGGGGCACCACGGCAAGTGAGATCAGGACGGTGATCCGGACGAAACCCCAGACGTGTCTGAGCGGTTTTAGATATTGGCTCACCGTCACAATGCAAAGGACATAGAGAAAGGAGAACTGAAAACCCACGTCGAACAGATAGAGGGGTTGCCAGAGAAGAATGAGGAGGGCGGCGGTGCCAAGGGCTCCAAAGAGGTCACGGTCCCTCTGAAGGAGCCGCGCGACCAGATAAACAGTGATCATCACAGTGGCCCGGATGGCGGAGACCGGATATCGGGCAATCACCATGTAGGCCAGGACCAGGGGGATGGTCAGGGAGGCCGCCAGGGCATCCGGTGTCAAGAGGTCGGAGGCCCGCGCCCAAAGCCGACGCGGGAGGCGTCTGGTGAGGCGCTTGAGGAGGCTGAAGAAGAAAAATGCCACAAAGCCCACGTGGAGGCCGGAGATGGCCATCAGGTGTCCTGTGCCGGAGCGATAGAACGCATCCTGGACCTCCCGGGGGATCGCCCGCCGCTCCCCGAAGAGCAGGCCGTTCATCAGGGGGGCATAAGGTGACGGGAGGCCCTCGTCGATGGCTTGAAGGAGCCGGTCCCGGAGCTGATAGAGCTGGCCAAGGGGGAAGATGAGACGACCCGACCCCAGATGTTCCACGCGGTCCCACCGCCCAACCCAGCCCAGGGCCACAATCCCCCGGGTCCACATGTAGCTCTCTATGTCGAAGGCCCCTGGATTCCCATATCCTTTCGGGCGGTGGAGGCGGACCCTGTGGATCTTGACCCGGTCCCCGTAGCGAAAAGGCGACCCGGACTCGTAGATGGTGATTCGGACACGGCCCTTCAGAGGGAAATCTTCAGTCCCCACCAGGGCCCTCTCCATCCGAAGGTAGATCCGACTTCGATTTCTGCCCCGTTCGATGGGCTCATCGATTTCCCCAAGGAGGGTGACCCTCCCGGTGGGCAGAATCTGAGACCCCGGGGGCGCCGAGGAGGATCCCCACCATGAAGGCGAGGGCACTGAGGAAGATGGGGCTCTTCACCGGTCCTTCTCCTCACGAATCACAAGAACCGTCTTGCTTTATATCACGTGTGGGCCTCGTGGTCAGCCTTTAGAAATTGGCTTTGACAAATCGTGAGACATCTAAGGGCTGGACAACATATCCCACTTGATACGAAGATATCCTGTTGGATTTATCGGCCAGTGAAGGAGGGGCGGTTGTGATATCTGTTGAAGAGGCGCGCTCGCAGGCCCTGAGGGAGGCGGCGTATCTGGGCTGGGAGAAGGTGGAAGTCCTGCGCACCCTCGGCCGACCCAGCGGCGAGGAGGTGGCGGCCTCTCTCCCCCATCCTCGCTGGGACAAATCCGCCATGGATGGCTTCGCCCTCAGATCCTCTGACGTCTCCTCTGCCAAGCCCGAGTCCCCCGTGTCCCTTCCGCTGAGCGCGACCCTGACCGCAGGGGGCGCCCCTGGGGCACCCCTTGGAGCTGGGGAGGCCGCTCGTATTATGACGGGGGCCCTCCTTCCACCAGGGGCCGACTCCGTCCTCCCACTTGAAGAGGGAAAAGGGGAGGGGGGGCAGCTCAGGGTGTCTTCGCCCGTGAGCCCGGGGTATTGCATCCGCCGGGCAGGGGCCGAGATCAAGAAAGGGCAGGTGATCCTGAAACGAGGGGAAGAGATTCATCCGGTCCACATAGAGGCCCTTGCCACCCTCGGTCACACCCACGTGAAGGTGGGCCTTCGACCCCGGGTTGCGGTGCTCTCGACGGGAGATGAGATCGTCGAGCCGGAGGATGGGCGATGGGAAATTTCGGCCCTCAAGGAGGGCCAGTTCTTCTGTTCTATTAATTACTACATGGGGGCCCTGGTCCTGGAGGGAGGGGGGATCTCCGTCCGGATGGGCGTTGCCGAAGACCGCATGGAGGCCATTGTAGAGCGCATCCAACAAAGTGCTTCGGCTGATCTGGTGATCATCACCGGGGGAACCGGAAAGGGTGATAAAGATCTGGTGGCCCCTGCCATGCGGCAGGCGGGGGCCGAAATGATTTTCAAAGACGTTGCCATGCAGCCCGGGACCTATTCAGCCCTGGGGCGTCTTGATCGCGCCCTTCTGTTCAATGTGTCGGGAAACCCTTCGGCCGCCGCCATCTGTTTTGAACAATTCATCCGGCCGGCCCTTCGGTGCATGAGCGGCCACCAGCATCCGGGCCCCTATGTGAGGCAGGTCCGTCTGCGGACGGATGTTCGGGTTAAAATGAGAAAGGGGCTGACAAACTTTGTCCGTGGACGAATCATCGAAGGGGAGGGGGGATATGAGGCGGTGCCCCGGGAGCCTGGTGCCCCTTCCTTCAAAATGAACGCTTTACTCATCGTGCCGGCAGGTGTGGACCAACTGAAGGCGGGGGAAACGGTGATGGCACAGATCCTCTCGCCGGTCCACCTTGAAGGCTTTTAGATTTTCTAGCTCAGGGGTTGACCAGTGGCTCTGAAAGGCCGGCGAAGGCGAGAATTTGAAGACCTTGCCCAGGAGGCATACATCAGGGCCTTTCGCTTCTTCCATCAATTTGAGCGGGGGACGAACTGCCGCGCCTGGCTCTATAAGATCCTGAAAAACGCCTTTCTCAACCGCTGACGATCCCAGGAGCGGGATCGTCAGCACATCTCTCTGGAAGAAGCCAATCCTCGAGGGGATCTGGAACCGGAAGCCATCCCTTATCTGGTCCATCTGGTCCGAAACCCCTGAGGAAGAGCTTTTGCAGAAGATCACCGTGGATCAGATCGAACAGGCCGTGGGGGAGCTGCCCCGGCCTTCCGCGAGGAACTGCTCAAGGAAGGGATCGAGTGCCTGCCTTCAGGAACGCGAGGGATTTCACCTCAAGGTCCAGTCCGTTCGCTAGGGTGGATTGCAACAAAAGGCTCGTTCATGGGGGAAAAGGCATTGCAATAAGCGTCAATTTCACCTCAAGACGTCGGCAAAGAGACTAAGTCCCCATGAACGAAGCGACCGCGCGGATCAAGATCAACAAGCTGCTCGAAGCGGCTGGCTGGCGTTTCTTCGCCGAGGAGGGCAAGTCCGCCAACATCTGCCTGGAATTAAACGTCATGGTTAAAACTTCCGACCTCGATGCACTGGGCAACGACTTCGAGAAGACCTCCAAAGGATACATCGACTTCCTGCTTCTCGACGCCAAGGGATTTCCCCACATCGTTTTGGAGGTCAAGTCAGAGGACAAGAACCCGCTTGTCGGCAAGGAACAGGCCCGCAAATACGCCCGCTCGCAGAATTGCCGCTTTGTGATCCTGTCGAACGGCAATTTGCACTACTTTTGGGATTTGGAGCGCGGCAACCCTTCCATCATCACCGCGTTCCCGTCGCCGGACTCGGTATCCGACTACCGGAAGGTCACGCCCAGCCCGCAGCGCCTGATCGGGGAGCGGGTCGGCGACGACTATATCGTTGTCACCCAGCGGCCGAACTATGCTTCTGAAACAGCTTGGAAGAACGAGGGCGAGCGCCCGGGTTTCATTCAGTCCAACAAACTGCGATTTCTGCGTGCCTATCAGCTCAAAGCGATCCGTGCACTGCAACGGGCGGCCAAGGACGGCCATGACCGTTTTCTGTTCGAGATGGCCACTGGCACCGGAAAGACGCTTACCGCCGCCGCCATCATCAAGTTGTTCCTGCGCTCGGGCAATGCCAGCCGTGTGCTCTTCCTGGTCGACCGGCTGGAATTGGAAGATCAGGCCTACAAGGTATTCAACATCTTGCTTTCGGCCGACTTCCAGACGGTCATCTATAAGGAGAGCCGTGACGACTGGCGGCGCGCCGAAATCGTCGTCACAACCGTCCAATCGCTTTTGTTCAACAACAAGTACCAGCAACTTTTTTCGCCGACGGATTTCGACCTTGTGATCTCCGACGAAGCTCACCGTTCGATTGGCGGCAACGCCCGCGCGGTGTTCGACTTCTTCGTGGGCTACAAGCTCGGGTTGACTGCAACGCCCCGCGACTATTTGAAGGGCGCCAGCGAGACCGGCGCCGCGATCCGCAACCCGCGTGATGCTGAACGGCGCCTCTTGCTCGATACCTATCGCACCTTCGGCTGCGAAAGCGGAGAGCCCACCTTCCGCTATTCGCTGATCGATGGTGTGAAAGACGGTTTTCTGATCAACCCGACCGTCGTCGATGCCAGGACGAACATAACCACTCAACTTCTCTCCGAGGAGGGGTTTGTCGTCTCGTTCACCGATGATTCAGGCGAGAATCAAGAGGAAGCTTACAAACAGCGCGAGTTCGAGAAGCGCTTTTACTCCGAAGCCACCAACCAGCTCTTTTGCAAGACTTTTCTCGAAAATTCTCTTCGTGACCCGATCAGCAGCGAGATCGGCAAATCCATTGTCTTCGCCGTGAGCCAGAGCCACGCGGCCAAGCTGGCGCAGATATTCAACCAGATCGCCGACAGAATGTTCCCCGGCAAGTACCAGTCCGATTTCGCGGTGCAGGTTACATCGCAGATCGCAGATGCACAGAAGTTCACTGTCAACTTCGCCAACAACAACCTGCGCGGATCGGCCAACTTCCTGGACGGCTACCGGACGAGCAAGGCCCGCGTCTGCGTGACGGTGGGCATGATGACCACTGGTTACGACTGCACCGATCTTCTGAATATCGGTTTGTTTCGGCCCATCTTTTCTCCCACTGATTTTGTCCAGATCAAAGGGCGCGGCACCCGCAAGCACAACTTCCCGGATGAACTTTTCGATGACAGCATCAAAGAGCAAATCGTCGAACCGCAGAAAACCGCATTCAAACTCCTCGATTTCTTTGGCAATTGCGAGTATTTCGAAACGGAGTTCAACTACGACGAGGTTTTGAAATTGCCCTGGCCCCGAGTTCGGAGCAGTGGCGATGGCGACACTGGGCCGGTTGAGTTCGATGGCACCTACGAGCACCTGGGCGCCGACATCATCGCCTCGGTACGCGAAGAGACCGTGGGTTACGAGGGGATGAAGATCGACCGGATGCTCTTCGAGAAATTCGGGGACGCCGTGCGCCAGGACGAAACCATCACCGAAGCAATGATGGCCGGTCAGTGGGATCGCGTCATCGATTACGTCAACCGCGAGGTCTTCGACAAGCCCGAGGAATACTACACCCTCAAGAAGCTGCGCAAGGCCGCCGCGGTGGACCGCCGCGTCACATTGCGCGAGATTCTGGAGAGGGTCTTCGACCTCATTCCCCATTTCAAGTCCAGACGCGATCTGCTGGAGGAGGAATTCGCCAAGTTCATCGCCGATCATAAACCCGAGGAGGCCGGCGCCATCCCGGCCATGAAGAGCTACTTCGAGGCGTATGTTACGAGCGACCGGATTCGCGTCATCATCGACGAGAGGCGATACGCCGAACTCGCCACGAACCCGACCTTATCTCTCGCCAATTTCAGCGAGGTGCCGGAGAAGTATCGTGACCTCATTCCGGACTACGTCAAGGATTACATTTCCCTGAGCCAGTTTGATCCGTACCCCTAGAGAGGAAGCCCCATGCTGGATAGAGACACCAAGCGCCGCATCGACACCGCCCGCGATATCCTGGTCGGTAAGGTGCCCGACCCCAAGAACCAGGTCGAGCAGATCACCATCGCGCTGATCTACAAGTTCATGGACGACATCGACGCGGAAAGCGAGGAATTCGGCGGCGAGCGGAGCTTCTTCTCCGGCGAGTTCGCCCGCTATGGATGGGCCAAACTGATGAGGTCTGGCCTGGGCGGACACGAAACTCTGAGCCTCTATGCTGAAGCCATCACCAAGATGCCGGCAAACCCCGGTATCCCACCGCTGTTTCGCGACATCTTCAACAACGCCTACCTGCCCTATCGCGACCCGGAAACCCTGCGCGCCTTCCTAAAGGCCATTGACGAATTCACCTACGATCACTCCGAACGCCTGGGTGACGCCTTCGAGTATCTTCTATCCGTACTCGGATCGCAGGGGGATGCTGGCCAGTTCCGCACTCCGCGCCATATCATCGACTTCATCGTCGCCGTCGTTGAACCGAAGAAGGACGAGATGGTGCTCGACCCGGCCTGTGGTACCAGCGGGTTCCTGATTTCCTCCTACAAGCACATTCTTGCGGCCAACTCCGACCCACAGGGCAACATTACGCTGACGCCGGACGACAAGAGCCGGTTGGCGGAGAACTTCAAGGGCTACGACATTTCGCCGGACATGGTGCGTCTGTCGCTGGTAAACATGTATCTGCACGGCTTCACTGATCCGCACATCATTGAGTACGACACACTGACCAGCGAGGAGCGCTGGAACGAATACGCGGACGTGATTCTGGCGAACCCGCCGTTCATGTCACCGAAGGGCGGGATCCGCCCGCACAACCGCTTCTCGGTGCAGTCCAAGCGGAGCGAGGTACTGTTCGTGGACTACATGGCCGAGCATCTGACGCCTTCCGGCCGCGCCGGGATCATCGTGCCCGAGGGCATCATCTTCCAGAGCCAGAACGCCCACAAGCAGCTTCGCAAAATGCTGGTAGAGGAGTATCTGGTTGCCGTGATTTCGTTACCTGCGGGCGTGTTCAACCCCTATTCGGGCGTGAAGACTTCCATTCTCATCCTCGACAAGCCGCTCGCGAAAAAGACCGGCCGCATCGCGTTCTTCAAGGTCGAGAACGACGGCTTCGATCTGGGAGCCCAGCGGCGGGAGATTGACAGGAACGACCTGCCGGACACAGCGCGGAGCGTGAAGGAATACATGAACATGGATGCGCAGGATATTCAGGATAAGAAGGAATCCCGTTCATCCTGTCCATCCATGTTGGGAAGCCTCATCGAGCGAGGGGCCGCCCTCATCGTGGAAAAGGAAAAGATCGCCGCGAACGGTGACTACAACCTCAGCGGGGAGCGGTATCGGGAAAATGGCATCCACACATCGCACTTTCCCATAGTGCCATTGGGCAAAGTTGCAGAAGTTATTGCCGGACAGTCACCAGCCGGAAAGTCTTACAACGATACAGGCATTGGCGCGCCCTTCTATCAGGGTAAAACTGAGTTTGGTCAATTATGGATCGGGGAACCAACAAAATGGACTACCGATCCTCAGAGATTTGCCCAGGAAGGCGATATTCTCATGTCGGTGCGTGCTCCGGTTGGTCCGGTCAATCTGGCGACTGAACGAATCTGCATTGGCCGCGGCCTTTCCGCCATAAGGCCCGAAACGAACCAATTGCTCACAACTTATGCCTTCTACGTTCTGCGGAGCTTGGCAGGTGAGATAACTGGTAACACGGGAGCAGTGTTTGCATCAATCAATAAAGACGACATCAAAAAGCTTGAAATTCCCCTACCCCCTCTGGAAGTGCAGAAGGAGATTGTCGCCGAGATCGAGGGCTGCCAGAAAGTCATCGACGGCGCCCGCGCCGTCATCGACAACTACCGCCCGAATATCGCGGTTGATCCTGAATGGCCGATGGTGGCGTTAGGGAGGGTTTGCGAATCAATACGAAACGGCTACAACGTCAACCAGATAGATCGGCAAGGTCGTTTCAAAGTGACTAGGATTCAGACGATTGCCGATGGAAAAGTTGACTTGTCAAAAACAAAATGGACCGACGATGACGTTCCAGATGATCGCTTTATGCAGACTGGCGACATCCTATTCAGTCACATCAATAGTGAGGCCCATCTGGCTAAAACAGCGATCTTCACTCAGTCCACCGTACCCGTCGTGCATGGAATTAGCTTAGTTTGTTTGCGTCCTAAGCAAAATCGTATTGAACCATTTTTCGCACTATGGGTCATGAAAAGTAACATTTTCATTGAAAAGGCAAAAAATTTGGCACAACGTGCTGTAAACTAAGCAAGTATCAAATCATCGGACATCCGTCAATTCCAAATCCCCCTCCCACCCCTGGAAGTGCAGAAGGAAATCGTCACCGAGATCGAAGCCGAGCAAGCCCTCGTCAACGCCAACCGCGAACTAATCGAACGCTTCAAGAAGAAAATCAGCGCGGCCATCGGGCGGGTGTGGGAGAAAACCAAGCCGGATACGCTGAAGGCATGAGCCGTGGAAGAAGCCACCGAACTAAGTGACTACCTGCCGCTCTCCTTCAAGACCCCGACAGAGCGGGAGTACGTCGATTTCCTGTGGGACGCCTTCAAGACCAACTACACCTACGGCAAGTGCCAGTTCGCTTTTCTCGCCTACCATATGCTTACCATGAGCTTCGTCTACTTCAACATCTGGCAGATTAAGAAGACAGAGCCAAAGAACTTCGAGATGAGCCTCATCGGCTTCGGTAAGGATGTAGAAAAACATCTGACTGAGGCCACTTCTCCCTCAGATCACGATGAGGCGCATATTGCTGGGCCAGAATACCGTGACGACGGGCAGAACGTGAGAGGTCGAACCGGGAGAAGCGGAGCATCCAGACCCGAGAGGGCTGCTGGTCACGATAATCCGCGTCTTGGGAATGGACTGCCGGCGAGCGCCCCGCTCAGAAGGTCATCGTCGCTGTGGTCGACTGCGCCGCGGGCGCGAATCGGGTGACCGTTATGGGGTGTGGACCGGTGGTTCCTGAATGAACGTTGCGGGGTACCGGAGCGTAACCGTAAGCAAGCTGTTGGGAGTCGGACTTTGGAGGACGGCTACACAATGGTCCGACAGGGACTCGCCGAGATGCGAAGGGGTTTTAACGAATCCGCTTTCGTTTTGATTACAGACTGTAGAAGGCAGGTTCAGAACGAGATTTGGAATAATGTATATTTCACAATAATATCAATATGATGGTGGGATTTGATGGTCAATGAAAACGGATCGATGCACCTGAGGAGGTTGAAACGCCGGTTCAGGGGCGGTTATGCTTAGGAATCTAATTCCCCCTGCTTTGATGGGCCGGTATAGGGTCTGAGATACCCTGAACTGAGGAGTTTGGAGATGCTGTTCTTTCGAACCCTGGGGCGTGTCATTTCTTTCTTGTCCGCTGGGCCACTGTTTCTTCTCTTGGTGTTTGGAAATCCTGGAGCGCAAGCCGGTGAGGAGATTGCCCCTCACCCGGAGGCCTTGAACCTTCAGGAAAGTTTTGTCCGGATTGCCGAGGACGTCGCCCCGGCCGTGGTCAACCTTGGGACCTCGAGAGGGACTCAGCACCCCGACACCCCAGGGCTCCCCCAGCCGCCCCCCAGAGACTACCCAAGACGGGGGACGGGCTCGGGTATCATTTTCGACTCCCGGGGCTACATCCTGACCAACAACCATGTGGTTCAGGGCGCAGGGAGGATCCGCGTACTTCTGCTCGACGGGCGTGAATACTTCGGAGAAACTGTCGGGACGGACCCTCGGACTGACCTCGCAGTGGTCCGGATTCACCCCAAAGGCGCCCCTCTGCCGGTCGCCCACCTTGGAGACTCTGACCAGCTTCGCAAGGGGCAGTGGGCCATTGCCATCGGCCATCCCTTTGGGCTGGAGCGCACGGTCACGGTGGGAGTCGTCAGCGGCATCGGACGAAGCGGAATGGGTATCACCCACTATGAGAACTTCATCCAAACGGATGCTGCCATCAGCCCCGGAAATTCCGGTGGTCCCCTCATTAACCTGGATGGAGAGGTCATCGGGATCAATACGGCGGTCCTGGTTCGAGGTGGTGGCATTGGATTTGCCATCCCCATCAATATGGCCCGCCAAGTCGCAGAGAGTCTCATCGCAGACGGCCGAGTCGTTCGGGGATTCCTGGGAGTCCTCATCCAGTCCGTCACCCCGGAGATAGCGGGAAAGTTCCACGCACCTGAGCCCAGGGGGGCCCTGGTAGGCGACGTACTGGAGGACGGACCTGCCGCCCAGGCGGGCATCCAGCAGGGAGACGTGATCTGGAACTATGACGGAACGCCCGTAAAGGATGTCCCTGCTCTGCAGCGGCTCGCCGCCGCCACCCCACCGGGCAACAGGGTCACCCTGACGGTCCTCCGGCAGGGGCAGCCTGAGCGTCTAGAAGTCATCATGGCGGAATTGGAAGAGGATGGCCGGCCCAGCGAGAGGATCCAGCCCGTAGATGCTCCGCCTGCGGAATACGGCCTATCGGTCGAGGGGCTCACAGACCAGGAGGCGGCCCGCCTTCACGAACAGGCTACCGACACCACGGGAGTCCGGGTCTCCACCATCCTTCCCAACAGCGGGGCAGCCTTCGATGGGCTTCGAGTGGGGGACATTATCTCCAGGGTTGAGGGGGCGACCGTCTCGAACGAGAAGGAGTTCAGAGACGCCCTGGCCGAGGCCCCCATGGATGTCTTGGTCCTCGTCAACCGGGGAGGTCGAAATTCCTTCATGATTCTCCACGACCCCCGCTGAGGGCATGGCCCGAATTTCTGGCGAGGAGATCCGGGGAGATTTACCACCGAGGGGTTTAGAAGAAGAGGAAGGCCGTGGATCCTATCCTGTTTGAATTTGGCCCCGTCATGATCCGTTACTACGGCCTCATGTACGTCATCGCTCTCCTTGTCGGCGTTAAACTGCTCCAGATGGAGTCAAACCGCCTCGGCCTCGGACTGACGAAGGACGATGTCTCAAACTTCGGCCTCCTTGCCCTCTTTGCCGGCATTCTTGGGGCGAGGGTTTATTATGTTAGCTTCAACTGGGATTTTTACGGCCAATACCCTACGGAGATCCCCGCCATCTGGCATGGGGGTCTGGCCGTCCACGGCGGGGTCATCGCCGGCTTCCTCTACTCCCTTTGGTTTGCAAGCCGCCGGAAATTTCCCTTCCTTCGGTTGGCCGACGCCATCGCTCCAAGCCTGATCCTGGGACAAGCCCTCGGCCGGTTCGGAAACTTTATGAACGGCGATGCCCACGGCGTCCCCACCTCCAGACCCTGGGGGATCGTCTTCTCGAGGGAGAGCATCGCTGGCCAGCAATTCCCCGGGATCCCCCTCCACCCCACCATGCTTTACGAACTCCTCTTAAATCTCGTTTGGTTTGTCCTTCTCTGGCAGCTTCGAAAGCGGCCCCATCGAGATGGGTTCATCTTTGCTCTTTATGTCGGTCTTTATTCCGCAGGCCGCCTGGTTGTGGAGGCCTTCCGCGCAGATAGCTTGATGCTGGGGCCTTTCCGGGCAGCTCAGATGGTGGGGATTGTCCTGATGCTCCTGACCACCACCTGGGTTCTCCAGCAACGTCTCTGGTCAACCCAATAAGACCGGGGGCCTATTTTGCCCTTGGCAAATCGGGCTCTCAGTTCCTATATTCAACGCCATCGGCGGCGGAGGGAGCTGTCCGCCAGGGTAGGTGAAACACCCTGTTAGGGAAGACGACATGTTTGTGAAGTTCGTGAGAAAGTTCATCCCCTCCAAGAATCAGCGCGAGGTGAAGCGAATCGGGGCCCACGTGGAGAGGATCAACTCCCTGGAGCCTGGTTTCCAGGCCCTCTCAGACGCAGAGCTGAGGGCCAAGACGGATGAGTTCAAGGCCCGTCTCGCTGATGGAGAGAGCATGGAGGACCTTCTCTGTGAGGCCTTTGCGGCGGTGCGGGAGGCATCCTGTCGCACCACTCAACTGCGGCACTTCGACGTCCAGCTCATCGGCGGGGCGACCCTCCATGAGGGGAAGATCGCTGAGATGAAGACCGGGGAGGGGAAGACCCTGGTGGCGACGCTTCCCGTCTACCTGAATGGGCTCACGGGAAAAGGGGTCCACATCATCACCGTGAACGACTATCTGGCCCGGCGGGACGCCGAGTGGATGGAACCCATCTACCATGCACTGGGGTTCTCGGTGGGGGCCGTCCAGCATGACATGGATGATGCGAGCCGCCAGGCCGCCTATCAGGCCGACGTCACCTACGGAACGAATAACGAGTTTGGCTTCGATTACCTCAGGGACAACATGAAGTTCAGCCGCCAGGAGATGGTCCAGCGGGCGCTCCATTACGCCATCGTGGACGAGGTGGACAGCATCCTCGTCGACGAGTCCAGGACCCCCCTCATCATCTCCGGCCCCGCCGAGGAGTCCACTGACAAGTACTACCTGATTGACCGGATCATCCCTCACCTCCTCAAGCAGCGGACCGGACCCGTGGAAGCGAAGGAGGAGGAGGAAGAGACCCCCTCGGAGCGGGACGCCATCAGCAAGATCAAGTACGAATACCTCACGGTGGATGAAAAGAGCCGCACGGTCAGTCTGAACGAACGCGGGATGCCCGAGGCGGAACAGGCCCTTCGCAAGTCCGGACTCTTGAACTCCGGAGGCCTCTTTGACCTGGACAACATGGATGTGCAACACCACGTCAACCAGGCCCTCAAGGCCCATGTCCTCTTCGAAGGGGACGCGGACTATGTCGTCAAAGACGGCCAGGTCATCATCGTGGACGAGTTTACCGGCCGTCTCATGCCGGGACGGCGCTACAGCGACGGGCTCCACCAGGCCCTTGAGGCCAAAGAGCGCGTCAAGATTGAGAACGAGAACCAGACCCTCGCCACCATCACCTTTCAGAACTACTTTCGAATGTACAACAAGCTGGCGGGGATGACGGGGACAGCGGACACAGAGGCTGCCGAGTTTGCTCAGATTTACAATCTCGACGTGATCGTCATCCCCACCAACCAACCCCTTATCCGATACAACTCTCCAGACGTGATTTATCGCACGGAACGAGAGAAGTTCAACGCCGCCGTGGAGGAGCTCGCCGAGCTCTATGAGAAGCGCCGGCCAGTCCTGGTCGGCACCATTTCTATTGAGAGGTCTGAAAGGCTCTCGCGGCTCCTGGAACGCCGGGGGATCCCCCACCATGTGCTCAATGCAAAACACCATTCCAAGGAAGCGGAGATCGTGGCCCAGGCGGGCCGCCTGGGCGCCATCACCATCTCCACCAACATGGCCGGGCGCGGGACAGACATCCTCCTTGGGGGAAACCCGGAATACCTCGCCAAACAGTCGGCGGGCGGGGATATCGAAGCTCCCGAGTATCAAAAGGCCTTAGAGAAATACCGGGCCCAGTGTCAGAAAGAGCATGACGAAGTGGTGAAACTCCAGGGTCTTCATATCTTCGGGACCGAGCGCCACGAGAGCCGCCGCATTGACAACCAGCTGCGGGGTCGGGCGGGGCGCCAAGGGGACCCCGGTTCCTCCCGGTTCTATCTTTCCCTTGAAGACGACCTTCTTCGAATCTTCGGTTCCGACCGCATTAGCGGCCTGATGGGAAAACTCGGGATGCAGGAGGGAGAACCCATCGAGCATGGGCTGGTGACGAAGGCCATTGAAAGTGCCCAGAAGAAGGTCGAAACCCACCATTTTGAAATCCGAAAGCATCTCTTGGAATATGACGATGTGATGAACAAGCAGCGAGAGGTGATCTACGACCAGAGATGCCAGATCATTGATGCGGAGAACCCCCGCGAGCTTCTCTTTGAAATGATCGGCGATGTCCTGGAGAAACTGATTGCCACGCATCTCGACCCAGAGGTTCATCCGGACGAGTGGAACCTTCAGGATTTTGCCGAAGCCCTGAATCGCCATTTCGGCCTCCAAATTGAGCTAAAGGGTTCGATGATGGCCCTCAACGCGAACGAGCGCTGGATCAACCTGGAGGAGATCTCCCAAGAGGAGCTGGGTGAGTATATGCTCTCCAGCCTCCAGGCCGCCTACGATGCGAAGGAGGCTGAGATGGGCGCCGAGGGCCTCCGGTTCATCGAGCGCCTCATCATGCTTCAGGTCGTCGACACGCAGTGGAAAGACCATCTCCTGGCCATGGACCACCTAAAGGAGGGGATCGGCTTTCGGGGCTATGCCCAGAAGAACCCCCTCAACGAGTACAAGCGAGAGGGCTATGAGATGTTCATGGTCATGGTGAATCGGATCCGGGAGGAGGCCCCTGCGTACCTGCTCAAGTTCCGCCCCGCCTCCCGTGACGAGCGCATGCCAGCGGCACGGCCCAGAACCCAGCAGCGGATGTTTGAGCATCGGGGCAGTGAGGTGGCCGTGGCGACCGAGCCCAAGGCGGCGAAGGAAGCCAAGGAAACCCCCAAGGTTCAGACGTTAAGGCGTCAGGGACCAAAGATCGGGCGAAATGAGCCCTGCCCCTGCGGGAGCGGGAAAAAACACAAGCACTGCTGCGGACGAAGTGTCTAGGATGATCAGGGGAGGCGCGGTGGATTTGTTCGCACGCGAGGAAGACCAGGCATTGAGGGGGAGTCCATAGCCCGTGACCTTTCGGATCGCGGGCGTTCAATTTCACTGCACATCCGAGAAGGCACGCAACCTCTCGAAGGCCTTAGAGCTGGGCGATCTGGCCGCCGAGGGGGGGGCGCGGATTATCTGCTTTCAAGAACTCTTCCAGACCCACTGGTTTCCCTGCCAGACAGACTCCGAAGCGAAAGAGCTGGCCGAGCCCATTCCCGGTCCCACCACAGACACCCTGAGCAAGGCGGCCCGTCGCTGGGGGGCCGTCGTCGTTGCCCCCCTTTATGAACGGGTCGATGGGGGAGGGGGGTTCAACTCGGCCGTTGTCCTGGACTCGGGGGGACAGATCCTCGGCCGGTATCGAAAGGTCCATGTCCCGCATTTCTCCTTGTGGGAGGAGCGTTCCTATTTTGAGTCCGGAGACCTTGGCTTTCCCGTCTTTGAGACGGAGTTCGGGCGCATCGGGATTCAGATTTCCTGGGATGTCTTTTTCCCCGAGGGGATGCGCGCACTCGCCCTGGCAGGAGCCCAGATCATCTGCACTCCCACAGCAGCCGCTTTCGCCTCCCAGGCCCGCTGGGAGACGGTCCTCAAGGCCCACGCCATCACGAACGGCCTCTATGTGCTTCGGGTGAACCGGGTGGGGAGCGAGAATCACCAAGACTTCTACGGCCAAAGTTTTTGTAGCGATCCCAATGGGGAGCTTCTCGGTGCGCCGACCGGCCTTCACGACGGCGTGGTGCTGGCTGAGGTGGACTTGGACGCCATCGAGGCTATTCGCCAGGAGTGGGGCTATCTAAAAGACCGACGCCCTGAGACCTATATTCCGCTCGTGGAAAACCCAAAGGACCCAAAGGGTAACCCGCCCGCCTAAAACCCCTTCCCGACATCTTTTTCTTTTAGCGACGAGCGCGCCTTTCGCCGGATGGCTTGCGCCATCGTGATGGCCACTTTATATCGAATAATTGACTTCAGCAATTAAGCTCTATCCCTTTGATAATAGGGTAAACAGCGCCCAAGGCACCGGCCAGGTCGCCCAGCTCGCTCTCTCTGAGCTCAAGGTCCTCTGTTACGGCCGAAAAGGCCCTTTTTCGCATCTCTTCCTCGGCGGGACGGACAAGGGCCTCACCGGCCCGGGCCACACCGCCCGCCAGGATAATCATCTCAGGGTTGAATATGTTGGCCACGTTGGCAAGCCCGATCCCGAGGTAATAGCCGATCTTTGCCAGGACGGCGATGGCCACGTTGTCCCCTTCGCGCGCGGCCTGGGCGACGGCTTCGGACGTGAGCGGGCTCGCGGAGTGAAGCGATGAGGAGGGGTCTTTTTTCATCTCGAGTTGAGCCCTTTGGAGCAGGGCCCCTGACGAGACGAGGGCGTCAAGGCACCCCCGGCTGCCGCAGGCGCACCTCGGGCCTTCCTCCGCGATGGTCATGTGCCCAATCTCGGCCCCTTTCCCCTGGGCCCCCCGCCACATTCGCCCCTCCAGGATGATGCCGCTTCCGACCCCCGTCCCCAGGGTCAACACCACCAAGGTCTGGGTGTCCCGGCCGGCCCCCTTCCAAAACTCGCCCAGGGCCATGGTATTGGCGTCGTTGTCGATAGAGACTTTTACTTCGAAGGCCTCCTCCAACATCTGCCGAATGGGGAGGTTCACACCTTCCGGGAGATGCGGGGCGGCCAGCAGAGTCCCCGAGGCCAGGTCGAGGATGCCCGGCACACCTACGCCCACGCCTGCAAGGGTAATTCCCCCTTCCTGAAGGGGAGGGGGGGGGTTTTGGGGGGAGATTAGATGGCGGACAGCGCCGAGGAGGTTTTCACGGAGAGCGTCACGATCCCCCGGAAGCCGGGAAGGACGGTGGAGAGAGTCCACCACCTCTCCCGTCTCATCGATGAGAGAGGCCTTGAGGTTTGTCCCTCCAAGGTCGATTCCGACATAGTGCTTATTGCTCAAGGGCGTGAATGGTGCAGGGGGCCTCTTGGTGGTTCTCCTCTGACCCGGCGCCTGACGACTGGAAGGCAATGGGGCCGGCGAAGCTTTCGGCGCTCGTGCCGGTGTCGCCCGAGTCGATCTGAACGGCGACGGCGACCACTGAAGGGGGCGGAGCGTTGAAGATCTGGCGGTAGTCCTGAGCGACATCCCGGGTCTCGGTGAGCCACATGTCCGTTGGGGTCTCTTCATTTTGCAGGATGACGAACCAAGTGACCGGAACTCCGGCTAACCGAAAGGCCCTTCGCTTGAAGAAGGATTTTTCCCTCGGGTTGAGCAAATAGCCGCACCTTGGGGTGTTACCGTCCCAGAGGTATCCGATGGCGCGTCTCTCGCCCGCTTCTTCGGGATCGAAGGTGACGTGGAGGGCGATGCCGGAGTCAAGGGTGTCTGTATCCCGGGCGTCAGCACCCATGGGAAGGGTGCTGACTTTCCACCGCCAGGTGAGCAGGGGAGTTTTTTGCAAATCGATCTTGAGATCCTCCCGGCCCACGAAATAGGAGTTGTCGCGGCTCTTGAGGTGGAGAATGGCTTTTCCTCCTTCATCCTCCACGGTGATGTCTCCTTCAGAGACGGAACCGGTCGACTCCTTGAGCTCCCAGCCGGCGGGGGCTTCCTTGGGGCCTGAAGGCTGCGGCCAGGTCTCGACGATTGACTCGGAGACCCCAACACCGGGCAGCAGGACCATGAGCAAAAAGGGGATGACGACGTAAAGTGCCCTTCTCATCTCTAGCGAACCTCCACTTCACTGACGGCTTCAAGGTTCCGTAATGAGGCCGTTAAGGCGATCGGGCGAAAGTCGTCCGGCACTTTCACGACCGCCTGGATCTCAATCTGATCCGGAGAGCGGTCCCGTTGGAACTGGATGCTGGTCACCGACACCCCCGAGTCCTGCAGGGTTTCCTCGAGAGCCCCGAGGAGCGCCGCAACAAGGAGGCGGAGCGTAATGGCCCCGTAGGTCAGCACCGTCCCGGCCCCCTGGAAGGAGACGAGGTTTTCTCAGACCAAAAGAGACAAAGTCCATCCATAAAAGCAGGGGTTCGCCTTGCAGGCTTTGCCTCAACGTTTCCCACCCAGGCACAATATCATATACCCTCTTTGTCGGACAAGGGATTCCACTTCAAGGCTTTGACAGGGGAGGGCGATTGGGCTGGTTTCCCAAAGATATTGGGAGATCACCAAAAAGCTATCCGCGTTCTTGGTGGCTTGACAAGGTTTTGGGGGCTACTTATATTACAGCTACCGATTGGTCATTGGATTCAGCCCCGTTTACAGGCTTCACCCTATGGGCAAAAAATACACAATCATCACCTACGGCTGCCAGATGAATAAGTATGACTCGGAGCGGATCTCCGGGATCCTGGAGAGTCAAGACTTCGAGCCCACCGACGACGCCTCCCAAGCAGATCTCATCCTCCTCAACACTTGCAGCATCCGCGAGAAATCAGAACAGAAGGTCTACAGCCAGATCGGGAGGCTTCGTGCCCTTAAAGCGAAAAACCCCGGCCTCCGGATCGGGGTTTGCGGCTGTGTGGCCACACGGGTTGGAGAGGAGATCATTCGCAAGGCCCCGGCGGTGGATCTGGTCTTTGGCACCAAGAACATCTCGAAACTACCTGAACTTTTGGGGCGGCTGGAGGTGGAAGGCCAGGCAATCTCCGATGTCGAGGCGGTTCCCTTTGACTGGGATATCGATACGCCCATCCTGCGTCAGGGCCACCTGAAGGCCTTTGTCAGCGTCTCCACCGGGTGCAACAATGACTGCAGTTTCTGCGTCGTCCCTGCGACGCGGGGGCGGGAGGTGAGCAAACCCGGGGCCGCCATCTTGGAGGAGGTCCGCGATCTCGTCGAGCAGGGCTTCAAGGAAGTGACTCTCCTGGGGCAGAATGTAAACTCCTACGGTCGGGATTTCTCAGGAGATTCCACCTTTCCAGAGCTTCTGCGACGTGTGGCTCGGGTGGACGGGATCGAGCGGGTTCGGTTCACCACCTCTCATCCCAAGGATTTCTCTCCGGCCCTGATCGAGGTCATGGCAGAAGAGGAGAAGGTGTGCGAACACCTGCATCTTCCCCTCCAGTCCGGCTCGGACCGAGTGCTGGAGCGGATGGCCAGGTGCTACACGGCTTCAGAATATGTGAGCAAGATTTCCGCCCTCCGGCGGGCCATTCCCAATGTGTCCATCACGACAGACCTTATCGTCGGCTTCCCCGGGGAAACCCCGGAAGACCACGAGGCCACCCGCGAGGTCTTGGAAGAGGTCAGATACGACAGCTTCTTTATTTTTAAGTACTCGCTGCGACCCGCCACCCCGGCGGCCGGGATGCCGGACCGGATCCCGGAGGAGGTCAAGAAGGAAAGATTTGACCATCTGGTGGGGCTTCAGCTTAAGATCTCCCTACAAAAAAACCAGGAGATCGTTGGGCACGAGCAAGAGGTTCTAGTCGAAGGCCCGAGCGCCAAGGGGCCAGAGAAGCTCACCGGGCGGACTCGGACCAATAAGGTGGTCAATTTCCCAGGGCCGGAACGGCTGATCGGGCACCTGATCCCGGTTACCATCACTCGAGGCGGAGTTCATAGCCTAGAAGGCCGGGCGGCCTAGCCCCAAGGAGGAGGAAAGGGAGGAGGGACTCATGATAGAGATGAAAGTCAAGGGGCTGACACTCGACCCCTTAACCAACATGCCCATCGTGATTCTCAAGGATCTCGAGGGGAAGAAGGCCCTTCCCATCTGGGTGGGGATCTTTGAAGCGAACGCCATCGCCCTCGAGATGGAGCAGGTAACGACACCCCGTCCGATGACCCATGATCTCATCAAGAACATCCTGGAGGGAATCACAGCCCACGTAAACCGAGTGGTCGTAAATGACCTAAAGGACAATACCTTCTACGCCGTCATCTCATTGAACTTCAACGGCTCGGAAGTCCTGGTCGACTCCCGCCCATCAGACGCCATCGCCCTCGCCCTGCGGGTGAACGCCCCCATCTTTGTGGAGACGAAGGTGATCGAGGAGGCGCGCAGCATCGATTTCACCGAACAGGTGGCCGGCAAGGAGTCCAATGAGGAGATGGGTGAAGATTGGAAGAATTGGCTGGAGAACTTGAAGCCGGACGATTTCAATAAATATGAGCCCTAAAAGCTCTGGCCAGAGGACCTGAGGCTGGATGCCTCAGGGTTTTGCAGAGTTGATACTCATCCCGCCTGAATCTTCGTAACTTCTTATTTTTCTCCAGTCTCAAAAGGACGCAACTTCCTCGGATCAAGGAATTGGCCCTGGGGGGGCTCGTATGCGATACTCTGAGGATTGTTTTCTGCTGAGGAAGAGTTAATGGACTTTCCCACTCATCGCCCTCGAAGGCTTCGTGAGAAGGAATCGCTTCGTCGGATGATCCGCGAGACCCATCTCGCTCCCTCCCATTTTATCTTCCCCATGTTTGTTGTCCCAGGGAAGGGTGTCCGCGAAGAGATCCCCCCGATGCCGAGCAATTACCAGGTCTCCATTGATAGGGCGGCCGCCGAGGCGCGGGAGGCCTTCGAGGCGGGAGTCCCGGCGGTCATGCTCTTTGGGGTTCCCCAAACGAAAGACCTGGAGGCCACAGGGGCCTGGGCCGATGACGGGATCGTCCAGCAGGCCATCCGGGCCATCAAAGACGAGCTCCCCCAACTCATCGTGATCGCGGACACGTGTCTCTGTGAGTACATGAGCCACGGCCACTGCGGCGTCGTGACCGCAGGCGGACACATTGACAATGACCGCAGCCTAGAGCTGCTGGCCAAGACTGCGCTCTCACAGGCCCGCGCGGGGGTGGACATTGTCGCTCCCTCAGACATGATGGATGGTCGTGTGAAGGCCATCCGAAGTGTCTTGACGCCGAAGACCTGAAGACGATTCCCATCATCAGCTATGCCGCGAAATACGACTCCTGCTTCTATGCGCCTTTCCGGGTGGCGACCCACTCAGCCCCTGCGTTCGGAGACCGCAGCACCTACCAGATGGACCCGGCGAACGCCAGGGAGGCCCTTCGGGAAGTGGAGCTGGACGTGGAGGAGGGGGCAGACATGATTATGGTGAAGCCCGCCCTCCCGTATCTCGACATCATCGTGAGGGTGCGAGACACCTTTCACCTTCCTATCGCGGCCTATAACGTGAGCGGAGAGTTCGCCATGGTCAAGGCCGCCGCCCAAAAAGGCTGGGTCGACGAGCAGAAGGCCATGATGGAGATCCTGACAGCCATCCGTCGAGCCGGGGCGGACCTCATCGTGACATACTTCGCCAAAGAAGCCGCCCGGGCCCTGAAGGCTTAAGCCCCTCCCCGTGTGAGCCTGCGGCGGTCCGGAGCCTGAGGGCCTTTCAAGAGACAGGGCACCCATGAAAAATGAAATTGTTTTCCTCGGTGGCGCCAGGACCGCTTTTGGAGCCCATGGGGGTGCGCTAAAGGACCACACGGCGACGGAACTTGCCACCATCGCCGCCAAGGGCGCCCTCGCGCGATCCGGGATCTCGCCCGAGGACATTGACCATGTGGTCATCGGTAATGTCATCCAAACCAGCCAGGATGCTCCTTATCTCGCCCGCCACGTCGGCCTCAATGTGGGGGTCCCCCTGAGCGCCCCGGCCCTCACAGTGAACCGACTTTGCGCCTCGGGCATTCAGGCTATTATCGAAGGGGCCTATCAGATCCTCTTAGGGGAGTCCAAGTTCGTCCTTGTCGGGGGGACAGAGAACATGAGCAACTCCCCCCATGCCATCTACGGGGCCCGCTGGGGTCTTCGGCAGGGGCAAGCGAGTCTTGAGGACACCCTGTCGGCCCTCATGATCGATCTCCGCTGCAACTGCTCCATGGGCCTGACGACGGAGAACCTGGCCGAACAGTACGAGATCAGCCGGGAGGAGGCTGACCTCTTCGCCTACCAGAGCCGGGTGCGGGCCAAGGAGGCGATTTCCGCGGGACGCCTGGCCGAGGAGATCGTGCCGGTTATGATCAAGGAGGGAATAGGGGAGGAGGGGCCATTCCAGGTAGATGAACATCTTCAGATGGACACCACGCTGGAGGCACTTTCGAAGCTCAAGCCCGCCTTCAAAGAAGACGGGGTTGTGACGGCCGGCAACGCCAGCGGGATCAACGACGGGGCCGCCGCCCTGGTCATGGCCGCAGGGGACACGGTCAAAAAAAAGGGCCTCAAGCCCCTGGGGCGCCTTCTGGCCTGGGGCATCGTCGGGGTGCCGCCCGAGATCATGGGCATTGGACCGGCTCCCGCCTCCCTCAAGGCACTGAAGCGGGCCGGGATGAGGCTGGAGGACATGGACCTCGTTGAGGTCAATGAGGCCTTCGCGGCACAATACCTGGCGGTGGAAAAGGAATTGGGGCTCGACCGGGAGCTCGTCAACGTGAACGGAGGAGCCGTGGCGCTGGGCCACCCCCTGGGGGCGAGCGGGGCCCGTCTCACGCTCACAATCCTCATGGAGCTTCAGCGAAGGGCAAGACGCTTTGGCCTGGTGGCGGCCTCTGTCGGGGGAGGGCAGGGCCTGGCCTTGATCGTCGAAGCCTTTGACGGACGTAACGGGAAAACCAAAAACTCATGATGGCTTTCCGGCATATCCCAAGAAATCACTTTAAGTTTGAGGCCACCCCCAGGTCTTCCCCTATGAACACCACCGGGACCTAAAGAAGGCGCATGAGGCGAGAGGCCTTTCTGGAACTGGTGGCTGAGGCGGTCGGGGAGGTCCCCACTTATTTCCGCAAGAAGCTCGACAACGTCCAGATCGTGGTTGAGGACTGGCCGGGGAACGAGATCTTAGACGCACTCAATGTCCCTCCCCAGCACACCCTCTTCGGGCTCTACCAGGGGGTCCCCAGGACAAGGCGCAGTGTCTATTTACCCCCGATCCTCCCGGACCGGATCACTCTCTTTCAGGGCCCCATTGAGGGGGCCTGCCGAGGACCTGGAGAGATCCGGGAGCAGATCCGGGAGACGGTCATTCACGAGATCGCTCATCACTTCGGGATCAGCGACAAGCGACTGGAAGAACTGGGAGCCACTTAGCCATCCATTTCGAAGGAGGTTTTTGGCCATGGGGACACCCCCCATTACCTTAGAGTTTCGGGACAAAATCGCCTTCGTGACGGTCAACCGCCCGAAGACAATGAACGCCCTCAACCGGACCGCCATGGAGGAGCTTGAGGCGGCTTTCTTGAAGGTTCGTGATGAACCCTCTATTCGCGTAGCGATCCTTTCCGGGGCTGGGGAGCGGTCCTTTGTGGCGGGGGCTGATATCAGCGAGCTCTCGCGCCTGGACGCTGTTTCCGGCAAAGCCACGGCGGAGCGAGGGCACCAACTCCTGGGGCTTGTCGAGGGCCTCAATAAGCCAGTGATCGCGGCCATCCAGGGCTACGCTCTCGGAGGGGGCCTTGAGCTGGCCATGGCCTGCACACTTCGGATCGCCGCCGAGGGGGCAAAAATGGGCCAGCCCGAGGTGGGTCTTGGACTCATCGCCGGCTATGGCGGAACTCAGAGGCTCCCTCGCCTGGTGGGCCGGGGAAGGGCGCTGGAACTCCTCCTGACGGGACGGGTGATAGAAGCGGCCGAGGCTGAGCGCATCGGCCTCGTTCAAAAGGTGGTCCCAAAGGACCGCCTTCTCGAGGCGGCCGAGGACCTCGCTCGCCTCCTGGCCGCACAGCCCCGTCGGGCGGTGGAAGCCACCCTGCAAGCGGTTCGACAGGGATTGGAGACAAGCCTCACCCAAGGTCTTCAGGTAGAGGTTGATCTCTTCGGGGAGATCTGCGGGACCGAGGACATGCAGGAGGGGGCCCGGGCTTTCCTGGAGAAACGAAAACCAAAATTCCGGGCGTGACTGGGGGTGATTAGATGATCGGTATCTCTACTGCTTACTGGCGTGATGAGAAGAGCGGGGCGCTTATCCTCGATGAGGTGAAACGTTTTGGCTTTCAGGCCATCGAAATCTCCAATTCCGTCACCAAACCCCTCTTGGGAGAGATCCTCCCCTCCCTTCGCGACCACTCCATCCTAACCACCAGCGTGCACAACTACTGCCCCAAATTCGCCCCTAGGCTTCGGCCCGGAGAGGAGGCCCGCCCAGAGCCCCTCTTTTCCTCCTCGGACGCCGAGGAGCGCGACGTTGCCCTGGAGCTCTCCCGGCGGACCCTGGAACTGGCGGCCGATCTCGAAGCAAAGGCCGTTGTGCTTCACCTGGGGACCACCTCCGTGAAGCCTCCAAACAAGCTCCTTCAGGCCCTCTTTGACCGCGACCGAATTGAAACCCAGGAGGGAGTCGAGAAAATCTCGGAGATTAAGGCCGAGCGGACCCGGGCGGGGGAGGCAGTCCAAGACGCCGTCTACTTCAGTCTTGAGGCCCTAACACGCCAAGCGGAGGCCCTGGGGATCCTCCTCGGCATCGAGAACCGCATTTATCTGGAAGACTACCCGACTTATGAAGAGACCGCACAGATCCTCAAGGACTTCGATGGGGGAAATTTTGGATACTGGCACGACGTAGGCCACGGCACCGTCCATGAGAACCTGGGCCTCGCCCGCATGGCGGAGGTCCTTCAGGTCCTTGGGCCCCACCTCATCGGCCTTCACATTCATGATGCAAAAGGATACGCCGACCACATCGCCCCGGGCCAAGGGGACGCCGACTACGACCTTCTGGCAAGCCATCTCTCGCCCGACACCCTCCGGGTCCTGGAGGTTCACCGCCAGGCGAAGGAAGAAGAAGTCTTGGATGGGATCTCCCTGCTTCGAGAGAAGGGAATCTTTTGAAAACGCCCGGTCCCTTACAAAAAACCCTCGAAGCTCATAGAGTCTGATGGGCACCTCATCCTGCGCATCCCCTCATGCTAAGATGCACGCACGATGAGGCCTCTTTGAGGGAGACCGGGTGGACGAACCCGTGGAGCGAATCGTCAAAGGAGAGGAGACCCGTTCTCCATGAAAGTCCCCCTCCTTCTCTTTATGGCGGGAATAGTCACTTTATCCATCCCCCTGGTGTTTCGAGAGCCGACCTCCGCCCAAGGCCCGCGGGAGATCCAGGCCCGCGACGGGGCGCCCATGGTGTGGGTCGCACCGGGACCCCTTCGAATTTCCAGTACATTCACTCTCTCTGACCCCGGACTAAGGACGGGCTTTTACATCGATAAGTACGAAGTTTCAAACCGCTTATACGACATCTTTCTGAAGGACACAGGCCGCCAGGAGCCGCGCTTTTGGAAGGACCTTCGGTTCGATGACCCGGAGCACCCTGTGGTGGGGGTCTCCTTCGACGATGTCAGCGCCTACTGTGCCTGGGCCGGTAAACGTCTTCCTACGGAGGCCGAATGGGAGAAGGCCGCGCGAGGCGATGAGTTATGGACCCTCCCGTGGGGAAGCGCCCCGGAGATCTCTTATCCGAATTCCACTGACCGGGCCAATTTCAACCCTGTCTTGAGAGTCGGGCAGGACTACTTCACGACCGACTTCAAGGCCGACGGCTATCACTATACCGCCCCGATCACCGCCTTTCCGGACGGAGTGAGCCCTTACGGTATCTACCAGATGGCCGGAAACGTGTCCGAATGGGTGAGTGAGGGCTACCAGGTAGGAGTTCTGGACCGGAACAGGCGACCCACCCCAGGGGCCTGGGGCGTTCGAGTCCCGGACCTGAAGCGGGGCCCTCCCCAGGCTCCAGGGGAGTGGGCCCTTCAGAAAGGGGGATCCTGGATCAATCTGCTCAACAGATTACTCATCACCGACCGGCGCTGGAGCGAAAAAGCCCCTGCCCACGACTTCACCGTTGGCTTTAGATGTGTCCAGGAACCGTGACAGACATCCGCCGAGGACGAAACCTCGGATGAAACGCCATATTCTCGTCGTTATCCTCTTGGCAGGGCTGACTGGGATCTATTTTTCCGATTCCCTCTTCGGGAACCGGGTGTGGACAGACGGGCCAGCCCTCTTTTCATCCTATCCCTGGAAGGCGTACAGCCCTTACCGGGACATCGAAGAGCTCATCGAGCAGGACAACACCACTTTCTACATCCCCAACCAGATCTTTCTCGCACGAGCCCTCTTTGACCGTGGGGAGTTCCCCCTCTGGAACCCGCTCATCCTGGGCGGAACGCCTTTCTTTGCCAGCTCGAACAAGCACACTTTGGCCGTAACGAATTTCGTATACGCCCTTCTCGACTTCCCCGCGGCCATCAACTGGCACGTTGCTCTCCAGGTCTTCCTGGCTGGCCTGTTCATGTACCTTTATCTCTTTCGCTTAACCCGAAGCCGAGGGGCCGCCTCAGCCGGGGCCCTCATATTTATGTTCTCAGGCCAACTAATCGAGCAGACATTTCTCCTCAGCATTGAGGAGCTGATGTGGATACCCCTCGCCCTCTGGGCCCTGGATGTCGCGGCGGACCCACCCTTTAGGTACTGGCCTTTTGTCCTTCTCGGGGGAACCCTGGCGCTTGTTTTCCTTGGCGGACTCGAGTTCAACACGCCGGTCCTCTACACCCTGATGGGGGTCCTGTGGCTGAGCATCGCCTTTCGGCGATGGCGGGGCTGGCCTGGATCCTTCAAACTTCATTTTGTCGCCGGCTCCCTTCTGGCCCTCGTCCTATGCCTGGGAATCTCGGGGGTGAAGCTTTTTCCTTCCGCCGAAAACTATCTCCTTTCATCCCGCCTCCTTTCGGGCTATCCCATAGACCTGGATGCGGTGGATGCGACCGGACCAGCCCTGACCAAGCAGTTCGCCTACCTGGGGCTCAATTTGGCCTTCCCTATCGGTCCTCCCCTCATTTTGCGGGCTTTTGGGGGAAATCTCTTTTACTTCGGTTTTCTTACCTTCATCGTTATCCTGTTCTCCCTTGGACGGGTTCAGCGCCAACCCTACCGCCTCTATCTGAGTGTTGCCATCGCTTCTCTTCTCATCTCCGGGTTGGGCCGGTTTCTTGTGACGTTAGTCACTCTGAACTGGGGCGAACTTCTGCCCGTCTCAATCATCCGCCCCTTCCTCCAACATCATAACCAGGCCCTGGTGACGACCATAGTCATTCCCGTCCTGGGGGCCTTGAGCCTGCAACATCTCCTGGAGAGTGGCGATGAGATGCGCCGGAGAAGACGCTATCTCGTGGCGCTTGTCGTCGTCTTGGCCCTCCTTATCGGAATGACTTTCGTGAGAAGTTCTCTGGGAGGGGAGGGGCCTTTGGGGCGTCTGCTGGGGAATGTTTCCCCCATGATGGCCATTGCTGTCACGGCGGCCGCGGGGGTGGGCCTCTTTCTTTGGAGCCGGGGCGCCCTGGCCCGTCGGACCGCCTGGGTTCTTATCATCGGTCTGCTGGCCGTGGACCTCATGGTGGTGACACGGCTCCCCTTTCGCTTACCCACACGGGAGCAATGGTATCCCCGCACCGCCGCTTTTGATTATCTCGAAAGCCAGCCGGGTCTCTTTCGCATCACCGCCTTTCAGGATTTTGCAGGGCCCTTCAGCTGGTTTGCCCGCGTTCTTGCCCCCAACACGGCTATGGTGGGAGGGGTATCTGATATCCGGGGTTGGACAAATTTCATGTGGAGCCGTCATGCACAACTCTTCAGTGGCATCGAGGGCTCGAATCTGGCCGGTTTGGATAACCTTTATCGAAATCGTTTCGACATGTACCGAAACACCACCTGGTTCAAGTGGCTTAATCTCTTTAATGTGAAATATCTGATCCTTTCAAACGATGAGTCCGATCTGCTCCGGCCCGACCAGTTCCGGTTGGTCCACTCGAGCGAGGTGCGGATCTACGAGAACAGAGATGTCCTCCCCCGCGCCTTCATCGTCCACGAGACGGAAGTGGCGAAGGGTCCTCAAGAAGCCATCGCCCGAATGTCCGATAGTGGATTCGACTTTGGCCGTCGCGTTCTGCTGGATGCCCCCCTTCCGCCGGAGCATCGTCCGACAGGATTCGCCACCCGGGCCCAGGCCGAAATAGTCCACTACGGGCTTAACGAGGTCGTGGTAGAAACGGACACAGATCAACCGGGTGTCTTGGTTCTCACGGACAGCTACCACCCCGGCTGGAGGGCCGAAGTGGACGGCCATCCGGCCCCGCTCCTGACGGGCGATTATATTTTCCGCGCCGTGCCAGTGCCCGAGGGGGTCCACGAGGTCCGGTTCCGGTTCCTCCCCCAAACCTTTGTGTGGGGTCTTGGAATCTCGTTAGGGAGCTTCCTCTTCGGTCTCGGCCTGGCGGGGGGATCCCTTTGGGCCCGGCGCAGGGGCCGAACCAAGAGGCTTCATGATGGTTCTGAGTCAGGAGGCATCGGTTAGTTGAATCTGGCTGAAGGCCCCGGCAGCGACATCGAGCTTTCCGTCGTCATCCCCCTTTACAACGAAGAGCAGCTCCTACGCCGGACTGCCGAGACCCTCCTCGCCGAGCTCAACAAGAAGCTACAGGTCCGTGCGGAGTTGTTGCTGGTCGAAAATGGGAGCTCTGACGAAACTCCTGCCATGACTAAAGCCCTCGCCGAAGAGCATACCGGGAAGATTGAAATTCGAGTCCTGAACTTGCCCGAGGCTGACTACGGACGTGCGCTTCGCGAAGGGTTTCGGCAAGCCCGAGGCCGATTCATCGTCAACTTCGACCTGGATTACTGGGACGTCGAGTTCGCGAGAAAGGGCCTGGAGATTATGGACCGCTATGACCTGATCATCGCGGCCAAGAATATCCCGGGCTCTGAAGACCGCCGTCCCTGGAACCGCCTCCTCATCACCTGGGGGTTCCAAAAGGTTTTACACCTTCTTTTCAATTTCCCCTTCCATGACACTCATGGCATTAAGCTGTGGAGGGCTCAGGCGGTTCGTACCCTTCTCGAGAAGGTCCGCTTTGAACAAGACATCTTTGATACTGAGCTCATCCTGCGGGGGATCTCGAGCGGGTGGAGGGTGACAGAGGTCCCGGTCATTGTCGAGGAGATGCGCCCGCCTCCGCTCAGCATCATCCCTCGCATCATCAGGACGTTCCAAGATCTGGTGCGGCTCAGGATCTGTCTGTGGAAAGAGAAAAAACCCGGTGGGCAGAGTAGGCAACAATGATAACTAAGGTGCTTTGGCGCAGCGAAAGCCGACGGCGGAATCGGCCTTTTTACGTCCATTCCGGACGCCCGAAAGGGCAAGAGAAAAAAACGGATTGGGCAGGAGAGGGGAGGGCGGAGAATTCTTCACAAAGGGGTCTCGGGATCTTTTCGGGCCGCCCAGCGTCCCATCACGAGAAGATCCAGATTGGCCCTGAGAAAGCTCTTCACCGCCTCTTCCGGAGTGTTGACGATGGGCTCCCCCCTCAAGTTGAACGAGGTGTTGAGAAGGACGGGAATGCCGGCCTGGGCCTCGAAGGCCTGAAGGAGAGACCAGAACTTGGGGTCGAAGTCCCGCCGGACGGTCTGTACGCGGGCCGTCCCATCGACGTGGGTGACAGCCGGCAGGAGGGGGCGACTTTCTTCCCGGACCCGGTATACCTGGGTCATGAAAGGAGAGGGTTGCGTCCCATGAAAGAACTCGCCCAACCGCTCCTCTGGAACCGAGGGTGCGAAGGGGCGAAAGGCTTCGCGAAACTTAACCTTGGCATTGATGAGATCTTTCATCTCCGGGCGGCGGGGGTCTGCCAGGATGCTTCTGGCCCCGAGGGCCCTTTGACCGAACTCCATCCGACCCTGAAACCACCCCACCACCTGTCCTGCCGCTAGTGTGGCCGCCGTCTCCCCCTCGCTCCACTCCTGATAGAGGAGGCCTGTCCCCTTCAGCGTTTCCCGGATAATCTCATCCGACCACTCCGGGCCCAGACGGGCGTCCAGAAGAGGTTCTTGTCGTTCCCGGCCGCTGAGATGGTGGGCGACGTAGAGGGCTGCCCCGAGGGAGACCCCCGCATCTCCGGCGCAGGGGGGAACATAGACTTCCTCGGCAAGGCCAAGCTCGATGACCTTTCCGACGGCGACGGAGTTTAGGGCGACACCCCCAGCCATACAGAGATATTTTGTCTTTGTGTGCTGTAGGGCCTCCCTTGCAAGATGGACAAGAATTTCCTCCGTTCGCGCTTGAAGGGAGGCCGCGATGTCCTGGTGTCGGGGGAGGATCTCCCCTTCAGGCTCTCGCGGAGGCCCGAGCTCCCGGATAAATTTTTTGGAATAGGTCGGATCCTCTCCGACGTGGTAGCCGAAATAAGAAGTGTCAACGCCAAAGCCTCCGTCTGTCAAAGGCACCATCTTCCGAAACAGGTCCAAATAAGCGGGGCGCCCATAAGGAGCAAGCCCCATCACCTTGTATTCATCGCTGTACATCTGAAAACCGAGATATTGAGTGACCGACGTGTACACGTTCCCCAGGCTATGGGGCCATCCCTGGGATCTTGTTTTTTCCAGCCGCACCCCCCGGCCTCGACCCATCCAGACGGTCTCCCACTCTCCCACGCCGTCAATGGTCAGGATCGCCGCCTCCTCGAAGGGGGAGAGAAAGAAGGCGCTTGCCGCATGGGCCAGATGGTGGTTGACCAAATGAATGGGCCCCCTAAAATTAGTCCTATTGCTAAAATGTCGTGTGAAGGAGTTCAGGCGGAGATGCCGCGGCCCGGAGCGGGTGAGGACCCGCAGCGAGCGGGGAAAATGTTTCAGGATGTGAAGGGCCTTGTCGAGCCGATGGAGGCGCGGATTCCAGCCAAATGCCACCGCGTCAAGGTCCCTGACCTCGATGCTGTTCTGGCCAAGACAGAAGGCGATGGACTCCGCGGGAAAACAGTTGTCAAACTTTCTTCGCGTGAAACGCTCTTCCTCACAGGCGGCAAAGACCCGGCCGTCTCGAAGGAGGGCCGCCGAGGAATCATGCTGGCCAAAACAATAAACCCCGAGAACATCCACTTCGTCTCCTTCCACGGGACCCGTCCGAGGAGTGGAACTCTACCTTAATGGAGGTTAGCGGATCAATCTAGTCTGGGGGTTTAAGGGGAAACGGGGAGGGGCTTTTTCACGACGCCTTGTCCCCTAAAGAAGGGGGGGGTATCACCATGAAGGGTTCTGTCTCCAGAACACTGCTCGCGGGTTTTGTCGGAGGGTTGGTGTTGAACCTTTTTGGGTTTCTGACCTTCCAGTTTTTTGGCGGAGGGATCCTGCTGGACCCCTCCATCCAAAGCCCCAAGCTGATTGCGGTATGGACTGAAATCGACCCGCTGCCGCTGGCGGTGACGAATCCGATTACGTTTGCCATCGGGCTCGTTCTCTTTGGCATCGGCCAAGGCTTTGTTTACAGATGGGTCTCTCCTGCGTGGCCGGATGGGGTTGTGCGAAAGGCGTGGCGGATGGCTCTCCTTGTGTTCTTCCTCTCCTACACCTTCTTTGAATTCTTCACACCCTTCAACCTCTTCGGCGAGCCGATTGCCCTGGTATTTTTAGAGCTACTGTTCTGGGCGATTGTCGCCATTACCAGTGCCCTGGCTATCGCCGTCATCGCCGAAGGCAAGGGATAAGAAAAGGGCCTATCGGTCTGTACTTCGGAAGTCATGGGGAAAAATTGCGCGGGACAAGCACGCACCCAGATGAAGCGGGCTAACTCTTCTCGTTCAGGTAGGCCTCGGCGGTCCGGGTCAGCATCTCGATCCCAACGCCCAGGGCAGCCTCGTCGAAGTCGAATCTGGGGTGGTGGTGGGGGTAGTCGAGGGAACGATCGGGGTTGGAAGATCCGATGAAGAAGTAGCAGCCCGGGACCTCATTCAGGAAAAAGGACATGTCCTCGCCCCCCATGGTGGCCGAATGGCGAACGATCCCCTCCTCCCCAACCAGCTTCGCGGCGACACCCTCGACCAGCCCGGCCATGCGGGCGTCGTTGACCGTCGAGGGGTAGAGGCGGGTGTATCGGACCTCCCCCTCAGCCCCGAGCGCGGCAGTCGTTCCCTGAACCACCCGCTTGATCCTCCCCGGCATCGCCTCAAAGAGATCTGCTGAAAGGGTACGCACGGTGCCGAGGAGTTTTACCTCGGATGGGATCACGTTGAAGGCCTCCCCCCCTTGGATGGCCCCGATGGAGAGGACGACGGCCTTCAGGGGATCCCGCTCGCGGCTGATGAGGGTCTGAAGGGCCGTGATCACATGGGCGGCTGCCACAATGGGGTCAACGGCCGCTTGAGGTTTTGCGCCGTGGCCCCCCTTGCCTCGAATGATGATTTCGAACTGGTCCGTGTTGGCCATGATGGGGCCCGCCTGAACGCCGATCTGCCCGAGGAGAAGGTCATTCCAAAGATGGATGCCCAGGGCGGCCTCAACGGGGGGGTCGTTCAAGACCCCGGCCTCGATCATGGGTTTTGCCCCCCCCGGACCCTCTTCGGCGGGCTGAAAAATGAACTTGACGTTGCCCCTCAGGCGGCCTCTTCGTTGTGTGAGGACCTTCGCCGCCATGAGGAGCATTGAGGTATGACCGTCATGGCCGCAGGCGTGCATCACGCCGGGGTTCTGCGAGGCATAGGAAGTTTCATTCTCCTCCTGAACGGGGAGCGCGTCCATGTCCGCCCGAAGGAGGATCGTCTTTCCGGGCTGCTCTCCTTGAAGGAGACCGACCACGCCTGTCTTGGAGACCCCTGTCTTGACCTCAAGACCAAGGGCCTCTAAAATTTCCGCCACCCTGGCTGACGTCCGGACTTCCTGATAGCCGAGCTCTGGGTGTTGATGGAGGTCTCGCCGGATCTTCACTGTCTCTTTGAAGACAGCCTGCACATCCGGCGAAAGGGTAGGAGTCTTTTGAGGCTTCATTAAATCACCTCTCCTAACAAAGGCGTCTCCGTTATCATATCCGGGCAATCTCGCCCAGGCAATTCCCGGACTTCCTGGGTACGTCTTTTCCTGCGCAGAAGGGGAGGGGACAAATATAATGCTCAAGGCCCTCTTCGGACGCCAGAAACCCCTCATCGGGATGGTTCACCTGGCCCCCCTTCCAGGGAGCCCTGGATACGGGGGCAATTTCAAAAAAGTCCTGCAGTTGGCCTTAGAGGACGCCAAACATCTCGCACAAGGGGGAATGGACGGACTGCTTTTAGAAAATCTCGGGGATGCCCCCTACTTTCCAAGGCGGGTTGAGGCCATCTCTCTGGCAGCCATGACGGAGGCGGCGACCCACCTTCGAAGGTTTGGGCTCCCCTTTGGGATTAACGTCCTTCGAAACGATGCTCGGGGTGCCCTCGCCGTCGCTGAGGCCTCAGGGGCCTCCTTTATCCGGGTCAATGTCCACGTGGGCGCCCTTGCCACAGACCAGGGGATCCTGCAGGGAAGGTCCCACGAGACCCTTCGCCTGCGAAGAGGCCGAATCCTTGTCTTCGCCGACATCTCCGTCAAGCACGCCTCGCCCCTGGTTTGGGCCGACCCCGCCCAGGAGGCAAAAAACCTCCTGTCCCGAGGCCTTTCTGACGCCCTCATCGTCTCAGGCAGGGAAACGGGGCATCCTGTGGACAGAAACCTCCTCAGGGCCGTCAAAGAGGTCTCTGAGGGCGCCCCGGTCCTTATCGGGAGCGGTATCTCGGCGAAAAACCTCCCCTCCCTTCTCGAAATTGCCGATGGAGCCATTGTGGGAACGGCTCTGAAGCAAATCGGGGGAATTCAGTCCCCTGTGGACCCGGAAAAGGTGCGGGCGCTCATCCGGGCGGCCCGGGCTCACCTCTGCGACTCCAGAAAACCCCAACGGCCTAATTTCTCTTGATTAACAGATATAAAGCTACGAAATCACTTTAAGAAAAGCTCGAAAGCACTTTGGGCCCTGCGGCATCCAGGCCCCCATATCAACTTAACATAATATATCTTATCGGAAGTAACGTGATTACCGAAAATAGCCCAGGGGATTACTTCCCCAAAAGGACCCTTTGCCGAAGCCCTTCCACTGTTCTCCGAAGCTGCTCAGTCCCAAAGGGGGACTCGGGATAGCTCTCCAGAAACTCCTCATAGCGCAAGAGGGCCGTCTCCCAGTCTTGAGCCCCCTCGTGGCAGCGACCAATGGCAAGAAGGGCGTCATCCTTGGGAAGGGGTCCCGAAAGCGCAATAAACTGGCGGAACAGGGCTTCGGCCTCCTCACAGCGCGTCAGGCCCACAAGGGAATAGGCCCTGCCGAGGAGGGCTTGGTCTTCAAGGTAGTCCGATGTCCGGCGCGACGAGGTGGCCCGCTCATAGCTCCCGAGGGCCCCATGGTAATCCCCTTCTGAATATTGTTCGTGAGCGAGATAGAGCCAGGCCAAGGGGGCACTTGAGGTGCTCCCGTGCTCCACCAGGAACTCCTGGAAGAGAGATGACTGAGGCTCAATCGAGAGGAGCACGGCCATCTCTGCGGCTGCCCGCTGGTCTCTCGCCGATAGAAAAGCGGAATAACCCCAGACAAGTCCCCCCACGGCAAAGGCGGCTGCAAGGAGAATCGACACAAAGACTGTATGGGTCCGAACGTACTCATAGGGCCTTGCGAAATACACAAGAAACTGATCCGGCCACTTCACGTCGGTTTGAGGGAGCCTTCGTTTTGGCATCGACAACCGCTCTCCTGAAAGAAACAGATAAGAGATTTCAGTAATGAAATCAGGATCTTAGCATAATTTTGCTGAAGCGATAGCAGAGCCTTTAGGGGTGCGCGCGGGCAACGAGGTTCTTTGAGCGCGCCCAGGCGGCCGCCACTTCGGCCTCGGAGAGCCCCGCCCCAAGGGCTACCTCCCGGGCGGAGGGGTCGTCCAGGAGGTCTCCGGGCCCATGGGTATCAGTGTTGACGATGAGACCCACCCCCGCCTCGCGGGCCAGCTGGGCCACATGGCCATTGGTGAGGCTGTGGCCCCGGCGGCTTGTGATCTCGAGCAGGATGCCCCGCTCGAGGGCGAGTTTCACCTCCTCGAGGGTGATGAGGCCCGGATGGGCCAGAAAGTCGATCTCGGACATGAGGGCGGCCCGGTTGGTTCCCTCGCGGACAGGCTCGGTGATGGTCTCGCCGTGGACCGTCACGATCTTTGCCCCCAGCTTTCGGGCCCGCTTCACCAGGCCCGCAATGGTGGCCGGTGGGGCATGGGTAATCTCAGCGCCCGGGATAGGTCGAACGGAAAGGTGAGCGGCCACGTCCTGGCAGACCTGGGCCAGCCGGGGGACAACGAAGTCGACGTTGGAGGCGTCCACGTGGTCGGTGATGGCAAGAGCCTCAATCCCCTTGGCCTCCGCCCGCCAAAGGAGTTCCGAGGGAACGAGAACCCCATCGCTGAAAAGGCTGTGGGTATGAAGATCGATCAAAGGATGTCTCTTTCCTCGCAAGGAAATCCGCCAATCTACCCGTGTGGGGCGCCATTATACACCTGACGGGCGGTAGTGGCAGATCCTCAACGAGCCTGAGGAAAAAACAACTGTGCCGGGAACGCGTATCTGTGCGGAGGGCTAAGGCTCAGAGGAAAAACGTTCAAGGACCGCCCCCGGATAATAGAAGGACAGGATCTCGCGGTAACTCATCCCTCTTTTAGACATGGCATAAGCGCCCCACTGGCTCATCCCAACACCGTGACCAAAGCCTTGACCTGACACGCGAAGGTTTTGCCCCGAAAGGCGGAAGTTCGCCAACGTACTTCGCATCTTCCCGGCCCCCACTTTCAGGCGAAAGCTGTTGCCGCTCAAACGGTTGTCCCCCTGCACGCCCACCAAGCGGACAGATTCAATTCGCCCGGAGGCACTTCGCTCAACAGACAAAACGTCTTGCACCGTCCCGATCCCCCCCCTCCCCTGTTGAACAAGAGCCGAGAGGTCAGAGAGAGCAATGGCGTGCTCCCACTGTTGTTCCCCTGCCTCGATGCTGTAGGGGTCTCGGACCGCCTGAAGATAGGGCAGGCTGACTCCCCACACGGAGCCCGCATCTTCTGTAAAGCCACCGCTATGGGCGTGGAAATAAGCGATGATGGGCTTCCCCTCATAAGTGAGGACCTCTCCCCGCGTCTCCTCCACAGCCCGGCTCGAGACCTCCCGCTCCGCCTCTGCCCCCCCATAAACCTGAGAGCGCACGGTCGCGTCGACGTGGTAGCTCTGGTCTCGGCGTTTTCCCACCTGATAGAGGACGTAGGTGCGAGCGGCAACCGCCTGAGCTTTAAGAGCCTCTAAGGGCCAGCTTGCCAACATTTCTTTCGGGACCACACCCTTCACATAGGCATCCACCCCAAGACGGTTCAGAACGAGGAGGCCCCCCCTTCCCTCTCCCAAGGATGAGCACCCCGCGATAGGACTTCCCCTCGAGTTTTAGCCTTCCCGCGCGGGATTCCACCTCTGCCCCATCTGGCACAGATTGCCCCCCAACCCGGATCTCCCCCTCCCTCAGCGTGACCCTAAGGGGGCTTCTAAAAACCCTCTCTCCGCCTTGAGGCAGACGAAGGAGGATTTCCGCCTCGGCCTCGATAGTGGCAGAAGGGACTCCCTTCAGGACGGCCACCACGATCTCCTGCTCGGGCCTGTCCTGGGGGGCGCTGGGCTTGGTCTCAGAGAGGGGGGGGAGCGCTTTGGGAGGCTCCTTGGCCCGGCGCTGAGCCCGGCCGAGGAGAAAACGGGCGGTTTGGGTCCTCAGGTGGGAGGGAAATTCGGAGAGGTAACCCTGGAAGGCGGTCTCGGCTTCCCGGTAGCGACGGCTCTGATAATGGATCATCGCCAAGTTGAAGAGGGCGGCCGCCCGGTCCTCTTCAAGGAGGTCCCCCTGCAAGGCCCCCTGATAGGCCTTCAGGGCGGCCTGGGGCTGGTCCAGCCAGTAGCTCAGGATGTCTCCCTCGACCTTCAGGCCTTGAGCCCTAAGAAGAGGGTCCCGGGCGACCTCGATCACTTCCTTCAAGAGGCCCACAGCTTCCAGATACTGGCCCCCTTCGACCATCCGCAGAACTGGGCGAAGCTCCCTGTGGGCCTCCTCAGCCCTTAAAGGGGTCGGCAGCAGAAAGGCAAGAAATAAGACGGGAAAGGCGAGGCGACGCATGGCGTGTATTCAGCCCCTCTAACCCCTGGATTGAAAACAGGGGATGGGGAAGGCTCCTTATTGGACCCTTAGGAAGATGCTGTTTTCGTCGAAGGAGATGAGCTTATACTCGGGCCTTCGGTTTAGACTGGTCGCCAGATAGACGATTTTTTCAGGATATATTAGGGGGACACGGCCCGTGGGGCCCTGAAAGATCCCCTCCTCCACCTCGCTCACCCAACGAAGCTCCCCCAGGAACGCCTTCAGCCTTCGAAAGTCATTGAGGTTTTTCAGTCCAGTGGCTTCAAGCGTGATGCGGCGTTGGTTCTCCCTAAAATGTTCCTTGAGCTTTTCCAGGATAACCTCTGCTGTGTCCAATGCAAGCTTATCCAGCGCCTTTCCGCCTGCGTCCTCACAATTCAGGCCAAAAGCGCCTGGGACCCGGGAGGGCATCCGCTGATTGGCCAAGATCCGGGCTGTGTCGGCCTCAATCACGCGGACGAAGCCCTCAATCCGTGGAGAGACAATCCCGCTCGTCTCCTGCCCAAAGTGGGCCTCGGCAACCCCGGAAACAATAATATTGGAAAGGAATTTTAGGCCCATCCGGGCGGCGGCCTCACGGTCTCCATGGAGGGCCACGAGCTCCACGTCACGGCGGTTGAGGCGTCGGGCCTGCTCCTGGTCCAGAACCTGAAAGCCCTCTGCCGTCAGGCGGTTGATGACCTCATTTTCCACGCGCGGGGCATCCACGGCCCGCTGACACAGCGTTTCTTGAATCTGGACAATGATGGAGACATTGCTCAAAAGGCCCTTGAGCTTGCCCTGGAACTCCCTCGGGACGACCTGAGCCTCGATCTCGAGCTTATAGAGGTCTTCGTCCTGGTGTTCGGTCTCCGATAGAACCTGGTAATCCTGGATGAAGCCGGCTGTCTGGTCCCGGATGGCCGAATCGAGAAGGAGCTCGTTCTTCAGAAGGGTCTCTGATTCGACGTAGACCCCGACGGCCTTTTCCAGGGCCTTTACCCGGGCATCGGCGATGGCTTGGTCTCGGGCCTGGGCCACGTCCTGGTCGATGATGCTTCCGATCCCGGCCGCCCGGACACGCTGGGTCTCATTCTCCTGAGCCGCCACCCCTCCCGGGGACCCAAGAAGCAGCGCGAGGAAGAGAAAGACCCCTCCCTTGCCCAATCTACAGAATGCGCAGGTAGTTTTCTTCAAGGGTGGCCGAACCCGTGTCACCCCTCCCCTCCCGTTGGGTCCTTAATTCAGGATGACCCGACCTTGCACTGCCGGAGGAACCCCCCGTCCAGGTCGGCCAGTTTCACCCGCTGGGCATCCTCCTTCGAGATGAGGTAATCCGCCCGATTTTTCCCCTCTACGCTCACTGCCCGCACAATCATGGGGTTGTCCCCCAAAAGCTCGATTTCCTGCTAGGCGGCTTCTACGCTTCCGTGGTACTGCGCAAGACCGATGTTAAACGCCACCTCCCGGTCCACCAGGTTGGGACCGTAGACCACCTTACGATCAGGGTGAGTCAGAAGCGAGATGGCGATGGATGCATCTCCCCCGAGACCCGACGCATCCACGATGAGGCCCGTGGGGACCGGCCCAGTCGGGGTAGGGGCAGGAGTCGGCGCTGTCTCGACCGGAGTCGGGGGGGGGAAGGACATAGATCCTCTCAGGGGCTGGAGGCGGCCTCGTGGTGAGGATGTGCTCAACGATGGGCCGGTTGAGGTTCCGCGTCAGGACCGCTACGGTGACGAATCCCATGATGGAGCCATCCTCGGGATTAATCTCAGATGCTCTTCGATGATCTGGGCATTTCTGATGGTGGCCGTCATAGAGGAAGCGAGTGTGCTGCTTCTCAGGAGCTCCTCACCAAGGATGCCTTGAGAATCAACGGTGACTCCATTCAGGATCTCCCCAAGCTTTTCATAGGCCCGAAGACGCGCCGTTTTCGTGGCCAATATTCGCTCGTGGCTGCGATTGACGACCAGCGCGGGGTCGGCAACCCCGATGGCCGTCACCTGGATGTAGCCCTCCCTCCAGTCAATGATGGCATCTCCCCCTTCAAGCTTCATCGTCCGGTGAAGGGGATCAACCACCAAGCCAGGGGGTTGGGCGAAGCTCAAACCCGCCCCCGAGAGAAGGATCGCTGTTGATAGAAATATTGCCCAGCGCATCTTTGCCCAACTCATCGTTTTTCCTCCTTCAATTCAGATGGGCCAGGTTCCACTTGGCCGCTTTGTTCTTCGGATCCACCTGAAGCGTTCTTTGCCAGTAAGCCCTGGCCTCCCCCCTCCTCCCAGACTGATCGAATTCTCTTGCCTGGTCATTGAAGGCCCTAGCCAGGTTTCCTCGCGCCTCTCGATCTTGAGGGTTCAGGGTAAGGACTTTTTGCCAAAGGGCCACCGCCCCTTCCCTCTCTCCCCGGTTGTAGTGAATCCACCCCATATTGTTCATGGCCTTGGTGTGCTTGGGGTTGAGCTCAATGGTACGAGTATATTCTAGGAGGGCGTTTTGCACCATGTCGGCGTTATGAAAGGCCTGGGCCAACCGGAAATGGGTGTCCGGCTCTTGAGAGTTTGCGTCTCTGGCCTTCTTCAACTCCACGATGGCGGCCCGCCGATTTCGCCGGATGTTGTAGATGGCCCCCAGATAGTAGTGCGCGTCCGCGTTTTCCGGGTCCACAGAGAGGACCTCCTCGAATTCGGAGAAGGCTTGGCCCATCTGCCCCAGCTTGAGGCGAAGGATCTCTATCCAGAGCCGCGCAAAGGTGTTCAGGGGGTCCTGGGTCTTGACCCGTTCAAAGGCCCGGAGGGCCTCCTGAGGCCGCTCCTGCTTGGCATAGATGAGGCCCAGCTGATTCTGGGCATAGGTGTTCTGAGGATCCCGGACGGCCACCTCCTGGAAAAGTTCGAGGGCCCTTGGGAGATTTCCCTTGAAATGTTCCCGTGCCGCCTCAAAAACGAGAGGCCCTCCCCCCTGGGCGAAGGCGACACCTGTCAAGAGGAAAAGCCCCCCCCAGGACGAAGAGCGCTCTTGTGCCCCCCTGTAGAGTCTTCATTGCTGGCTCACCCTGCGATAGCCCTGGATCTGCGAAAGGAGGGTTTCGGCCACCTTCTGCCTGAAAGAGGGCTGACGCAGCAGTCTCTCCTCCTGCTCATTTGAGATGAAGGCGACCTCTACGAGAATGGAGGGCATCCTGGCGTCCCGAAGGACGAAGAAGTTGGCCGACGCTACGCCCCGGTCCTTCAGCCCCAATTGGGCCCCCGTGCCGTCCTGGATCGTCTCCGCGAATTCGCTGCTGTCGGACCAATAGAGCTTTCGTTCAAACTGAAATAGGATGTTTTCGATGTCGATGAAATCAGGCCTTTGTTGGAACTCCTCTTCCTCCTTGGCGATGGCATTCTCCTTGGAAGCCACCCGGGCCGCTTCGGCGCTGGAGGCCTTCTCGGAGGCGAAGAAGGTCTGAGTTCCATGGGCGGCGCGATTCTCATTGGAGTTGATGTGGATGTTCATAAAAATATCGGCTCGATACTGGTTGGCGACGGTGGTCCGTTCACTGAGCGGAAGAAAATAGTCACCATCGCGCGTAAGGAAGCTCTTCACGTTGGTCCGAGAATCCAACAGGGCCTTGAGTCGCCGGGAGATGTCCAGCGTGGCCTCTTTCTCGGCGTAGCCCGAGGGGCCCACCGCCCCCGCATCCTGTCCCCCGTGGCCGGCGTCGATGACCACGCGATTTATCTGAAGGCGAAGAAGCCCCTCCCCTCCCTCGAGTCGACTCAGAAGCAGGCGCTCCTCCTCAATGGCCGCCCTCTGCAGGGGTGAGAGTTCGCGCGGGGCCTCGGGCTTCTTCTCCAGAGGCCGCTCGGTGAGGATCCCGATCCAGGTCCGGGCAAAAAAGTCCTCAGGGTCCCGCCTGAGGATTTCTCGAAACTCTGTGACGGCCTCGCCCCTCCGCTCCAGCTTGGCGTAGGCCAGGGCGAGTTGGCTTCGGGCAAAGAGGTGATCGGGATTGAGGCCCAGGGCCTGTTTCAGGAGTGGAACGGCCTCTTCGTGGCGGCCCTGAAAATTAAGCCGCTGGCCACGAAGCATCAAATCCAGGACCGATTGGGCAGATAAAAGGGAGGGGACAAAAAAGAGCAAAACGAAAGCGATCGCCACCAAGCAAATCCTGCAAAAGGCTCTCATCAGAGTGGGCGGCATCCCCTAAAAAGGAACCGATTCACTTCAGGATCCCTAAAACTCAGGTTTGCCCTGAAACCCTTTGATTTTATTATTTTGCTGGCTAACCCCGAAAAACTCAACCGAAACTTCTCCCCACAGGAAACCACTGGCACTACAAACTAAAAAAGGTGGCCAAGGGAAAATATTCCCTCAACCACCTTATTTCTTTTGATCCTACCCGGATGAAATGGGCGGCTAGGATTTTGTCAGCTGATCTTGAGCCGAGAGGGCATCCTTTCGACTAAGCCGGATCTTCCCCTGGCGGTCGACCTCAAGGACTTTCACCATGACCTCATCCCCCTCGTTAAGAACGTCGGTCACCTTGTTGACCCGCCCCGGTGCGAGTTGGGAGATGTGGACGAGGCCATCGGTGCCTGGGAAGATTTCAACAAAGGCACCGAAATCCATGATCTTCTTCACCGTCCCATGGTAGATCTTACCGATCTCGGCCTCTTGGGTCAGATCCTGGATGATGGCCACAGCGGCCTGGGCGGCGCTCTCGTCGACAGAGGCAATTGTGATGCTGCCGTCGTCCTCGATGTCGATGGAGACCCCGGTCCTCTCGACGATACTCCGCACCATCTTGCCCCCGGGGCCAATGACATCCCGGACTTTATCAGGCCGTACCCTCACGGTGAGGATGCGTGGGGCATAGGCCGAAAGGTTAGCGCGGGGCTCGGTGAGGACTTCGTCCATCCGGTCGAGAACAAACAATCTCGCCTCACGGGCTTGGGCGAGGGCCTCTCGCATGACCTCAAGGTTGAGGCCCTGAATCTTGATGTCCATCTGGATGCCTGTGACACCCTTGCGGGTCCCGGCCACCTTGAAGTCCATGTCCCCAAGGTGATCCTCCTGCCCCAGGATGTCGGTCAGGATGAAGGCGCGTCCTTCCTCCTGGATGAGCCCCATGGCGATCCCCGCCACTGCCGACCGGATGGGAGCCCCTGCATCCATCAGGGCGAGGCTCCCCCCGCACACCGTCGCCATGGAGGAAGAGCCGTTAGATTCCAGGATCTCCGACACAATCCGAATGGTGTAGGGGAACTCATCGTGGGGGGGGAGGACGGGGCGAAGGGCGCGTTCCGCCAAGGCACCGTGCCCGATCTCTCGGCGACCGGGTCCCCGAATAGGCTTAGTCTCTCCCGTACAGAAGGGGGGAAAGTTATAGTGAAGCATGAAGGTTTTGTGGAAGTCCCGTGTCTCTAGGTTATCCAGGCGCTGTTCATCTTGCGAGGTCCCCAGGGTCACGGTCACAAGGGCCTGTGTCTCGCCTCGGGTGAAAAGGGCAGATCCGTGTGTTCTCGGGAGAGCGGAAACACGGCTTGTGATGGAACGGATATCCTTGAGGCCCCGACCGTCGGCTCGGAGCCCCCGCTCGATAATGAGACGGCGGAGCTCCTGGTTCTCCAGATCCTCAAAGAGGCCCTTGAGCTTTTTCGTGAGGTCCTCGGAATCCCCGCCCAAGCTGTCGAAGACCTCCTGCCGGAGGGTTTTCATCCGCGCCTTGCGCTCGTGTTTCTCCTTGATCAGGATGGCCTCGACCATCTGTTCACCTACGTGCGCCCTGAGACGCTCAGCAAGCTCTGGATCATGTTCCGGGGAATCGAACTCCCGCTTGGGCCTGCCGATCGCCTGCTGGAGCGTCTGTTGCATGCGGACAATCTTCTGGATGGCCTTGTGCCCTTCCTCGAAGGCCTCAAGGAGGACCTCCTCGGGGATCTCCTCCCCTCCCCCCTCCACCATCACGATGGAATCCTCGCTGCCGGCCAGGGCCATGTTGAGATCTGAATCCTGGAGTTCGGCAATGGTGGGGTTGAGGATGAGATTCCCCCCCACGCGGCCCATTCGGACCGCTCCCACCGGCCCCAGGAAGGGGATATCGGAGACGGTCAAGGCCGCCGAGGAGCCGATGACGGCCAAGATGTCCGGGTCGTTGGCGATATCGGCCGACAGGGCCATGCTTATAACCTGGGTGTCTTCCTTGAAACCCGGGGGGAAAAGGGGTCTCAGGGGGCGGTCGATGAGTCGGCAGGTCACGGTCTCCTTCTCTGTGGGCCTCCCCTCACGCTTGAAGAAGCCGCCGGGGATCTTACCGCCGGCGTAGAACTTCTCCCGGTAGTCGATCGTGAGGGGGAAGAAATCAATCCCCTCTCGAATACCCCCGGAGACAGCGGCGGCGATGATCACAGTATCCCCGTACGTGACTACGACAGCCCCATCAGCCTGCTTCGCCATCTCCCCGGACTCAAGGGTAAGCTTTCTTCCTCCAATTTCTTCATCCACCTTGTGATACATAAACTTTCTTACCCTCCTCTAACGGCGAAGCTTCAACCGTTCGATAATATTTCGGTAGCGCTCTACGTCCTTCCCCTTCAAGTAGTCCAGCAACCGGCGCCGCCGACCCACAACCTTTAAAAGACCTCTTCGCGAGCTAAAGTCCTTCATGTGTTGCTTTAAGTGTTCCGTCAGATAAGTAACCCGCTGGCTCAAGAGGGCCACCTGGACCTCCGGGGACCCGGTGTCCGCCTCGTGCCGGCGGAATTCTTCTTTAACGGATGCCTTTACATCTTTCGCTAGGCCCATTGGCCTCTCTCCTCTCTTCTCACCATAGCAAATCCCCCCTCTATGTCTGCACCGCGAGGGGCGTTTTCAAGACCTTTCTGACTCTCATGGGAAAAGCCTCTCCCGAGACAAACCGGGCCAGGGCCAGGGTCTGGCCTGCTCCGTCTACCAAGCGTAAGTGAGTCCCCGCCCTCCCCTCAGGCGCAGGTCCCAGAAGGTCTTTCTCCCCGATCCACATCCCCTTTCGAAGTCCCCCCGGCGGGAGGCGGCCCAAATGGACTTCGGGGAGACAAGCCAGGGCCCGGGCGACGGGCACAAGCAGCTCCTCAAGAGTGCCGTGGATGGCGTGATCCTCGGCAGCCTCAAGGCTAATGGAATCTTCCGCTAGAAAAGGACCCACGGCCGTGCGGGTCAACCGAGCCATGTGGGCCCCTGTCTGAAAGCGCTCCCCCAGGTCCTGACAGAGGGTCCTGATATAAGTCCCGCGACCGCAGCGGACCTTCAAAGTCACCTCGGGACCCTCGATGGAAAGAAGCTCCAGGCCCTCCACCCATGTCCTTCTGGGGGCCCGTTCCACCTCGATGCCGGCCCTGGCCAGGTCATAGAGGTGGCGCCCCTGGTGGCGACGGGCCGAAAACATGGGGGGAAGCTGCTCAATCTCCCCTTCGAACTCTTTGAGGAGCTCCCTCCAGGCATCGGCCGAGACGGGCCCCACAGGACGTTCGGAGACGATGTCTCCCTCGGTATCCTGGGTGGTCGTGACGATCCCCAGGCGAAGCGTAGCGATATAAGTCTTCGGGCATTCGATGAGGAAATCAAAGAACTTGGTGGCCCTTCCGAGGCAGAGGAGAAGGACACCCTCGGCGAGGGGGTCCAAGGTCCCGGAGTGACCGACCCGAACCTTCTTCAGATGGCGCCTCAGGCGAGCCACAACATCATGAGAGGTCGGTCCCGGGAGTTTGTAGACATTCAAGAGGCCTTCCAGGGCAAGGTCCTCATGTGGGGTTCATCTTGAGCTGCTCAAGGACACTGTGGATATGTGCACTGTAGGCGATGGATTCGTCCAGCTTGAAGAGGAGTTCAGGGACATACCGAAGGTGAAGTCGTTGACCCAGGAGGCTCCTCAAGAAAGTCTTGGCGCTGTCGAGACCCTCTAAGGTATCCTGCTTCGCCTTGTCGTCCCCCATCACACTCACCAGGATTCGGGCGCACCGGAGGTCTGGACTGACCTCGACCCGGGTGATAGAGACAAAGCCGACGCGCGGGTCCTTCACATGAGTGCGCAGGAGCTCTGCCAGCTCTTGGCGCACCACCCCCCCCACTCGTCCTGGACGCCCTGTGTCCGTATATCTCTTCATAGGATCTCGACCTCGGCGTCGACCAGTTCAGCAACACCCATCCCCTCGACGGCCGAAACGACGTGCTGGAGGGTTCGATCCACCTGGGCTCGGTCGGACCCCACCATGGTGACGCCGATGAGGGCGCGTTGCCACAGATCCTGGTAATCGACCTCGGCTATGGACACATTGAACCGGTGGCGCAGGCGGTCTTTAACACTCCGAAGAACCCGACGTTTTCCCTTCAGCGACTGGTTTCCGTGAATATGCAGTTCGATGGTGCAGATCCCCACGATCATTCCCGGCTAGCCTTCCGCTCTTCCTCCTGCATGACGTAGGGTTCGATGATATCCCCAGGCTTGACGTCCTGAAACTGATCCAGGGTTATCCCACACTCGAACCCGCCGGAAACCTCCGACACGTCATCCTTGAAGCGTCGAAGGGAGCTTATCTTTCCCTCAAAGACCACCACATCGTCCCGAAGAAGTCGTGCATCAGCCGTCCGCTGCACCACCCCCTCCGTCACATGGCAGCCCGCCACGACCCCCACCTTGGGAATAGTGAAAATCTGGCGGACCTCTGCCCGGCCAAGGACAACCTCGCGGTAGGTGGGGTCCATGAGGCCCTCCAGCGCCGCCTTAACATCATTTAGGGCCTCATAGATGACAGAGTAGAGACGGATGTCGACTCTCTCTTGCTGAGCCAGCCGGCTGGCCTGAGGGGTAGGACGCACGTGGAACCCGATGATGATGCCCCGAGAGGTACTCGCCAGCATCACGTCTGACTCACTGATTCCGCCGACGGCTTGATGGATGAACCGAAGTTTAACCTCCTCAGTGCTGAGCTTCTTGAGGGCCTCCTGTAGGGCCTGACTGCTCCCTTGAGTGTCTGTCTTGAGGACAATGGGAAGCTCCTTCACGACCCCCTTTTGTACGCCCTCCAAGAAGTCTTCCAGACTCGTCCGGGCGGATTTCGCCAGCTCCTCTTGGTGCTGGCGTTTCAGCCGAAGGGCGCCAATCTGACGGGCCTTTCGCTCGTCTTGTACCACCACAAAGGAGTCTCCGGCCCGCGGAACCCCGGAGAAGCCAAGGACCACGATCGGCATGGAGGGTCCCGCGGACTCCACCTTTTTTCCCTGGTCGTCCATGAGGGCTCGGACCTTTCCGTGATGAAGCCCTGCCAGAAAGGGGTCGCCCACCTGAAGGGTCCCCCTCTGGACAAGCACCGTCGCCACCGGGCCCCGACCCCGGTCCATGGCACTCTCGATGACGACCCCCTTGCTCCTCAGCTTGGGGTTCGCCTTGAGCTCCAGAATCTCGGTTTGAAGGAGAATCATCTCCAGGAGGTCTTCGATCCCCTGCTGCTGCTTGGCCGAGACTTCGACCATGATGGTGTCGCCCCCCCATTCTTCAGGGACCAGGTTGAACTCGGTGAGGTCCTTTTTCACCTTGTCGGGGTTGGCGTTCGGCAGGTCCACTTTGTTGATGGCCACAACAATGGGGACGCCGGCGGCCCGGGCATGGGCGATGGCCTCGCGGGTCTGGGGCATGACGCCACTGTCGGCGGCCACCACCAGGACCACGATGTCCGTCACCTGGACCCCCCGGGCCCGCATGGCGGTAAAGGCCTCGTGGCCTGGAGTGTCCAGGAACACAATCGTCCCCTTGTCTACCGTCACGTGGTAGGCGCCGATGCGCTGGGTGATGCCCCCCGCCTCCTGTCCGATGACGTTCGTCTTGCGGATCGCATCCAGGAGCCGGGTCTTTCCGTGGTCCACGTGGCCCATGACCGTGACGACGGGGGCACGGGGCACCACATGGTCTTCCCCCTCCTCTTCTTCCTCAAAGAGGAGTTCCTCGGAGCCCGCCTCTACGACCTCGGCTTCTCGCCCAAACTTCTGCACGACCGAAACCGCCACATCAATGTCGATAATCTGATTCATCGTAGAGAGGATGCCAACCCCCATCAGGTGCTTGATGACCTCGGCCGGAGGAATCTCGAGGAGCTCCGCCAGCTCCTTCACCGTCTGGGCCTCAGTGATGCGCACCTTCTTGTCAGAAGGAGGGGCCCCTAAAAACTCCTCCGGCTCAGGCGCAATGACCTCAGCCGTGGCCGCCTCCGTAGCCTTCTCGTCCTCCTTCTCGTCTTCTGGCGGGGGAGCGGGCTTTTTAACCAGCAGGTCCTCGAGTTCCCGCTCCAGCGCCTCAAGCTCTTTGACCTCTTCTTTTTGTCTTCGAACCGCCTCTTTCGGTTGCTTTGCCTTCTTGGAGGGCTCTTTGACAGACCCAGGTTTTGTCTTCGCGACTGCCGGGGCCACCCCGGATCGGACCGCCGGAGCAGCCGCTTTCTTCGGGGGCGTGGCCACGGATTTTTTCGAGGTCGCTGTGAGAGATTTCTTCGCTTTTACGGGGGACTCTTTTGGTTTGGCGCGTACGGCCCGGCTCTTTGGGGCTTCCGTCGCTTTAGTCGCTTGCCCTGTTTCGGCCTTTTTTTTTCGGCGTGGGGGAAAGCACCAGCTTCCCATTCGCGTGAAGGGTTCGCAGTTTTTGAGCTGTTTTCTCGTCTAAAGAACTCATATGGGACTTGATGGCAATCCCGGCCTTCTCTGCAACCACAAGGAGAGATTTGCTATCAAGCCCTAGCTCTTTAGCGAGCTGGTGAGCTCTCAGTGCTGCCATTGAACCCTCTTTCCCGCTGAAACTTCCTCATCTCGCTTTAGTTAGGAGGATCTATATACCATACCGGCCTTCAGCCCGCACCTGTTTCGGGCCTCTCTCTTTTAACCACTCTCGTCTAACTTCTCAGAAGGCTCCTTCTCCCCCTCAGGCTCTTCCCCATTGTCCCCAACAGACCTGGTCGAGTCCGTCTCGTGGACCTCGAGTTCTTCGTCCTTGGTCTCGGGGAGATCGGCCTCAGTCTCCTGGGCGCTCTCTTGCGGGGCTTCTTCGTCCTTTTCGGCGGCAGCGACTCGGGCGGCGAGATGTTCCTTGGCTCCGTTCAGAAGGACCTCCGCCCGCTTAGAACCGATTCCGGGGATAGCCGTCAGGTCTTCCAAAGAGACTGCTGCCAGGTTTTCAACGGTCCGGATCTTATATGCTTTCAAGTGTTCTGCCGTCTTGGGGCCAAGGCCGCCCAACTCGATCAGAGGAATCCCCTTTCTGCCCCCCGAGAGAACATCGGCCGCCAATTCCGCCTGTTCTCGTTGGTATTCCGATTCGCCCTTAAGGTCGATCTTCCACTTGAGAAGTTTGGCCGCCAAACGGACGTTTTGGCCGCTCCTTCCGATGGCCAGGGAGAGCTGATCGTCGGGGACCACGACCACCATCGCCTGCTCCGACTCGCCCAAAATGACCCGCGAGATCTTGGCGGGGCTCAGGGCGTTTGCCGCGAAGGTGGAGAGGTCGTCAGTCCACTGAATGATGTCGATTTTCTCTCCCCTGAGCTCCTGGACGATGGACTGAACGCGGGAGCCTCGCATCCCAACACAAGCCCCCACCGGGTCCACATCTTTGTCATGAGAGACCACCGCGATCTTAGATCGCCCGCTGGGTTCCCGAACGGCCTCCTTGATCTCCACGATCCCCTCGTAGATCTCTGGCACCTCGATGGCGAACAGCTTCACGACAAGGGCGGGGTGGGTTCTGGAAAGGATGACCTGAGGGCCTCGGGAGGCCTGGCGGACCTCCAGGATTAATGCGCGGATTCGGTCGCTTCGCCGGTAGGTTTCTCGGAAAACCTGCTCCCTTCGCGGCAGGACGCCCTCCCCTTTTCCTATGTCCACGTAGATCGTCCCCTTCTCTACTCGGGTGACGATGCCATTGACGAGTTCTTCTTTCCGGTCCTTGTACTCGTTGTAGACCATCTCCCGTTCAGCTTCCCGGACTCGCTGCAGGATGACCTGCTTCGCTGTCTGAGCGGCGATGCGGCCGAAACTTTCGAATGGAAGGGGAATGGCGACAAGGTCGCCCACCTTGGCATCAGCCTTATGTGTGGCGGCCTCCTTAAGGCTTATCTCCATCTCGGGTTCCGACACTTTCTTCACCACGGTCTTGTGGCAGAAAAGATCCACCCTTCCGCTCTCATTATCCAGAACAGCTTCGATGTTGGCCTCGGCCCCGTAGAATTTCCGAGATGCAGAAACGACGGCCGAGGTGATCCCCTCCACGAGAAGCGCCTTGTCGATGCCCTTCTCCCGCTCGATCTGGTTCAGGAGCAACATCAGTTCTTGGGTTACCTCAGGCAAACCTCCTGCTCCTTCTTGTCAGGAACAACTTCACCTCGAGGCGGGCTTTGCCGATATCCGCCAGCGGCAGATGCACGACTTCCCCCCCCTCCAGCTCCAAGACAATCTCCGTCGCTTCCTCCCCGCTAATTCCCGACAGTTTTCCTCGAAACCGCTTTCTGCCCTGAAGGGGGGATGAAAGCTCAATGCGCGCCCGGCGCCCTAAAAACTTCCTGAAGTCCGAAGTCTTCTTCAGCCTTCGATTCAGGCCCGGCGAGGACACCTCCAGGCTGTAATGGCCTGGGATGAGATCTTCCACGTCAAGCACCGGATTCAAACGACGGCTGACACGCTGACAGTCATCCAGGGTTACCCCACCCTCCTTGTCCATATAGACCCGAAGGACCCACCGGCCTGAGAGGCTCACCCACTCCAGGTCCACCAGCTCCAGCCCCTCATCCTCCACCACGGGCTCCACCAAAGGGTGAAGCTTCTCAAGGAACATGGAGGTGTCCACCCGCATCAGCTCCCATAATAAAAAAAGTGGGCATTTGGCCCACCTTTCGTCGGTGCTCCATCTGCGTAATAATTTACCCTCATCGAGCCATAATTCAAGGGAAAAATCCCCTCTCCCCTAGGGGGGGGTTGCAGGGGCGCCTGAAAGTTAGCTTGGAAGGGGCTCTTTCACTATCTGGAGAACGGCGGTCAGGACCTCTTCCAAGGAAGCCAGGGAGGTCGCACCGTCTCGTCGACGTTTTATTTCAATCTTGCCGGCCTTCAGATTTCGAACCCCGACGATCACTTGGAGGGGAATCCCGATGAGTTCCGCGTCTTTGAACTTTACCCCTGCTCGCTCGTCACGGTCATCGAGAAGGGTTTCCAGCCCCTCCCCCTGAAGTCTCGCGTAGAGGTCCTCGGCAGTCTTCATGACGGAGGGCTCTTCGGTGTTCACGGGGATGATGACCACCTGGTAAGGGGCAAGGGGCATGGGCCAGATAATTCCCCGTTCGTCGTGGTTTTGTTCAATCGCGGCTGCGATGGTGCGGCCGATGCCGATGCCGTAGCAGCCCATGATCGACAGGCGCTCCTGTCCCTGCGCATCCAGGAAGGTGGCCCCCAGGGTCTGGCTGTACTTCGTTCCCAGCTTGAAGATGTGGCCCACCTCAATGCCGCGACGAAGGGCAAGAGGTTTCCCACACCGGGGGCACGGGTCTCCCGTCCGAGCCAGCCTGAGATCGGTGTATTCTCGGACCTCAAAATCCCGGCCCGGCTTCGCCCCCCGGTAGTGGTGGTCCGCCTCATTGGCCCCAACGATGAGGTTCTCCCGATCGCTCAGAGTGTGGTCGGCCACGATGGGGATGTCCTTTAGGCCGATGGGCCCTGCAAACCCCACCGGCGCCCCGGTCACACGTTCCGTGGTCTCTGGGTCGGCCATGGAGAGGTCCGCCGCCCCCAGGGAGTTCTTGAGCTTGAGCTGGTTCACCTGACAATCGCCCGGGATCATGACCGCCCACAGATTCCCATCGGCCTGGTAGATGAGCGTCTTCGCCAGGTCGTGAAGGTCGCTTTTTAGATAGGCCGCCACCTCCTCGGCCGTTTTGAGGTTCGGGGTGAAAACCTTTTCGAGCTCCGCAACTTTAGGCCCTGTCTCTTCCGCCGAGGCCCCCGTCGAGAAGGGGGTCTTCTCCACATTGGCCGCATAGTGGCAACCCCCGCACCCCACGATGGCCTCCTCCCCCGTATCGGCCAAGACCATGAACTCGTGCGAAAAGCTCCCTCCGATGATGCCCGGGTCGGCCTCGACGGAGGAGAACTGAAGGCCGCAACGGGTGAAGATCCGGGTGTAGGCGTCGTACATCCTGTGGTAACTCTCCTCAGCCCCCTTGTCATCCCGGTCGAAGCTATAGGCGTCCTTCATGGTGAACTCCCTCCCCCGCATGACGCCAAAGCGGGGGCGGATCTCGTCTCGAAACTTGGTCTGGATCTGGTAGAGGGTGAGGGGAAGGCTTCGGTAGGACCGGATCTCCCTTCGGATGAGGTCGGTAATGACCTCCTCATGAGTGGGGCCTAAACAAAAATCCCGCTCGTGACGGTCTTGAAGACGCATGAGCTCTTTTCCGTACTCCTCCCACCGGCCCGTCTCGCGCCAAAGCTCCGCGGGCAGAAGGACCGGAAGGAGGACCTCTTGGCCCCCCGCCCGGTCCATCTCTTCCCGCACAATCGCCTCCACTTTCTTTTGGACACGAAGACCAAGCGGGAGCATGATGTACACTCCAGCCGCCAGGCGTCGGATGAGGCCCGCTCGGACCATGAGGCTGTGGCTGACCACCTCAGCTTCGGTGGGCGCCTCCTTCAGCGTGGGAAAAAACGCCTGCGTCAAACGCATCTACCGAACAGATCCTCCCCTACTCTGCGGTCAAACGAAGACTGGGACCCGATTGAGCTGGGGCCCAGTCCGTTCTGCGAAAGATTGGGGGCAGTCTCCTAGGACAAGATTCGAAGCTGAGGGAGTTCGGGCACCCCAGGGCCGGAGGTCTCTTCCTCTTCACTCTGGGAGGCCTCCTCGGCCACCATCTTTTCAACTTCCTCGACGACGACCTGATAGAAGTCCGCCTCCTTGACCTTTCGGGCCTTTTTGCCTTTGACAAAGAGCATCCCCTCTCCCCGCCCGCCGGCGATGCCGATGTCAGCGTCCTTCGCCTCTCCGGGGCCGTTGACTTCGCAGCCCATGACGGCCACGGTGACAGGGCGCTTGATGTGTGCAAGCCCCTTTTCAAGCCGAGCGGCAAGACCCTCCACGTCGATCTGAAGCCGGCCGCAGGTCGGGCAGGCCACCACGTTCACCCCCCGGTGGCGGACCTCCATGGCCTTCAGGATCTCGTAGCCCACCTTTACCTCTTCCAGGGGACTTGCGGCGAGAGAGACCCGAATCGTGTCTCCGACGCCATCCGCCAGAAGCTGGCTGAAGGCGGCCGTCGTCTTGACGGTCCCTGTGATGAGGGAGCCGGCCTCTGTGACCCCCAGGTGGAGCGGGTAGTCCACCCGGTCTGCGATGAGGCGGTAGGCGTCCACCGTTCGCCAGACATCGGAGGCCTTAAGGGAAATTTTGATCATCTCGAAATGGTGCTTCTCTAAGAGGGTCACGTGCCGGAGGGCGCTCTCCACCATGGCCTCGGCCGTCGGCCCGACATACTTGTCCACCAGGTCCACCTCGAGGGAGCCGGAGTTGACGCCGATCCGGATGGGGACCCCCTGGTCGTTGCAGGCCGCCGCCAGCTCGGCCACCTTATGTTCTCCGCCCCCAAAGGCCCGGATATTGCCTGGATTGATCCGAAGACAGTCCACCCCCGCCTTCAGGGCCTCAAGGGCAAGACGGTAGTCGAAGTGAATGTCGGCCACCAAAGGGATATCGATCCCGGCCCGGATGGTCCGGAGCTTTCGGGCCGCTTCCATATCAGGGACAGCCACCCGGACCACCTCGCAGCCCACTTGCTGCAGCGTGTGGATCTGCCGCATGGTCTTGAGGGTGTCGCAGGTGTCAGTGTCCGTCATGGACTGGACGGCGATGGGGGCATCGCCGCCAATCTGAACCCGGTCGAGGAAGACAGGTCTACTCTTGCGCCGTTCTTTCATGGTGTTCCTCCCGCGGGAGAGAAAATCCGAGCGACATCATTATAGAAGGCAAAGACCATCAACAGGATGATAAGAAAAAGCCCCACCTGTTGGGCGATTTCTCGCTTCCTCAGGCTGACGGGACGGCCGATGCCGGCTTCCAGGAGAAAGAAAAAGATATGACCTCCGTCCAGGACGGGGATGGGCAGCAGGTTGAGGATAGCGAGATTGAGGCTGATGAGTGCGGCGAAAAAAGCGTAGTTCATGACCCCACGGCGGAACTGCTGTCCCGCCATCTGAACAATGAGAATGGGTCCCCCCAGGGACTCTCTTGCCGGGAGGTCGCCCCGCACGATCTTCCACACGCTGACGGCCGTCAGAGAAACGATGTTCCCGGACTGGGTAAACCCTCTCCCGAGGGCTGTGAGGGGGTCAACGCGCCGAAGGAAGAAGTCTGTCCCTAGATTCTGGATGCCGATCATGGGCCTTTCGATCTCTTCGTTGAAGAGATTCTGAGCCTTCCGAAGGGCCGGTGTGACTTGAAGCTCAACCGTCTCCCCACCTCGCAGGACCGTCATCTGAAGAGGGCGACCCTCGCTCACCCCGACTAGGGAGACCAGTTGGTCCCACTCCTCGATAGGCTGTTCATCAATAGTGACAATGCGGTCATTGGGCTGGAAACCCGCCAGGGCTGCCGGAGACTCGGGAATCACCTCGCCGACTGTGGCCCGAAGGACCGGGACCCCCGCCATATAGATCACCCAGAAGACGAGGACTGCGAAGAAAACATTAAAGGCTGGCCCCGCCAAGACAACAACCAACCGCTCCCGGACAGGCCGCAGGGCAAAGGACTTTTTGGGGTCCACCTCGGTGTCCTTAGGGTCCTCCCCCATGAGCTTGACGTAGCCCCCGAGGGGGATGGCTGAGATGAGATATTCCGTGTCTCCACGCTTGCGCCCGAAGAGCTTTGGCCCAAAGCCCAGAGAGAACTTTTCCACCCCGATCCCGTAGCGCCTGGCCAAGAGGAAATGGCCGAGCTCGTGGACGAAGACTAGAAGGCCCAGGAGAATGATGGCGGCAAGGGCTGTCGTCAAGAAAAACTACCTCCTCTTATCACCGCTCGTGGGAAGCCTCGGGGGTCTCAGGATCTCCACCCCGCGGGGAATCTCGAAGGTGAAGAGATCGTCCGGCAGGGGACGGTCCGTCACGATCTCGTTAAACTCGACGTCCGTCACATTCCCAAAAACATCCACGATGGAACTCCTGACAATGTTGAAATCATCGGCCCGGACCTCTATGACGAGCCGCTCGAGGCTGGGATGGGGATTCCTCGGTGACAGGTCCAGGCGATAGGTCTCAGCCGAAGGGTCCTCGGGAGGTCCCGACTCCCGACTCCAGGTGATCTTAAACTCAGACCGAAGGCGTCCCTTTCCCGCCAGGAAGGCGGTGGGGGCCGAGACCGGGATGCCCTCTCCGGCCCTGCTCACGATAACCTGATTCCGGCTCGGGGTATAAACCCAAAAATTCTCCCCGTCACTGATGAGGACCTGGGGTTCAGGTTTCTCGTACTCCCAGCGCATCCTTCCGGGCTTTCGGATAAAGACCCGGCCTTCTGAACTCTGGCTCTCGCCTATCGACTTCAGTGTGGACACCTGGCGAAAGCGGGCCTGCAGGAACTCCGTCTCCTCATACCGGTTCTGGACCCGGTCAATAACCCCCTCGAGGTCCAGTGCGGCGGCCGACGTCGCCCCCGCCAAAACCAGAACCGCCAGTGCCACTTTCAGCGTAGCCCCACTGGGCTCCATTTCGCCCTCGGGAAGAGACGGATGAGAAGCAGGCCGGTCACAAACCCACCGATATGGGCAAACCACGCCACCCCGGAGGCGTCTGCCGTCCCTAGGGATAAGGTACCACGGAAGATCTGAATGATAAACCAAAAACCGAGGATGAAGACCGCCGGGACCCGAATCACTTGGATAAAGTAGAAAAAGAAGGCGAGAGTCACCACCTGATGCCGGGGGAACAGGATCAGATAGGCGCCCAGGACCCCTGCGATCGCCCCACTCGCCCCGATGACGGGAATCGGAGAGTCGGGGTTGAACAGGATGTGGGTTCCGGTGGCCACCAGGCCGGAAAGCAGATAGAAGAGAAGAAACTTTCCGTGGCCCAGGTGCTCTTCAATGTTGTTTCCAAAAATCCAAAGGTAGAGCATATTCCCACCCAGGTGGAGCCATCCGGCGTGAAGAAAAAGCGAGGTGAAAAGGGTCGTCCAGCGGGGCAGAAAGAAATCCGGAAGCGGCCCGACATCCTGGGTGAACCGGATGGGAATGGCCCCAAGACCGTGGATGAGCTTCCCGCGAGCAAACTCTGATCCAGCCCCAAGCTCCATGAAGAAGCCAAGCAGGTTCATCCCGATGATGACAAGGGTCACCACCGGGATGATGCGGGTCGGGTGCTCGTCCTTAAGGGGGATAAACATGCCCTTGGAATCCAATCCCTAAGCCGGCGGAACCGAAATTCCTACCCTTCGCCTTACAAAAACCGTCTCAGCCGCTACCCCGGAGAAGGCCTTCCGTCAATATATACACTCTCGCTCAAGCCTCGCCAACTGGCCTTCTATTGGGTGGTTCGGGTCAGCGTCTTGAAGAAACTGAGCCCCCTGAAAACTCACCCTGCGGACGACTCAGTCGAAGAGGGGGAAATTTTAACCCTTCTTCCCTCCACCTTCACGCGGCCCTCGGCAAAATACTGGACTGCCTGAGGATAGATCCGGTGCTCCTCCCTCAGGATGCGCTTAGCCAGGGACTGCGGCGTATCATCTTCAAAGACAGGAACAGCGGCCTGCACGAGGATGGGCCCGTGGTCCACCTCCTCATTAACGAGATGGACGGTGCAGCCCGTCACCTTCACGCCGTGCTCAAGGGCTTGGCGCTGGGCCTGAAGTCCCGGAAAGCCCGGGAGCAGAGAAGGATGGATGTTGAGAACGGGCCTCCCGGTCCCTTTGAGGAAGAAAGGACTCAGGATCCGCATAAAACCCGCAAGACAGACCAACTCCACCTGAGCCTTCGAGAGGGCCTCCAAGAGCCGGGCCTCAAAGTCCTCCCCTTGGGGGTTGATGAAGAAGGCGGGGATCCCGCGGCGTTTCGCCCGATGGAGGGCGGGGGCATCCTCCACGTCGCTCAGGACAACCACAATCTCAGCCGCGAGCCGGCCCGCCTCGGATGCGTCGATCAGGGACTGAAGGTTTGACCCCCGCCCGGAAGCAAGGACCCCTACGCGCATCCCCCCCCTCCCCTAATCTGCGAAAGCCGCCCGGGGAGCCTGGGCATCAACCTCCACAATCTCTCCCAGGGAATGGATGGACTCTCCACACCCTTCGAGGATTCGGAAGCCTTCTTCGCCTGGCCGGCCGGGATGATCACGACAAGACCCACCCCCATATTGAAGACGGACTCCATCTCACGGGCCGGGACCTCCCCCACCTCCTGGAGAAATGAGAAGATGGACGGGACAGGCCAGGAACCCCGACGAACAACCGCCTGAAGACCCTCAGGGACGATGCGTTTTAGGTTTCCCAGAAGCCCCCCGCCTGTGATATGGGCGATCCCCCTTGCCAGGCCCGCCCGCGAGAGGGCCTGGACAGAGCTCACGTAAAGGGTGGTGGGAGCCAGAAGGGCATCGGCCACCGTTCCTCCCAAAACCTCTTCCCTGGTCTGAAGGGAAATGCCTCGGTCTGAGAGGACCCGGCGAATGAGCGAAAAGCCGTTGCAGTGGGGGCCGCTCGAGGCGAGGCCGACGAGAAGGTCTCCCGGCCGTATGTCGAATCCGTCGATGAGCCGGTCCTCCTCGGCAACACCCACCGCCATCCCAACGAGTTCGTATAGACCTTCGAGATAAAAACCGGGCATCTCCGCCGTCTCTCCCCCGAGGAGGGTGCATCCCGCCTGCCGACAGGCCTCGGCAGCTCCCCGAACCACCCGCTCCAGCAGACCCATTTCGAGTTTGGAGGAGGCGTAATAATCCAGAAAGAAAAGGGGATCAGCCCCCATGGCCAGGACATCGTTGACGCTCATGGCGACGAGGTCGTGGCCCGCCACCTCGGGGCGGTCCACTTGGGCGAGCAGGGCGAGCTTGGTACCGACGCCGTCTGTGCTGGCCACCAGAACCGGGTTTCGATAGCCTGCCGGGACCCGAAAGGAGCCCGCAAAGCCTCCCAGGCCGCCCAACACCTCAGGCCGATAGGTGGTCCGAACAATAGGGGCCAGGCGCCCCGGAACGGACTCTGCCCCTTCGAGGTCCACCCCGGCCTTCCGGTAGTTCATCTCAGGGTGCGTCATACCTGCTGAAGTTTGCGAACCAGCGCGATGTTCTCGGTGTGGCCGCTCATGCGGGCTGTGATTCGGCCCAGGACAGGCCTGCCCAGGAGATAGAGGTCCCCGATGAGGTCCAGGACTTTATGGCGAACGAACTCGTCAGGGAACCGAAGAGAGGTGTTGATGACCTTTTCGTCGTCTACCAGGATAACGTTGTCCAGCCGCCCTCCCCCGGCGAGCCCCATTCGTTCCAGCTGTTCGACCTCCCGAAGGAAGCCGAAGGTCCTGGCCGGCGCAATCTCCTCTCGAAAAGCCTTTGTCCCACTCAATGTGAAGGAGATCTCTTGGACTCCGATAGGGGGCGGGTAGGACAGTTGATAGTGGATCGTCAATTTCGATGCCGGCTCAATGCGAAGGGTGGGTGTCCCGTTCTCCCCCGGACGGCCGTTCACCTCCAGGGACTCCTTGACTGAGAGGGGTTCTTGGAACGCGTCCTGCTCTTCAATCCCCTCATCCTCGATGAGCTGACAAAAATCCTTGGCGGAACCGTCCATGATAGGAACCTCATCGCTCAGCTTGATGAGGAGATTGGTGACCCGGTAGGCGTGCAAGACCGCCATGAGATGCTCAATGGTGCGGGCCAGGGCATGCCCCTTGCGAAGGGTGGTGGCGTGCTCCGTCGAGGCCACATAATCCACCAGGGCGGGGACGGACTCGTCCGACGTGATGCTGCCAAATTGGATGCCGCTGTTGGGAGGAAGGGGGGAGAGGATGAGCCCGGTCTTGAGACCCGAGTGGAGCCCCTGCCCACAGAGAAGGACGCTTCGACGGAGGGTCCTCTGGTGGAGACTTCCCTTTCCCTTCCGCCGCGGGGTTGAAAGGCCGTAGGCGGTGATTTTCTTCTGAAGGTGCCGCGCTGGGATGGCAAGCTGGCGAGCCGTCCTGGCAATGCTGCCGCGATTTTGACCGAGAAGCTGGGCAATATACTCCTTCTCCCATGTCCGACGAGCGTGGGCAAGAGAACCGGGTGGAGGAAGGAGCGGACCCCCTTGCAGATCCTCAGGCAAATCGGTGAGACCGATCTCGGTCCCAGAGGAGGCAAGGACAAGGCTCTCGATCAGGTCCTTCAGCTCTTTCACGTTTCCCGGCCAGTCGAAGCCCACCAGTGCCTCCATGGCCTCCGGGGTCATGCGGCAGGGCGGTTTTCCAAATTCTCCAGCGTACTGATCCAGGAAGAGGTCCACCAGTTTTGACAAATCCTCTCGCCGCTCCCTGAGGGGAGGAACGCGGATTGGCTCGACTCCGAGGTGGTGGCCCAGAGGTTCTCCCAGGACCTTCGATAGAGGGTTCTGTCGAAGATCGGTGGTGGTGGCCATCACCAACCATACGTCCAGGGGAAAGGTGAGACGGCCCCCTACCCTTTGAAAGGTTCGAGTCGCCAGGACATTGGCCAACTCCTCCTGGAGGGGTCGACTAATCTCCTCCACGTTGTCCAGAAAGAGAACCCCCTCCTGGGCTGCCTCTAGTCGGCCCGTTTGTACCTCCCCGTCCGATCCTTCAAAACCAAAAAGGGTTTGCCGAAGAACCGCTTCCGAAGAGACTTTACAGTTGAGACGAACAAAGGGATGGCCGAGAGCGCCCTTGCGACTCTGAATAACCCGGGCGACCAGCTCTTTTCCCGCCCCATCCTCCCCAAAGAGAAGGGTGGCCCGCTGGTGGGCAGCGGCACCGTCGATCTCCTGCACGAGGCGGCGCGCCGAGAGGCTCTCGGCGATCACTCGGCTCACCCGATCCTGTTGCTCCCGGGACTGGTGCCCCACGCGGCGCTGTCGGAGGGCCAGGTTCACCGTCCGCAGGACTTGCTCCAAGGAGAGGGGCTTTTCGATGAAGTCGAATGCCCCCAGCTTCGTGGCCTTGACCGCGGTTTCCACGTTTCCGTGGCCCGACATCATGACCACTTCGAGGTCCGGGTGCTGGGCCTTGATGGCCTGGAGCATTTGGATCCCATCGATACCGGGAAGCCACACATCCAGAAGGACCAGATCCGGGGCCAGGCCCTTGACCCGGTCCAGGACCTCCTCTCCTTGGGCCGCCTGAGACGTGGCGAAACCCTCGTCGGTCAGGATGGCTCCAAGGGACTGGCGAATGCCTTCATCGTCGTCCACAATGAGGATATGGGCTTTGCTCATCTCAGATGGCTTTCGTCCTCTCGGCGGGAACAATCTCCAGAAGATGGCCGTTGGCAGGCAGCTGGATGACAAAGGTAGTCCCCTTCGGGAGATTTTCCTTCACCTCGATGGCCCCATGGTGTTCGGCCACGATCCGGTGCACGATGGCCAGACCAAGTCCGGTGCCCCTCCCCTTGGTGGTGAAGTACGGCAGGAAGAGACGGTCCCGATCTTCCAGCGGGATACCCCGCCCATCGTCGCTCACCTCGATGCGGATCAACCCGTTGGCGTCGTCGCGACGGGTTCGGATCTGGATTCGGCCCCTGTTTTCCATCGCCTCGATGGCGTTCTCGATGAGGTTGATAAAGACCCGCTTCATCTGTTCTTCGTCCACCTCCACCTGATCCACCCGCTGGTCGAAATCAGTTTCAATCTGAATGTCGCTGGGATGACTTCGGTACAGGGCCATAGAGTCATTGATGATGGCGTGCAAGGGGCACGGCCTGGGGTGGGCCTCCGGCATTCGGGCAAAGCGGGAGAACTCATTCACCAGCTCCATCAGCCCTTTGACCTGCTTCACAATCGTGTTCGTGCACTCTTCAACGATGGCCCGCAGGTCCACCGAGTTCTCATCATATTTCTTCCTCAGGCGTTCAGCGGAGAGGCGGATGGGGGTGAGAGGGTTTTTAATCTCGTGTGCAATCCCTTGAGCGACCTCTTGCCAAGCCGCCACCTTCTGGGCCTTGATAAGCTCCGTCAGGTTCTCAAAGACTAATACCATTCCCAGACCCCGCCCCTGGTGGTCTCTGAGGAGGCTCATGCCGACCAGGAGGGTCAAGGACCGGCCGTTCACCATCACGCGGATTTGCCCCTCTATGTACTCCCGGCCACCTTGCCACATCTTTTTCAGCAGGTCTCGGACGGGAAGGACGATGGTGGGATCAAAGGCCTCACGGTAGGAACGGCCCGGCAACTGCTTAGCGGCTATCCCAAGGATCCGTCCGGCGGACTGATTGACGGTCGTCACCCGCCCTTGGCGGTCTAGGGAAACCACACCGGTGGCGATATTCTCCAGCACCGTCTCCATATAGGCCCGGCGCCCTTCAAGCTCCACATTGGTGTGTCGAAGACCCTCTTGTGCCCGCTCGATTTCCTCCTTGCTCCGTTTGAGGTCCTGGGTCATGGCGTTATAGGCGTCCACCAAGAGGCCGATCTCGTCGTCGGCCCTCTTCTCTACACGGATGTCCAGGTTGCCCTCGGCCACAGCTCGAGTCCCTTCGACCAGGGACTGAATAGGATCGGTGATCCCCCTCGCCAGGTAGAAACCAATCCAGATGGCCGAGAAGACAATCAAGAGGGTGATCAGGAGATAGCTGATCATGTAGCTGGCCGTGATGGGGTTCCGAAGAAGTTCCAGCTGTTTGTACTCCCGGTAGCCAGCAGAGACGGATTGCATCTTGGTGGTGAGGCTCTCCGGCAGGAAGAGGGCCACCGCCAGGATCCCGAGATTGCGATCCTTGCCCTCGCCCGAGGCGAGGGCGGCAAAGGCGAAAACCGTGTCCCCTTGAGGTGTCGTCCGCGTTTGCGTCACCACTTGGCCCGCGAGAAGCTGGGCCACCAGGTCGGAGTTCAATTCAGGTCGCAGGGCTTCGGCCGGGGCATTGTTCCCGCTGGAGCCCACGGCCTCCCGCTGGTCTATGGTGAAGACCTGGATGCTCTCGGCTTGAAGTTCCTGTCTCCTCTCATCCAAAATACCTTTCAGCCTCAAAGAACCCTCTGGGCTCTTGAGGTCCGCCGGGTCCAACTCCCGGGCCAAGAGCTGCGCGTAACTGAGGGCTTGCCCTTCAGCCTGGCGGTAGAAGCGCTCGACCACCTCCTGGGACTGCCCCAGGGCCCTCTCTACCTGGCCATCGAACCAGCCCTGGATGCTCCTGTTGATGAGGCCGCTCGCCACGATGAAGAGAAGGATGGAGGGGACGAGAGCGAGGCCCACGAAGGCGATTACGAGCTTGGTGCGGAACTTGGCCCCAACGACCTTTCCCTTTCGCTCGAAGTAAAGTTTGACGAGGTTCCGAAGGACCAAGAGAACCAATATCATCAGGAGGATGACGTTGATGTTGACCACAGCGTAAACGACGATGTTGTTCGCGATCGCGTAAGTGGGATTGAAATCCTGATAGTAGATCGCAAAGATGTTCAGCAAGATGAGGAGAGAGATGACCACCAGGATGACGAGACGGGTGCGCACCTTTCGCCGATGCGTCGGGTCTTGAACAGTCGACTCCAAGGGGGGTCCTCCTGTCACCCTAGGGAGGAGCTAGGACGAAGGGCGGAGAGTGGGTCCAGTCAGTACTCCGGTTCCAGAAAAAAAGGAGATAATTGAGGGGGAAGATGAACTTCGGGGGAATGAGTTTCGCCTTAATCCTCACATAATATTTGCCTGAGGAGACAGGGACATCCGGAGCTTCCAGAGACACTCCTTTCAGCTCGGTCATCCAGGTGCGAACCTCATCGGGGCTTTGGGTCCTGCGCTCTCTCGTGGATTCCCCGTCCTCCGTCGAGGAGTAAATATATTCCCTCTTCAGGACATCGTAGTGAACAGTCCGTTGTACAACCTTGGAGGCCATCTCCTTGTCGGGCCAGAAGAGACGTGCCCTCAAAAGCTCAATGCGATAGACGAAGGAGACTGGGTTCCCGCTCTGAAGCACCTCGCCCTGATCCCCATCGAGAGCCCCCTGTAGGATTGTAGAGACCGAAACGTCGGTGGAGTTATGGGTGATGCCAATATCGGAAATGGTCGGCTCCCTGTCGGCCCAGGCGGTCCCTCCCCCCAGGTAGCCCAGGAGAGCTATCGCACCCACCCCTAGCACCCACCGTAATCTCATTGCCAATGGATCAGACAATCCTCTCCAGTTGCCCACAGGGCACCCTTTCCTGGGGATTAGTTTACGAACCGCGGAGGACAAAAGCAAGGGGGATCTCTTAGGGGGGCAACTCTTCTAAGGCCCTTTTCTTGAGGGCTTGAAGCGCATTCAGTGCCTCAAGAGGAGTCATCCGGTCAAGTTCCATCTCCCCAAGGGTACTGACGACCGCAGAGGGGGCAAATCCAAAGAGGGCAAGCTGTTGGGCCACCGCTCTCTCCTCCAGGGGCCCTTTCTCGCCCGAGCCACTCTCCTCGAAGGCGAAGAGGATCTGTCTTGCCCGCTGGATAACTGGGGGAGGAAGGCCCGCCAGTTTGGCCACTTGGATTCCGTAACTTCGGTCGGCACTCCCCTCCACCACCCGCCGCAGAAAGATAATCTCATCCCGGTGTTCCCGGACGGCCATCGTCACATTAAAGACCCGCGCCCTTACCCGAGAGAGCTCAGCCAGCTCGTGATAGTGGGTGGCGAAAAGGGTCCGAGGGCCTTTTGGCCCTTCGCCGTGAAGAAACTCGGCCACCGCCCAAGCGATACTGATCCCGTCGAAGGTGCTGGTCCCCCGACCGATCTCATCCAAGATGACAAGGCTTCGTGGCGTGGCCTGGTTTAGGATGTGGGCGGTCTCTACCATCTCCACCATGAAGCCGCTCTGGCCCCGAAGAAGGCGGTCGTGGGCTCCAACACGGGTGAAGATCCGGTCTACCAAGCCAATCCGGGCCGAGCGGGCGGGAACGAAACTCCCAATCTGTGCAAGGAGGACGATGAGGGCCACCTGGCGGATATACGTGGATTTTCCCGCCATGTTAGGCCCTGTGACAATGAGGATCTGGCGCTCCGAGGAGTTCAGGTGGGCGTCGTTTGGGACAAATCGCGCCTCCGGATCCGAGGAGATCCGCTCTACCACCGGGTGGCGGCCCTCGCAGACCTTTAGCGTATCCCCTTCGTCCATGGCGGGTTCGACATAGCCGTATCGGACAGCCGCTTCGGACAACCCAAGGAGGGCGTCCAGGGTGGCCACTCGATCTGCCGACCCTTGAATCCTCTCAGTCTCCTTCAAAACATTCACTCTAACCTCTTGAAATATTTTGTATTCAATGTCTTCAATTCTGGCCTGGGCCTCCATAACCTCTTCCTCATGAAGCTTGAGATCCTCCGTGATGTAGCGCTCAGAAGCTCGAAGGCTCTGGCGCCGGGTGTAGTCCGCGGGCACCTGGGCCTCTTGCCGGCGACCCACCTCGATGCAGTAGCCAAAGACCCTGTGGTAAACAATCTTGAGCCCCCGAATTCCCGTCCGCTCCCGCTCTTTTTCTTCATAGTCTCGGATCCAGGTCTTGACGTCTCGGCTGATTAGATGAAGACGATCGACCTCAGGATGAAACCCCGGACGGACGAGACCCCCCTCTTGAAGGGTGAAGGGAGGCTCCTCGACAAGGGCCTCGTCAATGATCCGGACGACATCCACAAGGTTGTCCCAGTTCTCCGCCAGCTCAAGGAGAAGACCGGTCAGGGCACCGAGCCCCGCCAGGGCTTCTCGCAGGGGCGCAAGGGTCTGAAGAGAACGGCAGAGGTGGCGGAGGTCTTGTGCGTTCGCGGTCCCGAGGTGGAGACGGCTGAGGAGGCGCTCTATGTCAGCCACCCCCTTCAGGAGTTCCCATAGCCCTCTTCGGGCCTCTTCTCCATCGACGAGGGATCTGACGGCCTGATGGCGTGCCACAATGGGCTTGAGGCGGATGAGGGGATGAAGGAGCCAGTCCCGAAGCCGCCGGCCGCCCATGGGAGTCAGGGTGTGATCGATGAGCTCGAGGAGCGAGCCCGCCCGCTCCCCTTCCGGGCCAGCGCGAAGGAGTTCGAGGTTCCGTCGTGTTGCGGCGTCCAGGGCCATGCGGTCCCCCCGGTGGGCGCGCGTCGGGGGCCGAAGATGGCCTAAATCTGCCCCTTGGGTCTGACGCAGATAGTGAAGGAGCGCACCCGCCGCCCCCACGCCGAGGGGGCTCTCGGCAAGTCCCAAACCCTCGAGGCTCGCCAGCCCGAAGGTTTTTCGAAGCGCCTGCTCGGCCTCCTCTGGGTCGAAGTCAAAGATTGGGAGCGTGTTGACGAGGGGGGCTCCGGGGAGGCCCTCCTTCCAGACCCCGGCGAGGAGGTCTGGCCCTGTCTCCGGCAGGAGGACTTCGCGGGGTTCAAGGTCGGCCCACTCTTCCCAGAGGGCGTCCCAGCGGCCCGCTCCGTCCAGCTCCAGGGCGTGGAACTCCCCGGTGGAGAGCTCGGCATACGCCAGGCCCACCCCCGTTGACCCAAAGGCCAGTGCGACCAGATAGTTTCTAGATTTTTCGTCCAGGACCTCGGGCTGCGTGGCCGTCCCGGGTGAGATGACCCGGACCACCTCCCGCTTCACCAGACCCTTCGCCCGCCGGGGGTCTTCCATCTGCTCGCAGAGAGCGACCTTGAAACCCGCGCGGATGAGGCGGGCCAGATAACCCTCCACCGCCTGATGGGGGACCCCACACATGGGGACCGCTCCCTGGGTATCGTCGTGACGGGAGGTGAGGGCAATATCCAGGACGGGGGCGGCCACCGTGGCGTCTTCGTAGAACATCTCGTAAAAATCGCCCATCCGGAAGAAGAGAATGGCGTCTGGATGCTGGCCCTTTAGAGACCAATACTGGCGCATCATGGGGGTGAGGGTGGGTTTCTGGGACGATCCGGCGGGGGGTTCATGTGGGCGGGGAATGCTTGCCCTCCTCCTTTTCGCTGAGGGTGGGAACCAGCGTTTTGGCTTCCATCTCCTCAATCCGCTCCTCCAGCTTCTTTGCCCGGGCCTGGTCCTTTCGCAGGCGGTGTCTCAGGCGTACATTTCGGAGGAAACCGAGGGACCAGGACGCGAAAAAGCCCAGGACAAAGGCCCCCACGAGGAGGAAAAAGAGGGGGGCTGTGAAGGCGTCAATTCCAAAGTACTGAACGGAGGTGGGCGTCATATTCTTCACGCTAAAGCTCACCACGGCGATGACCACCAGCAGGGCGAAAATCACTCGAAATCCCCCCAACCTCTCTACCCCTTTCCGTCAGAGGAAAACTGGGGCCGCAGCACCTCATAGGCGCTCTGAAGGTGCTCCGGCATGACCTTGACGTCGGCCAGAACCGGCATGAAGTTGGTGTCGGCCCGCCAGCGGGGAACGATATGGACGTGGAGATGGTCAGTGATCCCCGCCCCTGCGGCCTCCCCTAGGTTCAGGCCGAGGTTGAAACCGTGAGTGTTGAGGGCCTGGGTGAGGATGCGGACGCTCCTCTGGGCGAGGGCCATCAGGTCTCCCATTTCCTCAGCTGAGAGGTCCAGGAGGTCTCCGGTATGGCGGCGCGGCGCCACCATTAGATGGCCGTTGTTGTAAGGATAGAAGTTCATCATAACAAAAGCGCGTTCCGTGCGATGGAGGACGAGGTTCTCGGCGTCATTGTCCTCGGAGAGTTTTTGGCAGAAAAGACAGCCCCCCTCAAGCTTTTCCTCTCGGATATAGTCCATCCGCCAGGGGGCCCAGAGATATTTCATGGGCCCACCTCCCCCTGAAGGGCCTGCCAAAGACGTCTCTCCTCGCGGCCCATGCGCCGGGCCTCCTTCTGGGTCTCGTGATGGAAGCCAAGGAGATGGAGCACCCCGTGGATGAGGAGGCGGAGCACCTCGTCGGACAGCGGCCCAGGCCCCCCTGCCACCTGCTGGGGGCAGAGGACGACGTCGCCAAGAAGGTGAGGGTTAAGCCCGTTTCCTTCTCCCTCCCGCATGGGGAAGGCCAGGACATCGGTCGGGCCCTTTACGCCCCGGAACTGACGGTTCAGACGGGCCATTTCGGCCTCCTCCACAAGGAGGAGGCTCAGCTCATCATCCGGACAGGCCAAGGTCTCTAAGAGCTGTCGTCCCTTCTCGGCGATCCAGGCCGAGTCGACGGCTGTCCTCTTTTGTCGATCGGTCAGCCGAATCGACATCTTCCGGCTTCTCCTGGCCCCAGGCCTTTCGCTGGCCCGGGTACTCCACTCGGTGATGAAAGATCCCCGTCAGAATCCGAACAAAAGCCTCGGCAATGAGGTTGAGATCTCGCAGCGTGAGGTCGCACTCTTCCAGCTGACCCTCTGCGAAGACCCGGTTGATGGTCCCCTTCACCATGGACCGGATTCGGGCTGGGTGGGGGTCCGTGAGGGTACGGGAAGCCGCCTCCACCATATCGGCCAGCAACACGATGGCCGTCTCCCTGATCTGGGGCTTAGGCCCAGGATAGCGGAAGTCTTCCTCCTCGACTGTCTCATGCCCTGGGACCTCACGTTCCTTGGCCTTGTTGTAAAAATAGGGGATGAGGCTGGTCCCGTGATGCTGGGGGATGAAGTCGATGATCTTCTCGGGGAGGTGGTATTTTCGAGCCAATTCGATCCCATCCTTGACGTGAGAGATGAGGATGAGGCTGCTCATCCGGGGGGCGAGTCGGTCGTGTTTGTTTTCGGGTCCCGACTGATTCTCGATGAAGTACTCAGGCTTTCGAATCTTTCCGATGTCGTGATAGTAAGCGCTCACCCGAGCCAGAAGAGAGTTTGCCCCGGTGCGCTCGGCGGCCTCCTCTGCCAGATTCCCCACGATCACGCTGTGGTGGTAGGTCCCGGGGGCCTGGACCACCAGCTGGCGCAGGATGGGATGGTTGAGGTCGGCCAGCTCAAGGAGTTTGATGTCGGACGTAACTTTGAAGAGAGATTCCAGAAAAGGAAGGAAGGCCGAGACAAGAATCGCCACCACGCCCCCCCCAGCGATTCCCATGAGGAGATCTAAAAGTCCACGAGGGATGGTGAGGCCCCCCTCCATGAGGTGCAGAGGAATGAGGACGGCGACGTTGGCAAGCCCGATGAAGAGGCCCGTGATCAGGATGCTTGAACGGTGATGGTATTGATTCACCCGAAAGCTGGCCACCAACCCCCCCACCAGAGCCATCAGGGCATAAGAGATCCCGGGGGCGGGGATAAGGAGTCCCGCCAGAAAAGCCGTCAGTGCCGAAAAGAGAAGGGCCACCTCAAGGTCCACCAGGATAGCGGCCAGCATGGCCGCCACGGCAAAGGGAACAGCGTAATAGTAAGAGGTGGCTTCAATGACGTCGGAACCCTCTGAAAGGATGTTGCCCAGCTGGATGAAAACGCTGATGAGGAGGACGGTCCCGAGGAGCAAGACCGCTAATAGGATCACCATCGATGTGGAGCGAATCAGCTTGGTCTTAAACCAGGACAGATAGATCCAGGTCAACGCCAGAAAAAGGGCCATCAAGAGGGCCACCCCTATTCCGGAGGCCAGGATCCCCCGCGTCTCCTGCAACGCAGCAAGTCCCCTCAGCTTCACCCTGTGCTCGGGGGTGATCCGCGCCCCCTCCCGGACGATCATCTCGCCCTTCTTGATTTGAAAATAGACTGGCTTGGCTTCCTCGCGGGCCTCCCTGCGCCGCTCTTCGGTGGCCTGTTTGTTCAAAGTGAGATTTGGCTGGATGAGGTGGCTGGTCAAAAGGACGCTTAATCGGCGCTCGTCCAGAGAGTCTCCTATCCTGAGCCGCGTTGCCAGGGCCTCAAGATTCTGAAGGGCCTCTGAGGCGTCCGGGTATTGCTCCACATCCTCCACCACCACCTCTTCCGTGGAACCCACCTCACGAATCTGTATCCCCTTGCCCGCCTGGGCCAGGAGGAGCTCTTTATTGCTCACAATCCCGGGGGCCGCCGCCTGTTCCAGAAGCCGAGCAACCTCCTCGCCAATCTGAAGGCCATACTTCTGCTCCCGCAGGGCGGCCACCAGTGTGGCCTCCGGCTCCAGGCCGAGCGCCCGATAGAAGGCCCCCTCTGCAGCCAGGAACGCCTGCGTGTCCTTCAGCCCTTCCTCAAACCCGCTCCCCTCTCGGGCCGGACTTCCCTCCCGCCTGAGCCTCGGTCCCACGAATGGAGGAGCGGACTTCCTCTCTGCCTCGGCGGACTCGTAGGCCTTTCTCACGCTCAAAAAGGCGGCCCTGACCTGTTCGGCCATTCCCCTCGCCAGGCCACTGTCCAAGTCATAAACATCTCTTACCGCCCTCTCGGCCTCCCTCCTGATCTTGGTCGTGGAGGCCTCGTCTTCGACTAGAAAATCTTCTCCCGCCTTGATATCTCTTCGGACCACATCTCCCACGGAAAGCCCCTTTGAGGGGAGAGAGTCCGTTTGAATGAAAAGGAAAATAAAGGTGAGGGAAAGGAGGAGAGCAATTCCCGTTATCCACCTCACCCGGGCCGCCTGCCCGCTTGAAGGTCTGGCCTCGGCCCTTGGGCTGCTGAGACCGGTCCCCCGCAGGTTCTTGCCAAGAGATTTCCGCCTGTTTTTTCCCCCTCGGGTCATCCCTTTGAAGCCCCTTTTTCCTTTTTGTGGCGCTCGTAGGCCTTGATGATGGTCTGGACCAATGGATGGCGCACGACATCCTTTTCCGTAAAGTAGACGAAACGGATCCCGGGGGCATTCTCCAGGATGCTGCGGATCTGAATGAGCCCCGAGTGCTTCTCCTCCGAGAGATCCACCTGGGTGATGTCCCCGGTGATCACCACTTTCGACCCGAATTCGAGCCGGGTAAGAAACATCTTCATCTGCTCGACCGTGGAATTTTGGGCCTCGTCCATGACGATAAAGGAGTCATTGAGGGTGCGCCCGCGCATATAGGCCAGAGGGGCAATTTCGATGATCCCTCGCTCCACAAGTCGGTTCACCCTTTCGGGCTCCATCATCTCATAGAGGGCATCGTAAAGGGGATGCAGGTAGGGGTGGATCTTCTCGTAGATGTCCCCCGGCAGAAAGCCAAGATGCTCACCCGCCTCAACCGCCGGCCGTGTGAGGATGATCCGCGCAAAGCCTTTCTCCAGCAAGCCCGCCATAGCCAAGGCCATGGCAAGATAGGTCTTCCCCGTCCCCGCCGGACCAATCCCCACGACGAGATCGTGACTTCGGATGGCTTCCACATAGGCCCGCTGGGCGGCCCCTTTTAGGACCACGAACTGGCGCTTCCCCCCCACCTGGATCCGCCATGCGAAGAGGGCCTTGAGATCCGCCTTGGGATCCTCCTGATAGGCTCGAGCAAGGATCTGGAGGTCATGAGGGCGGAGCTCATAACCTTCGGCAAGGACCGCCTGAAGCGCCTTGAGGAGCTTTTCCACTACGGCTGAGCGCTCAGGATCGCCGATGACGTCAACGCCCCCATCCGCCAGGGCGATCTTGACGCCGAAGACGGCCTCCAGCTGCTTCAGGTGCTCATCGTGGATACCAAAGAGCTCGCGAACCCGGCCCGGCTCCTTCAGCGGGATGTTGTGGGCTTTCAATTTCGCCAAATTCTTCCTCCCAGCCGACGTCAAATTAGCACAGCGGGTCGTGGGGCGCAAACAAATTTGGAAGGACATCTTTTATTTATAAAACACATTATATATACCGTAATAACACATTGAATAATAATGTTAAGCTCTTGGATGATATTGATCAAACATCTGCCGAAGCCGCTCCTGTGTAATATGGGTGTAGATCTGTGTCGTCGAAATGTCCGCGTGCCCCAGCATGAGCTGTATCGAGCGAAGATCCGCCCCCCTGGCCAAGAGATGGGTGGCAAAAGAGTGCCTCAGGGTGTGGGGGCTCACTGGGCGGCGGAGCCCCTGCGCTCGGACATAACCCTTCAAGATCTTCCAGAACCCCACCCTCGAGAGCGCCCCACCGCGTCGGTTTAAAAACACAATGTCCCCTGAGTGGGGTCGCTGCAACTTCGGGCGGCCCCATCTCAGATACTCCTGAACCTTTGCCTGTGCCACCTCTCCCATTGGGACCACCCTCTCCTTATTTCCCTTGCCCAAAGGAAGGACATAGCCCACTTCAAGGTTAATCCGGGACAGAGTGAGGCCCAGGAGTTCGGAGACTCGAAGCCCGCTGGCATAAATGGTCTCCAGCATGGCAGCATCCCGGCAGCCAAGAGGGGTCCCGGGATCGGGCTCGGCCAGCAGTCGATCCACCTCGGCCACGGACAGGACGTGAGGAAGTCGGCGCCCCGTCCGCGGGCCCTTCAGCTCCAGGGTGGGGTCCTCGGCGAGGTGGCCCTCAGCCACCAGGAAGCGGCAGAACCCCCTCAGAGAAGAAAGTCTTCGGCGGACTGTGCTGGCCAGGATCTTTTCTTGTTGCAACTTTTCCAGATAAGCCATCAGGTCCTTTCGATGGAGGGCCGAGAGAGGGGCATCGGTCCTCTTTCGATAGGCCGAGATAAAGTGGCTGAGGTCCCTGCGGTAGGCCAGAAGGCTGTTCTTGGCGAGACGCCGATCTGCACTGAGATAATCCAGAAAGCCTTGGAGAAGGCCCTGATCCTCGGCCATTACGCTCCCCCGGGAGGGCTCGCCCAGGGGGTCTTCTCCTTGCGGCGCACGGCCCCCCAGATGATCTGCATCTCCTCGCACCGCATCACCCGAGCCACGAGGAAGAAACTGGCCATCCCCAGAACTACGGCGCTCCCAAGCGCCAGGGCCTGGGAGGTGGTGGTCCCATCGGGGACAAAGAATCCGCGGTTCACCGTGAAAACAACGATGCCCATGATCACAACTGCGGGGATCATCCTGAGAAAGGAGCGAGCGATCTTTTTGCCCCCGATGTGCCCAAGCCGGCGTCGGAGGATCACCACGAGAAGCCCCAGGTTTAGATAGGCCGCAAGCGCGCTCCCCAGGGCAAGCCCAGCGTGCTTGAAGGGTCCCATGAGGATGAGGTTAAAGATCAGATTGGCGAGGAGGGCCCAGGCCGCCAGCTTGACCGGGGTGGCCGTGTCCTGGAGGGAGTAATAGGCGGAGGCCACGATCTTGACCCCGGCGAAGGCAATGAGGCCGGCGGCGTAGTAAAAGAGGGCCCAAGCCGTCATGGCGGTCGAGTGGGCCGTGAAGGCTCCCCGCTCAAAAAGAAGGTGAATGATGGGAGTGCTGAGGAGGACCAAGCCCACGGTGGCGGGAAGACAGAGGAAGAGGATGAGGCGCGCCCCAAGCCCCAGGGTGTCCAGAAATTCTTGTCGGTCCTTTCGGGCAGCCTGCGCGGAGAGAGTGGGAAAGATGGCGATGGTCATGGCGATACCAAACACCCCAAGGGGGAACTGGACGAGTCGGTTGGCATAGTAAAGAAAGGAGATGCTCCCCTCCGCCAGGAAGGACGCCAGCCATCGGTCCATGATGACGCTGATCTCGGCGACGGACATCCCAAAGATGGCGGGGCCCATGAGGCGGGCAACCCGTCTGGAGCCGGAGTGGCCCGGCTCCCATCGAGGACGAGGCAGGTGTCCCCGGAGCCAAAGCGGGACAAACAGCACAGCCAATTGAGCGGCGCCGCCCAGGACAACCCCCCAAGCGAGGGCCACGACCGGCTGCGCCAGCCGAGGCGCCAGGGCCAGGGCAAAGGCAATGAGGGAGAGATTCAGGAAAATGGGGGAGAGGGCGGGGGTGAGGAAATGCCGAAGGGTGTTCAGGATACCGGCCCCGACCGCCGCAAGGCAGATGAAAAAAAGGAAGGGGAACATGAGGCGGGTCAGGGTCACCGTCAGGGCCAGCTTCTGAGGGTCGTCCCGAAAGCCCGGCACCAGGACGAGCACAAGCCCCGGGGCCGCCCAAATGCCCAACAGGGTCACGACCGCGACGATGATGGCCAAGGAGGCGACCAGGGCACCGCTCATGCGGCGCGCCGCTTCGTCTCCCCCTTTTTCCCGCTCGGCGGCGAAGACGGGGATGAAGGCCGCTGAAAGGGCCCCTTCGGCAAAGAATCGCCGAAACAGGCTCGGTATCCCGAAGGCCACAAAGAAGGCGTCTGCGCTGAATCCCGCCCCAAAGGTCTGGGCAATGATGACGTCACGGACGAATCCGGTGACCCGGCTGAGGAACGTGGCCCCGCTTACGACGCCCGCCGCGCGGGTGAGGCGATCGGTGTCCCTCATCCAAACCCCCGGCCTGGAGGGCCGGACCCGTCTGGTGTCTGCGTGGGCAAGGTCCTTGACAGCAGGGAGAAAGCCTTTATATTAAGGGTTTCTGGAGAAAGGGAAGTTTTCAGCCCTTTTGGAGAAGACAGATGCCCCAAAAGAAACCGGCACGGAAAGCCGCCCGGAGGAGCCTCAAGCGGCGGGCTCGCAATCAACCGCTCCGCTCCGCTTATCGGACCGTTGTCAAGCGGGTCCACGCCGCCATCGAGATGAAGGACGCAGAGGCTACTCGTAAACACCTCGAGGTCGCACTCCCCCTCATTGCCCGGACGGCCTCAAAGGGGGTCATCCACAAAAATACCGCGTCCCGCCTCATCGCTCGCCTCAGCAGGCGGGCCGACGCCCTGAAGCCTCCCCAGGCTTCCCCCTGACATCTTCCCCAGAATCTTTACCCTTGGCTGACCCGCATATGGCGAAGACCAGGTCTTCCAAGACGAGCCGATTCGGTGTGCTGGTCCCCTTAAGGGCGAGGTCTGTGCTGTGGAGCTGCTGGAAGACTCCCCGGATTTCCTGGGCGGAAAACAAAGAGGCCTGGCGGGTCATCTTCTTCAGATAGTAATCCTGCTTCCCCTGGGTGGTCCCCTCCCCTTTCCGCCCTTCGACGTCCAGTTTGGCCCGGAGCTCAAACAGGCGACGAAAATGCCGGCCCACCGTGGCCAGGAGGACCAAGGGAGGGATCCCGCGGAGTCTATGCAGGGCCTCAAGGGCTCGCGCCAGCTGCTTTCTGCCCAGGGCGTCGGCAAGATCAAAGAAGGTGTCTAGACGACCGTCGTCCACAACAGCCGCCACCAGCTCACGGTCCACCCGGCCCGCCTTTGTCTCCCACACCGAAAGCTTTTCCATCTCGGCGATACCGCGGTGAAGGTTTCGGCCGGCCCGCTCGGCTAAAAGGTCAAGGGCATCGGAATCGAAGCGCAACCCCTTCTCCCTGGCGAGAGAGGAGAGATGCTTTCGAAAGGCGGCCGGCTTCAAAGAGGACAGCGAGACCACTGTCCCCTTCTTCTTCACCCGGTGGGGCAGTTGGCTTTGGCGCGGCAGGGCATCTGCCAGAAGGACCAAACAGGTGCTCGAAACGGGGTCCTCAAAGTAATCGGCCAGTGCCTCTCCCCCCCGGGGCAGGGCCTCTGCCCGTCTCACGAGGACCAAGCGGCAGCCAGACATGAAGGGGAGCGTGCGCACAGCGGTCAGGAGGGTCTCTGGGGTGATCTCGTCAGCGTAGAGGCGCTCATGGTTTAACTCATCGAGGCCCCCGGGGAGAAGCCGTGCCCGAAGGCGTGCCAGGAGGTCATCGGCCAGGAAGGTCTCTTCTCCATGGAAGAGATAGAGGGGGCAAACCTGGCCAGCCTCGATGTCCCTGCGGGCGCCCTCGTAGGAGGTTTCAGGCATCCTCCCCCTTAAAACCCCTCGATGAGGATGCTCTTCAGCTCCCGGGCAAAGTCGTCTGCACCCCGCTCGAGGGCTTCACTCTGCGCCTGCTCGTTTGACCCGAGATTGTCAGAGACGCCGTATTCCCGGTCGGCCCGAATGGTCTGGTCGAAGAGGATTTCGTTGTTCTCCAGATCACGTAGCGTAGCCCGGACAGAGATCCGAAGGCGGAACTCTCGGACGCGGTCGCTGCTATTGAAGGAGATGGGTCTGAGGTTGAATTCCTGGACCTCTCCTATAATGATGGCCTGCGCATCCTCCCGTCCTTGCGCCAGCTCGAGTCGCCCGTCCTCCAAAATGAGGTTTCGGAGTTCCTCGCTGATCCTCACCTCGATGCCTTCCTCTGTAGTCCCGTTTCGAAAAATAGGGATGTGGACCCTCTTGATATGGGGGGGGAGCGAGGAAATAGTGGTGCCTTCGAGTCGGTAGCCACACCCCAGAAGGATGAGAGCTAGGCCAAGGGAGTAAATTGTCCTTTTAAACCACCACATTGACCAGTTTCCCCGGTACCACCACGACCCTTCGGATTTCCTTTTCCCCAATCCAGCCTTTGATCCGCTCGTCCCCCAAAGCGAGGGACCTGATCTGATCCGCCTCAGCCGTGGCCGCAACCTGGATTCGGCCCCTCACCTTGCCGTTTACCTGAAGGACAATGGTCAGGGTCTCCTCAGCGGCCACCTCAGCATCATACTCAGGCCAGGGGCAACTCACGAGAGATTTCTGCCCCCCCAGGACCTCCCACACCTCCTCGGCCAGGTGGGGGGCAAAGGGTGAAAGAAGCAGGACCAGGTGGTGGACGGCCTCCCGAAGGGCCCATCTGGAGCCCGGGCTTCCGTCGTCCTCAAAGGCCGAGACGGCGTTGGTGAGCTCCATGGTGGCGGCGATGGCGGTGTTGAAATGAAGGCGCTGCTCGATATCGTCGGTGACCCGGCGGATGGTCTGATGGGTCCTTTTCCGAAGCTCCCCCGCAGCCGGGCTGAAATCTCCGGCGAAAGGGGCTGCGGGGGTGTCCCCCTGCAAAGCCTCCCGGCGCTGGTGGACGAGTCTCCAGAGGCGGTTGAGAAAGCGGTGGGAACCCTCGACGCCAGCCTCGTTCCACTCGAGCTCGCGCTCCGGGGGGGAAGCGAACAGGATAAAGAGGCGCACCGTGTCGGCCCCGAACTTCTTGACCATATCGTCTGGGTCCACCACGTTGCCGTGGGACTTGGACATTTTGAGCCCATCCTTGATGACCATCCCCTGGGTCAGAAGCTCGTGAAAGGGCTCCGCCTGCGGGATCAGTCCGAGGTCGCGTAGGACCATGGAAAAGAACCGGGAATAGAGGAGATGCAGGACGGCGTGTTCGATCCCGCCAATGTAATGGTCCACGGGCATCCACCTCTGGATCGCCGAGGCCTCAAAGGGGGCTCGGGACTCTTTCGGGCTCGTGAAGCGGCAGAAGTACCAGGAGGAGTCAAAGAAGGTGTCCATGGTGTCCGTCTCGCGGCGGGCCTCTTTGCCGCAAGCCGGACAATCCGCTCGGTAGAACGGGGCATAGGTGGTGAGGGGTGAGGGACCGCCAAACTCGAACTCTTCCGTGGGAAGGATAACGGGCAGGTCTTCCTCTGGAACTGGAACCGTCCCGCAGGCTTTACAGTAGAGGATGGGGATGGGGGTTCCCCAATAACGCTGACGGGAGATCCCCCAATCGCGAAGGCGGTATTGAGTCTTTCGCCGACCTATCCCACGCTCCTCCATGAAATCCGCGATCGCTTCCTTGGCGCGGGGAGTGGGCATGCCATCGAAGGAGCCTGAGTGCGTGTTCACGCCCTCATCCACATAGGCCTCCTCCAGGGTGGCCTCGTCCAGAGAGCCCCCGGGGGGTTGGACCACGACCCGGACCGGGAGGTCGTACTTTCTGGCGAACTCCAGGTCCCGCTGGTCATGGGCGGGGACCGCCTGGATGACCCCTGTCCCGTATTCCATGAGGACGAAGTTTGCGATCCAGATGGGGATCTCCTTGCCCGTCATCGGGTTGACGGCGTGGCGCCCGCTGAAGACCCCTGTCTTCTCCTGCCCCTCAGCCGTTCTTTGATATTTGTCTTGGCGGCTCATCTCTTCGCAGAAGCGGCGGACCTCCTCTTCCTGCGGGGTCCCGGCGGCCAGACGCCGGGCGAGGGGGTGCTCCGGGGCCAGGACCATGAAGGTCGCTCCGTAGACGGTATCATGGCGGGTCGTGAAGGCGCTGAGCCTCTCGGTATCCCCCACGATGGGAAAAACGATTTCCACGCCCACGCTCTTGCCGATCCAGTTCCGCTGCATCGTGAGAACCCGCTCGGGCCAGGTCCCGGCCAAGGTGTCTAAGCCGGCGAGAAGCTCCTCGGCATAATCGGTGATCCTCAGGAACCAGGCGTCCATTTCCTTTTCCTCGACCTGGGTCCCGTGGCGCCAGCAGAGTCCTCCCTCCACCTGTTCGTTGGCGAGCGTGGTCTTGCAGTCCGGGCACCAGTGAAGCCGGGTCTTTCGACGATAGGCGATCTCCCGGCGGTACATCTGAAGGAAGATCCACTGGTTCCAACGGTAATAGTCCGGCTCACAGGTGGCGATCTCCCGGGTCCAGTCATAGCTGAAACCCAGGCGTCGAAGCTGTTGTCTCATGAACCCAATATTCTCCTGGGTCCACCGGGCCGGGTGCACCCCCCGGGCCAGGGCGGCGTTCTCGGCAGGAAGGCCGAAGGCATCCCACCCCATGGGGTGAAGCACCTGGTAGCCCTTCATGGCCTTGTAGCGCGCCACCACATCGCCGATGGTATAATTCCTCACGTGCCCCATGTGGATGCGGCCCGAGGGATAAGGATACATTTCCAGGAGGTAGAATTTCGGCCCCCGGCCCTCACCCGAAACGACGAAGGCCCCCTGTTCCTGCCAAATCCTCTGCCATTTGGCCTCTATCGCATGAAAGTCGTAGCGGTCGCTCAAAGGAACTCTCTCATGGCTTCGAGGCTCCTCCTCCCTTCACCCCCTCACACTCCGCCTCGTGCTTGATTTGATCCAGGATCCCGTTCACAAAGGCAGGGGAATCTTTGGTCCCATATTTCTTGGCCAGCTCGACCGCCTCGTTGATGGCCACCTTAGACGGGATGTCTTTAAAAAGGAGGAGTTCGCACGCGGCAAAACGCAAGATGGTGCGATCGACGGCCCCCATGCGGCGAAGGGCCCAATGCTCAGAGAGGCGGGCGATGGTGGTGTCGAAGTCTTCCTTCTCCTTCCAGGTGGTGCGGACGAGGCGTTCGGCATACTGGCAAACCCCATCCGACATGGGATGCTCGTTCCAATAGACGTTGAGCGCCTCCTCCGGGTCTCCCCCGGAGCGATCCAGCTGGTAGAGGATCTTGAGGGCCGCCTCCCGGGCCATCCGTCTGGTTCCCATAAGGACCTCTCGCTATTTCTTCTTCAGCTTTTTCAGGAGAACCGCCATCTCGACCGCCGTCCGGGCAGCCTCGGCCCCCTTGTTGCCACGTTTGCCCCCAGCCCGCTCGACGGCCTGATCGGCGCTGTCCGCTGTGAGGACCCCAAAGGTCACAGGGACGCCGGATTCCAGGGAGGTCTCGGCGATCCCCTTGGCAACCTGGGAGGCGAGGTGTTCAAAGTGCGGTGTCTCCCCTCGGATGAGGGCCCCCAGGCAGACAATAGCCTCATAGCGTTTACTCTCGGCCAGGATCTTGGTCACAAGGGGTATCTCGAAGGCGCCGGGGACTCGCACCACATCAAGGTTCCCCTCCTTGGCCCCGGATCGCAGGAGGGCGTCCAACGCCCCTTCTAGGAGACGGTCCGTGATCGAGGAGTTGAACCGGCTCACCACGATCCCCACCTTTAGGCCGGCCGCCGAGAGATCTCCTTCCGTTACCCTGGGTATCGCGGGAGCCTCCTCAAGAGCCCATTAAAGAAGAAGCCGCCCTGTTCCTGGCGGCCCCCCCCCCGAACTATTGCCCCGAACAGTGGCTCTGCCCGTCGGGCATCCGGGTCCTCTAAACATTTAGACATTTTTCAGCAGATGGCCGAGCTTGCTCCGCTTCGTCTGCAGGTAATGGAGATTCTCCTCGCGGGGCTTAACCTCCAAGGGGACCCGCTCGGTGATCTGAAGCCCGTAGCCTTCCAGACCCACCACCTTTCTGGGATTGTTTGTCAAAAGGCGGATATTCTTCAGACCCAAGTGGGCCAAGATCTGAGCCCCTAGGCCATACTCCCGAAGGTCGGACTTGAAGCCCAGGGCCTCGTTCGCCTGGACCGTGTCGAGGCCCTGGTCCTGGAGGGAGTACGCCTTGAGCTTGTTCATCAGGCCAATCCCCCGGCCTTCCTGAGCCACATAGAGAAGAACCCCCTTCCCCGCCTCGCCGATCATGGACAGGGCGGTGTGAAGCTGAGGGCCGCAGTCGCACCGAAAAGAACCGAAGACATCCCCGGTCAAGCACTGGGAATGAACTCGGACGAGGACATCCTCTTCCCCGTTGAGCTCCCCAAGACTCAGGCTGAGATAAATCTGGCCCCCAATCTTTCCCCGATAAGACCTCGCCTTGAATACCCCATGTTCGGTGGGTATCTCGGTCTCGGTCACCATCTCAATGAGAGACTCACACCTCATTCGGTACTCGATGAGATCTTTGATCGTAATCACTTTGAGGTCGTGATGACTCGCGAATTTCAGAAGCTGGGGGACCCTGGCCATGCTGCCATCGGGGTTCATCACCTCGCAGACGACGCCCGCCGGTTTCAGGCCGGCCAGACGCGCCAAGTCGACCGATCCTTCCGTCTGCCCCGCGCGTACCAGGACACCCCCGTCCCTTGCCCGAATGGGAAAGACGTGCCCCGGCCTGGCCAGGTCCTGGGGTTTGGTCCTGGGGTCCAGGGCTTGGCGGATGGTCGCGTCCCGGTCGTTCGCCGAGATCCCCGTCTCCACATCCTTCTTGGCGTCGATGGAGATAGTGAAGGCGGTCCCGAGAGAGGCCGTATTGTTCCGGACCATAGGCTCCAGCTCAAGCTCGTCGGCCCGCTGGCCAGTCAGGGTGAGGCACAATAGACCACGGCCATATTGGGTCATGAAGTTAATGGCCTCGGGGGTGATCCGCTCGGCCGCCATCGTGAGGTCGCCCTCGTTCTCCCGGTCCTCGTCATCAATCAGGACGACCATCTGTCCTTCCCGGATCGCCTCGATGGCTTCTTCTATGGAGTGGAAAGGGTGCTCATCAGTCATTCCAACCGCCTTTTCACGAATATTCGCGTTCTGGCACAAACATTTGGGCGCCTCTTGAAACCGCCTCGCTGTTTCGCCAAGGATTCACAAACTGCTCCACATATTTTCCGACCAGGTCGGCTTCCAGGTTCACCCTGGCGCCCACCGGTTTCTCATTGAGGGTGGTCTTTTGGGCCGTGTGGGGAATGATAGCCACCGAGAAGCGGCCCTCTCCTCGCTCGACCACCGTCAGGCTCACGCCGTCCACGGCGATAGAACCCTTCTCGACCACGTACTTCATCACCTCAGGTGGGGTCTCAACGACCACCATCACGGAATTCCCAAGGGGCTCCCGTTTCACGATCTTCCCCGGGGCGTCCACATGCCCGCTGACCAGGTGTCCCCCCAGCCGGGCCCCCACCTGAAGGGCCAACTCCAGGTTCACCTGGCTCTGGGATTGCAACTCCCCGAGGTTGGTCCTACTCAGGGTCTCGGGGGTCACATCCACGCTGAAGGCCTCCTGCGTCCTCTCCACCACCGTGAGACAAGCCCCATTGACCGAGACGCTCTCCCCCGCCTTGAGTTGGCGGGCCACGTCGGGAGCATGGACCGTGAGGCGGGCTCCCTCCGGCGAAGGTTTTAGAGAGGAAACAGCGCCCAGGTGATCAATGATTCCTGTAAACACGCCGAGGCCTCCCTCCTCCATCAATGTAAGCCTCTACTAAAAGATCAGGGCCCAGGCGGCTTGTCCGAACGTCCCGAAGCCGGAAGGCGTCGTCCAGCCTCTGCACCCCCTCGCCTCCAATGGCCCCAGGCGCCCGCTGGCCCCCGATAAGAATGGGGGCGAGGTAGTAGATCACTTTGTTAACAACTCCGGCCCGGAGGGCCCCTGCACTCACTCTGCCCCCTCCCTCAATGAGCAGGCTCACGATCCCGCGCCGGCCCAGCACTCTAAGAAGGTGAGGAAGGGAAACCCCCTCTTGGACCTCTCTCAAAACGAGGACTTCAGCCCCTTTTGCGGCCACATCGGCCCTGCGCTTCAGGTTGGAGTGCCTCGTCGTCGCCAAAATTGTATCAGCCTGAGAGTGAACGTTCAATGCCTTAGCGGTCAAGGGAATTTTGAGGCGGCTGTCCAGGATGACTCGAAGGGGGTCTCGCCCCTTCCCCCCCGAGGGGCGGGCCGTAAGGCTGGGATTGTCGGCCAGGACGGTCCCGATCCCCACCAAGATGGCGTCCACCCTCTCTCGAAGCCGATGGGTGTGGGCCCGGCTCGCGGGGCTGGATATCCATCGGGATTCACCCGATACGGTGGCGGTCTTACCATCCAAACTCAGAGCCGACTTCAGGATGACCAGGGGCCGACCCGTCTGAATATGATGGCAAAAATCCTCGTTCAGGCGGCGGCATTCCTTCTCCAGGAGCCCGGTCCGGACCTTGAGTCCGGCCCTCCGCAGGGCGCGAATGCCCCTTCCACAGACGAGGGGATTGGGGTCTCTCATCCCCACAACCACTTCCCGGACCCCGGCCAAAAGGATAGCGTCCGTGCAGGGGGAAGTTCGGCCGACGTGACAGCAAGGCTCAAGCGAGACATAGAGGGTGGCGCCCTTTGCGCGGGAGCGGGCTGCCCGAAGGGCCAGAAGCTCAGCGTGCGGGCCTCCGGCCTTCCGGTGATAGCCCTGGCCCACGATGCGGCCCCCTCTCACCACCAGGGCCCCCACCATGGGGTTGGGATGGGTCCTGCCCTTTGCCTGGCCAGCCAGTCGAAGGGCCTGGCGCATCAAGCCCGCCTCTTCAGGATGCCACCTTGGCATTTTGGGGCCTTATTTCCCCGCCGGATACCGCAGGGCCGCCTGGGCGGCTGCCAGACGGGCAATGACAACGCGGAATGGGGAACAGCTCACGTAATCCAGGTTCACCTGATGGCAGAATTCCACCGAGGAGGGTTCTCCTCCGTGTTCCCCGCAAATTCCCACCTTCAACTTCCGCCGTCGCGCCCTCCCCTTTTTGACAGCCATGTGGATCATCTCTCCCACCCCCGCGCGGTCGATGGCGACGAAGGGGTCCCTGGAGAAGTAGCCCTTTGTCAGATATTCCGGCAGGAAACGCCCCGCATCGTCCCGGCTGAGGCCATAGACGGTCTGGGTCAGGTCGTTGGTCCCGAAGGAGAAAAAGTCAGCCTCGGCCGCAATCTCACGGGCCGTGAGACAGGCCCGCGGAAGCTCGATCATGGTCCCGATCAGGTAGTCCACCTTCACCTTCTCGCGGCGCATGACCTCTTTTCCGAAACGCCGGACCATCTCCCTGTTGGCCCTGAGCTCCGCCACGTCAGCCACCAGCGGGATCATGATCTCGGGCAGGACTTTCCGCCCCTCCCGGGCCTTCCTACAGGCGGCCGTGAAGATGGCCTCGGCCTGCATCTCATAAATCTCCGGATAAGAGAGGCCAAGACGGCATCCCCGATGTCCCAGCATGGGGTTGAACTCGGTCAGCTCCTCCACCGTGGCCTTGATGTGATCCAGACTCATCCCCATGTTTCGGGCCAGGGCCTCCATCCCATCCTCGGTCTTGGGCAAAAACTCGTGAAGCGGAGGGTCGAGGAAGCGGATAGTGACAGGGAGGCCATCCATGACCTCGAAGATATCCTCAAAGTCCTGGGTCTGTATGGGGAGAAGTTTTTTCAGGGCGCTGCGCCGCTCCCCCTCCCCCTTGGCCAGGATCATGGCCCGGACGGAGTCGATGCGATCCCCTTCAAAGAACATATGCTCTGTGCGACAGAGGCCAATCCCCTCGGCCCCATAGTCCCGGGCGACCTGCGCATCGTGGGGGGTGTCTGCATTGGCCCGCACCCCCAGAACCTTAACCTCATCCGTCCAGTCAAGGATCGTTGAGAAGTGGTCTGAAACTTCAGGCTTTACGAGATTTGTTTCTCCCAGGATGACCTCGCCTGTGGACCCGTTCAGGGTAATGAAGTCCCCTTCCCGAACCTCGACCGAGTCCGCAGTGAATCGCCCCTGTTCCTCGTCCACCCGGATCTCGTCGCAGCCTGCCACGCAGCACTTCCCCATGCCCCGGGCCACGACGGCCGCATGGGAGGTCAGGCCGCCACGAGCCGTCAGAATCCCCTGGGCTGCGTACATTCCCCCAATGTCATCAGGGGAGGTTTCCATTCGGATGAGGATGACCTGCTCCCCCTTGGCCGCCTTCTGCTCTGCCCCCTCGGCGGTGAAGACGGCCTTTCCCACGGCGGCACCCGGCGAGGCGGCGAGCCCCCGCGCGATCACCTGAACCTGGCTATTCGGGTCGATCCGGTAGTGGAGGAGTTGTTCCATTTGCTCTGGATCCAGCCGAAGGAGGGCCGTCGCCTTGTCAATTAGCCCTTCCTTTTCCATTTCGGTGGCGATCCGAGTCGCAGCGGCGGCGGTCCGCTTGCCCGTCCGGGTCTGGAGCATGTAGAGCTTTCCAGCCTGGATGGTGAACTCGAGGTCCTGCATGTCCTTGTAGTGGGACTCCAGCTTCTGGGCGATCCCCTCCAGGGCCTGATATACCTCGGGCATCGGGGTCTTCAGGCTGGAGATGGGCTCGGCGGTCCGGGTGCCCGCAACTATATCCTCCCCCTGGGCATTCATCAGAAATTCCCCGTAGAACTCCTTCGCGCCCGTCGAGGGGTTTCTCGTGAAGGCCACCCCTGTCCCTGAGGTCTCCCCTAAGTTTCCAAAGACCATGGCCTGGACATTGACCCCCGTCCCGCCCACTTCGGACATCTGGTTCAGGCGCCGGTAGGTCTTGGCACGGTCACTGTTCCAGGAATCAAAGACGGCATTGATGGCAAGGCGAAGCTGCTCGCGGGGGTCCTGGGGAAATTCCCGGTTGAGCTTTTGCTGGACAAGGCTTTTATATTCCTTGACGAGGGATTGGAGGCTTTCAACGTCAACCGCCTGATCCTCTTTAACGCCAACCCGCCCCTTCAGGGCCTCCAGGCGCTCCTCAAACTCCCGGCGCTCGAGGCCGAGGACCACATCTCCAAACATAGTGACAAGGCGCCGGTAACTGTCCCACGCGAATCGAGGATTGTCCGTCCGGGCTGAGAGCCCCCCTACGCTTCTATCATTGAGGCCAAGGTTGAGGACCGTGTCCATCATCCCCGGCATGGAAACCGCGGCCCCGGATCGGACGGAGACGAGAAGGGGGTTCGTCGGATCGCCCAGCTTCGCCTCCATCTCGCCCTCCACCCGAGCGAGGTTTTTGTCGACCTCCTCCCACATTCCTTCGGGATACTCTCCGCCGTTCTTGAAGTAGTGGTCAGAAGCCTCTGTCGTAATGGTGAAACCCGGCGGCACCGGGAGTCCAAGAGAGGACATCTCGGCCAGGTTGGCCCCTTTGTTGCCAAGGAGCATTTTCATATCGGCCCCGCCTTCCGTCACCCCTCCGCCAAAGGCATAGACATATTTCTCCATCAGGCAATCAGCCTCCCTTTAAAGATGCAGCACAGACGCTCCAGTGTGAAACCCTCTCCAGAACAGGCGGAGTGTTCCCCCTGTCATTACCGTTGTTCAAGGAAAGAAGATAATACAGGGAACAATAATAAGGCGACAAAATAAATTTGCTAACGTTTTTTACGCTCCTACAGGGCCTTAACGAGCACTTTCCGAAAATCCGCGACCGGCTCAAAGAGTCCACCGATCGAGGCGAGAAGGGCCAGGCGGTTTTCCCTCAGGGCCTCATCGTCGCACATCACCAGGACATCGTCGAAAAAACGATCCACGGCGGAGCGAAGTCCTGCCGTGGTGGTCAGGCCCGCCAGATAATCCTCGGCCTTGCTCCAGGCTCCAACCTCCTTCGCCTTGGATTGATATGTCTCAAAAAGGGCCTTTTCGGCGGGCTCTTCCAGCAGGGCCGGGTCGACAGAGAAAGATTTTTCTGCGTCGGTCTTGCCAGAGGCCGCCTTCCGGCCACCCCCCTTCGGTCGCTGATCCGAAGAGGGAATCATCCCCTTCTCCCTCGCCTGGATGATGATGTTCGCCACTCGTTTAAAGGTCGTCGTGAGGGCCTCAAAGTCCTCCGCCTCTGCCACCCTTTTGAGGGCCTCCAGGCGCTTTCCGGCATTAACCACATCCTCACAGCCTGCCGAAAGGACCGCCTCGACCAAATCCGCCCGATGCCCATCGCCGACCCAGAGGTTCGCAAGTCTTCCTCTGAGAAAGACGAAAACCTCTTGAAACAGGTCCTCCTCGTTTTCGCCGACGCGCTCACAGAGAAGATGAGCGGATTCCCTGATCAGATCCTGCAGGGAAAGGCGATAGCCGTGGGCGATGAGAGTTCCCAGAACTCCCCGGGCAGCCCGTCTCAGCCCATAGGGGTCCTGGGAGCCACTGGGGGTCTGCCCCAATCCAATGTAACCCGTCAGGGTGTCGAGCTTGTCGGCAATCCCCACTAGGGCCCCGGGGCCCTTCGGGGGGTACGGGTCCTTAGCCGAGCGAGGAGAATAGTGGTCCGAGATGGCCTGGCACACGACCTCCGGCTCCTTCTGGAGCCGGGCATACTCCCGTCCCATATACCCCTGGAGCTCCGGGAACTCATAGACCATCTGGGTCTCGAGGTCCGCCTTGCAAAGATATGCGGCCCGGCGCGTGACCTCCTCGAGGTCAGGCTCCAGCCGGGCGGCGAGGTGCTGCGCCAGACAGACGATGCGTTCCACCTTCTCGTAGGAGGTCCCCAGGGTGTTTTGAAAGATGACCCCCTTCAGGGATTCCACGAAGGTCTCCAGTGGCTTCTTTACGTCCTCGCGGAAAAAAAATTCTGCGTCGGAGAGCCTCGCCCGAAGAACTCGCTCGTTTCCTTGCCGGATGAAAGAGAGGTCCTCTGGCTCCGTATTGCTGAAGGCGATGAAGTGCGGCAAAATCTCCCCATTGGCGTTTTTCACGGAGAAGAAGCGCTGGTGCCGTCGCATGGCGGTGATGAGGACCTCCCGGGGGAGCGCAAGATAGCGGGCCTCAATGTCGCCCAGGACGGCCGTCGGAAACTCGAGAAGGTGGGTGACCTCTTGGAGAAGCTCCTCATCGTGCAGGACCTCCCCTCCGACGCTTTTTGCGGCAGCCCGGGCTCCCGCTTCCATGAGTTTTAACCGTTCCTGAGGGTCCACGATGACAAACCGCTCCCGCGCCGCCTGGAGATACTGCCTAAAATCTTCGACAGGAAAGGACCCAGGGGCCATGAACCGATGCCCCCGAGAGGCGCCACCACTCTTCACCCCATCGAGCTCAAATGAGAGAAGGGTGCCTCCCAGCAGGGCCACGAGCCAGTGAATGGGTCGGGCGAAGCGAAAGTCCCCTACCCCCCAGCGCATGGATTTGGGAAAGCTTAGGTCTGAGATGAGCTCGGGCAGGAGACCCTGGAGGACTTCCTCGGCGGGTTTTCCCAGCTCCTCGCGGACGGCCTGGACATATTCGCCTCGGGACGTTTGCACCACGCCAAGCGACTCGACAGGGACCCCCTGGCTTCGGGCGAACCCGGTGGCCGCCCGTGTGGGCTCCCCTTGATCGTTGTAGGCCGCCCTTCGCGCGGGGCCGATGACCTCCTCTTTAAAGGGGGCCTGGGCCTCGGCCACATCAGTGACCACGAGGACCAGACGGCGAGGTGTCCCGAGCGTCCTCGCTTCGCCAAAGGGAATCCGGGCCCTCTCTAGAGACTCCTCCGCGTGCCCTTTCAGGTCTTCCAAGGCCTTGGGGAGAAACCCTGAGGGGATTTCCTCTGTTCCGATCTCTAGAAAGAGCTCTTTTCCCATGGTCCTGTCAGGTCCGTCCTTCTCGGAGGGGCAATCCCCCCCCGAAGGCACGGAGCTTGAACCTTTCGGGGAAGGGACCGGCGCCTTCCAGGGGTTACTTCGTCACATTCTGCTTGCCGGGGAAGCCATCCTTCAGAAGGGGAAAGCCCATCTCCTCGCGGAGGTTGAGGTATCCCTCGGCCACGCCCCTGGCCATCTTCCGAATCCGGGCGATGTAGTCGGTTCGCTCAGAAACGCTGATGGCCCCCCGGGCGTCCAGGACATTGAAGAGATGGGAGCATTTGAGGCAATGGTCGTAGGCCGGAAGAATCAGGTCTTCGGCAAGCAGCTTCAGAGACTCGGCCTCGTGAAGAGCGAAGAGTTGAAGATGCATAGAGACATCGGCAGTCTCGAAGTTGTATTTGGAAAACTCGACTTCCGTCCGATGGTGAATGTCCCCATAGCGGACGCCGTCGGTCCAGAGGACCTCATAAACGTTATCCACCCCCTGCAGGTACATGGCGATCCGCTCCAGCCCGTAAGTCAACTCCACCGAGACAGGGCGAAGGTCGATCCCCCCCACTTGCTGAAAGTAAGTGAACTGGGTGATCTCCAGGCCGTCGAGCCAGACCTCCCAGCCAAGACCCCAGGCTCCAAGGCCAGGAGACTCCCAGTCGTCCTCCACAAAGCGGATATCGTGCTGAAGGGGATCGATGCCCAAGGCCGTCAGGCTATCGAGATAGGTCTCTTGGATCTCTTTGGGGGATGGTTTCAGGACAACCTGATACTGATAGTAGTGCTGAAGGCGATTGGGGTTCTCGCCGTAGCGGCCGTCCGTCGGGCGTCGAGACGGCTCCACATAGGCCACCTTCCAGGGCTCTGGCCCAAGCGCCCTCAAGAAAGTGGCCGGGTTCATGGTGCCCGCCCCGACCTCGATGTCATAGGGCTGCTGGAGGACACACCCCTGGTCCGACCAGAAACGCTCCAGTGCGAGGATGATTTCTTGAAATGTGCGCCCTTTTCCCATTTTCAGGCCTTGCGCCTCGCCCGCCCCCGCCGACGTGGTTTCTTGGGTTGCCGGGCCTTCGTGAGCTTATATTCCAGGCTATCCTCCAAGGCCTGCCAGCTGGCCTCGATGATGTTCGGCGAGACCCCCACAGTCCCCCACCTGCTCTTGTGGTCGGTCGACTCGATGAGGACGCGGGTCGTCGCCTGGGTGGCGGCGCGTTCGTTGAGAATGCGCACCTTATAGTCGATGAGCTCCATCTCACGGATCTCGGGGTAAAACTTTCCCAGGGCTTTTCGCAGGGCGTTGTCCAGGGCATTGACGGGGCCGTTGCCGTCGGCGACCGCGTGTTCAAGTTCTCCGTTAACAGAGAGTCGGATGGTGGCCTCAGAACGCGGGGGTTCATCTCGACGCTTCTCCACCACGACCCGGAACCCGACCAGCTTGAAGAATTCCTGACGCCTGCCCTTGGCTTTCTGCATCAGGAGTTCAAAGGAACCTTCCGCCCCATCGAACTGATACCCCTTATGCTCAAGACGTTTGAGTTCTTGAAGGATTGACTGGACGCTTGGGTCTTTGGGGTCCAGGCGAAGTCCATACTCCCGCGCCTTGTAAAGGATGTTGCTTTTGCCCGAGAGATCGGAGATGAGGACCCTCTGCCGATTTCCCAGCAACTCGGGGCGAATGTGCTCATAGGTCCTGGAGTCCCTCATAATGGCCTGGACGTGGATCCCTCCCTTGTGGGCGAATGCGCTGTTGCCCACGAAGGGCTGATGGGTCGAGGGGTTTCGGTTCGCCAATTCGTCCACAAACCGAGAGACCTCTCGCAAACGTTGGAGCTCAAGGGTGCTGACGCAGTTAAGGCCGAGCTTCAGCTTGAGGTTAGGGATGATGGAGATGAGGTTGGCGTTTCCGCACCGCTCTCCATAACCGTTGATGCATCCTTGGACATGGACGGCCCCCTGCTGAACGGCCACCAGGGTGTTAGCGACTGCCAGCTCCCCGTCGTTGTGGGTGTGGATGCCGAGAGGCGTCGAGACAAGTCCCCGGACGGCACCAAAGATGGCGCTGACCTCGCTGGGGAGGGAGCCCCCGTTGGTGTCGCAGAGGACAATGCAGTCGGCCCCTCCAGCGACAGCCGCTTGAAGGGTTTTAGTGGCGTAGCGGGGGTTTGCCTTGTAGCCGTCAAAGAAGTGCTCGGCGTCATAGATGACCTCATCCACCCGCCTCTTGAGGTAGGCCACGGAATCTTCGATGAGCTCAAGGTTTCGCGCCAGAGTGGTCCGAAGGGCTCGGCGGACGTGAAGGTCCCAGGATTTTCCGAAGATGGTGATGACAGGGGTCTTGGCCGCCAAAAGGGCGCGGAGATTTGGATCCCGCTGAGCCGAGAGGGAAGCCCGCCGCGTGCTTCCGAAGGCCACGATCCGCGCTTTCCTCAGCTTCAGAGTGTGGACCTCTTGGAAGAAGTCGATGTCCTTGGGATTGGAGCCGGGCCATCCCCCCTCGATGTAGTGGATCCCCAGGTCGTCGAGCTTCTCAGAGATGCGAAGCTTGTCCTCGACTGAGAAGGTGATCTCCTCCCCCTGAGTCCCATCCCGAAGCGTGCAGTCGTATAGGGCGATGGCGGACATGGCCAATCCTTTCAAAACGCGTGGGGCGAGCCCTTCAGCGGCTCCTCCTCCCCCAACATCCCCTACCCCTTCTCCAGCTCGAAGACGTCATGCAGAGCCCGGACCGCCACCTCGGCGTGCTCGGCCTCGATGACGCAGGAGACGACGATCTCAGAGGTGCTGATCATCAGGACATTGATCTTGTGCTCAGCCAGGGTCTGGAACATCTTGGAGGCAACCCCTGTGTGGGTCTTCATCCCAATGCCGACGATGGAGACCTTCGCGATGGACCCGTCGGCCCGGACCCTTCGGGCCCCAATCTCTCGGGCCAACCCCTGCGTGATGGTCTGGGCTCGCGAGAGGACATCCACGGGCACAGTGAAGGAAATGTCGGCCCGCCTCCGGCTACCCATGTACTTCCGGCTGGCCACGTTCTGGACGATCATGTCCACCACGACACCGGCGTTCGCCAGGGCCCCGAAAAGCTGTCCCGCAATTCCCGGTCGATCCGCCAGACCCTCGATGGTGACCTTGGCCTGACCGGAGTCGCAGTTCACGGCCGAGACTACGGCCCGTTCCATGTCGGCATCTTCTCGCGTCACCAACGTCCCCTTACCCTCCTCAAAGGAGCTCATGACCTCAAGCGCCACATTGTATTTTTTAGCGACCTCCACCGCGCGCGCCTGAAGCACCTTGGCCCCAAGGCTCGCCATCTCCAACATCTCATCGTAGGAGACCCTGTCGAGCCGCCGGGCCGCGGGGACCAGGCGGGGGTCCGCCGTGTAAACACCATTCACATCAGTACAAATCTGGCACCGGTCAGCGCCAAGGGCGGCCGCCAGGGCCACTGCCGTCAGGTCAGATCCACCCCGGCCCAGCGTGGTCACGTCCTGGTTCTCGTCCACCCCCTGGAAGCCCGCGACGACTGTAATCATCCCCTCCTGCAGGGCGGAGGAGATCTCAACGGCGCTGACGCTTCGGATCCGCGCGTTGGTGTGGGAGCTATCTGTGACGATCCCCACCCGGCGACCGACAAAAGGACGGGCCGGATACCCCAAGCCCTTTAACGCAATCACCATGAGGGAAGTCGCCACCTGCTCCCCTGAGGAGAGAAGCAGGTCCAGCTCCCGCTCGTCGGGCTCGGAGGCCAGGTCCCGGGCCAGGGAGATCAGACGGTCCGTCTCTCCCGCCATGGCCGAGACCACCACCACCACTCGATGACCCCGGCGAATGGTCCGCCCCACCCGCTCGGCGACAGCCCGAATCCGATCGGGCCCCGATATCGAGGTGCCCCCATATTTTTGAACGATAAGGCCCATCCCCTCTCCTCCAGGAGAGGAAATCTTCCTCTCGAATTATATAATGGCCCACCGCCCCTCCATCCGCCAGAGGAATTGGTGAGCCCTCAAGACCCATCTTCTCCCCCCCCCTCAGCCAAGGCGTCCAGCCGCTAAGAAGGTGTTCCCTTCAAAAGGAGGTCCATGAGACGGTGCCCGTCCGTTACCTGAAGGCTTCCTCTCACGAGAAGATGTTCGTCAAAGGTTTTCCCCCGGTCCTTTTTCACCCCCTCCCCGAAGAGGGCAAGGGGGACAGGGGCCGAGGTGTGGGCCCCCTCGTGGACCGTTGTGTGGCAGTCGGAAAGGGCGAGAACCCGAAAATCCCACACCCCTTCAAGGCGCTCCACCACCGCGCCCACCAGGGCATTAAATTCCTCAATGGCGCGGATCTTTTCCTTTGCGTCGCCTTTGTGAAAGGCCTCGTCGGCCGAGTCGGCGTAAATGCAAACCAAGTCGCCCTCCTCAAGGAAGCGGGCCGCCCTCTCCGCCCGCAACTTCGGAGCGGAGACCCCATTTCCATCGGGAGACCCAAGATCTTCGAGCCCCAGCAAGCGCCCAAGACCTCGAAGGGCATGAGAGGTCGAAAGAAGTCCCCCCTTGAGCCCAAAACGCTCCGAAAAGGCTCGAAGGTTTAGCGCCTCCCCTGCCCCCCAGAACCAAAGGCTGTTGACGGGTCGAAGGCCTTTCTCCTTTCGAGCGCGATTTAAAGGGTGATCGGCCAGGACCATCTGCGTGCTATTCATGAGCCCGATGAGGCGCCGCGCCTCCTCTCCTCTGGGCAAGTAGTGGGTGACCTCCCGGTTGAGGATGGTGTGGGGCGGGGTCAACTCCAAACCCCCTGGTCCACCGTCCCAGAGGAGGGATCCCCGGTATCCCCTACCAGCGTGGAGATGGAAGTCTGAGTCGAGGGCATCCTGAGCGATGGCATCCAAAAAGGGTCGGCCCGCATCTGGCTCGAGAAGCCCCCCCGTGTGGTCCGCCATAATGAGCTTCTGAGAGTCCGCATAAAGGGAGACAAGGTTCACGCTCAGGGCGATCTGCTTCGAGGAAAGGGAAAGACCCATGCCCTCTGCCTCAAGAGGTCCTCTCGAGATGGGACAGGTGGTGGGGTCCACCCCGAGGATGACGGCGTTTGCAACTTCGCTGGAGGACGGGAACCCGGGGGGAATCGTCTGGACGAACCCCGTCCGGCCTTCAGCCGCCAGCCGATCCAAGTGCGGGGTATGGGCCACCTCCAGGGGCGATCGGTTTCCCAGGGTCTCCAGCGCCTCGTCGGCTATCCCATCTCCTACCAGAACGGCGTACTTCATCCCCCGGAGCTCCCCCGAAGACCGAGATGTTGCTCGATCGCCTCCAGGTGCGCCGGCAAAGAGGCCGGCTTGGCCGCCGCCCGAAGGCCCGTGTCGGGGTCCTTTAGGCCATGACCTGTGATGGTACAGACCACCGTTGCCCCCTTCGGCAGACGGCCGAGACGCACGTCTTTTGCCAAGCCCGCCACCGAGGCAGCCGAGGCCGGCTCCCCAAAGGTCCCCTCTGAAGCGGCGAGGAGACTGTAGGCAGCGATGATTTCCTCGTCCGAGACCATGTCGATGAAGCCCCCGGATTCCTCCGCGGCCATAACGGCCTCCTGCCAGCTGGCCGGGTTTCCTATCCGGATGGCTGAGGCGACGGTCTCGGGCTCCTCGACCACTTTTCCCCGGACAATGGGGGCCGCTCCCTCCGCCTGAAAGCCTCGCATCTTGGGAAGGGAGGTCGATCGGCCGCATGAGTGAAACTCCCGGTAGCCTTTCCAGTAGGCCGTGATGTTCCCCGCATTTCCGACCGGTATAAAGTGAAGGTCAGGGGCCTGGTCCCCCAGGGCCTCGCAGATCTCAAAGGCGGCCGTCTTTTGCCCTTCCAAACGAAAGGGGTTGAGGGAATTGACAAGGGTCATGGGATGGCGGGCCGAGAGGTCTTTCACGATCCGAAGGGCATCGTCAAAGCTTCCCTCCACTTGAAGGACGCGCGCCCCGTGGATCATGGCCTGCGTGAGCTTACCCAAGGCCGTCTTCCCCTTGGGGATAACGACCACGGCCTCAAGACCCGCTCGGGCCGCATAGGCAGCGGCAGAGGCAGCGGTATTGCCCGTCGAAGCGCAGATGACGGCCTGGGAGCCTGCCTCCACGGCCTTCGACACGGCCACGGTCATCCCCCGATCCTTGAAGGACCCAGTCGGGTTCAGACCCTCCAACTTAAGCCAGATGGGATTATCACAGCCGAGCTTTTCGGCGAGACGCCTTGCGGGAAGAAGAGGGGTATTGCCCTCCAGGAGGGTGATCACCGGGGTCTCTTCACCAACGGGAAGGAACTCTCTATACCGCTCAATGACCCCCCGCCAGGGAGGGGTGGCCTCATGGGAGGGGGCCATACCCGCCCGCCGGACACCCGCCCCTTCAGCCATCACATTTGCCCCTCGCCGCTCTCCACGCGGATCAGCATCGTCGGGGCATTCACCACATCCAGGCAGTCAATCTCCTTCAGGGTGTCCTGGATATCGCCCTCTCGGGCTTCGTGAGTCAGCATGACCAGGGGAACGTGTCCCTTCTCCCGTCTCCCCTTCTGGATAACAGTCTGAATACTGATAGAGTGGCGTTCGAAGATGCCCGAGATGGTTGAGAGGACGCCGGGGCGATCTTCCACGGTGATCCTGAGATAGTAAGAGGTCACGATCTCCGAGTGAGGACGAACCCGCAAGGGGATTCGTGCATTCGGAGTATAGGAAAGGAGAGGGACCCGTCCCCCTTTCCCGCTCCGGAGATTCCGGGCGATCTCGATGACGTCTGCGGCGACGGCGGAACCCGTGGGAAGGGAGCCAGCCCCCCGGCCAATCAACATATTAGGGTCCGCCTTGTCCCCCTTGATGTAGATCGCATTATAAGACCCGTTGACTTGGGAGATGAGATGGGTCTCGGGGATCATCGTGGGGCAGACCCGGACATCGAGCTCCTCTCCCACCCTTTTGGCGAGGACCAGGAGCTTGATGCGATGGCCGAGCTGCCGCGCAAAGTCAATATCAACAGGCTTGATCCGGCGGATCCCCTCAATCAGGACGTCCTCGATCCGAAGGGGGGTCCCAAAGCATAGATTGGCGAGGATGGCGATCTTGTGAGCGGAGTCAATCCCGTCCACATCGAAGGTGGGGTCCGCCTCCGCAAGGCCCTGCGCCTGGGCCTCCTTGAGAACGGCGTCAAAGTCCCCCCCGTCATCGGTCATCCGGGTGAGGATGTAATTGGCCGTCCCGTTCACAATCCCGAAGACGGCCTCGATAATGTTGGCAGAGAAACCCTCCTTGACCGCCCGGATGATGGGAATGGCGCCCCCGACGGCGCCTTCGAAACCGACATCCACCCCCTGTTTGGCCGCGGCGGCGAAGATCTCCTCGCCATGGACCGCAAGGAGAGCTTTGTTGGACGTGACGACAGGCTTCCCGGCCTCGATGGCCCGAAGGAGGAAGGTGCGGGCGGGCTCGTACCCCCCAACTACCTCCACCACCAGGTCCACCTCAGGGTCCGAGAGGAGACCGTCCACATCGTTGGAGAGAACGCCGGGTTCAAGGGGAACACCGCGGTCTCGAGTTGTATCCAGGTCAGCGATCCGGCGAACGCGGATGGGGAAGCCCACCCGGCGCTCAATCTCGCAGGCGTCCTCCTGAAGAACCCGGACAAGACCTGTCCCCACAGTGCCGAAACCGATGAGCCCGACCTGAAAGGCCTTCATCTTTTCACTTCTTATTTGAGTGGAAGCCAATGACCGGAGAAGCTTTCCCTGGGCGCCTTGAACTCCTCAACAGGCCGCAGGGGCTGATGCCGCGGGAGCAAGCCCCGCCCGCCCGGCCAGCCGTTCCTTCAGGGCAAGATAGGTGGCCTCAGCGTTGAAAGAGCTTCGAACGAAAGGACCGGAGGCCACAAAGTCGAATCCTATGGCGAGGCCAGCCCTCTCATACTCAGCGAAGCGGTCGGGATGGACAAACTCCTCGACGGGAAGGTGGTCCCGCGTCGGCTGAAGGTACTGGCCAATGGTGAGGACCTGGCAGCCTGCCTCTCGCACATCCCTCATCGTCTGAAGTATTTCGTCTTCTTTTTCCCCAAGTCCCACCATGATCCCCGACTTGGTAGTGGAGAGACCCGCGCGCGCGACCCGCTCCAGGAGCATCAGAGACCACCGATAGTTGGCCCCCAGACGCACCCTTCGGTAGAGGCGGGGGACCGTCTCCAGGTTGTGGTTGAAAATGTCGGGCCGGGCCGCAATGACCTGGTCAATGGCAGAAGGCTTCCCGCGAAAATCCGGCGTCAGTACCTCAACGGTGGCCGACGGAAGCAACTCTCTGATCGCCCGGATGGTCTTGACGAATTGACCGGCCCCCCTGTCGGGGAGCTCGTCCCGGTCCACCGAGGTGACGACGACGTGGCGAAGTTCCATCTCCGCGGCGGCCTCTGCCACGTGGCGGGGCTCCTCCTCATCGACCGCTCGGGGCCGCCCGGTGGCGACGGCACAAAAGCCGCACTTTCTGGTGCACACATCGCCCAATATCATGAAGGTGGCCGTCGGCTGGGACCAGCATTCAAACAGATTGGGACAGTGGGCCTCCTCACACACCGTGTGAAGACGCTTCTTTCGCATCAAAAGTTTTAGGGCGTGGGTCTGGTCGGAGAAGTTCAGCTTCTTTCGAAGCCAGGGAGGAAAGCGCTCGGCCATTTTTCCCTTTGAAATCACGAAGTTAGGGTCTTTAAACCTTTATTAATGTTAGCCTCCGCCCCCTACCCTGTCAAGGAGATTCAAGATTTCATAAGCCCCAAATCATTGGAAACTATCCCGAAAGATCCCGCTCTACTTCCGGCTTTCCAGGCGTCGCCTTTCTTGAAAATGAGGAGGGCGGGACCAAATCTCATCACATGGTCTCAGGAGCCGAGATCCCAAGGATGCGAAGGGTGCACCGAAGGACCTGGCCCAGGCAGGTGACGATATAAAGCCTGGCGGCTGTGAGGGCGGGGTCATCGGAGATGATCCGGTGGTGGTTGTAGTAGCTGTGAAACGTCCCGACCAGATCCACCAGATAAAAAGTCAAGCGGTGAGGCTCGAGGGTTTTTGCCGCCCCCTCTACAAGATCGGGGAATCCCAGGATCGCCTTGATGAGGGTCCATTCCTCGGGAAGTTTTAGGGGGGAGAGGTCTGCCGTCTTAGGGTCGGGCAAAGAAATACCCCGTTCTGCCGCCTGCTTGAAGACGCTGCAGATCCTCGCGTGGGCGTACTGCACGTAGTAGACAGGGTTCTCGTTAGAAGTTTTTTTGGCCAACTCCAGGTCAAAATCCAGGTGACTATCGCACCGGCGGGTCAGCAGAAAGAAGCGCGTGGCGTCAGCCCCCACCTCCTGAAGCACCTCTGAGAGAGACGTGAATTGCCCCGTCCGTGTGGACATGGAGATCTGCTCCTCCCCGCGCTTCAGATTGACGAGCTGAACCAGGAGGATCTCCAGGGCCTCGGGGGGATGGTTCATCATCTGAACCAGGGCTTTCAGGCGGGGCACATACCCATGGTGGTCGGCCCCCCAGATGTTGATCAGCCGGTCAAAACCCCGGCGGAACTTGTCCTGGTGGTAGGCGATATCAGACGCCAGATAAGTGGGGCGGCCGTCACTTCGAATGACGACGCGATCTTTCTCATCGCCAAAAGATTGGGTTCGAAGCCAAAGGGCCCCCTCCTCCTCATAGGTGTGGCCCCGCTCTTTTAGCTCTGAAATGCCCCTCTCAAGGGCGCCCGTCTCGGCAAGCGTCCTCTCGCTGAACCACTTGTCGAAGTGGACACCGAACCGCTCCAACGTGGCCCGGATGTCGGCCAAAATCGCACGCCCCGCCCGCCCGGCGAGAGCTCGGACGGCCTCCTCCGGCGTTTCCAGAAGATATTTCTCACCCTCTTCCCGAAAAACCTCCTGAGCCAGGTCGACAAGGTATTGGCCCTGGTAGGCATCTTCAGGAAATTCAACCGACTCTCCTGCAACCTCCTGATAGCGAAGATAAAGGGACCGGCCCAGGGTTTCCATCTGGGTCCCCATGTCGTTGATATAGTATTCATTTTCAACATTATATCCTATATAACTTAATAGTTTGCTCAAAGAATCGCCCACGGCGGCCCCCCGCCCATGTCCGATGTGAAGGGGGCCGGTCGGGTTCGCGCTCACGAATTCCACCTGAACCCGTTTCCCAGACCCCAGGTCTGAGCGGCCATAGTTTTCGCCCGCCTGGGAGACCTCGCGAAGACGCTCTAGGAGAAACTCCGGCCTCAAAAAGAAGTTGATGAACCCCGGGCCCGCCACCTCCGAGCGGGCAATGACGGGATGGGCGTCCCCGATCTCCTTCAAAAGAAGCGAGGCGATCTCCTGGGGGGGCTTCTTTTCCACAGGGGCAAGCAGGAGGGCGATATTGGTGGAAAAATCTCCGTGCTCTTTCAGCTTGGGCTGCTCGACGGAGACGGTGATTTCCCCGTCCTTCGCCGAGAGGCTCCCGGCCTCCCTGGCCTTTCGGCAAGCCTCTTTTAGCGTCTCAACAACGGCCTTTCTCAAGTTCGATACCCTGTCGCTGTTTCGTCATCGAAAAGAAATGGGTGGGCCTTGGAAGACGGTCCACCATCCCTTCGGGATTATATCAGAGGCTTTAGAGGTCAAAGAATTTCGGGACTTGGAACCGTACACCGCTGTGGTCCATGACGTAGGCGAGGAGGAATCGCTGAATCTCACCGCGAAGGGACTTTGGAATTGAGAGCCTCATCGCCCTTTTGGTGTCCAGCGTGACAACCCTGTCCAGGTAGCGAAGGGAGCCCGGGGAGAGGCGGCGGCCGGAGGTGCCTGGGGAACAGCCAGGGCAGGAGATCCCCTGTGCCCCTATTCTCAAGACCCCTCCCTTCTCGAAGAGATCTTTGCCGCATTTTATGCACTCGGTGAGGTTGGGTCTGTAACCGACAGCCGAGAGGAGCTTCGCCTGAAAGAGGATGAGGTACTCCACAGTCCTTCCGGCGGTCTCGATCTCCCCAAGGAGCGTCAGGGCCAAGCGATATATCGGGGGAGGGTTTCTCTTTCCTTGAGGAGTTTGTCGATGAGCTCGACGAGAAAGAGGCTGTATTTTAATTTCTCCAGGTCCGATCGGAGCCCATCGAAGCTTCGGAGAATGTCCGCCGAATTGACCCGGTAGAGTTCGGCATTCTCTTTCCCAAAGTAGACCAGGTGGATGCAGGTGAGGGGCTCTAGGGTGCCTCCAAATTTGCTTTTGGCCCGTCTGGCCCCCTTCGCCACGGCCCGGATTTTGCCCTGCTCCTCCGTGAAGAAGGTGAGGATGCGGTCGGCCTCTCCGAGGTTTATCCTGCGAAGGATCAGGGCGTTGCTTCGATAGAGGGGCACCCTTCAACCCCGCGCGAGCCCAAGCTCCCGAAGGGCTCGCTCGTCCTGACTCCAATTCTTTCTGACCTTGACCTGAAGGTCCAAATAGACAGAGACGCCCAGTTCCTTCTCCAGGGAGTGGCGGGCGGCTGTCCCGATGCGCTTCACCATCTGCCCCCCGGCCCCAATGAGGATGGGCTTCTGGGACTCCTTCTCGACGAAGATCGTGGCTAAGATCTGAAGATGATTTCGGCCGGCAGAAGCCTCCATGGCCTCCACCCTCACGGCGCTGGCATAGGGAATTTCCCGTCCCGTCGTCCGAAGAATTTGTTCCCGGATAAGCTCGGCGGCGAACTCCCTTTCGGGCTGATCGCTCGGGGCGTCGAGGGCGTGGTAGGGGGAGCCATCAGGCAAAAAACTTTGGATGGATTGAAGAAGTTCCGGGACATTTTCGCCGGTTTGGGCCGAAATGGGAAAAACTTCCTGAAAGGGGAAAAGGGACCGATAGGCCTCCATGAGGGGCAAAAGAGCTGCCTTTCGGATCCGATCCACCTTGTTGATCAGGAGATAGGTCCGAGCCCCCGGGGAAGTGGACTCGGAGAGGATCCGGGCGTCTTGATCCATAGTCTGGGCTTTGGAGGCCGGGTCCGTCATGAAGAGGACGAGATCAACTCCGTGGCGAGCCCTCTCGATCTCGTTCTTCAGGTATCGGTTCAACAGGGAGTTAACGGTGGGGGCACCCGGTGTGTCAAAGAAGACGATTTGGGCCTGGGGGGTGTTCAGGACCCCGACTATTCTGAAACGGGTCGTCCCGGGCTTTCTTGTAACGATGGCCACCTTTCGGCCGAGGACCCGATTGAGGAGCGTGGACTTGCCCACGTTGGGTCTGCCGACGATGGCAACCAGACCAACCTTCACGAAATTTGGCCTCCGAGAGATTTAGAGGACATCTTTCTCCTGCCACCGACGATAAATAGTTCGCTCCAGGGTGTTCAGCAAATCCTCAAAAGGGGGTGGTCCTCAACTCCGCGTCGATGCTCAGTCCGGAGGTTTTAGATCGATCCCCAGCTCCTTAAGCTGCTCCTCCTCCACCGGAGACGGGGCGTCCATCATCATGTCGATGGCCCGCTGGGTCTTGGGGAAGGGGATGACATCCCGGATGGAATCCACGCCCGCCATAATGGCCACAATGCGGTCCAGGCCAAGGGCAATCCCACCGTGGGGGGGCGTCCCGTATTCCAGGGCCTCCAGGAGAAATCCGAATTTCTCTTTGGCCGCCTGGGCCGAAATGCCGAGGGCCGAGAACATCCGTTCCTGCACTTCCCGTTGATGGATCCGAATACTCCCTCCGCCGATCTCTTGACCGTTCAGGACGAGGTCGTAGGCCTGGGAGCGGACGCGCTCCGGGGAAGTCTCAAAGAGAGCGACGTCGTCGGGCACCGGAGCCGTGAAGGGATGGTGGACCGCCTCAAAACGCTTTTCCTCCTCGTTCCGCTTCAGAAGAGGAAAATCTGTCACCCAGGCGAACCCGAAGGGGTTGGTTTTCAGATGATAGAGATCCGCAACGTGGGCGCGGAGCGCAGCGAGGACTTCATCCGTGACAGCGGGTTGATCTGCGACCATCAGCAGGAGGTCGCCCGTGTTCGCCCCGAATTTATCCCGAAGACCATCTAGCATTTCCTGTTTAAAAAACTTGACGATGGGCGATGTCAAACCGCCCTCCTCTACCTTCATCCACGCCAGGCCCCCGGCCCCCCGTTCGATGGCAAACTTCGTCAGATCATCCAGGTTCTTTCGAGACAGGGTGGCGAGTTGCGGCGCGGAGAAACCCTTGACCTTCCCGCCAGCTTTAATAACCTTCCGGAAGATTTCGAACTCCGTGTCCTTGACAAGATCGGTAACGTCCTCTTGCATCAAGGATTCGTATCGGAGGTCCGGTTTGTCTGAACCAAAGAGAGCGAGCGCCTCCCTGTAGGAATAACGCTTAAAAGGAATTTCGATCTCGACGCCGAGACACTTTTGAAAAAGCCCCGCCATCAACCGCTCGATGACTTCCAAGACATCTTCCTGCTCCACAAAGGACATCTCTACGTCTATCTGTGTGAATTCGGGCTGGCGGTCCGCCCTCAGATCTTCGTCCCGAAAGCAGCGGCAGATCTGAAAGTAGCGGTCGAACCCGGAGACCATAAGGAGCTGCTTGAAGAGCTGGGGAGATTGTGGCAGGGCGTAAAACCTTCCCTTGTTGACGCGGCTTGGAACGAGATAGTCTCTCGCCCCCTCAGGCGTGCTTCGAGTCAGAATCGGGGTTTCAAGTTCCAGGAAACCTTCCCTTGAGAGAAAGGCCCGCACACTCTGGAGCACCCGGTGGCGCAAGAGGAAGTTCCTTTGGACCTGGGGGCGTCGAAGGTCCAGATAGCGGTACTGCAGACGAAGGCTTTCGGAGATCTCCCCGTCTTCTATGGCAAAGGGAGGCGTCTTGGCGGGGTTGAGGACCTGCAGGGAATCGACGAAAACCTCGACGGTCCCCGTGGGCAGGTTCCGGTTGATCGATTCCTTGGGGCGAAGGGCCACTTTCCCCTGGACGGCGAGGACATATTCGCTTCGGACACTCTCGGCTAGGGCGTGGGCTTCGGGGCAGCGGCTCGGGTCGACGACGACCTGAGCGAGGCCCGTCCGATCCCGAAGGTCAATAAAGATGATCCCCCCGTGGTCCCGGCTTCCCTGCGCCCATCCCGTCAGCACGACAGAGTGGTCCGCGTCTGCCGGGCCGATCTCTCCACAGTAGTGGGTCCGCTGGGGGACAGGGTGGGATTCAGTCACTAAAAACCCTCCCCCACCCTAAAAGAGAAAGGGGCGAGCGTGTTCCAACCAGCGGTTAGGCGTGCTCTTTCCAAAGGCCAAGAGCTCCAAGGCCTCCTTGATGGACTCCAGACGGCGGATAGCCTCGCGCGATTGGCTGCCCTGAAGCCCCCGTCCAACCGGGGTCGAGATCTCCCGCTGAAAAACCTCGACCCAGCGAAGGTCCCGACCCAGGTGGACCTTCTCCCGAATGAGCTTGACCTCCTTGATCTCTTCAAACAAGAGACGGTGCCTCAAGCCCTCGGGGTCGCAGGCCTCCAGCGGCACCCAGGAAGCGTACCGCCCGGTGATCTCAAGCGTCTGGGGACAGGTCAGGAGATCGCCCATATGGGCTCTGAGAGAAAGAAGGGCTTGGGTTTGCGGAGAGCGGTCCAGCTCCTCCTGGAGGAGTCCGTAGAGGTCCTTGGTGGATGGGGAGGGCCCTGCGCAACCCCAGAGACCCATCGCCGTCAGGCCGATCCCGATCAACATCCACCGCGAATTTACTCCCAACGCTTCAAGCCTCCTTACCTCAATTATATCGGCCAGGGCCTTCGATAGCAAGGCGCTGTGCCGGTCTTGACATTGAGATAATGTTTCTCGATCCCTCAATCCTTCACGGGTTCCACCCGGACACCGGCCAAGAGGACGATACCCGCGAGAAGGAAAACGAGCACCGAGAGGATGGCGATCCGCTGGCTTCCGGTCAGGGTTGAGACAATTCCGAACGTCATCGGCCCCAGGACGGCCGAGATCTTTCCGCAGACGCCGTAGAAGCCGTAGAATTCCCCGCTCTTCCCCTCCGGGATAAAGAGGGCCATCAGGCTTCGGCTCGCAGACTGGACAGAACCGAGCCCGATTCCCGCCACCACGGCCACGAAGAAGTATTGGGGCTGGGTCTGGGTGAAAAAGGCCCCCAGGACCACGGCGCACCAGAGGACAAGGAGGGAGAGGATGGTCCTCTTTGCCCCGAAACGGTCCACCACAAAGCCAAACCCAAGTGCTCCGACAAAGGCGAAGGCCTGAACGACGATGAAAAGGATCGTGACGCCCGCCATGCTGAAACCAAGGGTGCTCACCGCGTAGATAGCACTGAAGGCGATGACGGTGGCAATCGCGTCACTGTAGAGGAAGAAGGCCAGGAGAAAACGAAAGAGGTTCTTCAGGCGCCGGATATGGGCGAAGGTCTCCTTCACCGTCCCCCACCCCTGGCGGGCATATTGGGTCCACCCACCCCGTGGGCCCGGAAGAGCTCGCTCGGGCAACCAGAGGAAAAAGGGAAGAGAAAAGACGGCGTAGAAGAGGGCCACTCGAGGGAAGATCGCGCGATACTGGGAGAGATTTTCAGGAGAAAACCCGCCCCGAAGGAGTGGGAACACCCAGAAGAGGCAGAGGAGTCCGCCCAGGTATCCAACCGCCCATCCGTAACCCGAGATCTTCCCGAGGTCCTCCTTCTTGGCGATCTCCGGCAGGAAGGCGTTGTAGAAAGGGAGGCTCCCCTCAAAACCGATGATGGCCAGAACAAGGAAGAGGATCCCAAGCAGGACGTCCCCCTGCTGGACAAAATGGAGAAGCCCGGTGAAGAGGATGCAGAGGCTGGCGTAGGCCCCAAGGAAGCGTTTTTTTGCACCCGAGGCGTCGGCAATGGCTCCGAGGATGGGGGCCGAGGCGGCCACAAGGAGCATCGAGATGGAAATGGACAGCCCCCAATAAAAATCTCCCAAGCCGCTCTCCTTGGGGACAACGACCTCCCTGAAATAAACGCTGTAAGCGACGGTGACGATGAGGGTTGGGAAGGCTGAGTTGGCGAAGTCGTAAAAGACCCAACCGGTGATGCTGAGGGGGCTTCGAGACCGGGTCATTCGCTGGAAGGAACGAACGGAGTCGGAAGGACACAAAGAAGGATGGCACTTGTGGCCAACGCGCCGATTTTGACTTGGAAAGAACCCGGGGCTATCATTTCTCGGCTCTCTTTTGCCCTCGAGGGGGGACCCACCGGCCCATGCTCGCACAACAGGTTTTCGCCGTCGTCTTTCCCGTCTTCAGCCTCATTGCCCTGGGCTATCTCTTCGGTCGCCTGAAGAAGATTGACCTGAACGCCCTGACTGACGTCATCCTCTATGTGGCCTCGCCCGCTCTCGCCTTTGGCGCTCTCGCGCGAAGCGATCTCCCGCTGAAAAGCCTCGGGGTCATCGCCGGCTCCACGGCCTTCGTCATCCTCGCCATGGCCCTCCTCGTCACCCTCTGGCTCCGCTTCTTTAAGCAGGACCTTCGGGGCCTCTACCTCCCCACCATGTTCCCCAACGCGGGAAACATGGGCCTCGCCCTAGCCCTCTTCGCCTTCGGGGAGGAGGGCCTTGCCTTTGCGGTCATCTTCTTTGCCACCACGGCCATCATTCATTACACCCTTGGCCTTGCGATTGTGGGTCTGGGTTCGAAGGGCAGGAAGGAGATTTTCCGCTTCCCCCTCGTCTATGCGGCCCTTGGAGGGATCATCATCTCCCTCTCTGGCGTTGAACTGCCGGTCTTCGTCCGACGACCCATCGACCTCCTGGGGACGATGGCCATCGCCCTGATGCTCTTCTCTCTCGGCTACCGTCTGGTCTCAGTGCGAATGGCGACCTTAGGGATCGCCTCCCAGGCGGCCCTCCTTCGGATCGGTGGCGGGTTTTCACTGGCGGTGGCGCTGACTTCCCTGTTCGGGCTAGAGGGGACAACACGGGGGGTTCTGATCCTCATGTCCAGCATGCCCTCGGCAGTCATCAACTTCATCCTAGCGGAGAAATTCAGCCGAAATCCAGAGCTCGTCGCCTCGACGGTCTGGGTCAGCACCCTCCTCAGCCTCGGCACCACGCCCGCCATCTTAAGCTATCTTCTCTGACCTCTCGCAATAGAATAGAGTGTGATGTGCCCCGGAATTCAGGGAAATGGGAAGACCTTCCTATAAGCTGGCCCGGGCGGTTTAGTAAAATGATGAGGGGACGCTTTTCTGTAAGAGATCTTTGCGGGAGAGGAGAATGACTCAGGAAGTCCGCGTCCGTTTCGCCCCAAGCCCCACCGGGTTCCTTCACATCGGGGGTCTTAGAACCGCCCTCTTCAACTGGTTCTTTGCCCGCCATTGCGGGGGCACCTTCATCCTGCGCATCGAGGACACGGACCGCGAGCGATCAACGGAGGACTCTATCCAGGAGATCCTGGAGGGCTTCCGGTGGCTCGGGCTCGATTGGGACGAACTATACCGTCAAACAGAGCGCCAGGAGATTTATGTCCGCTATGCCGAGCGTCTCCTTGACGAGCAAAAAGTCTACCGATGCTACTGCACCCCCGAAGAGCTCCAGGAGATGCGAAAAAGGGCCGAGGCCGAGAAACGCCCCCCCGGGTATGACGGCCGGTGTCGGGATCGGAAGGAGCCCCTGGCCCTCCCCTTTGCCCTGCGCATCAAGGCCCCTCGTGAAGGGAGCACCGTTATCAAGGACCTCCTGCGAGGCCCTGTGACTTTCGAGAACTCTCAGCTCGACGACCTCATCATTTTGAGGAGCGATAAAACCCCCACCTACAACTTTGCTGTCGTGGTGGACGACGTGGAGATGCGGGTGACTCACGTGATCCGGGGGGACGACCACCTGGCCAACACCCCCCGTCAAGACCTGATCTACCGGGCCCTCGGTTGGGAGCCCCCCGAATTCGCCCACGTCTCCATGATCCTGGGGACAGACAAAAAGCGGCTCAGCAAGCGCCACGGGGCCACTTCCGTCCAAGAGTATCGTCACCTGGGCTTTCTGCCGGAAGCCCTGATCAATTACCTCATCCGCCTGGGCTGGTCTCATGGCGACCAAGAGATTTTTAGTCCCGCCGAGCTCAAAAAACTTTTTGGGCTGGACAGCGTGGGGACCTCCCCTGCTATCTTTGATCCTGAGAAGCTCGTCTGGGTCAACGCCCAGCACATGAACCGTCTCTCCCCCCAAACGCTCATTCCGCTTCTCAAACCTTTCGTCGCCGAGGAGGGCTTGAAAATCCCCGAGGAAGACGAAAATCATCTGACCCGGGTGATCGCCTGCCTACTGGAGCGTTCGAGAACCCTCAAGGAGCTGGCCCACTCAATCCGCTATTTTTATCGGTCGGATTTTGGGTATGAAGAAAAGGGCGCCAAAAAATTCCTGACCGCGGAGACGCGGCCCCGGCTCCAGAAACTTCGGCAGAAATTTCTGGCCCTCACCGAATTTTCTCCCGAGGCCGTCCACGCCGCCTTTCAGGAGATCGTTCAGGAGGAGGGGATCAAGTTGATCTCCGTGGCCCAGCCGGCCCGATTGGCTGCGACAGGGGGAACGGTCAGCCCCCCCATCACCGAGGTTCTATCTCTCCTCGGGCGAGAGGAGACCGTAAACCGGCTGGATCGGGCCATCTCTCACATCGAATCCGGGGACTAGGCCCTGGCCTTGACGGGCGAAGAAGGGTTCTATATATTTTTTTGGCCTTGGGATTTCCGTCAGTTAGTTGATTCGGGATATTCGTCTGGACCCTTTTCAGCTGGGGAGTCGTCCAGCGGCAGGACATCTGACTCTGGATCAGGAAACCTAGGTTCGAATCCTAGCTCCCCAGCCATTTAGCGATCATAAGGTTTTTCCCATTCGTGGGCCCTATCGTCTAGTGGCCTAGGACGCCGCCCTCTCAAGGCGGAAACACGGGTTCGACTCCCGTTGGGGCCACCATTTCTTTTAAAATGCGAGCGGGTGGGTTTAAAATCATCAAACAAGAATTGGTTGGGGATTTCTTTCGGGGGTTCTCCTCGTGAAGACAGCGTGGATAGGGTCTTCGTCCTGGAATTTCAAGCGGGTTCCGGCGGCCATCACGTGTGGGCTGTCTCTCTCTCTCTTGGTCCTGGCGGGCTGTACCTCGGGGGCCTCCCCACCGACGCGCCCTGGAGCTTCAGGCCCGCTCCCTCCTGAGTTTCACCACACCCGTCCCCCTTCAGAAGGAGAGGACCCCCAGGGAGAGAAGGACTTTTGGGCTAAAGTCATTCGGGTAATTGACGGGGCCACCTTGTCTCTCGAATCTCTCCACGTGGTCCGTCTCATCGGAGTCCTCCCCCCTCACGGAGCGGGCCAGGACACGTACGCGGCGTTTTTCGATGAGGTGACAACACCCGCCGTGCGAAACATCCTTGAGGGAAAGCGGGTGCGCATCTTCCGCGACAAGGTGGGACACGACCGAGAGGGGCGCCCCCTTGTCTACATCTTCACAGAAGACGGTAGCCAGCTGAACGCAACACTCATCCAAAAGGGTTTCGCCCGGGTGAGCCTCGAGGTCCCCTTCAAACTTCAGGACGAGTTCAAGCTCTGGGAGCAAGAGGCCAAGGAAGTAGGCATTGGCCTTTGGGGGCGCACGGACGCTCGTCCCTGAGAAGGACCGCTGACCCGTGAGAGGCGCTGGAGTTGTTTCAGGTTGAAATCCTGACCATCGGAAACGAGATTCTGGCCGGAGAGGTCCTCGATACCAACACCCACTGGGTGTGCCAGCAACTCCAGGACCTCGGAGGAAACGTGGCGGGCGCCTCTTTGGTGAGGGATCGGGTGGAAGATGTCGCCCAGGCCCTGCGCTCAGCTCTGACCCGTGGCCCCGATGTGGTGATCACGATGGGTGGGCTCGGCCCCACGGCCGATGACCTCACGCTGGCAGGGGTCGCCGAGGCCCTGGGGGTCCCTCTTGAACTCCATCCCCAGGCCCTCTCCCTGGTGACTCAACGGTATGACATCCTCTCCCGGCAGGGCTCCAGCCTGTTGGCCGGCCTGAACCCGGCCCGGCAAAAGATGGCAAGGCTTCCCAAGGGGTCCCACCCCCTGCCAAACCCCGTCGGGACCGCCCCGGGCGTGCGCTTGGCTGTGGGCGCCCAAGAGGTCGTTTGCCTGCCGGGGGTCCCCACCGAAATGAAGGGTATTTTTCAAACGGAGGTGCAGACGCACTTCCAGCAGCGCTTCGGCGCCGGGGCCTATGCCCGAAGGGATCTCTTGGCCTCCTGTTCGGACGAGTCCCTCCTCGCGCCCGTCCTTGAGAAGGTCAACCGGGCGCACCCGAAGGTTTACATCAAGTCCCGGGCCCGCCCTTTTGAAGAGGGCGTCCGCCTTCGTCTCACCCTGGCGTCCAGAGCTAAAGAGAGGGCGGAGGCCGAGGAATACCTCGGGCACGCCCTGAAGGCTCTCGAGGGTGCCCTTTCCTCCCTTGGGATTGATCTCGAAGAAAAGGCTGGGGATTCTTCTACGGCGTAGGGAAGATCTTGGTCGTGGTTTTTGATTTATATATCCGGAGCTTCGTTATATCTCTTTTCGAACCCTGTCATCATAGACTTCTGTTCTTCTGGTGATGCATTTATCATTTCGGCAACAGCAGCTCCATGAGCTTCATCACCATCCTTAATTTGTTCCATTACATGAGCTTCACAATTATTTCCTATCTCCTTAAATGAATTTCCAGTGATCTCTTCATCGCAAGGACCACCAAGATCTCTACAGGTTAATTTTTTCATATTATTTGTTCCTTTTTAAAGTGGTTAATTTTTCCGACCTTTTTCAATGCTGGCGATGTAATTCTCCAGTGTTTCTTCTTGGGTACCCCAGTGCGCATGGCACTGCCGTATCCAGTCCTGCATCAACAACAATCCCGTTGTCCAGTGCAAGAAAATCAACTCGACCACTTTTCTTGTGCCGTACGAGCTTCGCTGGGGTGCCCTTGCGGGCGGCGGCCCACGTGCGCTGCGACGCCCCCCAGGCCAAAAGGCTTCACCTGCACGCCCTCAAAGCCCACCTCTTCCATCAATTGGATCAGACGGTCGGCCTTGGGAAAATCTGTCAGAGAACGGCGAAGCCACAGGTAGTCCTCCCGACCCCCCTTGGCCAACCGCGCGAGGAGCGGCAGGATCCACCTCAGATAGAAGAGGACGAGGGAGCGAAGCAGGACATTCTTCGGCCAGGTCAGGTCCAAGATAACGAGGACACCTCCGGGCCGCAGGATCCTCCTGGCCTCCGAGAGAGCCCCTCTGACGTCTGACACATTGCGCAGCCCAAAACCCAGCGTGGCGACGTGAAAACTTTTGCCCCTCAGGGCCGACAGGTTGGTGACATCTCCACGGAGGAACCTGACCTGTTTGCCGATCCCGAGGCGTCGCACCCGCCTCAGGGACTCCTCTAACATGGGAGGACAGAAATCGACCCCCAGCAGCCAGGCCCTCTTCCCGAAACGCCGCCAGAAGAGGACCAAGTAGTCCCCGGTACCACAACAGAGGTCGATGACTTTTAGGGGGGGGGTGCCATCCCACCGGAGGAGAGAGAAGGCCAGGGTGGCAGACCTTCGCCGCCACCACCGGTGCAGCCCGGCTGTGATGAAATCATTGACAAGGTTGTATCGCGGAGAGATCCGGGCGAAGAGCTCGCGGACATGGTGGGCCCGATCGTCGAGTTCCATTCGAAAGAGCGGGGGCAAGCCTTTTCGCTAAAAGACTAGGAGGCCATAGAGAGAACGGCCCTTGCCGCAGCAGCCACTTTCTCCGGCGAGGGGATGGCCGCTTGCTCCAGGGCCTGGTTGTAGGGCATTGGGACCTCCACCGCGGAGACCACTTGGATCGGGGCGTCCAGGTGATCGAAGGCAGCCCCGTAGAGAAGGTTGGCGATGTCGCCCCCAACGCCACATCGGGCCCATCCCTCGTGGACGACCACCGCCCGGCCCGTCTTGCGAACGGACTTCACCAGTGTCTCCAGGTCGAGGGGACGCAGCGTCCTCGGGTCCACGACCTCTGCCTCGATCCCCTCCTTTGCAAGGAGGTCGGCCGCCATCAGGGCCATCTGGAGCATCCGCCGGTAGGCGATGAGGGTCACATCACTGCCTTCCCGCTTCACCTCAGCTAAGCCCAAGGGGATGAGGTATTCTCCTTCCGGGACTTCCCCCTTGAGATTGTAGAGCATCTCGTTTTCCAGAAAGATGACCGGGTCATCGTCCCGGATGGCCGACTTGAGAAGCCCCTTGGCATCCCGCGGGGAGCCTGGGGCGACCACTTTGAGGCCTGGGATGTGCGTGAAGATGGCCTCGAGACTGTGGGAATGCTGCGCTCCTAGGCTGAGGCCCGCCCCCCCCGGCATCCGAAACACGACCGGGACCTTGAACTGGCCTCCCGACATATAGCGCCACTTGGCCGCATGGTTGATGATCTGATCCATGGCCAGAAGGGAGAAATTTACTGTCATGAACTCGACGACCGGCCGAAAGCCCACCAAAGCGGACCCGACCCCCACACCCGCGATAACCTCTTCGGAGATGGGAGTGTCCATCACCCGGCCCGGCCCGAATTCCTTCAGGAGACCTCGGCTCACCTTGTAGGCCCCGTCGTACTCCGCCACATCTTCTCCGACTATGAAGACGCGCTCGTCCCGCTGCATCTCTTCCCGAAGAGCCTGATTCAAGGCCTCGCGAGTGGTGATCTCCATCAGACCCCCTTTCCCGGGTCGGAGTATACCCAGTCTTCCAGGGTGGCGATCTGAGGCTCGGGAGAGGTCTCGGCGAAGGCGACGGCTTCAGCCACCTCTCGTTCCACGTCCTTGACCATGGCCTCCCAATCGGCCTTTGTCAGCAGGCTCCACCCCGTCATCCTTGCCTTGAGCTGCTCGATGGGGTCCCTGCGGACCCATTCTTCGATTTCATCCCGAGTCCGGTACTTGGCCGGATCCATCATGGAGTGACCGACGAACCGGTAGCAGATCATCTCCAAGAAGGTCGGCAGGTTCTCCTCGCGGGCCCTCCGGAGCGCTTTCTCGGTGGCCATCCGGACGGCCAGGACGTCCATCCCGTCGATCCGGTCCGTCGCCATGTCATAAGCATCGGCCCGCCTGGTGGCCTGGGTGACGGCCGAGGCCCGTTCGATGGAGGTCCCCATCCCGTAGATGTTGTTCTCGCAAATAAAGATAATAGGAAGCTTCCACAGGGAGGCCAAGTTCATGGACTCATGGAAGCCACCTTCGTTCAATGCGCCATCCCCAAAAAAGCAAAGGATGACCTGCCCTTTTCCCAATTGCTTCAGGGCCACGGAAACACCGACGGCGAGGGGGATTTGACCGGCCACGATGGCATCCCCCCCGAGGAAGTTCCGCTCGGCGTCGAAGAGGTGCATGGAGCCGCCCCGTCCCTTGGAGACGCCCGTCTCACGGCCGAAGAGCTCCGCCATGATGCGGCCCGAGTCCGTTCCCACCGAAAGACAGTGTCCGTGGTCACGATAGCTGGAAATGACATAATCATCAGGCCTAAGGATGGAAATGGAGCCGACCGCAGTAGCCTCCTGCCCCAGATAGAGGTGGCAAAAGCCGTACACCTTCCCTTCCAGGTATTTGGCCCTCGTCGCCTCCTCAAATGCGCGGAGAAGTTGCATCTTCCGGAGGAGCTTACGGAGCTCTTTCGCCGGAAGCGGGATCTCGTTCTTCGTACTTTTCGCCGCGCCCCCCTTTGGACGAGCGGTCGCCTTCTTCTGCTTCGTAACCCCAGCCAAAAGGGACCTCCTTGTTTTTCAGAAACACAATCCAGACAGGAACTGAGTCCTCTTGGTTATTTCAGCCCAGCAATGGTGGTTCCCTGGGCTCCTTTTGCGCGAAGAGAATCTATCCCACTAATTTAATCAAATCCCATCAATTTTGAAAGGCTTTTCTTGGTTTTTTAAATCTTTCACCCCTCAGCTCCTTCAAAAGGGCCAATCTGGGCAACCTGCAAAGAACCGCGAAGCGTTCCAAAAAGCCTTCGGAATCCAGATCCGCCGAAGGGACTCGAGAAAAAAACCAACCCAGCATGCGATAAAAAAGAGCATGCGGTAGAATTCATACCCTATGGATTCTCTTCACGCCCTGTGGAACTGAGATTAAATCATGCCTCGCACTATCAAGAAAGAGTTCCTCCTGCAACTGCGGGAACTGCTCGACCTTCGCTGGGAGTTTCTCAGGCGAAATGAGGACTACCGCCAGGACTATGCCCACTACCACCAACTCCTTGAGACCCACGGAACTTCCGAGGCCCAGCCGGTGCGGGACGAAACCTTCCGACTCATGGCGAAATACCGTCTGGGGGCCCTTCCCGATCCCACTCAGGGCGCCGAGGGGATTCACCTTCCCATTATGTATCCCTACAGCGACCACCCCGAGATCTCAGGGTTTCCCGCCTTCAAAATCTCCGAGGGGGAAGAAAACCCCTACCGGGTCACTCTGGAGGTGGACCTCAGGGCTCCCCTGAGCTATCTCGTCCCGCTCCTTTCCCTCTTCCTGGAAGATCTCCTCGGGAGGCACCGCGAACACCAGCCAACCCTGGCCGAAGCCCCTGGAGAGGAAGAGCACGAAGAATTGAAGATCTTCGAAAGGTATTTAGAGGTCTGGGATCGCGCTGGCGCCGGCGACGGCCCGGAGGAGATCGCGCGAGGCCTCTACCCCAGGGCCTTTGAGAAAAGACGCGCCCACTTCACCCCTGAAATGGCCGTCGCCCGGGTGAAAGAAGACCTCCGAGAGGCAGAGCGCCTCATCCGAGAAAGCCTCCTATTGGAGGGTGGAGAGAGATGAAAAAAAGGAGCACACGACAGGGTCAGGGACTGTGGACTAAAGGAATCTGGCGATTTTCGGGAGATTCCCACACACTTCTCAGCTCTTTCAGCGGGATTTTCAAAAACCCTTCATTTCTCCCCAAAAATGAGACCCCCCCCAGCGGCCCAGAAAATGGTTGACAAACTCCCCCAAAATACCACATATTGAACGAGAATTGGGTAAAGCCACAAGATATTGTGGCCCAGAATGGGAGGAGAGAACGTGAACAAAGGGGACATCGTCGAGGCCGTCGCAAGCTACGCGGACATCCCAAAGGACCGGGCCGAGAAGGCGATTGATGGAGTCCTTGAGGCTATCCTCACAGGCCTGACGCGGGGCGACAGGGTGGTCCTGTCGGGATTCGGGAGCTTTTCAGTCAGCCATCGAAAGGCAAAAGTGGGGAGAAACCCGAGGACTGGGGAGCCCGTCCAGATCTCAGCCCGAAACGTCCCGAAATTCTCGCCCGCGGGCAAGCTCAAGGAGGCCCTGGCCTAAGTCAGGGCTGTTAGTTTTAGGGCCTAAAACCTTCAAGGTCCAAAGGGAGACTGTTTCTCCACGCCGGAGAGTTGTCTGACATTTCAAATTCATGATGAGAAGGCCGTCGAAAAGCCATCGGTAAGATCGAGGGCCGTAAATCCTATTATAGTACATTAGATATTGGCATGTAATACTTTGAAATTAAAGCCTTTTAGCCTCTAATCAACACCAGTCGCCACTCGCTCGAACCCGTCTTTTCCAACTCGGTTTCATGCCCGTTGCCCTGAGCCCAGCGACTAATGGTGTCCACAGAGAGCGGATAATCCAGGAGGACGACTAGCCGGTCTCCCTTCGCCAGGGCCCGCATGGCCGACTGAACCTGAAGGAGGGGGTCAGGGCAGATGACCCCGTGCAGGGCCAGCGTGCGCTCCGTCACGTCCCTCGAGCCCTTCGCACGAAAAACACGTAGGTGCCCGTCCACACGCCGAGGATGGTGAAGACGGTGGCCACCAGGCTGCTCACCGCGAAGGCTGAGAGCCCTGTCAGGCCGTGGCCAATGTTGCAACCCCCCGCAGTCACCGCGCCAAAGCCCATTAGGATCCCGCCCACGAACTGTTGGGGAAATTTTTTGGGCGACGGTGCGCGCCAAGCAAACTCGCCGCTCCATTTCGCCGCCGCGAACGCCCCGAAGGGAATGGCCAGGACCACAAAGACCGCCCAGCTCAGCGATACAGGCTCCCGGGCGATGGCGAAATTCACCATGTTGGCTGTCGGGCCCGTGATGGAGAACCCATAGTGGCGCCCAGTGAGGCCTGAGATGTACCAGGCCGCCGCCGCCAGCAGGCCGATCAGGAGGCCGGTCTTCCCCCAGCTCCAGCCAAAAAGGGAGGGTTTTCCCGGCCTTCTGAGCACCCACACGGCCACGCCTGCCGCCACCAATCCGATGATTACCCAGGGGTTCACGTTGAGGAGGTTCGCCAGGGTGGGAACCTCGCCTCCGATCTCCAGAGGCGTCGACCCCCGGACCGCCAACCCCAATGGTCTGAGAAGCCCCCAGCGCGTCGCCGAGGCCGAAAGGCCAAAACCCACCAGCGCCACGAATGAGCCGATCATCCCCTCTCCGACGCGGTACCACGTCCCTGTGGTGCAGCCCCCAGCCAGGGTCATCCCCATGCCGAAGATCAGCCCCCCAACCACCGCCGCCCGCCAGTAGAAGGGAATCAGCGACATCTCAAGCAGCCCCAGAGAGGCGCCCAGCTGAATGAGCACGGATTGCACGACCACCGCCACCAGATACGCCTGAAAGAGAGCGACGTCTCGGGAGACCATCACCTCCCGGAAGGCGGTGTTCATGCAGAAACGCCCCCGCTGCAAGACGATTCCAAAAAGAAGGCCCATCGGAAGGCCGAGGGCGATCTGAAGCGTCATGGTTTAGGATTTCCTTGAAGTGGGAAAAAAGATTACACCTGCCAGCGTCCGAAAGAATTGACTTAAATTAAAACCCGCAAGGATTTCTGCCGCCTTCAGGGCGAATGGCGATCCCGTGGGGCTCGTCGCCCGTGTCGGCTTGGGCGATGACCTCAAGGGTAGCGGTGTCTACGGCGAGGAGTTTGTTCTCGCTGCGGCTCGTGACATAGAGCGTCCTCCCGCTGTCGGATCTCACCACCATGTCCGGCCGCATCCCCACCGAGGCCCTCTTGATGACCTTCTTGCTTTTGGTGTCTAGGACAACGATCTCGTTTCTTTGCCGAACTGCCACGTAGACCCGCTTTCCATCCGGGCTCAAGATGATTCCGTGAGGATTCCCCGGGAGAGGCACGCGCGCGATCTCCTCATGAGTCTCCGTGTCAATGGCGATGACGACATCCTCTTCACCCGCGCTGATCCAGGCCGTCTTCCTGTCGGGCGAGAACCTGATAACCTCGGCGCCCTTCCCTCCCCTAAAAATCTTCACGACGCTGTGGTTCTTCAGGTCCACGAGCGCAATGTTCCCAGCCTCGGCATTGAGCACATAGGCCATCTTGTCTCCCTTGAGCAACGCGGTCATCGTGGCCCCCTCTCCCGTGACCAGGGTTTTAAGGGGCTTTCGGGAGACGAGGTCAATCACGGTGACGCTGTTTGCCCCCATGTTCGAGGCGTAAGCCGTCCTTCCGTCGGGCAAAAAGAGGGCGTGATGGGCTTTTGGGCCCGCCGGGATGTCGTCCATCTTTTTTATCGCCCTGGCGTCGATGAGGCTCACGTTGTCGGCCCCGACGTTGGCGACAAGGGCGAACCTGCCATCCCTGCTGAAGGAGACGTGGCGGGCGCCATCGCCCGCTGGGACGGTGGAAAGGGTTTTGAGGGTCCGGCCGTCGAAGACCGTGACGTCGCCGGATCTCATGTTGGTGACCCAGACCTCTTGCTCGGCCCCGGCGACAGTCGCAAAGGCGCTCAGAAAAACTGCCAAGACCCCCATTTTCCAAAAACGCCTCATGGAGGTTTCCTCCTTAATGAAGGGCTTGGAGTTCAGCCAAAATCTGGCGGAGAACTCCTCCATTCCTCCCTGGCACTTTTAATATGTGCTTAGAGAAAAGGCAAGACGGATCGTTTAATGGTGCCCCCGGCGCGACTCGAACGCGCGGCCTAGGGATTAGGAATCCCTCGCTCTGTCCCGCTGAGCTACGGGGGCACAGATGTAGATACTTAGCTGACGCCGACTCCGGCGTCAATGACCCGGGTGTTCACACAGGATCCAACAGCTGGGAGTGCAGCTTAAGTGAGGAGCGCCGCCAGCACGCCCACCGCGATTGCCCCCAGAAAGCTGGTTCGTGCAAAACGCAAGTAGGCCCGAGCGGTCACTGTCCACAGAATGCCGCCAGTGAATTTTGCGATAATCCCCAGAATGACGCTGATGACTCCGATCACGCTCGCCGCCTCTACAAGGCCTATCAGAAAAGCCACCATGGTTGCCCTCTCCCTTTGATGGGATTAACAGCTGCAGGCCCTCGGCTCGTCTTTGCCCTGATCCCCCTTTTGGCTAGGGCATGGCTCCATGTAGACCTCCCCGCAGGGTGCTGGAACCTGAAAAGCTACGCCACTACGTCCCTTTCTCTCCAGCTCACCCGCCCCTTCCGTCTCCATCGCAGCCACCCGTCAATCGAGAAATTGCCGCCTCCGTTCGTAAACAAGAAAAAGAAGGCGAAACAAAACAGGACAGCCAGCTCTCCACGGTTGACGATTGGCAGAAACGCTCTGGGGCCATGAACCATCCAGTAAGCCGTGGCCAGCTCCCCCGCCAACAGAAACGCCGCTGAGCGCGTGTAGAACCCCAACAAGATCGCGAGGCCTCCGAATAACTCCAGGCCCCCCGCCAGTGCTTGGAGAGAAGGGAACTCAACCGCTTCCTCACCCAGAACGCCGAAAAGCTTTTGGGCGCCATGCGGGGCGATCAGAAACCCTGTCATGATGCGCAGAAGATTGAGTCCTATCTGATCCCACATCCTGCTCGCTATATTCACCATCGTTCTCTCCTTGTATTCGCCGGCATTTCCAGCCCTCGGACATTAAAGGATCACAATGGCATCCTTTGCGCGGATCACGCCCGATTGGACAACCCTCGCGCAAATCCCGCTGCGGCCAAAGAGCGCCCTCGTCATGCCCGGTTCAGTGATGGATTGAATATAGGCGCACGGCGGCCGGAGCCTGTCATATTCCAAAACCGCTTCGCCCACCCGAAACTGCCTTCCTGCCAAACTCTCCAGCCTGAGGCCCCGGGTGATCAGGTTTCGCCGATGCTCACCGTTGCCGACATGGAGGCCCGTTGTCCGCTGGATTTCCTCGAGACCCTCGGCCTCTATCAGGGTCACCTCGCACTCGTCCCTGCCAGACCAGTAGCCGGCGCTCTTGGAATAACGGTCGCCCTGGAGTCCGCGATGGGCCACCGCTTCGATCTCGTCAACTTGCTTCATGTCCACGCCGCCTTCCGGAGCGGTATATATCCATTCTACGACGCCTTCCATTTCCGTTGGCTCCCTTTAGGGTGCAAGTTGAAGACGCATCATCATACCGGCACCGCGCGGGCGAAGCTATGCTCGCGACAAAGAAAACGCCCCCTGAGAAAAACCCCCGGGGGCGTTTGTTTGGCGAATCAGCCGGGCGCTCTTCAGATCTCCCGGCGCATGAAGATTGTCTTCCCGACTGTGGGGCGATCTCATCCGTTGGAGAAACTGCGCAGCCTAGGGTGTCGCCACGGCCCACACGCCTCCGAGGTTGTGCCCATTGGTATCGCCAGGCTTCTTATCCCTCGACCAGTAATAAAGGGGCCTGCCCTGATAAGCGTACTGCTCTGTCCCGTCCTCGCGCGTGATGACGCTCAAGGGCCCCTCGGGTGCCGGGGCGTCCGAGGCTGGCTGAAAAGGCGGCCAGTTCCGAGCACAGGCGCCGTTGCACGCACTTTCGCCCGGCTCTCTGTCCAGGGCGAAAATATAGAGCGTCATCTCCTTGGGCCCGGTCAGGATTTCGCCCAGCTCGCCCGAGCTCGCCGTCTTCAGCGGGGAGGGGGCCTCTTGGGCCCAAGAGAGACTAAAAACACCCGCCAAGAAAGCGAGAACAGAAATGAAAAAAAGGATCTGCTTCATCGCGGCTCCCTCCGCTAAAATTCCTGTCCAACCACCCCGGTTGTCGCATTGAATGACACGATACCAAAATTTAGCCATAGATTCGACCACGCCATAGGCGTTGAGATTGTCGATGCAGACGTGCTAAGACCATAAAAGATTTGGTCCGGCGGCTGAAAGGTAGAATGGCATTATATATTAAATCAAGTATTAATATATATCTATATGATAACAAAGGTGTAATACACGCTATGCAGAGGGGGGTCGAGTGCCTCCTGAGAAGAGGTGGCGTTTAATGCTCAAATTCCTCCTCAGCGCCCTTCTCGTCCCCGCGATTCTCCTCCTCGAGATCCCCGCAGGGACGCAGACCGAGGGCATCTTTCCGCTGGACGCCTATCGGCCGGAGGACCGGTCGATGGCCGAGGGGGTCTTGAACAACGTCACGATAGAGACCGATCGTGAGGTCACCTTCCCGGCCGACCCCGCTGTCTTCCATTTCCTCGTGGATCATCCCGCTTTTGCAGCGGCTGTCAGCCGGGGGCTGGGTCTGGATGAATTCCAGGTCGACAGGGACGGTGAGCGCTACCACATCACCTACGGCCACGACCACGGAACCTTCTGGGTTGCCGAACGCCAGCCGGAGCGGGTGGCCTACCTGGCGACAGGGACATCTGAGCGTCCGATCCTCCGTTTTTTAGGAATCAGACTCCGGGCGCGTTCATACGTCCTTGAGATGTTCGAGTCCGTATCCATCGAAAATCTGGGCAACGAACAGACGGTTCGACTTCGGGCCTATCTCCACGTTGAGAACCGCTTCTTTGGCACCCTCCTCCGGTGGATGGCCCCCTTCGTCCGAGGAGCCTTTGAGAGCGGAGTCACCGCGGCCTTCCGGGTCGCACCCGAGCTAAACGAGATGGCTTATCGAGAAGGCGAGCGCTTCCTGGAGAAGGTCCGACGTCTTCCAGACCTGGACAAAATTCAGCTTACCCAATTTGAAGGCCTCGTGGAGGCCCAAGAAGCCGTCCCGTCAACAAGTCCCGGCGCACAGGGGGACTAAGGGCAATCCAGTTGGCTGGCAAGGGGCTTTGGCAGAAATTCCTTGTCGACCCTGGGACCCACCACAGCCGTGACAGGCAGGGTGACGGAGTTATAAACGGCGGCTTTTTGCCCGGAGCGACTGAGGGCCATAATCCCCCCCTGACCCCCAGTCTTTTGCCAAAGCTCCTGAAGGGCTTCTTCCAGTGCGGCAAGGAGGTCGCTTCCCCCCCGGTAGATTTCTTCCGCGCGGCGGGCGCAAAGGGTCCGCATGAAAGCCTCTCCGTATCCCGTGCAGATGATGGCCACCTCTTCCGTGCACCAGAACCCCGCCCCAGGAAGCGGGGAATCACCCGCGCGGCCCGGAAGCTTCATAAAAATTCCGCCCGTTGAGGTCCCTGCCGCAAGAAGACCGCCATCGGAGAGTGCGAGGGCCCCGACCGTATCGCCCGGGCCGTAGTGATCCATGATCTTCTGCCGCATTGCGGTCGAGAATTCCCCGCCTGGGCTCTCGCCCTCCTTCATACGAAGGATGGCCTGCTCCCAGTCCGTCCTGCGGCGATGGGTTTTGGGGTCATAACGCTCAAAGCCGAGGGCTCGGGCGAACTCCGTTGCCCCCTCCCCCACCAGGAGCTTATGGCCTGACTCCCTGAGGACATCCCAGGCCAGGCGAATCGGATGGCGTATCCCCCTCACGCCCGCCACGGCCCCAAAATCCCCGGGGATCATGAGGGCCGCGTCCATCTCCACTTCCCCCCGAAGATTGAGGAAAGCGCCGGTCCCCGCATTGGTCTCCGGGGCGTCCTCCAACACCTCGACGGCGGCCACCACGGCGGCCTCGGGCCCCTCGGCCATCACCTTTGAGCCAGCCAGGGCTGCCCGAACTAAAAGTTCTCCATGAGAGGGGACCTCCTGGTTTCCCGCCCCTGCGTGAACCAGGACAACGGACAACGCTTCCTCCTGTTAGGAAAGGAGACGAGATAGAAGCCCAAAAGGATGTGACGGGGACGCCGGACTCGAAATTATCGTCGCCTGGGCCAAACCCATCGGTCTGGGCCGGCCATCAAATAGACAAAGGAAGCGGCCATCAATCCCAACTCTCTCTTCACCCCTTCCAGTCCCCAGAAGACCCCTTTCGCGGCGATGCTCTGGCCGAAAGGCAAGAGAAGCCAGATAAAGACGGCCGCCGCTACCCATCGGGGGATAACACCGACGGCGAGCAAGAGCCCCATGACAAAAACTAGAAAAAGAGGGATGGTCGTATTCAGTGAGGTGTTCAGGGGGCCACCGAAAAATAGAGAAGACGTGACTAAAGCATAAGCCAAACCCAGTCGAATCATAATCAGAATGATGTCCCTACGCTCAGAGAATTTGGATTGGAGTCCGCGGTATTTTGCGTCCAAACTTAAAATTCCACCCCCCGCGAGGGCCGTGGCGAAAGAGAACCCCATCAGCGCCATGTCCCTGTTCAAGCGAACTGGCCCCACCACCGGGTTGGCGATGATAAACGCCCAAAACATGAGGCCCATGACGATGGGGGTGAAGGGCGCAAAAAGCCCAATCACCATCAGCCCACCGACGACGATCTCTATGACTCCCTGGATCTTCAGAAACAAGCTGACGCTGATACCCAGCGTTTCCGTGATCCTCTCTGCAAACACCGGCGCAATCCAGCCCGTGGCGGGGTCTACATAACCTGCCGCGAACACCTCCGGATCAGCAGGAAAGGCAATTTTGATTCCCCCGATAATAAAGATGACACCGAGCACCACCCTGAGAATCGTCAACAGATGATCCAGCCGCCAACGCCAGAGAGGTGTGCGCTGCATGGTCACCTTGCCTCCTCCTGGTCCGCTATCCGCCATTTGCCCTTGCTTTTATTGCTTAACCGACATTTCCATACCTAATCCACCGCTCGGAGTCTACCCAACGTTAGCTTCCTCTGGGAAATCCGTGTCTCTCTAGTTAGCCCCTTTGAACTTCAGCATGGCGGCGAAAATGACGCCGTAGGTCGTCCCCTCCTGATCAAAGGGGTCCGCAGACGTCAGATCTGTCGCCCGGTCGAAGTCAAAGATGAAACCGTTGGCCGAAAAACGGAGCTGCGAGTAAGGCCAGAAGTTGAGGCCCAGACCGTAGGTCGTCAACTGCTGACCCACCAGCTCGTCGGCCCCGCCGTTGTTCCCCGAGTCGTCCGCGTCGATCTGCTCCACCCTGGCCACAAACTCAAGGCCATTCTTCTTGCGGCTCCCAAGGAGCATGGCCCCTCCCGTCAGGTGCCAGCCGTAGCGGATGACGGAGTCCGGGTTCTTGGGGAGGGTCCCCGTCCCGGTCAGCACAGGTCCCTCGCGCTCGTTCTGCTGCCAGATGAACTCCCCGAGGAGGGACACGCGCCCGTGCTTGTAATCTTTGTTATAAAAAACGTCCCCGCCACCTCGGACGCGAAGCCCCTCGGTGCTCGCATTGAAGATGACTTTCCGATTGTCCCTCATAAAGAGGCGGGTCCGCGCCCCGTTGGAGCTAAAAGGCTGGTGCCCGATGTTGAAGTTCCCCCCGATCTCCAACGGCAAAATGTCCTGCATGCCGGTATCCCGGAAGGGTCGCCACACGAGGCGGGCGGTGTAGTCCTTGTCGTCGTTATTGTCCTGGGCCCGGCCGGCCCCGTTGGTGATGCCCACATCATAAGAGAGTTTTTTGTTGAACAGGTCGCCCAAGAGCCAGACCCCGCGCTGCGTGGAGGGCGTCAGGTTGTCTGAAATCATGGAGCGTTCGATAAAGAACTGCTTGTACCGGCTATAAGTCTTCTCCCCGCCAAACGGGTCTTTCCTCTGGCCGAAGCGGACCTTGAACGGCTTGAACCGCTCATAGCCGATGTAAGCGGACGTATCGACCACGGGGTCTGAGGTCCCGTCGAATTCCAACTTGAAGGTGATATCTTTGAAGAGATGACCACTGAGGGTCACCCGGCCCCGCCGGAGTCGGAATGTGGTGCTCTCCTTTGTGTCTTCGGGAAGGACGGTGAGATGCTCAAAGATCTGGGCATCGAACTTGAGCTCATGTCGCTTGTCCGGGGAACGCAGGAAAAAGCCCCGATCAAAGCCGACCTCAAAGTTCTTTTGGGCCGCTCTCTCCGCCTGTCGTCCCTTGAGCTCCTGGAATTCCTCCTCGGTGATGACCCCCCGCCGCTTCAAGATGTCCAGAAGGTCCGCCTCCTGGGCAAAGGAATTTGAAGCACCGACGGCAAAGATCAAGGTGAGCCAGATGGCCAGGCCCATTAACAAGTGACGTTTTAGTCGCACGACACAACCCTCCTTTTTGGTTTGCACGTTTTCAGGGGTGCTCACTGATCGGATTCAGCTATATTTTAAATAGATTGTTCCTGTGCCTGTCTCTTGAAACACCCCCAGGGGGCTGTACCTCCGCAAGATCCATTCCGCCGCCTATCTAGTGCCCTTAAAAAGCCTCAAAAATCGGAGGGAACATCAGGGGCCCGCCCAATATGAGGAGGACGAGTGTGAAAACCGAGATTCTTCCACCGTGATGAACTCTTTTCGAAGGCTCCAAAGACCCGCAAAACCTCCGGCGAAGGCGATGAGGTAGATGGCCCCGAAGACCATCCCGTGCAGGACTGTCCGGAATTCTCGTAAGTTCAGGGTCATGATATTTCCTCCTTCCAAAAATTTAGGATGGCGCACCATCTCTCCTTGCTAGCACCTTATTTCTCACCCCCCCCCCCTCGCCCACCGGAAACACGACCACCCGAAGGGGCTCCATCGAGACCGAAACCTTGCTCCCAAGAGGGAGGACAAAATCCCAAGGCGCGGCGCTATGGACTCTCGTTCCAGAGGCGAGGATCAGCGTGTAGAGATTGTCTGAGCCCCGAAAGCGGCGTCCCCTCACCGTGGCCGTTCCCTGCAGGGAGGGGATGACGTCTACATCGGCCGGCCGGATGACCGCCTCAACACGCATCCCATCGGGGAGGCCCCCGCCGTCGGTGAAATAGGGGAAGCTGCCAAGCTCTGTTTCCACGCGATCTCCGCGGACGACGCCGGGCACGAGGTCGGTCTGGCCGAGAAACCGAGCCACAAAGGGGGTGCCGGGGCTGTGGAAGATGTTCTCTGGCGTGTCCAACTGCTCGATTCGACCCTTATTCATGACGGCCATCCGGTCTGAGATCTCAAAGGCCTCCTGCTGCTCGTGGGTCACAAAAAGGGCCGTCATCTTGGAGCGCCGCAGGATGTCTCGGACCTCCTGGCGGACCTGAACCCGCATGTCGGCGTCCAGATTGCTGAAGGGCTCGTCGAGGAGGATAACCAGGGGACCTGGGGCCAGGGCCCGGGCGAGGGCGATACGCTGCTGCTGCCCGCCAGAGAGCTCGTGGGGATAGCGATCCCGAAGGGCCAGCAGGTCCACCAAGCGCAGGACTTCACCGATCCGGGCGCTTCGAAGGGGAAGGGGCCAGAGGTGCAGGCCAAAGCCCACGTTCTCTGCCACTGTCAGGTGGGGGAAGAGGGCGTAGTTCTGAAAGACCATCCCCACGCCCCTCTGCTCGGGGGGATACCAGGCCCCCGCCCCCGCCACCAAATGCCCATCGATGGTGACTCGGCCCCGTTCGGGAACCTCAAAGCCTGCGATGAGGCGGAGCACGGTCGTCTTGCCGCACCCGCTTGGGCCAAGGAGGGTCAGGATCTCTCCCTCCTCCAAAAAAAGAGAGACGTCGGAGACGGCCCAGGGCTCGCGCACCCCATAGCGCATCGAAAGGTCTTCAACCTTGATGGTGGGCGTTGACAAGGGTCACACGTCCTTCAGGCCGAGCGGCGCGGCGAGGTCCATCAGGTGATCCTCCTCCATTCCACCAAAAGGAGAGGAAGGGCGGAGACCGCGACAAGGACCAGGGCCAGGGTGGACGCCTTGGAGTAATCGGCCTCAATGGTGTGAATCCAAATGCGCACGGGCAACGTATCAAAGCCGGCAGGGCGCAACAGGAGGGTGGCCGCCAACTCCTTCATGGAGGAGATGAAGACGAGGACCCAGGTGGCCAGAAGACCGGGGCGGATGAGGGGGATGACGACCCGCCGGACAGTCTCCAGGGCCCCAAGCCCAAGCCCCCTGGCCGCCTCCTCCAGTTGATGGTGGGTTTGTCGAAGGGCCCCCGTGATGCCCTGGACGGCCTGAGGGATGAAACGAATCGTGTAGCCAATCACCACCATGACGGCCGTCCCGTAGACCCAGGGCAGCCAAGAGTTATAGAGGAGGATAAGGCTGAGTCCCAGGACCGTCCCGGGGATGGCGTAGCAGAGCTGAAGGCCCCAGAAGAGGGCGGCCCCACCCTGGCGGGCCCTGCGAAGGGCTAGATAGCCTGCAAAGAGGCCGATGCCGACTCCCACCGTGGCCGCGACGGCGGCCGTCCAGACACTTGCCCAGAGAAAACCAGCCTGGTCCAGGACGGTCGCCGCGGCACCCGGCCAAGATTCAATCTGTAAAAGGAGGAGCAGGAGGGGGAGACCCAGGGAGACGGCCATCAGGGTCGCTGGATAAAGGGCGGCAATGGGCCTCCAAGGTCCGAGGCGATTGGGGCGAGCCGGGCGGGCCCGGCCCTCAATCTGGACATAGCTTCTCCGCCCGAGGAGCCAACGTTGCGCCAGGAGGACAGAAACAGTGATGACCGTCAGGATGATGGAGAGGGCCGCGACTGCCGCCTGATCAAAGCGCGTATTCAGGAGATGAAAAATCTCTGTCGTGAAAGTCTGCTGACGCAGGACGGAGACTGCGCCAAAGTCCGCCAAGACATAAAGGAAGACGAGCAAGCCTCCGGCCAGGAGGGACGGACGAAGCAGGGGGAAGGTGATCCGCCAGAAGACCTCTCCCGAGCGGTGACCGAGGCTTCGGGCCACCTCCTCGAAGGCGGAATGGCTCCTCTCCAGGGCCGAGGCGGTGAAGAGGAAGACAAGGGGATAGGTGAAAAGGGATAGGACAAAGACCGTCCCCCCGAAGCTGTAGAGGTTGACGATGAGGCCCGGGGCACCCGTCGCCTCTCGATAGAGGACATTGACACCCCCCCCCGGACCCAGGAGGTTGAGAAAGGCAAGGGCCCCAATATAGGGGGGGATGGCCAGGGGAAGAGCGCCGAGCCACCTCCAAAGCCTTCGCCCCGGGACATCGGTCCTGACGGTAAACCAAGCCAGAGGAAGCCCCAAGGAGACAGCCGCCAGGGTGGTCGCCAGGGCCAGCAGGAGCGTCCGAAGGATGAGCCAGGGCAAGGTCGATCGAAAGAGGGCGGCCAGGGCAGGAGACTTAATGCCAACGGCCTCCACGAGGAGATTGGCGAGGGGGCTCAGAAAGAATACGAGGAGGACCGCAACGGGGATAGACCACTTGACGGCGCCGAGATAACGACGGGTCGGAACTCGCGAGGGCCTCCTGGTGATTGTCTCCAGCGTCATCGATATCTCAGAAGTCGGGGAAAATCTCTAGGGTGCGCTCAGCGAGAGATCCCAGTCGGCTTTGGTTCACCGCGGCTGGACTAAAGTCCCCGAGACCTTGGACAACCCCGGGGGTCACATCGGGGTGAAGGGGGATCTCGAAGGCATTTTGAACAAGGGTTGCAGCCACCTCGGGGGAAAGGATGAAATCCACAAACTGCTTGGCTTCGTCGAGATTTCCTGCCCCTCTCACGATGGAAACTGTGTTGGGATTGATGAGGGCCCCCATCTGACCGGGACCCTGATCCGGGAAAATGACCCCGACGGGAGACCCCTCTCTCTGGGTGAGATAGAAATTGGGGGAATTCGTCAGGCCGAGTGCGAACTCCCCATTTCCAACGCCCCGGCGGACGTCTGTGTTATCCGGAAGGATGTGAAGACCGTTAGCACGAAGCTTCTCGACATAGGCCTTGGCTTCTGCCTCGCCCAAGAAGTCCACCAGGGCGCTGAGCCAGCCCAGGGTGGTCCGCTCGCGAGTGCTGGCGATGGCCACAAGACCTCGGTATTTTGGATCCGTTAGATCGAAGACAGACCTTGGCACTTCTTCAGGCTTGATAAGCTGGGTGTTATACATCAGGATTCGCGCTCGTCCGGAGATCCCCGTCCAAAAGCCATCAGGGCTCTTGTAGGCATCCGGGAGGGAGCCGGCGGCGGGGGAAACGTAGGGGTAGAAGAGACCCCGGTCCAGGATCGATATGACAGCCCCCGCCGTCGTCGAGATGAAGACGTCGGCCTGGGGGTTGCGGCGCTCCTGTATGAGTTGATTAATGAAGCCCCCCGTTTTTCCGATCTTCAGGGCCACCCGGATGCCGGTCTTCTTCTCAAAGGCCTCGATCACCGGTTTAATGGCGATCTCCTTTCGCCCCGAATAGACCACAAGCTCTTGGGCCCCTGAGGAGGAAGACCCAATAAGAAGGAAAAGCGGGACGAGAATAAGGCAGGCGATCACAAGAAAAACGCTCGCACGAGATCTAAGCAGTGCCATCAGTCTTTTTCTCCTCAATTCTTTCTCTCCTCAATGAGGTGGAGGCTTGACGGATGTCTGCCTCTCACTCATGAAAAAGCCAGGAAAGAGATTTTTTTCCTTCCTTGGCGGGCTTCCTTGCGGCCTCGATAGGGCTGAAAAATGGTCAGGAATTGGAAACAGGCCAAAGGCTCCCTTTGGAAACTTTTAGCCTTGATATCACCTCACCGTGTGGCCTGTCCCCTGGTCCGCAGCTGAATTCTCCAGTTCGGGAAGGGCCACCTCGCAGCTGAACTCACAGATCGGACAATTCTCTGTGCTCTCGCAGGTTCGCCGGTAGGCCTGAAACCGCTGCACGGCCTCTCGGACCAGGTCGTCTTCCAACTCAAAGAAACGAATGAGGTCAATCAGGCGATCCACCGTCTCGCCACTGATGAAATGCTCCATCAGACAGGCGTCGACGTAAGCCATGTTCTTTTTGATGCCCAGGACCCGTTCAAGGAAATGTTTGAGGACAGCAAACCGGCTCATCACCTGCTTGGCCGCCATTTCCCCCTGGGGCAAGAGCTCGATGACCTGGTAGTGGGGGTGGCGAATCAGATCGCGCTCGACCAACCCTTTCAGGGCCAAAGAGACGGCCCCTTTGCCGATGTTGAGCTTGCGAGCGACATCCGTGACCCGGGCGTACCCCTGTTCCTCCTGGAGCTCGTATATCGCCCGCAGGTAGTGCTGCTCACTCGGTGTGAAAGAGAACTCTTTTTTGATTTGAAACGTCAGCATAGGGGAGAACCCAAAAGGAACTTATGTTTAGCTTACAAAACTATGTAACTGGCGCAGAACATATCGTGGCCTAACTGGCCTGTCAAGGAAAAAATTCCCTCCCGTCGCCTCTGGCGTCTTCTGACAGATCACACCCCATATTTCTCTTGACAAGCCCAATATTTAGCCTTTTACTGCATAGTAGGGTACAAGATGTTGGGTTTGCCCCCTTTTGGTCCAATCGGTGATTTTGTGGGAGAGGCGCAGGCGAGTCTTTCGTTGGCAGGCACATAACACAGGAAGATAGGCTGAAGGGAATCGGACGGCGGCCAGCGCAAACGGCACCTACCCAGGACACCGAGGGCTTTTTGCCCCGGCTCTGCCAATGGCTGCCGAAGGAAGGGCGCGTTGCCCTTCGGAAGGGAACACTGTGGGCTCGCCTGCGCTGCCTCTCTTCTTTTGAAGAGGGGCTTTTTTCTCAATTTTCTTCTCTTTCCCAAACAATGAATTAAAATTTCCCTGTCCCCACCCCTCAGACCGGCGGGGTGAAGGGGCGACTGCCTTTTGTGAAGGGGGGTATGGTGCCTGAAGATCCCAAGCTCACCGTCGTCATCCCGGCGCTCAACGAGGAGGAGACGATTGGAGAGACCCTGGAATCCCTGGAGGGGGCCCTGGGCCTTCCCCATGCGGTGATCGTCGTGGACGACAGCTCTGATGACGGGACCGCCCAGGTTGTCCGTCAGATGTCGGCCCGGTATCCCCACCTGCGGCTTGTCTCAAGCCAGCGGCCCCGCGGGATCACCAACGCCCTGCGGTCGGGATTCGAGGAGGTGCACACGCCGGTCACCGTGGTGCTGATGGCAGACGCGGCCGATGACCCTCGCACAATTGAGAAGATGTATGAGAAAATCGAGCAGGGTTATGATGTCGTTTGTGCCTCTCGATACATGCCGGGAGGCGAGCGCCTGGGGGGGCCGTGGCTTCAAGGGGTATTTTCGCGCTTCGTCTGTGGCTCTCTCAAGCGTCTTACGGGAATTCCCACGCACGACGTGAGCAACGCATTTAAAATGTACCGAACCCAAGTCCTGACCGGAACCCCCTTGGAGGAGGCGGGCTTCGCTTCATCCCTGGAGATCTGCGTCAAGGCCTTTTTGAAGGGCTACCGCATCACAGAGGTTCCGACCGTCTGGCGAGGTCGGACACTTGGAACATCCAGCTTTCGAATATTCCGTGTGGCCCGCAGCTACTTTCGTTGGTATCTCTGGGCCATCCTGCTTCGAAAGCATCGTTTTTGAGCCATGTCGGGGGAGGCAAAAATCGCCCGGACACGCGGTCCTGGACTCCTCATGGGGCTGGGTCTTCTCACCACCGCCCTCCTTGTAATCGGGGGGACCTGCTGGTGGAAGAACCTTCAAGAGGCCCGGGAGCGCACCCGGGCCATTGAGATCGTCCAGCTCCACCTGCCTACGAACCTCACCGCCTCGGCCTACAACGTCGACGCCCGTTCCTACGACTGGCTCGCCCGCCGAAGCGGGCCGGGCACCTACGAGGTCAAGCACGTCTATGTCTTTGACCGAATCTGGAGGTTCGACCGCTGGGAGAATGACTGCTGGGTGGTAACCTTAGCCTCTCAATCCCCCTTCCGGGTCCTCTGCGCGTCTATTGGGTGGGATCGGTCTCGGTCACCTCGGCATCGGGGGCATCAGCGCCTCCTCCATCGCTGAAGCGGATCCCCGCCCGCAGAAGGTAGGCCGCGATGGCCCCGAAGGAGAGAACGAAGAGCCCTATCTCGATGGCTCGGGCTTGAGCCCCCACGGCCAGCTGGCGCAGGATATAGGCCAAGGATCCAGTTTGACCAGACAGGTGGTCGATTTCGAGCTGGGTTCGCGCCTTGAACCGGTCTACCCGGGAAACCGCTTCGGGCGGAGGATGGGTCTCGAAGAGGGACAAGGCCCGCTGAAACTGACGCAGGGCCTCCTCCCGGTGGGGCGGAAGCTGTTTCAGGGTGGTGGCCAGATCGAAGTGTATGAGGGCGTTTCCAGGGGTCCAGCCGATGGCATCCTTCAGGACCTTGGAGGCCGCCTCGTAGTCTCCCCGGGCGAGCAATTGTCTTCCCTCGGTGTGAACGCGGGCCCCCTGGGCCTGACGGTATTCGGGCTGCGTATCGTCCAGACGAGTCAGGCCGCGTTTGATCCGCTCTCGTAGAGATGTCTGATCTTCTTCACTCATCTCCTCAACCCGTGCGGCAAATACCTGGTCAGCCTTCCGATAGTGACCCAGGGCGTCCTCCTCACGGCCTTCGAGACGGCTATAGCTCTCCGCGGCTTGGAGGTGAAGAAGAGGATCCTCTGGGTCATACTCAAGGCCCTGGAGGTATTGGGCCAAGGCCTTTTCATACAGCTCACCGTTGTAGTGGTAATCCCCAAGCGTCCGGTGGTGTTCCACCAAGAGCTCACGCGCCCTTCCATAGTCCGGGACGAGCTCAACGGCCCTTTGAATGAGGGGGAGACCGGGCAGATTCTGAGTCAACATCTCTTGACCCCGGCCCGTCAGCTCCTCAGCAAGGGTCAATCGCGCCTTGGGATCCGTCGGCTCCTTCACCAGCAATTCCTCGGCCGACTCCTCGGGAGCAAGCGCCACTCTCTCTCCGGCCTCGGAAGAGAGGAGGGCCTGCAAAAGGGAGTCGCCTTGATTCCCGGGGTCAAGCTCGCTCATCTCTCGAAGGATTTCCCGCAGGTGCGGCACCCGTCCTAGGGCGTCGGCGTAAGCCCTCCTGGCCCTGGACTTAAGGTCCAAAGACTGGTAGAGACGCCCAAGGAGTAAATAAGGCTCGGGGTCCTCAGGACAAAGATCAATCGCCTTCTGAAGAAGGGATTGCCGGGCGACGGGGTCCTCGGCGCCTTCGGCCGCTTCAAGGAAATGAGCCGCCCCCCCCGGGCAGGAGGATTCCTCAGACGCTCCCATCCCCGGGGTGGCGAAAAGAAGGGGAAGGACGAGCCAACGGGCCGCCCGGCGGCGGAAAGATGCGAGAGAAGTCATAAACCCTTTCTCCCCAGGAGAGCTTTATGGGGCACACAGGATTTTACAAGCCTTCCCTTCCTTAAATATCTCCAATTCTGCTCCTCTCCTGCACGTGAACGCGAAGGCCCCCTGCTAGATGTGGAGGGCCGGCGCCAGATCTTCTCTCAGGTCCTTCTCCGCGATGAAGGCAGCGGTGAGTTCTTCATCTCGAAAGACCTCTTGGGCAACCTGTTGCAGGTCCTCGACTTCCACCTGGTCCAGTTCGGCCAGTTCTTCCTCCACGGTGCGGACCCGTCCCTCTAAAAGCCAAGTCGACCCGTTTCGACCCGCAAATTCCGCCGACTCTTCCTCGACCAGGATGAGGCCCCGAAGGTGGCGCTTGGCTGCCGTGAGCTCCTCCTGCGGGACAAGCTCTTCGCGAAGCCTGGCGGCCTCGGAGAGGATAACGCGGCTCGCCTCCACCGTCTTCTCAAGGGCAACCCCCGCTTTCAGCTCAACGTAGCCTGTATCTGTGAACGGGTCAACGCTTGAGCCCACGCTGTAGGCCAGACCTCTTTTCTCGCGGACCTCTTCAAAGAGTCGGCTCGACATTTTGCCGCCCAGAATGTCATTCAGGAGTCGAAGCGCCGCAAGCTTTGGGTGCGTGTGGCCGTAGGCCCGAAAGCCGATGGCAAGATTCACCTGGTCTGTCTGGCGCACAATCGAGCACATGCGTTGGCGGCTCTTCTCGGGGAGCTTGGGCAGGGTTGGAAGGGGACCTTTTTTTTGCCATCGCTCCCCAAAGGCCTTCTCAACGAGATCTAGGATAGAGTCGTGATCGACTCGGCCTGCCACGGAGATGACGGCGTTCTCAGGCCGATACCAACGCTCCATCAGCTCACGCATGTGGTGGATCTCAATGCTCCCGATGGTGTCGCGGTCTCCGATGATGCCGACCTGAAGATTAAACATGGTGGTCCCCAGGCGGTCGCTGACCCAGACACGGGGCATATCCTCATACATCTTGAGCTCCTCCAGGATGACCTTTCGCTCCTTTTCCCACTCCGCGTCATCAAGGAGGCTGTTATTCACGGCATCAGCGTAGACCTCCAGGACCTGGGGGACCACCTCAGCCGGGGCCAGAAAGTGATAGCAGGTCCGCTCGGCCCCGGTGTTGGCGTTGATGGAGGCACCCACCCCCTCCATCTCTTGGGCAATCTGGAAATGAGTCCGCGTCGGCGTCCCCTTGAAGATCATATGCTCCAGGGCGTGGGACACACCGACCACTTCGTCAGGCTCATGTCGGCCTCCGCAGCCAAAGTAGATATGAAAGGCGACGGCCTCTGTCTCTCGGGCCTCGGTGACCAAGCGGATGCCGTTGCTGAGTGTGGCCTGTCGAAGCGTCATTCGTTCCAATCCCCCCCCACTGAAGAAGCCTCTCAGGGAGTTGCGCCCTCGATCTCTTCCCTCAACGCGCCCTTTTCCTTTCGATGATCTCTCGACGACGGTTCACAAGGAGATGGGCTAGACGGATGGGTTGCGGGATCCGCCGGGCCCCTCCCGAGGCCCGGATCCGCCCTAAGACGATTGCGTCCTCCGGGGCCCCTCCCCTTCCCCCAGATTCGTCCCATCCTCGGCCAACTATTTTCCCTCGTCCTCTGCCTCGTCGGGGTCGTAAAGGGCCCGACGCGCCTCCCCCTTGCCAAGCCGCCGCGCAGCCTGCGGATCCTTCCCCTTTTCAGGGATCTCCCCCCCGGGTGGGATCCGGAGCCGACGTCGGCTAAGCCGCTTTATCCACTTGGCCCGCTCAGCCACCCCTTCGCTTCCCACCTTCAAACCCCGCTCTTTTCTCAACGCATGGGTCCATCGTCAGGGATTCTCCCTTGTGCCCTTCACCCCCATCGCTTACACTCCTCATCCGCCTTTCCCCGGGGAGATATATTTTCCAACCAACCTGGTTTCAACTCTATATAGGAGACGGAAGATGCCAAAGCCCCCCCTTCAGCCTTCAAGTGTCGCTGTCCCCAAAAACCCCTACTCCCCAGGTGTCAAGCAAGGAAGGTTCGTTTTCACGTCCGGCCAGATACCCCTGGATACCCGGGGAAATTTGGTCGATCTTGGTGACGTCCCGGCCCAGACGGATCAGGTGATGAAAAACGTTCAGGCTGTCCTCGCAGAGGGCGGGGCCATGATGAGAGGGCGGGGCCATGATGGAAGACGTGGTCTAGTGCACCGTGTTCCTGGCCGACATACGAAACTTCCAGGCCATGAACGAAGTCTACGCCAAATATTTCCCTGGCAGCAACAAGCCAAGCCGATCCACGGTCCAGGCGACTCTCGCTCGCCCGGACATACTGGTGGAGATCGAGGCCATCGCCGTCCTGGATGAATAAAGGGAGTCCACAGGACAAGAGGTCATTCGGATGGAGATGAGCTCCAGAGTGGTCGCCACTTATTTCTCTGGGCCAGATAGGGCAAGCCCCGCTTGTGAACCCATGGCAATTCTATAATTGAGCCTTCTCTAGTCTATGGTCAGATGGAAGTGCATCGAGAGGCAGTGATCAAAGGTAAAGACATCCGTCCCCCCCAATCTATCAACCCACTTAGGCACCGTCCCTTTGGTGCACGTATCTGCAACCGTGTCCAAGTAGGTCTTGAACAGGGCGAACGGGTTTTCAAAACCGACTTCGCCTGCTATCGCGGAGAAATCAACGGTCTCAATCGCGTTTTGAGCGTTGGCTTTAACATCCAAAACGTACTCTTTTGCGATCTCGACGTCCCGGCGAGTGCCCAGGCGAGTGAGATGTCCTCCGACGAAGTGCTCGAAGTCGTACTCCAATATCTGATCGTGCGCTTCGATATACCTTCCCACATCCTTCGCCTCACCGAAACTCTTAAAAGGCACCCAGCCGGGGTAGACGACGTCAACCAGCATCAATATCTTCTGTTCCGGCAAGTGGATAAAGGAGCTTCCGGGCGTGTGATTTCCCCCTTTATTAGATAGCTCTACCCTCTTGTTCCCCAGTTTTAGTGTGTGCTTGTCCGTAAAAGTGACCGAGGGCACCGGCCGGTTTGGATCGTTGGCCCTCGCCAGGTGTTCTGCCACTTTCTCATGGGCAACATAGGTTGCGTCCTCGGAGAAAAGGGCTGCGGCGCCAACGTGATCTTTGTGTTCGTGGCTATAAATAAAAAATTTGACTGGTTCACTCGTCACATCTGAGATTGCTTTCGACAAGTTTGGCCCAATATTCGGAGGCGCATCCACCATAATGACGCCTTCCCCAGTGGTGATAATCAGCGCCTGATAGACTCCGTTAGTCACCCAATAAACCCCGTCGCTAATCCCCGAAACCAAATAACCCGTTTCCGGGATAGCGGGACCCTTCGCTCCGTCGGGAACGGGGGCGTATTCGGGCTGTGCCCAGCCCAGGGACAAAAACACGAACACACCTAGCATTGTAAAAACAGCCTTTTTCAACATGACTCCTCCCTCAATCCGAAATCGCTTTTCCCGACCGTCAACGATACTTCCCTTATGTCCATATCTTCTTATGATAACCAGCCCCCCCCCTGGCTGTCAAGCGCCTTTTAGAACCCAGGAACTAGCGTCTGACGTCCATCTAATACGCCGTATTGTCACGAGACACATTCTGGACACAGAGAAGAAAACAGGAGAAAAATCCATCGTTCTGCCAATGATGCGCCTGAATGCGTTCGAGAGGGGCGTATATCGAGCGTTCTTCGATGCCGGCGGCGCTGGTGACGCGGCGTCGCCGCGGTGGCGGGCGCTCGGCCGCTCCCTCGACAAAACCCATGGAGCAGATGCTGTGGGACGCGGCCTGCTCCATTCGCGGAGAGAAGGACGCCGCGAAGTTCAAGGATTACCTGCTGCCGCTCCTGTTCCTCAAGCGGCTTTCCGATGTCTTCGACGAGGATCTGGATCGTCTCGCCGAGGAGTACGGCCACCGCGCGACTGCTCTGGAGATCGCCGAGTCCGACCATGATCTCTTGCGCTTCTACCTGCCCCCGGAGGCCAGATGGAGCGTCATCAGCGGTCGCGAAAGCCATGAGTGGCCGCTCGACGGCCAGGGGCGAAGCACGCGCCCCAGGGACATCGGCGAGCATCTGACCAAGGCGAAGCGGGCCGTCGTCCGGCAGAACCCCTCGCTCTCGGGCGTCATCGACCTCGTCGATTTCGCGTCCGAGCGCAACGGCGAGCGCGACGTCAACCCGGCGAAGCTCGCAAAAGTGGTCGAGACCTTCTCCGATCCGCGCTACCGACTCGGTCTCGCCGACGTGCAGCCCGATTTCCTGGGCCGCGCCTACGAGTTTCTCCTGCGGAAATTCGCGGAGGGCTCGGGCCAGAGCGCGGGTGAGTTCTTCACCCCGACCCAGGTCGGCTTCCTCATGGCCCACATCATGCGCCCAAAGCCCCGCGAGGACTGCCACGACTACGCCTGCGGCTCGGCCGGCCTGCTCGTCAAGCTCCAGCTCACCGCCCGCGAGCTCGATCCCACCAGCCGCGTGCCGCTCAAGCTCTGCGGCCAGGAACTGCAGGCCGAGAGCTACGCCGTCGCCCACATGAACGCCATCATCTACGACATGGAGGCCGAGATCGCCCGCTGCTACACCATGATCAACCCCAAGTTCAAGACCGCGGCCGGCCAGATCGGCACCACAACATCGTGGTCGCCAACCCGATGTGGAACCAGCCCTTCAACCCGGAGGTGTTCGCAAACGACCCGTTCGACCGCTTCCGCACCCAAGGCGGCGTCACCACGGGCAAGGGGGACTGGGCATGGCTCCAGCACACCCTCGCCTGCCTGAACGAGCGCGGGCGGGCCGCAGTGGTGATCGACACCGGCGCGGTGACGCGCGGATCAGGCGCCAGGCACGAGGACAGGGAGCGCAACATCCGCAAGTGGTTCGTCGAACATGACCTGATCGATGGCGTGATCCTGCTGCCGGACAACCTCTTCTACAACACGCCCGCTGCCGGCGTGATCGTGGTGCTTTCGAAGCGCAAGTCGGCGGCGCGGAAGGACAGGATCATCCTCTTGAACGCCAACCGCCGCGTGCGCAAGGGCCAGCCCAAGAACTACATCCCGGAAGAGGAGATTCGTCCCCTCGCAACGGCTTTTCTTACGGGCGAGCCGGTCGAGGGCGAGATCGCCGTCATCACGCGGGAGCAGGCGAAGGAAACCGACTACAACCTCAACCCGAGCCGATGTGTGGGGCAAACGGACGCCGCGACCCAACGCCCAATCAAGGAAATCGTTGCCGAAATGCAGCGTCTTGACTCCTGCCGTCTTGAGCCAGTCCCGGACTGCCCCAGCCGTGAACTCCGAGCCGTTGTCCGATCCTATGTATTGGGGTACCCCCGCGGTTCACGAACAACTCCGCTAACTGATCCAACACATCCTGGTATTTCATCTGTCTTTGGACTTCAATGGCTAGGCACTCTCGGCTGTATTCCTCCAAGATGGTCAACAGCCGAAAGGCCCTTCTATTCCTCCCCCCGGAGCATGGCCGTGACCCTTCGGTAGCCATATCGGCCGTACTGACTGGCTAGATCCACCATTCGGGCCACTAGTTGCGCTTCCTCTTCGGAGATTTGCCGACCTCGTCGTTGGGTCGATCTCGGTTGCTCCAGTACTTTACAGGCCCGGCGTTCGGAGACTCGCTCAGATCCCAATCATTCTCCGACCCACTCCACTGCGTGCCTCCTTTTCGCCGGGCCTAGAAGTTTCCCGAGGAGACTTCTTTCAGAATCTGGTTGTCCAAAGACAGATCCGCTACCAGCTTCTTGAGCCGGGTATTCTCCTTCTCCAGGTTCTTCAACCGCTTGGCCTGGTCCATCCGCAGCCCTCTGTACTCCTTCCGCCATCGGTAGCAGGTTTGTTCGGTCACTCCAATCTGCTTAGACGTCACCAGCAGGCTACTCACTTCCGTCCGCTTCGCCGGTAGCTCAAGAAGAGCCGTACACCGAGAAACTGGAACCCCGTCTTCACTTGATCTTTGCGCCACAGAGCAAAGAGTACAACGACCGGGGTCGCGGCCGTGCGGATTTTACTGAACGGTTCAAAGACATTCTTAAGGACCTCTTCGCAGGGCGGCTCCTCGATTGGACTATAGCCGTCGCGCCCGCCCGGGAGCCCGGGTAATGGAAGAGGAACGCCGCATAGCAAGTCTCTGAGAGCAACGGAAAAAGGAAAATCGCAATCTGTTCGACTTCGCGCGGAATCACTTCTTCTTAGCGCACATCGAGCGGTGGATCATCGATAAGCGATTTCAATACCTCAATGGTGGTTTAGTGCATACGTTCGCGATCCACCCGCACGCGAAGCCGCGAAGGATTTTTTCGCTGATCCACAGGATCGCGCTGTCATCCACGTTGCCAATTTTGCTATATTTTACCATTCGGATCCAAATAGGCCTGATCGAGACACGGATTGAACTATAATCGACACCGACGTCATGACCGTGCGAGAGGTGGCCGGATACCTCAAGGTCAAGACCCGTACGATTTACCGATTGGTTTCCCAGAGAGCGATTCCAGGTTTCAAGGTGGGGGGCTCCTGGCGGTTCAGGAAAAGCGAGATCGACCCATGGACCGAAGCGAACGCGGTCGGGCCGGATGACCTCAGGAGAGCAGGCGGAGCGGAAACAATGACGGTCCCAACAATATTCGAAACCTGCCGGCCACGCGAGGATGTTCTCAAAGGAGCGATTACCGAGGCCGATTTTGCTGCGGATCTGGCCCAGGTCATCATCGGCAAGGGGAATGAGGAATATCTCGACCCGGCGCGGTTCTTCGCCAACACCTATCCCACAAGGGGCCTCAAGAACCTGCTCGCCAATGTGTGCCGGCGGCTGACCGGTGCGGGGGGTGAAGTTGCGTCTATTTTCCGGCTCGATACCTCGTACGGGGGCGGCAAGACCCATGGTCTGATCGCGTTGTGCCATGCCGCCCGTGGCATGCAGGGTGTGCCGGGTATTGCGGATTTTGTCGATCCTTCCCTTCTTCCGCAGAGCCGAGTCCGTATCGCCGCATTCGATGGTGAAAACGCGGATCCGGCCAATGGCCGGACGATGGAAGAAGGCCTTCTCGCGTACACTCCCTGGGGGGAGATCGCTTATGCGCTTGCCGGCAAGGATGGGTATGAGCGGGTGCGCAAGAGCGACGAAAGCTGCATCGCGCCCGGCGCCGAGACCCTGCGCGAGTTGTTCGGCGGCGAGCCGACCCTAATCCTGCTCGACGAGTTGTCGGTTTACCTGCGCAAGGTACGCAACCTCGAGGATGCCCGCGATCAGTTGACGGCGTTCCTGACCTCGTTGTTCAAGGCCGTCGAAAGCGCGCCTGAGGCCGCCCTCGTCTATACGTTGGCGATCGGCAAGGACGGACGTGCAACCGACGCCTATAACGAAAAAAACCAGTTCATCGCCGATCACATGGCCGAAGCGGAGAGCGTCTCGGCGCGCAAGGCGACGCTGTTGAATCCCACCGAGGAAGACGAGACGGTTCAGGTGCTCCGCCGCCGCCTGTTCAAATCCATTGACGAGGCGGCAATTCCGGCGGTTACGGATGCCTACCGGGCGCTTTGGAGAGCCAACGCGGAGTCCCTGGCGGATGATGCCGCCCGGCCCGAGACCGTGGAGACCTTCCGATCGAGTTATCCTCTGCACCCGGAAGTTCTGGAAACCCTGACGGGCAAGACCGCGACGCTCGGCAATTTTCAGCGGGTGCGGGGAATGCTACGGCTATTGGCCCGAACCATCTCACATCTTTGGGAGGAGAAACCCGGGGATGCGGCTGCGATTCATCTTCACCATATCGATCCGGGCTACGAACCGATTCGCCAGGAACTCGTGACCCGCCTCGGGCAGTCGGCCTACCTGCCGGCTATTGCCAACGATGTCGCCGCCGGATCGGTCGGGAAGAAGGCACTAGCAGAGGAGATCGACACCAGCCATCACGTTGGCCTGCCGCCTTATGCGGTCTACGTTGCCCGGACCATCTTCATTCACACGTTGGCCTTCAACGACCCGCTCAAAGGGATATCGCCCGAGCAGTTGCGCTATTCGATCCTGGGTCCCACGACGGACATCAGCTTTATCGAGGAAGCGCGCAAGAAGTTCATCGCCGAGTCCGCCTACCTTGACGACCGCCCCGTCGCGCCGATGCGCTTTCTCGTCGAGGCCAATCTGCGCCAGATTATCCGGCGCGAGGAACGCCACGTCGATGCCGGGGAAGCGCGCGCCCACCTCAACGACCGCATCCGCGAGATATTCGGCGGCAAGACATTTGAGACGGTGTCCTTTCCTGGGGTCCGTTCGACGTTCCCGACGAGGTCAGCGACGGGCGGCCGAAGCTTGCCGTTCTGGCCTATGACGGCGTGACCATCGGTGGATCAGTCGAGAACGTGCCTGAACTGATCGAGCGAATCTACACCCGAAAAGGCTCGGAAGGTTCGGCTCTGAGGGCCCTTCGAAACAATTTGGTATTCGTGGTCGCGGACGACGCCCGCAAGGAAGAGATGCACCGCAAAGCCTATCATCGCCTGGCCTTGCAGGAACTAAAAAAACCGGAACGCCTCGCCGATTTGGCGGAGCATCAGCAGGACCAGGTGCGAGAGATGGAAGCCCGGTCCGAGCATGAACTCGCGATCGCAATTCAACAGTGCTACCGGCATGTTTTCTACCCATCCCGCAACCGGGTCGGTGCGAGTGAGGTCGATCTGGCCCATTCGGCAATTGACATCCAGTCCACCTCCGATCAGCCCGGAGCGGGCCAGCAACAGATTGTTCGGGCGTTGCGCGAACTGAACAAGTTGCGTCTGTCCGAGGACGAGCCGGACTCGCCTGCTTATGTACGCGACCGCACACCGCTCAAGAAGGGTCAAATCACCACGTTGGCGCTTCGCGACGAGTTCCGCCGCGATCCGGCGTTACCTATCCTGATCGGCGACGATCTCTTCATTCGCGGCGTACGGCGCGGCATCGAACAGGGCGAATACGTCTACCAACGCGGAGGTTTGCTGTTCGGGCCGGGCGATCCAGCGGCCGGCATCATGATCGATGAGCAATCCGTGATCTTCACCATGGCCTATGCGAAGAATGCCGGCATCTGGCCCCGGAAAAAGCCGGGGGACCCCGAGCCGCTGGTCCCAGGCGGGGAAGAGACCGTCAAACCCGGTGAGAAGCCGGGTTCCGTTGTGGTGCCGCCTCGAGGCCAGCCTACCGTGAAGCCCCCCGGATCGTTGACCGCCGAGGGCGTCCTCAAAGAGGCCTTGGTCCAGTTGTGGGAGCAGGCACGGGCGAAAAAGGTCGAGAACATCGGGATTTTGACCATCCGCATGTTCGAATCCGGCGATGCTTTCCGGCTACTCGGCGCAGTGGGGGCCGTATCCGGGGCGGACAAGTGCGTCACAATCACGGGTGGTTATGAAACCCAAGAGGGCGGATCGTTCGAGTTGGAGTTCCGAGGGCCGGTCCCGGACGCGCAACCGGTGAAGGAGTTTCTGGAACCTCAACTGCGGGACGCAAGCTCCAAGAATCTCGAGGCGGGTTTCCAGTTAACCTACGCCGAGGGTCTTCCCATGCAGGGTGACGCGGCGGAGAAGCTCACCGAGCGCTTATCCCGGTTCGCGAGCGGCGCTGCTTATGTGTCGGCCACGGCGGAGGTAAAAACGTAGATGGCGCGGTTGGAGAGAATCACCCAGATCGAGACACCGGAATCCGCACCCCGGTACGAACTGCGGGTGCGCCGTCACGGCCCTGTCGATACCGAACATGAAATTTGGAAGATGCCCACAACAGCTACGCCGCAGGTTGTATCACCGCTACGTGTCGCTGGGCTCCGCGGCCGCAACTTCGAACTAGTTGAACACCGGGTGCTGAGGCGACTTTCGCAATCCGGCGTAAAGCTGGGGCGAGGCGTGGACAACAGAAAGGACGGCTATACGCTGACGGAAGACTTGGCGCTGACGCTGGGGCTACTGTTCCGTGCGCTTGCTCCGATGCGCAGCCGCGGCAACATGCGGGCGGTGGCCGGAGGCATTGATGCCATGGGGCACGAGGAAGCCGCTTATTGGCTTGGCATGGCGATGCACCGCAAGCATCCACGCCGGGTGCTTGCGGCGTTGCGGCTCCTCCTGACTGAGCCGAATCGATGACCGGACAATCCAGTGCGTAAACGATGCAAAGCGACAACCCCATGGAACCCCAACGATCCGATCGGTCGATCGGTGACGAAGAAATCGATGGCACGGTAAAGAACGGCACATGCCGCTCCGCCTGCACTTCTCCTGGTCCATCGAATTTGGGAAGCTTGTTTACGGCGTCGACGGCGACCCAAAGATCACCCAGGGATGAGGCGGTGATGATGATCGAGGAACGAGACACATGCCTGACACCCGCCTCATAGAACGTTGGATGCCGAGCGCCGCGCTCGGTATCGAAAGCACGCGCGAGCGGACGCCCATGACACCCTTCCCCGCCCCGAACCGCTTGCACGTCTGGTGGGCGCGCCGGCCGTTGGTGGCGTCGCGCGCGGCGGTGCTCGCTTCCTTGCTGCCCGCGGATGCCGACCGGGAAAAGTTTATGCATGTCCTGGGGATTCATGGGGATCCGGTCGCTACAAGACGGAGAATTGATGCTGCCCGTAGGAGAGGGCAACGCTTCGAGGGACAGGCATACAGCTATCCTCGAGCGTTCGGTTACGTTCCGGATTCGGACGACAAGAAATGGTTGATGGCCGCGCTTGGTCGCTCCTTGGAGAGTTTCACGATTCTCGACCCAACCGCTGGAGGTGGAAGCGTTCCCTTCGAGGTGGTGCGGCTCGGCACCGAAGCTGCTGCGAATGATCTCAACCCGGTGTCCACGCTAATAATGCGCGCAACTGTCGAGTGGCCTTCACGATACGGCGGTAATCTCAAGTCCGAATTTGAACATTTGTCGGAGCGCTTCATTCGCACGAGAGAAGAGCGCCTCGCACCGTGTTTTCCAACGGAAGAAAATCGAGACGCCATATCCACGAATTTCATCTGGGCGCGCACCATAACCTGTCCCTATTGCGACGGTCTTGTGCCGCTATCGCCGAACTGGCGTCTCGCTCCCGACGGGACCGGGGTCAGGCTCAAACCCGAACTTCGTTCCGGCCCAGGTTCCGATGGCCGGATCTGCTCATTCGAGATCGTCAAATCCGCCAGGGAATAATCGTCCGGCACGGTGTCGCGCGGCGACGGCACATGCCTTTACTCGGATTGCGGTCGCGTCATCGACGGCAACGAAATCAAGCGCCAAGCCCAGGCTGGTCAAATGGGCGAGCAACTCTTTGCGGTCGCCTACAAGAAGCGCGTCGAAAAGATCCTCAAATCCGGTAAGCGGGGCAAAGACAAATGGATACGCGGCTACCGCGCGCCGCGACGCGAGGACGACAACAGCGCCGAAATCCAGGCGAGGCTTGCCGAGAAACTGCCCGAGTGGGAAGCACTGGACATCGTGCCGAGCGAGAGGTTTCCCGAAATAAGCAACGACGACCGCCCCATCCAATACGGCATGCCGCTGTGGCGCGACCTGTTTTCGCCGCGCCAACTGCTTTGTCACGGCACGAGCGTTAAGGTCTTCCGCGAAATGCTCGACGCTGACCGAGCGGATGGCAAGTTGACCGAGGTTCGTCGGGCAGCATACGGCTACTTAGCGTTATCGCTCGACAAGCTACGAGACTACAACTCCCGCATGACCCGTTGGCATGTCGGCCGTGAGGTTATGGTCAATACGTTCGATCGCCACGACTTCTCGTTCAAGTGGTCCTGCGCGGAGATGGCGCCCCTCATCTCTGGCGTGGGCTATGACTGGGCCATCAAACAGATTGCCAAATGCATCGACGAGCTTGTCGCGCTGATTCGCCCCGAAGCGAATGGCGCCGGCGATCTGTTCAACGGCGCCGACGCGGCGGAATACACCTCGCCGCCGATCACCATCACCTGCAAGCCGGGCGACAGCCTCGACCATATCGAGGACGGCAGCATCGACGCGGTGGTCATGGACCCGCCCTATTACGACAACGTCATGTACGCCGAGCTGTCGGATTTCTTCTATGTCTGGCTCAAGCGCACCGCCGGCCATGTCTTCCCCGACCTGTTCCGCCGTCACCTGACCGACAAGGACAACGAGGCCGTCGCCAATCCGGCGAGGTTCCGAGGCCAGAAGGGCGCGAAGGCGCTTGCGGGGCGGGACTATGCAGGACGGATGGCGTCCATTTTTGCCGAATGCCGCCGCACCCTGAAGCCCGAGGGCGTGATGACCCTGATGTTCACGCACAAGGCGACCGGCGCCTGGGACGCGCTCACCAAGGGGCTGATGGAGGCGGGTTTCGCCATCACCGCGTCATGGCCGATCAACACCGAGGCCGAAGGCAGCCTGCACATCAGGAACAAGGCGGCGGCCAACAGCACCATCTTTCTGGTTTGCCGCCCGCGCATCGGCGATTTCGAGGCCGAACAGGAGCTCTATTGGGAGGACGTGGAACCGCGGGTCGCCCAGGCGGTGAGGACGCGGGTCAAGGAATTTCAGGACGCGGGCATTGCCGGAGTCGATCTGTATCTTGCCTCCTTCGGCCCCGCTCTGGAGGAATTCTCGCGCCACTGGCCGTTGAAACGCGGTACGCCGCGAGAGATACCGGAGGAACGCCGGCGGCGGAACCAGCAGTCGCTGTTTGAGGAGGAATGGAACCCCTATGCCACGACGCCAAAGGATGCGCTGGACGCGGCCCGGCGCGAGGTCAAACGCTGGCGTCTGGAGCAACTGACCCATTTGAAGGCGGATGCCGATCTCGATCCGGCCACCGCCTTCTTCGTGCTTGCCTGGGACGCCTTCAAGGCGCCGATGTTTTCCTACGACGAAGCGCTGAGACTCGCCCGCGCCGTCGGTATCGATCTCGACAGCGACATCGTCGGCAGGATCGCGGAAAAGAAGGGTAGCGATATCCTTTTGTGGGACAGCGCGCGCCGCACCGCCAAGGGGGCGCTGGGGCCGGCCGACGGCTCGCGCGGCATGATCGACGCCGTTCATCACACGGCCAACACGGCGTGCGTCCGATCCCTCGCCGCCGCTCAGAAAATGCTCGCCAACACGCGGGTGGACCAGGATCCACGCTTCTTCGCGGCCCTTGAGGCCGTCCTTGAGATTCTGCCGGTTTCCAAGGCCTTTACCGGCATTTTTACCGGCATTGAACTCGAAGGCGATGCGGCGGCTTCGGGAAGCGACTTCGAGGCCCTCTACAGCCTCGCCCGTCTCGCCTACGGCGACAAGATCGACAAGCCGGAGCAGATCAGGCTCTGGCAGGACGATGATGCCTGACCATGCTCGGCGATCGCACATGGAACCTCAAATACACCCCCGATGACGGCGATCTCGTCAAGCTGTTCTACGTCCCCGCGCTGGAGGACGCCGAGCGCTACGACCGGCTGACCGGATACTTCAATGCCCGCGCCCTGACGCTGGCGGCGCGCGGCATCGAAGGGCTGGTCCGAAACGGCGGCCGCATGCGGCTTGTCGTCGGCTGCACCCTGGAACCGCCCGAGATCGAGGCGATAGAGAAAGGCGAGCAGCTTTGCGTTCTCGTCGAACGGCATTTGACAAGCTTTCCCCTGGCTCCACCAGACCCGGCCTCTTCCGACGCGCTGGAACTGCTGGCCTGGATGATCGCGCGCGGCCATCTGGATGTGAAGGTGGCCGTCCCCTGCGACGCCAATAACAAGCCGATCCCGGCGGATGGCATCTTTCACGAGAAGGCCGGCATCATCGAGGACCGTGGCGGCGACAAGATAGCCTGGACCGGCAGCCTCAACGAGACCGCCGCCGGCTGGCGGTACAACTGGGAGAGCATCAGCGTTTATACGAACTGGGGTCCGGAACCCAGGCGGGTCGGCGATGAGGAGGCCAACTTCGCGCGCATCTGGGCCAACAAGGCGCAGCGCGTGATCGTGCTCGACGTGCCCGATGCCGCGCGCCAAGACCTGATGCGGTTCATGCCGGCAAGCGATAAGCCCGCCCGCCTCAAGGAGGAGCCTGAGAAGAAACCCGCAAAGCTTTCACCGGAGAAGCCGGAGCCCGAGGCGAAGGAGCCCGAAATACCGCCAGCGCTGCAACCTGGCGATCTCAGAAGCCGCGTCTGGTCTTTCATCCAGCATGCGCCCTCATTACCGGACGGAGGCGAGCGTGTAGGAGAAATGACCTCGGCGGTCACCCCCTGGCCGCACCAGGTGAAGGCTTTTGAGCGCCTCTACCGCGATTGGCCGCCCAGGCTTCTGATCGCCGACGAGGTCGGCCTCGGCAAGACCATCGAGGCGGGCCTTTTGCTCCGCCAGGCGTGGCTTGCCGGACTCGCCAGGCGGGTCCTGATCCTGGCGCCCAAGGCCGTCCTCAAACAATGGCAGATCGAACTCCGCGAGAAGTTCAATCTCAATTGGCCGATCTACGATGGCCGCAAGCTGGTTTGGTATCCCTCCCCGGCGTGTCGTGGGCGGAACGAGCGCCTGGTCGCCCGCGACCGATGGCATCATGAACCTGTGGTGATTACATCAAGCCACCTGATGCGCCGGAGCGACCGGGCGGGAGGGCTTCTGGAGGAAGCCGAACCCTGGGATCTGGTGGTGCTCGACGAAGCCCATCATGCCCGGCGACGGGCTGCGGGAAGCCCGCAGGAAGGCGGCCTGAATGCGCTTCTCCGCCTGATGCAGGGACTGAAGGACCGCACTAAAGGGCTGGTGTTGCTGACGGCAACACCGATGCAGGTCCATCCCATCGAGGTCTGGGACCTGCTTAATCTGCTCGGCCTGCCGCCGGAGTGGACCGCCTGGGCGTTTCTCGGCTTTTTTGACGACATTGAACAGCCGAATCCGTCATCGGATGCGTTAGACCGTATGGCCCGGCTATTTCAGTCGGTTGAACAACACTATGGCGAGGTTATGCAAGAAGACGCGCAATGCCTCGCCGACCTGTCGCCCCTGAAGGCCGGCAAGGTTCTTCGAGCATTACGTGACGACGCCAGCATCCCGCGCCGTCAATTGGAAACGCCGGAGCGCCGGGCAGCGATCCAGATCATGCGGGCAAACACGCCGATCCGGCGGTTGGTCTCACGGCACACCCGCGAACTGCTGCGGCGGTATTTCAAGGTGGGCCTGTTGACCACGCCGATCGCCGACCGGCGGGTCGAGGATCGCTTTCTCGAGATGACGCTGGAAGAGCGGTCGATCTATGACGCGGTCGAGGATTACATCGCCAGCACCTACAACCAGGCCAGCGCCAAGGAGCGCACGGCGGTGGGGTTCGTCATGACCATCTACCGGCGGCGCCTCGCCAGTAGCTTCAGTGCCTTGCGCAAGACTCTCCAGAGGCACCTCGACGCCATTGCAGCCGGTGGCATGGTGCAATGGGTGGGGCTCGACGAAGATGCGCCGGACGATGAAACCATGGATGAAATCCTGGATGCGGATGAAGTGGAAGTGCTGGAGCGTGAGGCTCTCGCCGCTGAAGAGGAGGCCGACATCGAAAGCCTTCTTGCCCGTATCGGCCAACTGCCGCCGGACAGCAAGCTTGGAAGCCTGAAGAGCAGCCTTGCCGAATTGCGTCAGGATGGCTACCGCCAGGCGATGGTCTTCACCCAGTACACCGATACCATGGATTTTCTGCGCGGGGAAATCCTGAAGGACACCGATCAAAGGCTGATGTGCTTCTCGGGACGCGGCGGAGAAATACCCTCCAGCGACGGCTCTTGGCAGCGGATCAGCCGAGACGATGCCAAACGGCGGTTCCGTGACGGTGAAGCCGATATTCTGTTGTGTACGGATGCCGCCGCCGAGGGTCTTAATTTCCAGTTCTGCGGCGCCCTGATCAACTACGACATGCCGTGGAACCCCATGCGGGTGGAGCAGCGCATCGGTCGCATCGATCGTCTCGGCCAGCAGAATGAGACCATCCGAATCATCAATCTGCACTATGAAGACACGGTCGAAGCGGACGTTTACCGGGCACTCCGGGAGCGCATCGGCCTATTCGAATCCGTGGTCGGGCGCTTGCAGCCGATTCTGGCGCAATTGCCCCGGATGATTTCTAAAACCGTGCTATCTGGGGAGACCCGGGATGATCGGAGCCGCGCCAATGCCATCGATGCCATCGAGCAACAGGCACGGGCGGCCGAGGGGCGAGGTTTCGATATCGATGCGGTAACGGATGAAGACCTCGCCATGCCGGAGCGAGCGCCGTCATCGGTCACCATGGAGGATCTCGACAGAATGATCGGGTTATCTAACCTGCTGCCGGCGGGAACCGATGTCCAGCCCATGGGAAGCCGGGAATACGGCCTGCTAGCCCCTGGCATGACTGAGCGCCTGCGGGTGACCACCGATCCGGAGTATTTCGAGGAACACGCCGAAAGCCTGGAACTCTGGTCGTCTGGCAACCCTCTGTTCACCCATCCGGAGTTTATGACACAGGTGGACAAACCGCAGCCCGGCAAGACGTTGAAGGATATCCTGGACGAATAAGGCATAGGATTCGCGATATGGGTTACTGCATGAAGATAGCGTCGCACAGAGATTGCTCAGATGCGCCGACACGATTCGAGAGGAGGTGCGGTCAGCGCGCCCCAGCCCCGCAGGCGTTCCTCCTATTGGTAATTGCGACGGTCTATAAGGGCCTTTTCCGGGCCAAGGGGGCCTTGTTCACACCGGGCAGTTCGTCAAGGATAAGGGCGCGTGTGCCGACGTTTTCGACAAGGCTCTCCGCTTCATCAGTGCCGAGAAACTTTTTCAGACGAGGCCGGGCGAGAACCGCAGCTACCGCAGCCATTTGCGCAGTGGAAGTTATAAGATTGATCTCGCCCCGCAGCCATTTCTGATAGAGCTTGTCCGGCAGGGTGCCTTTGGACTTCTCACATTCAAGGCCTGAGACATCAGGGAAAAGATTATTGTCAAATAGGAGACGACTGACCTGCCCCCAGGAGTGGTACCACGCTTTCAGTTAGGGCCGGAATTACCTGAAGTCCAGCCCATGGGGATGAATTCCCAGCCTGCGCCCTGGGCAGTAAGGCATCCGGCGCTGGAGGTCAGATTCCTGAGATCCCAGGCCCCGAATCTGCCATAAGGAACCCTTAGCGCGCGCTTATTGGAGCCTATATGGAACTAATTTATAGAAACTCTCCTGTTTTTGTAGGGAAAATAACCTTAAGTTATTGGGAAAAATGGTCGGGGCGAGGAGATTTGAACTCCTGACCACCTGAACCCCATTCAGGTGCGCTACCAGGCTGCGCTACGCCCCGATCTAAAACCTCTAATTCTTTCTTAGCACCCGCCAGGATTTCCGTCAAGGGATTCAAAAGGGCTACGACGGGACTCAAGGGGGCGGCCCCAGGTGGTTTAGGAGGGAAGAAAGGTCCTCTTCGATCTCCTTCAGGAGCTTGTCGAGGCGGGTCCTATCAGCACCTCTGGGGCGCGCGCCTTTCCCTTGATGCGGTTCATCCGCTTTCGTAGAACTCCTGCGGGTGGAAAGCTTCTTTTTGGCCCCTGAGATGGTGTACTGCTCCTCGTAGAGGAGCCGCTTAATCTCCAAGACCAGCTCGACATCCTTTCGCCTGTACACGCGTTGCGCTGAGGCATTCTTGACAGGCTTGAGGACTTTGAACTCCGACTCCCAGTAGCGAAGCACGTGGGGTCTGGTCCTGGCCAGATCGGCCACTTCCCCGATCTTAAAGAAGAGCTTGTCGGGAATGGTCTCCTTTGCCACCCCGTCCTCCGAGACTTCGTCCTGTAGGTTTCTCATAGGTCTTAGGATTCCTTGGCGCTCTGGGAGATCAGTTTCTCGGCCAGCTGGCTTGGAACCTCTTCGTAATGGGAGAACTCCATAGAGAAGCTCCCCCGGTCGGCCGTCATGGACCGAAGGGTCGAGGCGTAGGTGAGGACTTCAACCATGGGGACCTGGGCCGAAACCACCTGAGAACGGAAGGCTGAACGGACCCCCAGCACCTTCCCCCGCCTGGAGTTCAGGTCTCCGATGGCGTCCCCCACCAGTTCGTCCTGGACTTCCACCTCTATGTTCATGACGGGCTCAAGGAGGATCGGCTTGGCCTCTTGAAACGCCTTTTTAAACCCGAGAGAGCCGGCGATCTTGAACGCCATTTCGGAGGAATCGACGGCGTGGAAGGTCCCATCGTAGAGGGTGGCCCTCAGATCCACAACTGGGTAGCCAGCCAGGGGGCCTGACCCCATGGCCTCAACGATCCCTTTTTCTACAGCCGGAATGTACTGCCTCGGGATCGCGCCGCCCACGATCTTGTTGACAAACTCGAAACCCTGACCGTGAGGCAAGGCTTTGATCTCAATCCAGGCATCGCCGTACTGACCCCGCCCCCCCGTCTGCTTCTTGTATTTTCCCTGGGCCTTGGCGGACGAGCGGACGGTCTCCTTGTAAGGGACCCGAGGAGTCTTGGCTTCCACCTCAACGCCGAACTTGCGCTTCATCCATTCTACCATGACCTCCAGGTGCAGATCCCCCATCCCGGAGATAATCATCTCATTCGTTTGGAGATCCCGGCCCACCTGAAGGGTTGGGTTCTCCTCCACCAGTCGGCCAAGGGCCAGGCCCACCTTTTCCTCGTCCCCTTTGGCCTTGGGAACGATAGCCAAGGAGAGGACGGGTGAGGGGAATGGGATGGGGGGCAAGAGCATGGGTGTCTTTTCATCGCAAAGGGTGTCCCCCGTCTTGGTGATCTTCAGCTTGGCTACGGCCCCAAAGTCCCCAGCCGAGATGGTCGGGGCGGGCTTTTGTTCCTTGCCCTGGATGAAAAAGAGCTGCCCCACGCGCTCTTTTTCCTTCTGGGCCGAATTGTAAATGGTGGAGTCCGCGCGGAGGGTCCCAGAGAAAACCCGAAAGAAGGTCAGCCGGCCGGCGTAAGGGTCAGAGAGAGTCTTGAAGACTTGGGCAACCAAAGGGGCATCAGGCTTGGGTTCGGCCCGTGAGGTTTTGTCTCCGTCCAGGGACGTGCCCTCCACCGGGGGGCGTTCCAGCGGCGATGGGAGAAAGGCCGAGATGGCATCAAGGAGAGGCTGGACACCCATATTATTCACAGCTGATCCGCAGAGCGCGGGAACCAGTTTCCCCGCCCGGACGCCCACCGCCATCGCTTGTCTGGCCTCTTCGACTGGCAGCTCCCCGGTCTCCAGATAGTTTTCCAGGAGCTTGTCGTCGGTCTCCGCAATGAGTTCGATAAGATTCTCCCGCGCCTCCCCAACCTTCTTCTGGAGCTCTGCCGGGACCTCCCCTCCCTCCATCTTCCCGCTGCCGTCGCTGGCAAACAACCAGGCCTTCTGGTCCAGAAGGTCCACCACACCACGAAAGTCCGGACCCTTGCCGATGGGGATCTGGATCGCGACGGGCTTTGGGCTGAGGACTTGAGCGGCCTGATCCAGGGTGCCCTCGAAGTCCGCCCGCTCCTCATCCATCTGGTTTAGAAAAATAAGGCGGCGCACCTGGGCATCGTCGGCCCACTTCCACACCTTCTCCGTCTGGACCTTCAGGCCAGCCGAGACGTCCAGCAGGACGATGGCCCCCTCCAGGACCCGCATGCAACCCTGAGTGTCGGCAGCGAAGTTGGCGTAGCCAGGGGTGTCCACGATGTTGATTTTCTGGTTCTTCCACTCGCAAAACCCCAGCATCGCGTTGAGGCTTTTCTGACGCGTGACTTCGTCGGGGTCGTAGTCGAAGATGGAGGAACCGTTCGACACCTTTCCCAGGCGTTGGGTGGCGCCGGCGTCAAAAAGCATGGCCTCCGCCAGGGAAGTCTTCCCAGCCCCGCCCTGGCCAATGAGACCTACGTTGCGAAGATGCTGGACATCATAGGCCTTCATGCACAGGCATCCCCTCGGGATAACAGAGATGGTTTGACTCTAGCAAGGGCACCGATCCCTTGTCAAGGCGCGCCCCGGGTGGGGCCTCCTCTTCGCGAAGGGGATCTCCGGCGTGTGCGAAAGACCAGACGAAGCGGGGCTCCCTCAAACCCAAAACGCCGGCGGAGCTGATTCGCGAGATAGCGCTCATAAGAGAAATGAACCGCCTCGGGCCGGTTTACCGAGAAGAGGAAGGTGGGAGGACGGACCCCAATCTGCTTCCCCGAATAGAATCGCATAGGACGCCGGCCCGCGAGGGGGGGCGGGTGGCGAAAGAAAATCTCTTCCAGGGCCTCGCTCACTTCGGCCGGGGGGAGGCGCTTGGAGCGCTCGGCCGCCACCCGGTCGATGAGGGGGAAGAGGCGGGAGACCCGCTGGCCTGTCAGGGCTGAGAGGGTGAGGATGGGTGCGAAGCTGACGTGCCTCAACCGGTCTCGAAGCTCCTCCGTCCAGATCCGGACATCCTTGCGCGCTTCAGGGACTGCGTCCCACTTGTTCACCACCAGGACGAGGCCCGCTCCGGACGAGGCGGCGTAGCCTGCGATCCGGGCGTCTTGCACCGCCAGTCCCTCGATAGCGTCCAGCAAGAGGAGAACCACATCGGCGCGCGAGAAACTCTTGAGGGCCGATAGGACGCTATAACGCTCCACAGGGAGGCGCAGCTTTCCCTTTCGCCGGATCCCCGCCGTATCGATGAGGAGATAGTCCCGCCCCTGCACTCTCAAAGGGGTGTCAATGGCGTCTCGCGTCGTCCCGGGCTCTGGGTTCACGATGACGCGTTCCTCTCCCAAGAGTCGGTTCACCAGGGAGGACTTCCCCACGTTGGGTCGCCCCGCCACCGCCACTGCCACCGGGGCCTCCCCGGGGGTCTCCGGCGAGGGGGAAGGGGGTAGGAGCTCTACGATGGCGTCCAGCAAATCTCCCACATCGCGGCCATGCTCTGCTGAAACGGCGTAAATCGGTTCGATGCCAAGACGATAGAACTCAGCAACATCGGGGTCCTGTCCCGAGCCATCTATCTTGTTCACGATCAGGGCGATGGGTTTGGCGGCGCCGCGCAAGGACTGGGCCACCTCTTTGTCGGCCTCTGTCACCCCTGCCCGCCCGTCCACCAGGAAAAGGATGAGGTCCGCGATCTCGATGGCCATGGTCGTCTGGTGGGCCACTGAACGGGCCAGATCGGTCGTCAAGTCAAGGCCGATCCCGCCGGTGTCCACTACCAGAAAGTCCCGCCCCGACCAAGAGGCGTCCCCGTAGTGGTAGTCCCGGGTCACGCCGGGGGTTGGCTCGACGATGGCCCCTCGGCCTCCTACGAGACGGTTGAAGAGGGTGGACTTTCCCACGTTGGGTCGGCCCACAATGGCAACCAAGGGGGGCATGGTGACAATCCGAAATGGGGTGGACGGGTTCCCCTAAGAGGATCTCAGCGGGCCTGGGCAGTAATGGGAGCCCCAGTGACGAAATCTTTCACGCCTTGGGCGATGGCCAAAGCAAGAGCCTTTCGATAGCGGGCCGAGCGTATCTGCCTCTCGTCCTTTCGGTTGGAGAGAAAGCCTGTCTCCACGAGAATACTCGGCATCTCAGCCCCGAGGAGAACGTAAAAGGGCGCCTGCCGGATGCCGAGATCCTGCGACTTCGGGGACCGCGTCCTGACGGAGATCAGCAAGGCGTTATGAACCGCCCGGGCCAGGAACAGGGACTCGTCAGCCTTGGAGCGCAGCATCAAGTCACTCAGGATGATCTGAAGGTCTGAGAGCTTTTTAATGGAAACGTTGTTCTCACGGGCAGCGGTCTCCAGCGCATCCCGGCTCGAGGCCTCCCGGAGAATGAAAGTCTCAATGCCTCTGACTTTGGACCGAGGGCTTGAATTCGCGTGGATGGAGATGAAAAGATCGGCCTTCTTGGCATTGGCAAAAGCGGTGCGGGCCTCCAGGGAGAGAAACACGTCTTTCTCCCGGGTGAGAAAGACAGTCGCTCGAAGCGCTTTGCGAAGGATGGGGGCGAGGCGTCTTGCGATATCCAAGGCCACCTTTTTCTCCTCGAGACCCGTCACCCCGATGGCCCCTGGGTCTTTCCCCCCATGTCCCGGGTCGATGACAATCCTGCCGAGGCCCCGTTTAAAACGTTCGACCAATGTGAGTTCAAGGGGATCGACCCTCCCCTCCCCGTTGGGTGAACCCCCCTGGATCTCCACCACGATCCGAAAAGGATTGGCCAGCGTGAAGACCCGATAGCCCGGGTTTTTCTTCAGGTCGAGGACCACCCGGACAACGGAGGGGCTGTTTTGAGCTGTTCGGATCCGCTTTAGGTGACTGCTGTGACTAGGAATGTCCCCGGGCGTTTGAAGCCTCAGCACACTCCCATGGACGTCCACATAGAGTCGCTCAGGGTCATGGAGTCGGTCGTGGCGATAGGAGGTCGGACCGCTTACATGGATGACGATCCGGGTGGAATCGGGGTGGGTCTCAGCCAGAATTTTCGTCACTGAGAGGGATCGCGCCAGGACCAAACCCGGGATGGTCCCGACGAGAAGCGCTCCTGCAACGAAGAGTCCTCCACCCCAGATCGCGAGTTTTTTAGGCCTTCGTTTCAACAAGGGCTTCCCCCTCCTCATAACTCCCTAAAATATATGGCACATTAAGGGGAAAAATCAACCCGACGCCCTGATCATGCGCTTCTCCCTGCATGTCTTTACATGGGGAGAACGTTCTACCAAAAGTTGAGAAAGGCAAAACCGTTTCTGTTCATCTCACGGGGTTTCCCGCAAGCTCTGCCAGGACTTCTTCGATGAGAACAAAGGGGTCCCCTTCCCTTCGGCCCAGGGATGTAAGAAGCTTGAGTGTGAGCTTGAGGTCATTCCCCGTGGCCCGGTAGAGGCGCTCGAACTTCTCCTCCTCTTCAAAATAGATCCGATAAGAGAGGAGAAAAGCGTTGTTCAGGTCCACACCCTCTCCCGCCTTACGCTGCTCTGCCTCCACCCTCTTCTGAAGGTTGGCGTGGGCCGAGAGATATCGATCAAAGAGTGCTTGGCGGCGGCTGAGCTTTTCGGCCTCCGGGATCTCCTGCGAATACAGGCTCCCAAGCTCTTCAAATAGGGAGTTGATGACCTGCAAAAAGGCCCTCTGGCCCCGTTCTCTCTTTAGATAGCGCTGATAGGTTTCGGAAGAAATCCCGTGCTTTTCCCGGACAAAAAGCTCCACCCCTTTCCGCTCAATGAAGGCCGCCACCCCTTCATTAAAGACTGCGTCGTCGGGGCGGTAGATGGTGGCGTGGACCGCCTCATGGATGAGAAGGCCGATGAAAGAGATCTCCGAAGCGCGGAGCATCGGGGGGAGGACAGGGTCCTCAAACCAGCCGATGGTGCTGTAGGTCGGGACGCTTCTGAGATTGACATCGAGGCCCCGGGCTTTTAAAGCCCGCATCTCCTTCTGGGCGGCCTCTTTCGAGAAGAAACCTTTGTAGGGAACGGACCCGACCAGGGGCCAGCGCCAGAGATAAGACTCTAGATGAAGTTTTTCGCTGGCGCTGACGACCCACAGTTCAAAGTCTCGGACAGGCGAGTAGGTGGAGTAGAGATCTTCAACCTCAAGTCCCAAACGGGCAGAGAAGTTTTTAATCTCAGGGACCATGCGGAGCCTTGCAAGGTGCTCCTCGGAAAGGTCTTCGGGGGGCTCCTTGAGAATGTCCGCAATGGGGACCTTGTGGGCAAGGATCTTGGCCTGTCCTCGGGCAAGTCCCACCAAGTAAGCGGGCTTCGAGCATCCGGAAAGCGCCCAAACCAAGAGAACCCCCCACAGCCACCTCCTGTGGCCCGGGGCCCAGCAGGACGAAACCACCCTATCCTCTCCCCCTTCAGGAGTTTCTCTGGTCCCCGCCGGCCGGCCGCTCAAGAGTCCAATGCCGGTCCGAGGACTGAAAGACCCTGGTTCCCGGAAGATGGAGATCGGCAACGAGTCCCTTCACCTCCTCCAGAGTCAAAGAAGCCAGGAAAGAATTGTAGAACATCCTCTGTCCTCTTTCTCCCTCCTCCCCCGCGTATTCTCGAACAAGCTCCTGCGCCCGCTCTTCTGTCTCAGGGCGAATGAGGTCCCGGACGAGGAAAAGCCCATCGTCTCGGACCACACGGACCATCTCACGCAGGGCCAGGATCGGATCGGGGAGATGGTGGATGAGGCTGTTCGAGAGAAGGCCGTCAAAGAAGGCGTCTTTGAAAGGAAGAATCTTGGCGTCCAGGCGGTGAAGATCGATCCGGTCCTGGAGACCGGCGTTTTCGACCCGCTGGGCGGCGATCGCCAACATGCCTTGCGAGAGGTCACAGGCGATGACCTTCAGATCGGGAAGCCCCTGGCAGAGGAGGACGGAGATCTCCGCAGGGCCTGTCCCGAGATCCAGAAAGCCGCCCCCTTTTGCTCCAAGTTCGAGGGCCCTCTCGACGAAGGCCTCGTTCGCCAGACGGTGGTCCATCCGGTCATACTCGACCGCCTCTTCGGGGGAGTCCATCACCTCGGGCTCGAGCAGACGCTCCACGTCTTTCCTACAAAGGGGCCCTGCCCCCTCATCAGGTCCCGTGGGCCCAGGAGGTCAGGTAGGCCGATTGTTTCTCAGAGAGAGAGTCGATGTGGACGCCAAAGGCCTCCAGCTTCAGGCGAGCGATATCCTGATCGATCTCTTTTGGGACGGGATATACGCGGTGTTCCAGGTGACCCGCTTCTTTCACCAGGTATTCCACCGAGAGGGCCTGATTGGCAAAACTCATGTCCATGACGCTGCTGGGATGACCTTCTGCGGCGCTCAGATTCACCAAGCGCCCCTCCCCCAGAAGGATGACCCTCCGCCCTGATGGAAGGACAAATTCCTCGACGGAGTCCCGCAGTTTCGCCCTCTCGACCGCCATGGCCTCCAGGGCTGCGATGTCGATCTCTACATTGAAGTGCCCGGAGTTGGCCACGATGGCCCCGTCCTTCATCAGGTCGAAATGTTCTCCTCTGAGGATATCTGTATCCCCGGTGAGGGTGACAAAGAAGTCCCCCAAGGGCGCCGCCTCCTCCATAGTGAGGACTCGGAGGCCGTCCATGATAGCTTCCAGGGCCTTCAGGGGGTCCACCTCCGTGATGATGACGTTCGCCCCCATTCCCCGGGCCCTTTGGGCCAACCCCCTCCCGCACCAGCCGTAGCCGGCCACCACGAAGACTGAGCCCGCTATGAGCCGGTTGGTCGCCCGCATGATGGCATCGAGGGTGCTCTGTCCGGTCCCGTACCGGTTGTCGAAGAGATATTTGGTCTTGGCGTCGTTGACGGCGACGATGGGATACCCGAGGATCCCCTCCTCGGCCATTTGCCGCAGGCGGATGACGCCGGTCGTTGTCTCCTCGGTCCCGCCGATCATGCGGGGGATGATGGCCTGGGCCTCCTGATGGAGCGTGGAGACGAGGTCGGCTCCGTCGTCCAGGGTCACCTGCGGTTCGTGGGCGAGGGCCGAACGGATGTGGCGGTAGTAGGTCTCGTGGTCTTCCCCCTTTCGGGCGAAGACAGAGATTTCATGGTGGGAGACCAGGGCCGCCGTCACGTCGTCCTGGGTGCTGAGGGGGTTCGAGGCGCAAAGCCGCAGCTCGGCCCCCCCTGCCTTCAAGGCCAGGGCCAGGTTTGCCGTCTCTGTGGTGATGTGCAGGCAGCCCCCCATGCGGATCCCCTTCAGAGGCTGCTCCTTGGCGAAGCGGGCGCTGATGCTTTTCAGGACAGGCATCCCCCTGCTCGCCCACTCGATTCGAAGCAGTCCCTTTTCGGTCAAGCCGGGGTCTGCGATATCGTAGTCCATAAAGTCCCTCCAGACTGGTGAAGAAAGGTTTTAAAGGCCGAGGGCGGTTTTTATGTCGTCCACCCGGTTCGTCTTCTCCCAGGTGAACTCGGGTTCGTTTCGGCCGAAGTGTCCGTAGGCAGCCGTCTTTCGGAAGATGGGCCGACGGAGATCCAGGTATTCGATGATCTGCCTGGGTTTCAGGGGGAAGACCTCGCGGACACTTCGTCGCATCTTCTCCAGTTCAACCCGGCCCGTCCCGAAATCGTCCACCATGACCGAGACCGGTTCAGGGATACCAATGGCGTAGGCGAGTTGGACCTCGCACTTGTCGCAGGCAGAGGACGCCACGAGGTTCTTGGCAATGTGGCGGACCATATAAGACGCTGAGCGGTCCACCTTGCTGGGGTCCTTGCCGGAGAAGGATCCCCCCCCGTGGCTCCCAACCCCTCCGTAGGTGTCCACGATGAGCTTCCGGCCGGTCAGGCCGGTGTCGGCCTTGGGCCCTCCCAGCACGAACCGCCCAGTGGGGTTCACATGATAAGTGACCCGTTCCTCATCCAAGAGATGGGCAGGGATCACCGGCTTGATGACCTTCTCGATTATGTCCTCTCGTAACTCCTCGAGCTTGACATCGGGGCTATGCTGGGCCGCCACCACGACTGTGTCCACCCGAAGGGGGGTCCCGTTGACGTACTCTACCGTCACCTGACTCTTCCCGTCAGGGCGAAGATAGCTGACAATGTCATTCTTTCGAATCTCGGCCAGGCGTTCGCAGAGCCTGTGGGCCAGCAAGATGGGAAGGGGCATAAGCTCCTCGGTCTCCCGAGTGGCGTATCCGAACATCAGCCCCTGGTCCCCTGCCCCCTGTTCATGTCCCCCCCGCTCAGAGACTCCCAAGTCTATGTCAGGCGACTGTTCGTCAATGGAGGTGATGACGGCACAGGTCTCGTAGTCGAATCCATACTTGGCACGGGTGTAGCCGATGTCCTGGATGACCTGCCGCGCGATGCTCGGGATGTGCACATAACACTTTGTCGTGATCTCCCCGGACACAAAGGCAAGGCCCGTCGTCACCAGGGTCTCGCAGGCAACCCGCCCGAAGGGGTCCTGTTCCAAGACAGCGTCCACGACAGCGTCAGAGATCTGATCGGACACCTTGTCGGGGTGACCCTCCGTCACTGACTCAGACGTAAATAAGAAATTCGTCTTTCCCATCGATGCCTCCCAAGCCCCCGGCTTACACCGGGGCCGAAAGAGTGATTGGATCCAAGGGTAACTAGTCGGGAAATTGGGGGGCCAGGTCTTCGCGAACCGAGGCCCTCAGTGCCCTCAGCTCGTCGGCCGTTGCGAGCCCCAGGGCCTTTTGGGCCATCTCCTCCGCCTGGACCAAGGAAATCGACCGAAGAATCTGTTTCACCCGGGGGATGGAGCGAGGGGTCATGCTAAGGTCTCGAAGCCCAAGCCCGATGAGGACGAGGGCTTGAAGGGGGTCCGCGGCCATCTCGCCGCAAAGGGCGACCTGAATGCCAGCTTTTTCCGCCTGTGCGATGACACTGCGGATGAGGCGAAGGACGGCGGGGTGGAAAGGTTCGTAAAAGGACGAGACCTTTTCGTTCTCCCGATCCAGAGCGAGGGTGTACTGGCTGAGGTCGTTCGTCCCGATGCTGAAGAAATCCACCCCCTGCGCCAGGACATCGGCCAGAATCGCTGCAGACGGGGTCTCGATCATGACTCCCACCGGAAGCTTCTCGTCGAAGTCCACCCCTTCGGCACGAAGTCCCTCCCTCACCTCATCCAGTAAGGCGTTCGCCCTGCGGACCTCCTCGACTCCCGAGATGAGTGGGTACATCAGCTGAAGCTTTCCAAAGGCGCTCGCCCTCAAGATCCCCCTGAGCTGGGGCAAGAAGAGATCCTTTTGCTCCAGGCTCAGACGAATCGCCCGGAGGCCCAGGGCGGGGTTGTGCTCATGAGGAAGGCCCAGGGAAGCCGGAAAGATGTCCCCCCTCAGGTCAAAGGTTCGAATGACAGCCGGGTGGGGCAGGACGGACTCAGCCAGCCTCCGGTAGGCTTGAAAGTGCTCCTCCTCCCCGGGCAGGTCGGGCCGGTTGAGAAAGAGGTATTCGGTTCTGTAAAGACCCACTCCTTCGGCGCCGCAAGCCTGGACCGCGGCGACTTCCCCAGCCAGCTCTACGTTAGCTCTCAGGGCGCACCGCATCCCGTCCAAGGTGACACAGGCCAGGGTTCTCAACCTCTGCAGGGCCTCTTGATGCTGGATATATCGGCGGCGACTTGATTCGCTTTCCCGGATGGTCTCCTTCAGGGGATGAAGGACCACACGCCCCGTCTCCCCGTCCAAGAGGATCGCATCCCCCGTTCGAACCCGTTGTGTGATCTCCCTGAGACCCACGACGGCCGGGATATCCAGGGCACCGGCGAGGATCGCGGTGTGAGAGGTCTTGCCGCCAAGGTCAGTCACAAAACCAAGAAGGGGTCCCTGGTGGAGATCCAGCAGCTCGGCGGGCGTGAGCTCGTGGGCCACCAAGACCATCGGTCTCTGGGCCAGCGGGCTACCCGATCGGGCCGTGCCGAGGAGATGGCTCAAGAGATGCTCGCTCACCTGGTGCAGATCCCCCTGCCGTTCCCGCAAATACTCATGGCCCATCGCCTCAAAGACCCCTTTGAACCGGTCTACGGCCATCTGAAGGGCCCATTCGGCATTCCAGCGATCCTGGCGCACGTGCTTCACGGCAGCCTGGATCAGCATCTCATCCCCGAGGAGGAGGTGGTGGACATCCAGGATGCCGAGGTGTTCCCTCCTGAGGACGGGGCTCAAACGTCTAAGAAACCTGGAGTGCTCCTCCCGGGCCTCCTCCAGGGCCCGCTGGAAGCGCTCCACTTCCGCCTCCACCTCATTAGGGGAAATACGATACCGAGGAACCTCCTGGTGTCTTCGGCCCACGAGATGGACCTCACCCTGGATAATCCCGGGGGAAACCCCGACCCCGTAGAGTTCTTCTTCTCTGGGTGAAACAGTCGTCATGAGTCCTCGTAAAACTTCTGGTTAATGAGGTGGACCAACTCAGTGACAAGGGCCTCGGCGTCAGGTCCCTCGGCCCGCAAAGTCAGGCGGGTCCCCTTCGCTGCCCCCAGCATCATCACTTCCATAATGCTCTTGCCGTTCACGACCAGACCATCCTTGGCGATCGTCACCTCGCAGGTGTACCGATTGGTCACCTTCACGAGCGCCGCCGCCGACCGGGCGTGAAGCCCTAACCGGTTCTGAATGATGACCTCCGCCTTCACCTCGAGGCTCAAGCCTCCGGCCCCGCCTCAGAGGGGGTCAAGAGCGCGCCGGCCACGGCGATATTCTTTCTCCCGTAGTCCCGGATGAAGGCCGCTGCCTCTTTCAGGTCCATCTTGTCCAAGATGAATGGGAGCTTGAGAAGCATGGGGAGATTGACGCCTGTGACGACCTCCACCTTTTTCTGGTCAAGGAAGGAGAGGCTGAGGTTAGAGGGAGTGCCCCCGAACATATCGATGAGGAGGAGGACCCCAGGACCCCGGTCCACCTCATCGATGGCCTCTCCGATGGCGGTCCGGGCCCGGTCCACGTCCTTATCAATGCTAACGGCCTTCACCCCCGCAAGCGGCCCCACGATAACCTCCGCAATTTCCTTAAGTTCCACCCCCAGTCGCCCGTGTGTCACGAGGACGACCCCCAGGGGTGCCGGCCGAGCCCCCTCTTCGGACCCCTTACTCTTCATTGCGCTCGAAAGATTTAGAGGCGGTGGGGACCTCGATAAGCTGCTGGAGGAGCTCCCGGTCTAAAACCTCGGCGGAGTGATAGCCCATAACCCGAAGGAGCTGATTTCGAGCGGACACTTCGATGATGGTGGAAATATTCCGCCCGGGCCTCACCGGGGCCCGAACCAGCGGAATATCCAGACCAAGAAGCGTGTGGGTCTCTTCGTCCAGGCCCAGGCGGTCATAATCTTGCCTGGGATCCCACTCCTGCAAGTGGACCACGAGCTCAATCTTCTTATGGTCACGGATGGCCGCAACCCCAAAGAGGTCGCGGATGTTCACGATCCCCATACCCCGGATCTCGATGTGGTGGCGAAGGAGCTCCAAACCGCTTCCCACCAGGATGTTCTCTTTCTGACGCACCTCCACGACATCGTCGGCAATCAGGCGGTGCCCGCGTTGAATCAGGTGGAGAGCGCTCTCGCTCTTGCCGATCCCGCTCTTGCCCAAGATAAGGACCCCAACGCCATAGACGTCCATCAGAACCCCGTGGACCGTCGTCTTGGGCGCCAAGCGATCCTCCACATAGGCCGAAAGCTGTGTCATCACGACGGAACTCTTGCGCGCGGAACGAAGGACCGGGGCCTGACTTCGGTCGGCGGCCGCCAACAGGCTGGGCGGGACTTCTAAACTCTTCGTCACGACCACGCAGCAGATGGGATGGGCGAAAAGGGCATCGATGACCTCTGTCTGGCGGGGGGGCGGAAGGGTTTGAAGGTAAGACACCTCCGTCTCGCCCATAATCTGAACCCGGTCGGGATGGAAAAACCGGAAGTAGCCCGCAAAGGCCAGGCTGTACTTCTGGATCCGCGGGTGCCCGATGGGATTCTGAAGCCCCTTGGCCCCCGCAAGAATTTCCAGCTCAAGGGTCTTTCCCTGGTCCTCCAGGAGCTCTTGAACCGTCAGCAAACTCATCTCTGTCCCCAAGTGACCCCAGGGAACCCCTGATCAAGGAGTGTGAAGCGGCTGTCCTCGGAGCGATATGAGGACATCGCCGTCTCCCAAAGGGCCTTTAGGTGCAAACCTTTTTCCGCTTTCCAGCCGTGGGGAGTTTCAGTTCCTTTCGGTACTTCGTCACCGTTCTTCGAGCAATGATGATGCTTCTGGCCCTGAGGGCCTCCCCGATTTGCTCATCCGTAAGGGGCTTCAGAGGGTCTTCTTTCTCCACAAGACGGCGCACTTGTTCCTTGACCGATGTAGAAGACATGCTTTCGCCGTCTAGCAATCCCAGCCCCCCATTGAAAAAGAACTTCAGTTCAAGGACCCCCTGCGGGGTGTGCATGTACTTTTGGGTGGTGACACGGCTAACAGTGGACTCATGCATCTCGATGTCTTCCGCCACCTGCCTCAACACGAGGGGATGAAGGGCTTCGAGGCCTCCGTCGAAGAAATCACGTTGGTGGTGGACAATGCTGCGGGAGACCTTTAGAAGCGTCTGGCGGCGCTGTTCAATACTCCTGATGAGCCAAAGGGCCGACTTAAACCGCTCGCCCAGATAGGCTTTGTCGGCGGCGTTTGCCCCCTGCTGGATGATTCTTCGATAATAGCCGTTGATCCGAAGTCTCGGGAGGCCGTCGTCATTAAGATAGACCTGATATTCATCGCCCATCTTGATCACATAGACATCGGGATAGATGTACTCGGCACGGGACCGCTGGTATCGAAGACCCGGATAGGGGTCCAGTCCCCGGATGAGTCGCGCAGCCGCCGCCACTTCAGAAACCTCGACTCCAAGAAACCGGGCGATCTTCGGAAGGTTCCGGTCCTCCAACTTGTCCAGGTGGTCGTTCAAGAGTGCGTCCAGAAGCGGGCTCATGTCCCCCAGAGACTCCACCTGTGGGCGAAGACACTCCGGAAGGGAGCAAGCCCCCACCCCCCGGCGGGTCGAAGGACCGGATGAGCTTTAGGACCTCGGCCGCCCACTCTGTGGTCGTCTCGCCCTCTCTCGCGATCTCCTCAAGGTCCCCCTGGAAATAACCCTCCTCGGAAATATTCCCGATGATGAGGGCCCCCAAAACCCTCTCCTCTCTTTCGGCCGCCGAGAGGGAGAGCTGCCAATGGAGGTGGTCCGAGAGGGAGGTCTCGCAACTGAGGGTGGCCTCCGGAGAGGGGCGCGCCGGGAGGTCCTCTTCGTAATAGCCGAGATCAAGGGTGTCACCGAAGGGAGCCAGCAAGGCGAGGTCGGGGTCCATGATCTCTCCTTCGGGCGCCTCTGGGGTCTGCACCTCTTCTTCCTGGCCTTCACCCCCATTCTCACCGATCAGCACCTCTTCGAGGAAGGGGTTCTCCACCATCTCCTGCTGGACTCGCTGTTGAAGCTCAAAGCGTGAGAGGGGCAGGAGCTGGATGGCCTGTTGAAGCATGACCGTCATGACCAGCTTCTGCGTCTGCCTTTGTTCTTGTCGGAACTCCAGGTCCACGAAGAGGCCCCCTTACAGAGAAAAACTTTCCCCCAGATAGAGCTCACGGGCCCGTTTGCTCTGGGCAATAGTCTCCGGGTTCCCGCTCTCCAGGATCTCGCCCTCGTTGATAATGTAGGCCCTATCCACAATCCGCAGGGTCTCCCGGACATTGTGGTCCGTCACGAGGACCCCGATCCCGCGATCTCGCAACTGGGTCACCATGTTCTGGATGTCAATGACGACGATAGGGTCGATCCCGGCGAAGGGTTCGTCCAGGAGGATGTAGGAGGGAGAGGTGGCCAGGGCCCTTGAGATCTCCACCCGACGCCGCTCTCCCCCTGAGAGGGAAAAGCCCTTGGAGCGGCGGATGTGGTAGATATTGAGCTCTTCCATGAGAGCTCGGGCCCGCTTTTTCCTGGCCTCGCGCCCGTAACCCCCGCTCGTCTCCAGGATGGCCAGGATGTTCTCTTCGACGGTGAGCTTTCTGAAGACCGAGGGTTCTTGCGGAAGATACCCAACTCCGAGCCTCGCCCGCTTGTACATGGGCAGATGGGTGACGTCTACCCCATTCAGCATCACCTGTCCGCCGTCGGGCCGGATGAGCCCCACGATCATGTAGAAGGTGGTGGTCTTACCCGCGCCATTTGGGCCCAGGAGGCCTACGATCTCCCCCGGGCGAACGTCCAGGCTAACCTCATCAACAACCCTACGGCGTCGATAAGACTTCACCAGCCCCTGGACCGCCAGCCGGGAGCTCGGAGGTGCCGTTGTCCTGGACTCCTCCCACCCCGTCTTCTTCGGGGCTGGGGGTCTCGCGACGGGCGGGACTAGTTCGGATATATCGGTTGTCCTCCCCATCAGGATAGAGAACCACATCTACCCGCTTGTTCTCGTTGCCCTCTACCACAACCTGGTCAGTCTCTAAATAGAAGATCATCTTGTCGCCGGTGATGATATTACTGTTTTCCCAGGCCTTCGGGTTTCCCGTCAGAACCAAACTCTGATCGGCCTCATGAAAAACCGCCTTGTCGCCGGTGGCAAACCTGCCCTGGTGGTTGATGTCCACGTGACCGATGGCCTCAATTCGGTCGATCTCGTCCTTTTCCTCATTTCGATAAATCTCCAGCCGGTCACTATGGAGCGTCATTTCCCCCCGGGTGGCCGTTACATTGCCGATGAAGTAAACCCACTGGTTCTTGTTGTCGGCCTCCATGCGGTCTGAGACGATATAAATGGAAATTGGGGCCTCAATGCCCTCCCTCAACGACTGGGCCCCTGCCAGGGTCGTCAGTCCTCCCAGGGTCCAAGCCATCGTCACCCCGGCTACGAACGTCCAGGTCTTTGGCCAACGGTTCAGCCCCACGGTTTTCTCCTCCACAGCCCTACAGGGGAGTACTTACCTTCTTCTCGGGATCAGCTGGGCCGTCACACGGTGGTCCAGCCGGAGCAATTGATTGTCAATGTGGGCCCTCAGCCCCCTACCCGAGATCTGGATGTCTTTACCCACAGCCATCACAGGGGCCTCGGTCACTATTTCCCGCTTGTCGGAAAACCACATGAGCCGTTCAGTCCTGAGGGAGTAGCCCTCTTCCGAGACCACCTCCACATTGCCTTCTACCGTGAGGTCTCGACTTTCATTGTCCATCTCCGCCCGCAGGGCCGTGATATGAACGGGCTGGCGGTCCTCGACGAAGACAACAACGTGTATGTCCTCAAAGAAGGTCTTTCCAATATCCTTATACATCTTGGCCCACTTGGCCTTGAGCTCCCAGGCCTTCAACCCCTTCTTGTCCTCCAGGAGGAAGACATCCTGGAGGCGAAGGTCTGCATCTGTCCCTGAGAGATGAAAGCGTTTGGGTAGGGTCTTCTCCTGCCAATTGGTGGCCACTAAAAAACCGACGGCGGCGGACGTGAAGACTATGAGCAGGAGAAGCCACAAACGAAGATTTTTCCAAAAGGCCATACGTCTCCCTCCTTAAGAATAAAGGAAAATATGGCACAGATTTTGATAACTGTAAAGTGAAAAGATGCCTTACCGCCCTCTCTCCTCGGCCCGGGAAGGGGTCCATGCCCCTCGAACTCGGGTCAGGAGGACCTCGTACGCTTCACCACAGGTCTCCCAGGAGATCTCCCGCTCCAGGGGACCCGTGACCTGAAGCTGGACCTTCAAACTCTCCGCCGGGGCCATCTCCCCCAGCTTCTCAGCCCATTCGACAACCACGATACCCGACGCCTCGAAGAGCTCCTCAAGACCCAGTCCCTCTACCTCCTCCCGGGCCGAGAGCCGATAGAGATCCACGTGGAAAACCTCCGTGGGACCAGTGTAGTGATTAATGAGTGTGAATGAGGGGCTTCGAACCCCAGAGTCGTCTCCGCGAAGGCCTTCCATGATCCCGCGGGTCAGGAGCGTTTTCCCCGCCCCCAGATCACCTGAGAGACAAATGGCCGCCCCGCGAAAGAGATTTTCCCCAAGGAGAGCTCCAAGCCGACGGGTCACTTGAGGACCCCGAGATTTTACCTTCCAGCGCAAGCCCGCCCCTATCCCTTCGAGGACTCGAGGAGGACCTGTCGAGCAGCGGGCAGTCGGTCCAAGACATCCGAGGCCAAAAGACCCCGCACGCCCACCTCCTTGGCCCCCAGGTCTCCTGCAAGCCCATGGGTGTAGACCCCGACGATGAGGGCCTCTTTGGGCGAAAGTCCCTGACCCAAGAGGGCCCCGATGGCACCGGCCAGGACATCTCCGCTCCCCCCGGTGGCCAGGCCCGGGTTCCCCGTGGGATTGAAAAAAACCTCTCCCTGAGGGGTGGCGATAAGAGTCCTTGCCCCCTTGAGGACCAGGAAGACCCCCCGGGAGCGCGAAAAGGCCCGGCAGGTCTCCACCCGGTCGGCCTGGACCTCTCCAGTCTCCACTCCCACAAGGCGCCCCATCTCCCCCGGATGGGGGGTGAGGCAGCGGGGAGCGGGAAGGGAATTCCATCCCTCAAAACCCTGGGCGAGGCCGTTCAGGCCGTCGGCGTCCACCACCATCGGCCGTGAGCATTTTGTCACCAGCTCCTTCACAAAAGAGACCGTTTCATCCTGGGTGGTGAGGCCGGGGCCAAGGACAACGGCATCCACCCGCTCGGCCATCTCCAAAACACGCCCCACGGCCCCTTTAGCGATGGTCCCCTCGGTCGTCGCGGGAAGGGGAAGCGTCATCGCCTCGGCAGGTGCCGAGCTCAGGGCCTCGGCATCCTTCGGGTAGGCCAGGGTCACAAGCCCTCCCCCCATGCGAAGGACAGCCGAGGTCGCAAGATGGGCCGCCCCCATTTTTCCTACAGACCCGGCAACGACCAAGACGTGGCCAAAGGTCCCCTTATGGGCGTTCGGCGAAACCGGCGGAAAGAGGGCCCTCACGTCAGGGGCGTCGAGGAGATAGGTGGTGATCCCTTGGGCCTTGACCGCCTCCTCGGGAATCCCGATGTCGGCCACGACAAACTCCCCCACATGCTCCGCCCCGGGGTAGAGGAGTTGGCCCCGCTTGGGCAGGCCGAAGGTCACCGTCAAGTCGGCCCTCAGTGCCCCCCGAAGGGCCCTTCCCGTATCGGCGTGGACTCCCGAGGGGATGTCGATCGCGACGATGGGGACTCCCTTTGACCCAAGGGCGAAGAGGGCCTCTGCGATGTGGCCGCGAGGCTCCGAATCCAGGCCAGTCCCAAAAACCCCATCTACCCAAATGGCCTCCTCGCGGTCTTGGAAGGCCTTTCGGACCTCCTCCTCATTCGTGACAAGATGAAGGGGGACCTCCATCCGCCGCAGGACCTCTAGGTGGATTCGGACATCCCCCCGAGCCTCCTCGGGGGCACAAAGCAGGTAGACGGCAACGTCGGCCCCCAGATTTGCCAGGTGGCGAGCCGCCACAAAGGCGTCCCCGCCGTTATTCCCCTTTCCGGCCAGAAGCCGGATGGGGCGGCCTCGAAGGTCACTGTAGCGAGCCTTCATGGCCTCGACCACTCGGGCCCCGGCGTTCTCCATGAGGCACACCCCCGGAAGGCCGAACTCCTCGATGGTCCGCTGGTCAATGGCCGCCATCTCTGCCGCCGTGGCAACGGGTGTCAGCATTTCCCTCAGCCTCCGTCCGCAGCCGTTCGCCTGAGGATCTCCACCATCTCCAGGACTGCCCGCTCCACCCCCACAAAGAGCGCGCGGGAAACAATGCTATAACCGATGTTGAGTTCCGAGATCTGGGAAAGCGCCGCCACCCGGCCCGTGTTGAAGTAATCGAGTCCGTGGCCGGCGTGGACGCCGAGCCCAGCGGCCCCGGCTTCCTCAACGACCTGCTGGATCTGCGCAAACTCCCGGTCGATGTCGGCGGGCCTGCGGGCCTCGGAGTAGCGGGCTGTATTGATCTCAACGGAGTCAACGCCCAACTCCTTGGCCGCCTTGATCTGGAGTTCGGCGGGGTCAATGAAAAGGCTTACAAGAAGACCGGCATCCCGAAGCGCCGGGAGAAGGCCCTCCAGAGTCCCCTTCAGACGGTGGGCATCAAGCCCCCCCTCAGTCGTCAACTCCTGCCGCCGCTCGGGGACCAGGGTTACCTGATCCGGTCGAACCTCGATGGCAATAATCTTCATTTCCTCCACCGGGGCCATCTCCAGGTTCAGCTTCCCCCGGACCACTTCTCGAAGGAGGCGAAGGTCTCGTTCCTGGATGTGGCGTCGGTCCTCTCTCAAGTGAACCGTAATCCCCACCGCCCCAGCCATCTCAGCTTGGAGGGCCGCCGCAATGGGGTCGGGCTCGACTCCCCTTCGGGCCTGACGGAGAGTGGCCACATGGTCCACGTTCACACAAAGATCAACCATCACGTCTTCCTCAAGGGACCCAAAGAGGCCCCCCCGAGCCGCCTGGGCCGGGAGTACCCAAAAGGGAAACGAGAGATCCGCCACGGGCGGTGGGAGTCAGGATCCGGCTTTGGGGGGATGAGTTTCTAGGGAGCCTGAGCGTCAGCCTCGGGCCCATCGCCGAGCCTCCTTCGCCCAGAGCTCCTCGGTCTTCTAAGCCGGCTGCTCCCTGGGAGGGGGAGGGCCGGAGACTTGAGCGCGTGGGACGACGTCCGTTTTTTCCTGCTGGGCATCGGGGGCCGGGGCGTCGGGCGGGGTCTCCTCAGCGACGGGCTTGGACGCGGGCAAAAAGCCCTTTTCGAAGATGGTGTCCACATCTGCCCCGTCCAAAGACTCCTTTTCAAGAAGTGCGTGGGCGATGGCGTCAAGCTTGTCCCGATTTTCGGCGAGGAGCTTCCTGGCCCGGTCATAATTCTCTGAGACCATCAGGGTAATCTCTTCATCAATCTGGATGGCTGTCCGCTCGCTAAAATCTTTGTGGCGGGAAAACTCGCGGCCGAGGAAGATATGTTCGTCCTTCTTCCCGAAGGCCAGAGGCCCTAACCTATCGCTCATGCCGAACTCACAGACCATCTTTCGCGCGAGGTCCGTGGCCTTCTCAATGTCGTTGGCCGCCCCAGTGGTCATCTCCCCTTCGCCAAAGACGACCTCCTCAGCAGCTCGGCCGCCCATATAAACGGCCAACTGGTTCAGCAGATACGTCTTGGAGTGGGTGTATTTCTCCTCCGGAAGGGGCTGCATCAGGCCAAGGGCCAGTCCCCGCGGGATGATGGTCACCTTGTGGATAGGATCCGTTCCAGGGATGAGCTTGGACACCAGCGTATGCCCCGACTCGTGAAAAGCGATCTTCTGCTTGTCCTCGTCGCTGACTATCATGCTCTTGCGCTCGGCGCCCATCATGACCCGGTCCTTGGAGTGCTCAAAGTCGGACATGCCGACCGCCTTCTTCCCCATCCGAGCGGCGAAAAGGGCCGCCTCGTTCACGAGGTTGGCAAGATCGGCCCCTGAGAAGCCCGGCGTTCCCCGGGCGATCACTGCGAGGTTCACCGATTCTCCAACGCGGACCTTCCTACTATGGACCTTGAGGATCTCCTCCCGGCCCCGAAGGTCCGGAAGGGGAACCACCACTAGGCGGTCGAAACGCCCCGGGCGCGTAAGGGCCGGGTCCAGGACGTCGGGGCGATTGGTGGCAGCAATAAGGATAACCCCTTCGTTCGACTCAAAACCGTCCATCTCGACAAGGAGCTGGTTCAGGGTCTGCTCTCTTTCGTCATGGCCGCCCCCGAGCCCCGCCCCGCGATGTCGGCCGACGGCATCGATCTCGTCAACGAAGATGATGCAAGGGGCGTGTTTCTTACCCTGTTCGAAGAGGTCACGGACGCGGGAGGCACCCACGCCCACGAACATTTCCACAAAGTCCGAGCCGCTGATGCTGAAGAAAGGCACACCCGCCTCCCCGGCAATGGCCCGGGCCAAAAGGGTCTTTCCCGTCCCCGGGGGACCGACCAAGAGGACCCCCTTGGGGATCTTTCCTCCAAGCTCCTGGAACTTTTGGGGCTCTCTCAGAAACTCGATGATCTCCTGAAGCTCTTCTTTCGCTTCCTGGACGCCCGCCACATCCTGGAAGGTGGCCTTCTTCTTATGGTCTGAGAGAAAGCGAGCCTTGCTTTTGCCAAAAGAGAGCGCCTTGCTCCCGCCGGCCTGCATCTGACGCATGAAAAAGACCCAGATGCCGAGGAGGATCAACATTGGGAACCACGAGAGGAGGAGGTTCGTATACCAAGCGTTCTGCTGAGGAGGCTCCGCCCGGATGCTGACGCTCTTCGCCCGCAAGATCGAAATGAGTTCGGGGTCTTCCGGAGCAAAAGTCCTGAAGGCGCCACCGTCAGCGAATTGACCGTGGATATTGTTTCCCTGGATCGTCACCTCCAGGACACGCCCCTCCTCCACATCCTCGACAAACTGGCTAAAGATGACCTCCGTCTCGGGCAGCTGACGGCTACTGAAAAGTTGGAAGACAAACACCATCATCAGCCCGATCAGAAGCCAGAGGGCCAAGTTTCTATAAAATTGATTCAAGACGCCCCTCTCCTCTCTCGAGGTCGAACGCAACAGGGTCTCAGGGAAGTTCTTATCCCACTCAAAAAGTTAAGCATATCATGGCGCAAATTCAAGATCTTTTCTCCGGGCTCTCTTTAGCCCTTCCCTTTTGATCCACCTCAAGCGCCAAAATGGCCTTGGTTTCCGCCGAAATTCCAGCCCCCTCCCCAAGACGATGGCCAATGATCCAAAGAATCTGCTCCCCGGCGACGAGGAGGGGGATGGTGTCTCTTTCTCGTCGAGGGATTCTGGCGTCAATGAAAAAATCCTTCAGTTTCTTCGTCCCTGAGAACCCCAAGGGCCGGAAACGATCTCCTGGTCTTCGAGACCGGACGAGGAGCTCTCCCCCCACGCTCCCGAGATCGAACCAGGCCCGAAGGGGGTCCGCCTCGAAGGGGCTTTTGTCCCCGCGGTCGAAGATTTGGGCCGAGAGGGTGAGACCCCAAGGCTCAAGGGCAGTCCGCCCCGGGATCTGAAGGGGGACCTCAGCTGAAGGCCGGGGTGGCTCGGCACCCCGCCGAAAGATGAGCCAGTGTCGATCTCGAGTAACGTTAAAATCCCCGGGGAGCCGAAATCGACGCTCCCCGCTCCAGCGGGAAAGGCTCTCCAAGAGGACCTCGATATGGACCGATCGGATGCGGGCGGCAGGAGCCCCCATGTCCGTCAAGATCTTCAGAATTAAGCGTCGTCGAAGGGCCAGATGGGTCTCCGCTAAAGTCGCGACAGGAAGGGCCACCTCCCCTTCCGGCCATCGGACGAGAAGTCGATCCAGGGCGCGGGCTGTCTCGGCCTCCATCCACTCATTCTCCGCCCAAAGCCGTTCAGCTGTCCGGGCGAGGGTCTCTCGGAGGCGTGGATTATAGGAGGCCTCGAGGTCCGGGAGGAGGCGGTGGCGAATACAATTTCGAAGATATTCCTGACGAAGATTGGAGGGGTCCTGAAGGAAGGGGATCCCCTCGCTGGAGAGAAACTCCTCGATGAGACTTCTCGGCGTCTCCAAAAGGGGCCGGATAATCCAACCCTCCCGCACAGGAGGAATCCCGGAAAGCCCTTTGAGACCGGCACCCCGGAGGAGTCCCATGAGGAGCGTCTCAGCCCGGTCGTCGGCGGTGTGGCCGAGGGCCAGGCGATGGGCCCCTTGGCGCTCGACCTCCTCACGGAAGATCTCATAGCGCCTTTTTCGGGCCGCCATTTGAAGGGAAAACCCCGGGGTCACAAGAGACCCGGGCTCAATCTTTCTCTCGGTGTAGGGCACACCCAGGCGGGCCCCGAGACTCTCCACCCACTTGGCTTCCTCGTCGGCCTCGGCCCCCCGAAGGCTGTGGTGGATATGAAGGATCCGGAGCTCAAGGGAAAGGTCGAGGTGAAGAAGACCATGCAGGAGAGAGACGGAGTCAGGCCCTCCCGAGACCCCGACGAGGATCCGCTCCCCTGGGCAAACCATCTCATATCTCTGGAGGGTGCGGCAAAAACTTTTCAGGAAGGGATGCATCACCTTGGCCCTCTTAAAAGGGCTCATCCGAGGGGTCTTCGCTGAGACCTCCTCGTTCAAGAGCAGTGAAATGGTGGCGGTGCAGGGATTCGAACCCCGGACTCTGCGGATATGAGCCGCATGCTCTAACCAGCTGAGCTACACCGCCAAGCCAACCGAGACCCTCTTTACGGGGAGTGCTTCGGGCGGAAAATGGCGAGGGCCAAGACACCCGCCAGAAGGAAAAGGAAGAGCTTGTAATTCAAGTCACCCACTTTGAGCCCAAAGAAAACACTAACCAAGGCGCAGGCGATTAAAATCGCCCCCTCGATCCCCTGTCTTCTAAATACCTGCATCATCTCTGTGCCGGCCCATATCCGTTGAGAAACCCCCTTCTCCTTTTGAACGAAGTTATACCCCCTTCCTACGTGCGTCAAGGTCGGGGCGACGGGCTTGCCCCCCCCCCCGCGAGGCTCGATACTGCAAGGGCTCGAGGTTGACAACCCGCCTTCGCATGCTAAGATACAAAAAACTTTTTCTAAACAGAAATGCCCTTCCACGTGGGCTGATGGAGGAGGTTTAAGAGGATGGCAACGCAGATCACCATGCCCAAACTTGGCCAAACCATGGAGGAAGGGACTATCCTGAGTTGGCACAAGCAAGAGGGCGAGACCATCGGAAAAGGGGAGCCCCTCGTTTCCATCCAGACCGACAAGGTGGAGTATGAATTGGAGGCCCCCTCCGCGGGAACGGTCCTAAAAACCCTTGCCAAAGAGGGAGAGGTGATCCCCACGGGGAGACCCATCGCCTTCATCGGTGCCTCTGGCGAGGCGGTCCCCGAAGTTGCCCCCCCAGAGACCGTCAAGCCCTCCCCTGCTGCCCCTCCAAAGCCCGCCACGACTCCCTCCCCGCCCACCGGCGCGGAGGCCACCAAGGCCCCCCCCTCCCGCGGAGAAAAGGTTCCCATCTCACCGGCCGCTCGGAAACTCGCCCAGGAACTGGGGGTGGACTATAAGGCCGTTCGGGGAAGTGGCCCAAATGGCCGAATCGTCAAAGCCGACATCGAGCAGGCAGCCCAGACAAAATCTGCGGCTCCCCCTGGGATGCGCGCGGCCCCCGTCCCCGCCGGGAAAACCGAGACTATTGCCGTCAAGGGGATCCGGAAGGTGATCGCCGAGCGCATGGCCCAGAGTTGGGCTCAGGTGGCTCGGGTGACCGAGATCATCGACGTGGATATGACAGAAATCGTCCAGATGCGGGAAACGAATCAGGCCCTCTGGGGGAAGGCTTATGGGACAAAGATCTCATTCAATGACCTCCTCGTCCACTACATCACCAGGACCATCCGCCGTTTCCCTGCTGTTAATGCAAGACTCGAAGGGGACGTGATCCAGATTCTAGAGGACATCCACATAGGCGTTGCCGTCCAGACCGAGGCGGGCCTCATCGTCCCTGTGATCCGAAACACCGACCAGAAGGACCTTGGGACCATCGCTCGGGAGACCCGAGACCTCGCCGGCCGGGCCAGGGAAGGAAAGCTCACACTGGAAGAGGTCCAGGGGAGCACCTTTACGACGACGAACCTCGGAGCTTACGGGATCCAGATGTTCACGCCCATTGTCAACCTGCCGGACGCCTGTATTCTCGGGATTGGGAAGGTTACCAAGACGCCGGTCGCCATGGATGGCCACGTCGTCATCCGAGACATCCTCTATCTCAGCCTCTCCTTTGACCACCGCATCATCGACGGGGCGCCAGCCGCTGATTTCCTCCAGCGGCTAAAAGCAGCGCTGGAGAAACCAGACGCCATCCCCACCTGAGAGAAAAGCGCATCCCCAGCCACAATCCCGAAAGCTCAATCGAAGGGGATTCCCCGCTTTCCCTCCACGAAGACCTCCACCCAGACGAGGTCTCCTTCTTCCAGGTCTAAAGTCTCGCGGAGATTGACCGGGGCCAGGAGCTCCAAGACGTCCTCGCGATAGCCGTCCACCACGGGGACCACGAGGCCCCCGGGGATGTGCCCCGCGATGGTCGCCGGGTAGCAGCGGGCGGCGCAGGAGGAATCATCGGGGGGAGACATGAGGTGGCCCGGCGAGGACCGGATGGTAGAGAGGGGGTCGGCGCTTTCTTTGCGATCCAGGCGAAGATTGAGAGTGCCCGGGTGAGGGATAAATCCTAGAATCTGCTTTAACTTTTCCTTGGCCCAGGGGAGCTCAGTAAAACGGGACCCCACCCCAAGCCCATGGAAGAGAGTCCCCCTCAGCCGGACGGACCCTCCCCCCTTCTGTCCCATGCTACCCTCCTCGGACTGTCTTTCCCCACTCTTATTTTCACCATGCCGCTCTTAACGGGGGCTCAATTGCCCGCCTCTTCCTCTTGCTTTGTGTGCATCCGATTCAGGAGCGCGTCGTAGGAATTCTGGTTGATGATGCGGTTGAACTGGGAGCGGTAGTTGCTAACAAGGCTTACGCCTTCGATGACGATGTCATAGACGCGCCAGCCGCTCTCGGTCTGGTATAGACGATAATCGATCGGGACTTCTCGCCCTGACTCTACGACGATCTTGGTCCCGACTTCGGCAAAATTGTCCTCAATCCGCTCCTCTGGATAGAGAATCTCTTGATCTGTGTAATCCTCGATTCTCGACACATAGGACTGTTCCAGGAGGTCTGCGAAGACCGCGACGAACTCGTCCCTCTCCTCCTCGGAACGATCCCTCCAGTGCCGTGCGAGGGAGCGTTTGGCCATCTCGCGGAAATCAAATCGCGGGCCAATGGTCAAACGGAGGCGGTCGCGGCGGGCCTGGGTATTCGCCGCTCCCTCGAAGCTCGGGTTCTTCAGGATAGCGATGACTTCGTCCACCGTCCCATTCAGTTCATCCCTCGGCTGCGCCTCCAGGGGCTCCCCAATTGTGAAGCCCGCCAGGAACACCCCTAAGAGCGCCCACTTCGCCCAACTGTTAAGAAATGCTTTCATCATCGTCGATATCCCTTTCCTCCCTAGCCTGATCCGCCGGCTTCTCCTCCTCAGCCCCCCCAGCCTGCTCCACCGACACCACCAGGAGGCCGCTCGCGTGCTCCAACTTTGCCACAGCGAGGTTGTGCTCAAACATCGACTGGAAGTTCCTCACTCGCATCTTCGCATACTGTTCCAGGGCCTCAAAGATCTCCTCCGGGTCTCCGATCCCGAGGTCAAAGTTGGCAACGGAGGCGACCAGCCACTTTCGAGCCGATTGGTAGGAGGTCTCAGTCACTTCAAAGTTCTTGTCGGCCTCCATCACCTCTTCATAGGCCTTCTTGACCTGGAGGGGGATACCCCCTTCAGCAAAGGTCTTCTTGTGCTCCAGCTTGGCCACCTCTGCCCGGGCCACCTGGACCTTCCCCGTCGTGATGCCGAAATTGAAAGCCCACTTGAAACCCACGGCGACGCCCAACGTCTCATGGTTTAGCTCGTCATTGATGAAAGGGTTATTAATGTCGGTCCTGTTTCCGGCCTCAGCCGCATCGGCCAGGGCCGCAATGAAGAATTTCGGGTAGTACCTGCTCTTTTCCACCCGCACGAGGGCCCGAAGAGCTTTCAGCCCCTCTTGGATCTGGACGAACTCCGGGCGAAGCTCAAAGGACCTCTCCTGATAAAAGGAAAGGGATTCCAGCGCCGTTTGCTCGATGATAAGCCGCCGGTCAGCCACGTCGAGGTCCTCATTGGGGCCAAACCCCAAGGTGAATTTAAGGGCCCCTAGGGCGAGCTCGGCGGCCTTCTCAGCCTCATGGAGACCGGTCTCGACCGTCCCCTGAAAAGCCTCGAGCTTCCAGAGGGCCACTTCATCCACCGAGACGGACCCCTGGTCAAGGAGTTGCCTCACCTTTTGCTTGGCGACATCCAGCTGATCCATGACCTCCTGGGCGAGGATCCTTAGCTCCCGTGCCAGGATCACCCCGTAGTAGAACTGCTTCACTGCCACAATAACCTTGGACGATTTTTCTTGGACCCTGGCCTCCTCCACTCTCACCCCCGAGGAGGCTGCCTCCCGAAGCCCGCTAATCTCGCCGAAGGTGTAGATGGGCTGGGTGATCTGGACGATGGCCCGCGTGAAGACCCCGTTGAGGGTGGGTCTGTCCACATCGTCCGGGGAGACGATCTGGTTTCCACGGGCTTGGGGCGAGGGCCCAAGGAGGGTAAGGAGGTCCGCCTGGGCAAATCGGGCTGCATCCGCTTGCCGCTTTTTCCCCAGGGCCCCGGATATGCCCTCCTTAGACTCTTTGATCTCGGCGTTATTCTGAAGAGCGAGACGGATGGCCTCGTCAAGGTTGACGACCCGACTCCCTGGGGTTTCTTGGGCAAATGCGGGAAGGGTCAAGACCCCAAGGAGGGCTCCCCCTGCGAGAAGAACCGTACCCCTACTGATTGACACCCTGAACCCCTTAGAGAAAATATTCATGCTTTCTTGCTCCCTCTCATGTCGCAGGACCGAACCCCCTACCTTGTTTCAGGGGGCCTCACCTCTATTGATCCATCCGACCAAAGATGAACTGGCCGATGATTTCTTCTAGATCCACGGGCGGCACAGTCTCTCGAATTCGGCCCCCAGCCTGAATGACCCTATCTGATCCACCTGGGGCGAGCTGAACATATTTGTCCCCGATGATGCCCTTAGTCCTGACTGAGGCGATCACGTCCTCGACGAGGACGACTTCTTTCCGGATCCGGAGGGTGACCAAGGCCCGGCCCTCATGGAGCGAGATGCTCGCCACCTTTCCCACCTTCACCCCCGCGATCTCCACACCCGCCCCCTCCTTGAGGCCGGTAACCGAGGGGAAGATGGCCCTCACGGTATAGTCTTGACCGCCCAAGAATCGCACATCCCCGAGCTGGAAGGCCAAGTAGGCCAGGGCGGCAATGCCTAGCAGGATGAAGAGCCCGACCATCGTCTCAGTCGTTCCGCGCTTCATGGTCTCTCTCCCAAAAAGCCTCCCGACCTCAGAAGAATAGCGACGTCATGAAATAGTCCCATACCAGAATGAGGACGGAGGCCATGACGACCGCCTGCGTCATCGCCTTACTGACTCCCTCGGCCCCGTGGCGGGCAAAGTATCCTTTATAGCACGCAACGAACGTCAGCAGAAACCCAAAGCTCACCGACTTCCAGAAGCCACTACTGATATCCTGAAAACTCACGCTGGCTTCCATCTGGCCAAAATAGGCCCCCGAGCTTAGCCCCAGGAGCTTCACGCCCACGAGAAAGCCCCCGAATATCCCAATCACATCAAATAGAGCGGTCAGGAGGGGGACCGCGATGAGTCCTGCGATGAGATTCGGGACGACCAAATATTTAATGGGGTTCACCGCCATAGCACGGAGGGCATCAATCTGCTCGGTGATGGCCATGATGCCGATCTCGGCCGTCATCGCAGAACCTGCCCGCCCCGTCACCATGAGGGCAGCGAGGACGGGCCCTAACTCTCGGATGAGACTGAGGGCCACCGCGGAGCCAAGGAGTCCCTCGGCCCCAAACTTTTGGAGCGTGAAGAAGCCCTGAAGGCTAAGCACCATCCCCGTGAAGGCGGCCGTCAGGGCAATGACGAAAAAGGACTTAACCCCGATGAAGTTGATCCGTTTGACCACGAGCCCCAAGCGGAAGGGGGGCCGAAAGGCGCCTTGAGCAACCGCGAGGAGAAAAAGAAGCATCCGTCCCATCTCCTGGACGACGAAAAGACACATGCTCCCAAGGCGTTGGATCAAAACTCCGTTCCTCTCCTCTCTCAATTCACGGCAAGACCCAAAGGAAAAAACAGCCCAATTTTACTCCAAAACCCACATCGGGGAAAGGTATTCTTCGAACAAAATGGTCCTCGGCCTTCCACACAAGAAAGAAACAAGAAAGCCGAGCGCTCCATCTCCCAACAGGTTTCAGGTGCTAAATTTCTGTCAGCGCTGGTCCTCCAAAGAACTTTGCCGGGATGGATATCGACTGAAGGGGTGGTCGACTTTGGAGGCCATCTGGCTCGGAGTCCATCGGGCGTTCGCACATCTGACGGACGGCCTATTTGGAGTGCGACGACACATGTTCACCCTTGATGTACATTTTCCCCCTGCATGTCCACAGTTAATGTACATTCCACCTGAAATGACCATCTAGACCCCCTTAGAACGACCTATATTTTAGCATTATTCCAAGCATATTCAATATGTTTTCGCATAAACCTTAAAGTAATTGTAATATCAACAAAAGTTAACTAATATTCAGAATATTCAATGCTATTATAGTATTTTTATAGTTAATCAAAATAATTAAATAATTTTCTTGATAAATTGTATAAGTCAGTTATTTTAATCATAGAATTACTAAAAAATAAGAAAAGTAGCAAACATCGAGGAATCTTGGTAGGATTTTCCATATGGATAACATCCTCACGCTACGTCAAGCCGCCGACTACTTAAAGATCGGCCTCTCCACCCTCTACGCCCTTGTGAACCAGCGGAAGGTCCCCGCCTTCAAGGTCGGCGGACAGTGGCGCCTTCGCCAGCGGACACTGGAGAGTTGGCTTGACGGCCAGGGAACTCGCCCGGGCCCCCGGGTCTTGGTGGTAGATGACGAAGAGAGCGTCTGTAACGCGTTCAAAGAGATGGCCTTTCTTCTCCCGTACGGTGTTGTCACGACTCAAACCGGAGAGGAGGCCATCGAGCTAGCCAGGCAAGGGCAGTTTGATCTCGTCTTCCTCGACCTCAAGCTGCCAGGGATGAACGGGGTTGAGGTCTTTAAGGCCGTAAAGAAGTTTGCCCCCAGCGCCAAGGTCGTCGTCATCACATCTACGTCAGATGAGGCCCTCCTCCGTCGGGCCCTTGAAATGGGCCCTTTCATCCTCCTGAGGAAGCCCGTCTCGCTGGCGGACATAGAGACAGTCGTGCAAGGGGTCATTGGGAAACACTGAGGAAAAAGGCGCCTTTGAACCAGGAAGGGCGAAAGAAATGAAGGCCAAAGAAGAGAGGCAACGGAAACCGGCGGCGAAGACGGGGGTCATCCCCCGAAAATCCTCGCCACGCCAAAACAGGTGGGCAAAAGGGGCCCGGGGACAACTCATCTCCTCTGAGAAGCTCGCCTCCCTTGGCCGGCTGACGGCAGGGGCCTGCCACGAAATCTTAAACCCCCTCAGCATCATCTCCATGCAGGCCCAGCTCGCCCTCGCAAGCCCCGATTTGGAACCTCCTCTCAGGGAAAGGTTTCAGGGCATCCTCGAGCAGGTCCAGCGGATTGTCACGATCACAGACCAGCTTCGCCGATTTTCGCGGACAGAGCCTGTCATACAAACCAACATGCAGGTCGATGAGGTGATCGAAGAGACCCTCTCTTTACTTGGCCGAGAGCTGCAGCTGGCCAATATCCACCTGCAAAAGGAGCTGGCCCAGGGGCTCCCAGAAATTCAGGCCGATCGCCGCCAGCTCTCCCAGGTCTTCCTAAATCTGATCTCCAATGCCAAGGACGCCATGCCCCAGGGAGGCTCCCTCACGGTCTCGGCGCGGGTGAAGGGCGTAAACGGAAAGAAGACGGTAGAGGTCTCCTTCTCTGACACGGGCTGCGGGATCTCGAGGGAAAACCTGCTCAAGCTCTTCGAACCCTTTTTTACGACCAAGCCCCAGGACCGGGGGACGGGGCTGGGTTTATCGATCTGTCGTGAGATTGTCGAAAGCTACGACGGCAAAATCAGCGTAGAGAGCACAGAGGGGAAGGGCTCCACCTTCCGCGTCGAGCTCCCAGTCCCCGTCAAAGGAGAGCGCCCATGAAAAAAATCCTGATCGTGGATGACGAGCCCCTCACCTGCCAAACCCTGGGAGAATTCTTCCAGGGAAAGGGGTATGAGCCGATCACCGCCAGCGGGGGCGAGGAGGCCCTCAGCAAGGTGGACTCCGAGAAGCCCCTCGTGATGCTCCTCGACGTTCGCATGCCGGGGATGGACGGGATGGAGGTCCTGGCTCGGGCAAAGGAGAAGAACCCCAGTCTCGGGGTGATCATGATAACCGGGGTGGTGGACGAGGAGGTCATTCACTTGGCTCGCCAGATGGGGGCCGACGATTACATCACGAAACCCCTTGACCTCAACCATCTCGAGAAGAACGTGTGGCTCAAGATCCTCGGTTTAATGGCGAACTGAGGGCCTCTTAGACCCTCAGGTGGGAGGTGATGCGCGGTGAGCAGCCCTAATCTCTCAACGGACGCAGCGGCCCCTCGGGACACAGGCCCAAATGGGCTCAAGCCCCTGATGGGGAGAAGCCGGGCCATCGAGGAGCTGTCCCTCGCCATCGAGCAAATCGCAAAGACCGATTACACGGTCATCATCCAAGGAGAGACGGGGACAGGAAAAGAGGTCGTCGCCCGGCAGATCCATCACCGGAGCAAGAGAAGGGCAATGCCCTTCCTCGGCGTCGACTGCGGGGCCATGTCAGGGTCGCTCTTTGAGAGCGAGCTCTTCGGCCACGAGAAGGGGGCCTTCACGGGGGCGGACTCAAAGGTCCCGGGACTCCTGGCGGTGGCCGGCGGTGGGACCCTGCTCCTAGATGAGATCACGGGCCTGACGCCGGAGATGCAGCGCAAGTTTCTGAGGGCCCTTGAGGAGAAGGCCTTTTTGCCCGTCGGGGGTAAAAAACCCGTTCCCCTGAAGGGAAGACTCCTGGTGGCCTCAAACGTGAACCTGGAGGAAGAGGTCAGGAAGGAGAACTTCCGGGCGGACCTCTATCACCGGCTGAGCGAGTTCATCATCAAGATCCCGGCCCTTCGAGAGAGAAAAGAAGATGTCCCTCACCTGGCCAATCGTTTCCGGGAGGAAACCAACGCGGAGTTGAACAAGGAGATCGAAGGGTTCTCGGAAGAGGCCATGGACACACTCCTCGCCTATCCCTTCCCGGGCAATGTGCGCGAGCTGAGAAACATTGTCCGGCGCGCCATGCTCCTGGCGAAGGGGGTCATCGGACCAGATCACTTGACCTTTATGAACGGCAAGAACAGCTCCGGTGGGGACAATGGCCACCTGGACATCGCGTCCTGGCTGGAGGAGGGGTTGGGCTTGACGGAGATGAGTCAGCGCATCGTTGAGCAGGTGGAGCGGGAGGCCATCCAGACGGCCCTAAACCTCGCCAAAAACAATCGGTCGAGGGCGGCCCGCGTCCTCCAGATCAATCGAAAAACTCTTTACCAGAAGATGAAGAGGTGTGGGATTTAGGGCCCCTCCCGGGGGAGCGGATATCCCACCCGTCTCCCTGATTCTGCTCCATTCCTCTTAGATCCCCAGATCTCAAGCCATTTCAGGTTGACACATCGAAGAAAAGAGGTTCCTGAGACTTCTCGCATCGGGCACCCCGAGTTGAATGACGGCAAAGGGGACGATCGAAAGTCTCCTCATCGCGCAAAGTGCGGAGCTAGAGGCGAGGACAAATTCCTTCTCCGCCTTGGCAGATGTCAACATCGCAAGGATGGCCCTTCGCAAAGCCGTGGGAGTCGTCCGACCCATCCGTCCACTGGATGCGAGATGAGAAAACGCTCAAGACGAGGTGAAGGGGAAGCGCTTGGGCGACAACGGCCATTCAGACATTTTCTGGAATCGAGCAAATAAAAAAGGGGCTGCGAGAGTCTCTCAACCCCTTGATTTAATTTGTGTAGCTGAGCGAGATCGAACCGCCGACCTCATGACTGCCAGTCGGTTTTTGGCCCATCTCCGGACCCCCGCTGTTGCTTTCAATCCCCACATTATCAATGGATTCCGAAATCAGCTGTCCCCAACCGTATACCGCAGCATACCGCCTTAAGGGTGCAATTTGGAGACTTTTTGGAGACCCCTCCGTCCTTCCTACCGGAAGGGGGGGGTAGCCCCCCATGCAGGGGCGAAAAAGGGGCGGAGTCCCCCCTGGACCATACCAAATACCCCAATTTTCTCGGGATCCTCACTTAATTCCACTTGGGGAACCACCGCACAATTGTCCACTCTTAAGTCCTGAAGGACAACGATAAACTCTCATTAACCACACAAGTAAATGTGGTTAAGGTCGCTATCATCTAACCACTCTGTAAAGAAATTCGGCATCACGTCATCTGCTTTGCTGCGAAGCTCATCCAGGACTGCGGGGTCGGTCCCGCCCCCCAACGCCAGGCTTCGTGCATTCGCACTGCAGGAAAACCCCTTCGAAACGTTCCCCAGCCTCGGGTTATAGCCGAGAGCGCGAAGTTGCGAGACAAGCTCCTTTTGTTTCTTTTCGTAACGATCCTCATAAACGATTAAGAGGTTCGTGGCCCCTCGGACCCCCGGATCATCGAACACGAGCGGCAGGGGTTCTTCATCCACCTTCTTCAAGACTATGTTTCCGCCGCCCAGGAATTCGGCCCACTCCCAGTCCAGGGTGATGGAGCTACCGTCCGGGGAAAGTTCCCCGTTAAAGGACCCCGTGTCCAAGAGACGGTCCACCCCGTGCTTTTGAAGAAGGCTGCAATCATCCACCACGATCTCTCCAGGAGACGAGGTGAAATGTACAAACTCCCCCTCAAAAACCGTTCCCCCCAGAGGTTGACGGCTCTCTGCGTGCCTGACTCGACCGTCCGGCGCCTTGCCACAATGCTCATTCGTGATCTCGTCCGCCCAAAAGTTTTCAGACGGGAGAGTGCCCATCGAATGGGTCGACATAGATCCGCGAAGCGTGCTTCCATCCGCTCGGAGCACCAGAGTGAAGGTCCTTTCCGAAGGGAAGGGAGTCCCACCGTCGGTCGTGTCCTCGCCGGTCCTGACTACCCGCCACACCCCTTCTACCCCTGAAAATTCTCCTACGCGCCGCAGGAAACCGTCTTCAGCCTCAAATCTTGGTGGTGCTTCTGGTTCTCCCTCTCTTCGTAGTACTTGTAGTACTTCTTCTAACACCTCCTCCCTGCGTGTCCTTTCGTCCTCTTTTTGCTCTTGCTCAAGTAAGGCAAGGCGATCTTGCTCCTCCGGTTCCCGCACTGTTATGCGAACTTCCTCCCCGGCCTGCTCAATGGCCTCTAACCAGTCCTGAGCGCCCCGGTCCTCAGGATGGATTAAGAGGACCTTTTCAAAGTGTCCCCTTGCCCTAGAAAATTTCATCTTCCTAAAATCCGCCTTGCCCCACCCACGGTAAATCTCCGAAATCTCCTGAATTTTCTTCAATGCCCGTTCGTTCCCTGGGTCAAGCTCCAGGACTTTCACAAGCGTCTCATGCGCATTGCCATCTTTGGGCGTCACAAACCTTAAGAGGACAAAATGAGCGTCCGCCCGCTTAAGTAAAGAGAGCACTTCAGCCCCCTCGTCAGTGGGCTTGTGTTGTACGCCCCCCCCCAGGGGGCCCCGTCCTTTCCATCTCTTCATCAGGCATATTAGGAGGAGACAAAACCAAGATTAATGCAGTTATTGCTCCAATTAAGGTTGCTAATGCAGTCAGTATTTTGGGGAGGGTATTCAAATAAGAAACGGGAGAGGTCAAACCCTTGAGCCTGCCCATTGCTTGATCCTCTCTTTCCAGAGGATTACTTCCGATGCTCTCGTCCGAGGATTTGAGGACCGTGCTCCTGACTAAACGCCGGCGCTCGCACAGCCGATGACCTCGGATTGATCTTGATGGGAATTTTTTATTTCAACCTGGGATGATGCCCTTCCAGGCGTCATCGGTGCTTTAATCCATTAAAATCACTTCTAATAGCCCTGTCAACGGGCTTTCGAAACCCCTTTACCCAACGAGAGTTCCCTTCCGGACATGGGCCAGGCAGAACTGTTTGGCTGGATGGATCGGGATAGCTGTGAAGTCGAACGGGTCCGATGGGTAGCGACTGAAGCAACTCGTGGCCCACCCAGTAGTCAATGATCCCGGGTAGAATTTCCAGATTCTCGCATGAATGGAAACACTTCGTCGCTAGTGAGCTTTCCAACCCATTTGGTTCGACGACCTTCATAGAAGTTCTTTGGCTGGAAGACGAATGTAAGTGTATTCGTTGGAACGCGGGCCTAATCGATCAAAGTGGCTTCGCCCGGCTGGCGATCGATGATGCCAACGCTAGCAGTTCATCTACGGACGCAGCGATGTTCTTGACGTCATCTGCAATTTCGGCCGCCCGTCGAAGTTGAGTAAGTTTACTGCTAAGTGTTTGCACATGTCCGTCTAGTTTATTCTTAGCTTCGGCGAAGCCCCCTGAGGTCGCATCGAATATTCCACGGGCAAGTTCGGACATCTCCATCCTTATCTTGCGCAATTCTCTTTTGAGATCGTCACGCTCCTGATTCGTCAGGCCGTTTTGAGAGTCTGCCTCTTGATCATCGATCCGCCGCGCCAACTGGCCCATGTTCTCTAGAGACTCAGGGACTTCCCGGCTCATTGCTCTCTCCTTCGTAGCTCCTTCATTTCTTCAGAGCCTCGATGGACTTTAGTACAGCTTCCACCCGTATCCGCAACTCTTGGGTTGTGGCAAGGAGTTCACTTGTGGAGCGCTCTCTGTCTTTGGATTCCGCGACTTTGGCGAGCGCCTCGTTAGCTTTATCAAGGGCAATGAGAACGTCGCTTAGGCGACGCTGAGTCAGGGACAGGGCGTTAAACGTCCCGTACTCCTCAGCTACCAAGATGTGTGCCTGTTCATGCGCTTTGCCCGGAAACTTGCTCTCGGTCGGGTTGGCGCGATGGGCCTTCACTTTGGCGTTGTAGGCGACTATTACTTCCTTCAATCGCTCATCCGCTTTCGTGCCCCGGAGAATCTTGAAGACAGCAATGTCATCTTTGAGAAGGTCCAGGATTTTGGATATGTCAGGCTCGGCTGAAATAACCGCCATTCGAATCGCCGATGCCTGTTGTCTCTCCAGGATCGTTCGACCGAGGTTTGAAGCGATTGTGGTGAAAAGCCCGCCCACCTCCAAAAGCTTCTCACCATCCGTTGGATCGTTTGTTGCATCAGAAAATCGCTTGCTAAGGCCCTGGAAGGAGATGCTTGCGGCTTCAACTTTCTCTGCAAAAGTGGCCCCAATGTCGTCACCGGCAGCCTCCGCGAGAAGGTTTGCATAGATCACGACTGCATCGACCGCGTCAAGCCTTGCGTTGAGCGCGTCTTCGCTGAAGGTTCTAACATCCCTTAATGTTTTCAGGTTCAGATCTTCTTCCGGGTTTAGGCGAGCAATGCGGAGATGGGTATCTGCCTCCAGGGTGTGGATCACCATTATTTGCTGGCGGTATGCCTCGGATACGGTCGCCGTTGCCGCCGCGAAATCGCTTGTCGCCCTGATAAAATCTTTCGGCGATCCGCATGCGACCAAGGCAAAGGCCATACAGCAGAATGAGATGCGGTATATCCGTCTTATGACGTTCCTAAGTGCATGCAGAATGTGTATGGACCTGGACCGCAGGTCGATGTTTGCCAACTGTCCCCTGAAGTGGAACCTATGGCTAAATGATACCCTCGCCTGAAGGAATATAGAAGCTGTTCCCGATATTATGGTGTCCTGCTAGACTGACAGAGCAACTCATTCTAGAGGTGAGGAAGTGAATGGACGGCTGTTACTAGGGACTTCAAGCTGGACGGCGGAGGGATGGGGGAAGAGTTTTTACCCACCTGGGACCCGCCCTTCTGGCTACCTAGTAGCCTACGCCCAGAAGTTCAATACTGTCGAGTGCGATGCCACCTTCTACAGGAGCCCTTCTGCCAGGACAGTTGAGGGCTGGAGGCGAAAGCTCCCCGATGGTTTCGTCTTCTCGGCCAAGGTTCCCCAGGTCATCACTCATGAAAAAGTACTGCAGGACTGCGGAGAGGACCTTAGAACCTTCCTTGGGGTAATGGACCTCTTAGAAGATAAACTCAGTCCGCTCCTCTTCCAATTCCCCTACTTCAACAGGAAGAGATTTCCCAGCCCGAAACCCTTTTTCGACCGCCTCAGGAAGTTCCTCGGGAAGCTCCCCCAGGGCTATCGCTTTGCTGTCGAGGTGCGGAACAAGGCCTGGGTGGAAGAAGAGCTTCTGAGCATCCTACGGGATCACGGGGTGGCCTTCACACTCATAGATCACCCCTGGATGAACAAGATCGACGAGCTGGTGAATAAGGTGGACCCTGTGACGGCAGATTTCGTCTTCGTCCGCTGGCTTGGCGATCGAAAAAAGATTGAGGGGATGACCGACACCTGGGACAGGGTGGTGATTGACCGCACTGAAGATCTGCTCCGATGGGTCCCTGTCTTTCAGGATCTTCTAGAGCGGAAGCTTGATATCCTAGCCTACTTCAACAACCACTATGCGGGCCATGCGCCGGCCTCGGTGCGTATGCTTCAGGGGATGCTTGTCAATACCCAGGAGACCAATGGGTGACAGACACAAGGTGTGGCTAAAATCACCTTCTATGCGGTACCAGGGTACTCCGAACTGATTTGAGTGTCTTGTAATTCTAGGGCCTTTTTAGCCCAGTAGACTCGTCGTGTTTTTTCCTTTCCGCTTCTTCCCTCTCAAATTCCTCTTGTGCCACATTTTGTGCTGAGGCACTTTCTTCTTCTAACTTTTGGAACTGTTCCTCTAATTCTTCCGGAATAGTTACGCCCGCCTCCAACATCGCCGCGCGTTGGGTAACTATCCAAATCCTGCTTACGACTTCGTTGTTCAGCTTTAGCTTACCATCTATTGCCATCTGGATTCGAAGCGTCGTTTTATTCTCTTCATCACGTCTCGGGATTAGAAAAAGGGTCACATCGAACGTCTCCTTAGTATCAATCAGTGCACCCACCACTCCAAACAACAACACATAACCAACCTTTCGGCCCTTATGGAGATCAGTAAATCTCCCAACCAAAATACCAGATTCTTTCTCGGTATGACTTATGGTGAAGCCCAAGGCGAACATCGCGTGGCTGGCGGCTCGATACGCTGTGTCAAAATCCGCATCGATAATGCGGGTTTCTATGGCCCTTGTCGCCAACTGGCCAGGGCCAACTCCTGGTCCAGCAGCGCAAGCATATAGAATCAACACCACGAGGATTAGGAGGGAATGTTTCAAAGGTCTCACAAGTTTATTCCCCTTTTGGCTCCGTTAGAATTTTGTGGCACTAAGTTTATGATCGACAACCACGTCATTCTTGAAATAAATGAGGAGGAACACGGTCTTTGTGGTTTGGGTGGTCTTCCCCCCCCGCACGACCCCACCAGCAACGGCTGGACCGGCAAGGCCACCGGCCAAAATACCGAACGAAGAATACGCTGTTTCGCGAGAGATCTTGTCGTATCCCCACAACTCAATGCCTTTATCAACGGTGACAAGATCAGGAGGGCCAAAAACTTCCAGCACTTCCGCTTGTGTTGTTTCACCTGTGACGATCTCGGTTTTCACTACACCAGGGGTTAGGGAGCTTGGCGCAGTGTTGAGATCATCGTACGGCACTGTGCATGCCGTTATGAGTAGAGGCACAAGGAACAAGAATCCGATAAAATTTTTCTTCATGTTAGGCTCCTTAGGCACTCGTGAGGGCTCTAGGGAGAAAGACTCCAAAAGGGTTCTCTTGCTGCAATACAATCAAGTATTAGTTGAAGTGCTGACGGGAGGCAAGGGTTTTCCGACGTTTCAGGGCAAGGCGCCGCTAACGCGAAGCAACAGTAGGTAGCGACCTAGAACCTCAACCTCCATCCAATTAATCTTCAATAGATCAGCTAATTACATGAAATTAGTCTCCCAGGACGAATCTATCTTGACAGACCCCTTGCTTTCGCTATATTTTCGTATTACCACTCTATTGTTGAGGCTCCACACTATGATCCCCACCGTCCAAGTCTCCCCTGGCGTTCCCCTTGAAGCCCTTATGGGCGAGGTGCGGATCCAGATCCCAAGGGGTCGAGTTCTCCTTGGAGGTAGTCTCGCTCTTCCTGCGGCAACCCTTCTTTCCGGAGTCCTAGCCGCTTCTGGGGGCCGGGTCCTCTTCGTGGACGGGGCCAATGCTTTTGACCCCTACATAGTGGCCCGTTATGCACGGCGGATTGGCCTTCACCCAGAAGACATTCTCAACCGGGAAGGTTTTCTTCTCTCCAGGGCCTTTACCTGTCATCAGCTCACGGTTCTTCTAGAGGAAAGGGTTCAAGGACTCTTAGAGAAAGACCCTGCACTCGTTGTCGTCTCAGGACCCCTCAACACCTTCATGGATGAGGGCATTCCCTGGCAGGAGGTCAAGGCTCTCTTCAAGCGGCTTCAAACAGCACTCCTGAGAATCAGTGCCCCCCTCCTTATTGCCCAGCCTTCAGTGGCCGGTGCCAGGGAGAGGCGAACCCTTTTTCGTGAGCTCCCTTCCCTGGTCGAGACCGTGGCCCTGGCGGAGAAGGATAAGTGGGGGCCAAGGGTGAGAATTCTGAAACCGCTAACGCAAACCCTCAGGCCCACGGAGGGAGGCACCCTTCCGCTCCTTGCCCATTGGGAGGAAACACGATGGGACGAACGGTAGCTCCCTTCAGCCAGGTCCTTGCGCAGGAGGAAAGGGCATTAAACCAGTTCAGGCGGGCTCTCAGGAAAGAAGATCAGGATGCCTTCGATCGGCTCTTCGCCTTCGGAAAGCACCATGTGGCCCCATCCGTCTATTCAGGCCATCCCTGGCCAATGGACTTAATCCTCCTCTCTGCCCTCATCGAACAACAGAAGTTCATCGAGAAGTTTTTGCCCCTTCGGACCGAAGTCGAGATCCTGATGAATGAAGTGGCCGCCTTGAGGCAGGAAATAAACCTCCTGAGGGCCAATGGGAACCGTTGAAGGGACCCTCTTCGATATCTACATCGTAGGTGGGGAGGCTCGGCTTTGGATCCTGACCAAAGAGGGCCCGAAACTCCTTCGCCACGCCTACCGGCCCAGGATATACCTGGAAGGAAAGGAAACACCTCTGAGGCGCCTTGTGACCTCCCTCAAGGGCAAGCGTCTCATCCAAGGGGCCAGGTGGACAGAGAAGGTCGAGTTCTGGTCCGGCAAGAATATCCGGGTTCTTGAGCTTAAAGTTTCGGGGGGACCCCAGTACCAAAAGCTCTCTCAATTCCTTCCTGAGTACGACGGTCCTCTTCGCATCTACAACGCCGACCTCCCCCTTCCTCAGGCCTATCTCTATGAGACAGGCCTCTTTCCGTGCGGGCGGATCCGGGCAGGGGTCACAGGGGATACCGTCGAAGAGATTGAGGCAGCTGAGTTGCCCTGGGAGGAGTTCACGCTCCCTCATCTTCAGGTACTGGAGCTTGAACCTCTGGGGGATTTTCGGGGCCGTTTTCCAGGGATCAGAGCCATCTGGGATGGAAGAGACTACGAGATTGAGTCTGAGAGACCAGAAGAGCTTGTCTCAGCATTAAACTCCCTACTCGACCTCGCTGACCCCGACCTCATCCTCACTACTCAGGGAGATACTCTTCTCTTTCCCTGGCTCCTTCAGGCCGAGCGACTTGCCAGAAAGAGCCTTCGTCTCGACCGAGACCCAAAGCCCCCCTCACGCTTCTTGAGGACTGAGGGGCGCTCTTACTTCACCTATGGCCAAATTCTCTATTCACCCCCTCGCTACCCCCTTTATGGCCGCTGGCACATCGACCAGAAAGCCTCCTTCATGCACAAGGAAGGGGGTTTGGAGGGCATTGTTGAGCTCGCCCGTCTTTCAAAGGTTCCGGTCCAGACTTCTGCTCGGACATCGCCCGGAACAGCCATCTCCTCCATGCAACTCGATGCGGCTTTCAGCCAGAACATCCTCGTTCCCTGGCGAAAGGGAGAACCTGAAGCCTTCAAGAGTCCCTGGACCCTCTTCATCGCCGACAAGGGAGGCTTGACCTATGCTCCCCAAGTGGGGGCCTTCGAGGACGTGGCCGAGATCGATTTCGCCTCCATGTACCCCGCCATCATGATGGCTCATAACATCTCACCTGAAACGGTCCTGTGTTCTTGTTGCAAGGAGGACGGCGAAAGAGTTCCTGAGTCGGGCTATCACCTTTGTAGGCGTAGAGAAGGCCTGGTTCCCAGAGTCTTAGCCCCTATCCTCAAGCTAAGAGAAAAGTACAAGCGGCGTAGGCGAGAAGCGAAGACAGAAGAGGACCGGATTCGCTTTGACCGACGTCAGACGGCCCTCAAGTGGATGCTTGTGACCTGTTTTGGGTATCTCGGATATCGAAATGCCCGGTTCGGAAGGATCGAGGCCCATGAAGCAGTAACAGCCATCGGACGAGAGACTTTGCTTCAGGCCAAAGAGTTGGCGGAGGGGAAAGGGTACCGGATGCTCCACGCCCTGACCGACTCCCTCTGGCTCCAGGGTGGGGACATGAGGCAGGAGGTCCTTTTGGAGCTCATTCGGGAGATTGAGACAAGGACTCGTATCCCGATGGCCCTTGAGGGGATCTACCGGTGGGTCCATTTCCTCCCCTCAAAGCAGAGGCCTGGGGTTGGAGTCCCAAGCCGATTCTTCGGACTCTTTCGGGATGGGGGGTTAAAGGCGAGAGGCCTTGCCTATCGAAGACGGGACACACCCCGCTTCATCCAGGAGGCCCAGCTTTCAGTGCTGAAGATTCTCACCACCGCTAAGAACCTGAAGGAGTACCAGGACCTTATCCCTAAGGCAAAGGAAGAATGGGAGCGGTGGCGGGACGAGCTCCGGTCTGGAAATGTCCCTTGCCACCTCCTTCTCCTGAGCCGACGTCTTACCCGTAAACCATCGGACTACAAGGTGGACAGCCGAACTGCTCTTGCGGCAAGAGAGTATGAAAGGGCCGGAATCAGATTGCATCCCGGAGAGAAGGTGTCCTTTCTCCTCAAGAATGTCAGAGACCCTTTGAAAGAGACCCGAGTCAGGGCGGCCCCCTTCATCCGCCCAGAGGACCTCTACGATGCTGAGGCCTATACGGAGCTTCTTGATCGAGCTGTGAAAGAACTCTGGATAGTGATGGAAGGTGGGGCTTCCCCGAAAAAGCTCATCCCCCGGAGGGGGGTAGCCCCCCACCACCCCCAGGATGAGGGGGGGGTCCCATCCTGACCATACCAAATACCCAAATTTTCTCGGGACCCCTACCCTATCGCTACCCAAAGCTCCTCCAGCTGCCATTCCATATCGGAAAGTCCTCCTCCAGGGGGTGTCAGACGGTCCTTGAAAAAGGGGGTGACCGAGGACCTGCAGCGCACTAGGATACTGTCTGGGAGGCAGCGGAGGGGGGGCCACTCTCCCGCGAGGGCGGCTACTACCCCTACTCCCACGACGACGCCTTCTGGAAGTATCTTCGGTGCTGGCTCAGGCAAGACCTGGGCCGCGAAGGAACGGTGGAGATATCTAGGAAGCTGACGGAATGGCACTGATAGTGACTCTGATTCTAATAGGGTTCGTGGTCTTCTTGACCATCTACACGGAGTCCTGGAGGGAGGAGACACATATAAGTGATGATCAGGCCAGCGTTCGACGAGACGGCCCTGAGGATGCTGGCGACGACAACCGAGAACATAGGCCCTCTCTCCCCCCTCCTCTTGAGCCCGCGGTTGAACGGGATGGCCTCTTCGAGGCCACTGGTAGCTCGAAACAAGTGAAAGTGATAGGAACAGCCCTGTTCTTCTTCGCGCTAGGGGTAGCTTTCCCTGTAGTTATGGTGGATTTCCTCGGGAAGAGCTGGTCCGTTGATGTGGTTGTGTGGGGGGCGTTCCTCTTCTGTGTCGCCATCGGCATTACCGTTCTGAAGGACGCCTTTGGAGGCACCACCAATGGGAGAATGAAATAGATCTTATTCTATCCGAGCAATCAAAGCCGTGCTTGGATGTATAAGTTTTATCCACCCGCGAAGCAACGACTTTATGAAGCCGTGATACAAGTCAAACAAATCCCTATAAATGAACAAAATTGGCCCAATAGAGAATCAGAAGAGTCCCCAAGAAAAAGCGAAAAGGGATTTGAGATAAGGGAGACATCTGGACCTGAACTGCGGCGAGGATTTCAAGCTTAGGTGATGGAACAAATTGTCGATTATTATCAAGTGCTTGATATTTCCAGAGGCGCTTCTCCATCTGAGGTTCAAAAAACGTTTCGTAGACAACTTTTAAGATGGCACCCAGACAAAAACCAATCTGCCGATGCAAAAGAAAAAACAATAACGATTATAGAGGCCCGGGAGATATTGGGGGATCCGGAGAAACGAGCGGAATATGACAGATGTTTAATCTCCGTATTAGAAAAAAATCCCAAGCTATCTCAAAGAATGCGGAAATGGCGGGATCGGGCCCAGGAGACCGCTAAAGCAAATGCGCAGAAACCCTTAAGCTACTTTTTAAAAAAGGCTGGTTTACGAACCGGCAAGTGGCTGACCGGGTTTATATTAGGTATTTCTTTTCTGGTCTTAGTTTTGTGGGCCGTTTGGTCTTTGACAAATATATTGGCTCCCTCGGGGGAAGGGTTTCCTCTTTGGCGGACCGCCCTTGTCTTCTGGGGTAGTGCACTAATAATATGGCTGGGAGGTATCTACCTCTTTACGGTCTTCAAGAAAAGGCTCTTCTTTTTCAAATGTTCACATTGTGGGAAGAGAGTTGAAACAGTCCATGTGTGTCCCCGATGCGGAGAATGTGGCTGCTTCTCCTGCATTGGGCGGCCTCTTAAGCTGGAGCTAGATATCAATTAGTCTCCATCTTATCTTTGTAACGACTGTGGTGTCCCATTGGAACAACTGGAATCAAAAAGGCTAAAGAAATTTGAGCAATGGGTTAGTTAAGTAAGCTAAGTACGTATTGTTAAGCGCTCTCCGGGCTTACTTGACCGAGGACTCACGAAGTGCCCGTTACTACCGGGGAACCGAGCATAAGGGGCTCAACCGACAACATTTCGCGGAGTACGGCGAGATCCTCTGAACAGCCAAAAGCTGTCATTATGGCCGAATCAACCCGGCTCCTCACAACATCGTGGTTTATTTCTGGAAGCCGAAGAAAATCTTGCTCTGATATTTCCTCATAGGTCTCAATCAGCATTCGACGTTGTTCCCTTGTTCCCTTGAAAGAACCGACGCATTCATCACAATGGTAGCCTCGAGACTAGGCTTTTTGAGGTCGACCCATGCACCTTCAGTGTCAACCCGAGCTGCTATCAAGGAAATCACTCCCAAGGTAGAGTTGAGCCAAAGCACGAGGATGCGTTCGATTTCTTCCGCTGGAACGCTGCCCCCCGTGAAAGCCACTGAAGGGCCACCAAGTATTGGAGAGAACTTGTCGGTCAAGATAGACACTCAATACCCGAACTGTATTAAGCCTCAGTCGCTCAGCAATTAACAATCGTCCCGAACGTGACCACAGAAGATGAGGATCTCGACGCGGGCGACCCGGAAGGGGGCGTCCGAGTGGCGACAAATGGCGGTTGGGTGTCTGGGACAAGTGCCGAACCAAATCAGTAGAATGTCCCCAGAACGCCGCGTATGGAGTTGGATCGGGTGTAGGCCGAAATCCATCATGAATGTCTCTTCTATCGGATCCGAGTTCCCCTAATCCTTGGAGATGAATCCTTGGGATACTAGCAATTGCGCCTCGACCAGGAATGTAAATTTGGCCTTCCTTTAAATGATATGCCACACGGTTAAGGTCTGTCTGCGAGAAGGCGGCCTCTTGATTCCACTGCCCTACTCGGATCCGTTCTGGTGGGCAGATGATTACTTCACCGAATTTCTGTGTTTCAGTCCGCAACTCGTCAATCCCGGTTTCCGCGTCTAAATGGACTCCTGGTGTCCGGCGAACGAGATCAGAGACGGTTAACGCCTCAATACTCGTTTTTGGCTGAACCCATAAGTTAACGATCTTGGTCTCAACTGGAATTTCTCCTTCTTGAAGGCGTCTAGCGACAATCAGGCATTCACTGAGACTTGTGTTTTCTGAGAAGTTCCATCGCCCAGGCTCATGGCTAACGATCACGTATTCAACGTGGTAGTAGGTGCCAATGAGCTGCCGGGTTCGCCCCCAAGCGACTCCCGATAATAGTGCGCGGGGGAGCACTAACGCTAAGTATCCCCCAGGCTTGATATACTGATGGGCCAAAGCGGCGAACACGGACCCGAGGCCAGCCGTAATATTAGCAGGAACCCCTCTTCGTCTAACAATGTTACCTAATTCATCTTGCATTTGCCGGCGCTGACGTGGAGGAGCATGGCCAAAAAGCAGGTTCCCACCCACACTTCTGGTAAATGGTGGATTCATAACGCAGAGATCCAACAGCGGAACTTCGACCGTCTCCCTCACTTCTCCTGCGGCAGTCACGCGGCCAGGTCCAGTAGGACTGCCAAAGAGATCTGCTTGCACCCTAACGCGGCTCCCTGACAGAAAATCTAAACTGCCCAAGTTGGGCCAGCGGCCACCACCTAGTGACATAGTATGCAAACGCATATCTCTAAACTGCGCGTCCGGTTCGTGCATCGCAAGAGCTGATGCCGCAAGATGAATTGCGAAAGGAACCACATCGAAACCCCATAAGCTATCTTCAACCAAGGCTTGGTGCAATGATAGAAGATTTGGCGAATCCTTATCTTCCGCACGGGAACGCACGTGGTTATCCACAATACTCTGGAGAGCAGCCTTCAGAAGTGTCCCTGTTCCGCTAGCCAGATCAGCTATACGAAGTTCACAAACTTGATCGAGATTGCTCCAGTTGACCCGAAAATGCGACGGATCAAGGGTGAGTTTGAGTAGTAGGGTTGCCGCTGGAACCGTAGTATAGTAGGCGCCAAAATACTTCCTGTCAGCCAATAGATGGTGATAGATGCGTCCCATTAAATCGTGTCTGAGCGCAGCTCGGCGGCCGGTAATCCGCATGGCAGATTCTGCAAGTGTTCGGAGTGCATCATTTAAGCCGGGGTTGCCTGATAATACATCCACTATCTTAAGGGCTAGACTGAAAATAGGAACGTAATCAATTTCTCCGATAATGATCTCCCATGCATTGGTAAGTGCTTCTGCGACATGCGGTCGGGCAATCGATCGCTTTAGTGGCCAGACGCGGGGGGCCCGCGCGACAAGGGTCTGTTGAAAAATCATGGCATTAACTAGGGTTAATGCTGCGATTCTCGAAATCCGTAAATCCTCACCGTCTGTCTCTTCTCGAATTCCCAGAAGGTCCCTTAGTCTTGGGGCTGCTGCCTGAGCCGAAACAAGGATCTCGCTGGCTGTGTCGATGCTTTCCTCCAACTCCCCAACCGCACTCGCCACCACATCTTCGCTAACCAGGAGCTCGTAACTGCGTCGAAGGATTTCTGATAGTCCGTCAACTGTGGTATCAGCCCAATCGCCGTCGCTGCTTTCTGAGATAACTCGAACGATTAGCGACTCACGCGCCATCGTCCTCTTGAGCAACGGCATCGAAGTGACCACACGAAGTTCGGCAGGATATAGAACGGACAGGCAAATAGGACAAATCCCCTCCTCAATTCGCATCCGAGAATCGTGGAGGAGTGACCTTCGAATCCCTGGAGTTCTTCCAACCCGTCCTTCAATAACTATTCGGATCCCCCACAGGTCTGCTACAGTCACGTCGGGCAAGCGGTGCTTGCGACCTCTCACCGAGCGGCGGATCGTCTCTGGAACAGAGAGCAAACCGCGCTCTTCGAGTAAGTTGGCTAGAACAACGTTTAGAACCTCTTCACGAACTTCAAAAGGGGGCATTAGACTACTGACCTCGGAAAATAGATTTGAAGCTTCCTATTAAACCTTAACATCAATTGCCGTTTCTTTGGGCTTGTCCTCTCGCTTCAGCGTGAATTTAGCGAAGAAGGCAACAAGGTTTTCCATCCCATCCTGACGTGGATCCGTATCGAAAAATCCTCCTCAGATAATTCTGTAAATGATATCATTAAGACCTTCTTTTAGGAGAAAGGCTTGATGGTCCTTCGCCGAACGTCTCTCGTCGTCCTCCTTTTCTCACTTCTCCTCGCGCTTCCTGCCGAGGGGGCCCGCCGGATTGCCGTCCTGGACCTAGAGAACCAGTCAGGGGGCAGCCTGAAGGAAGAATTCAGCTGGATCGGCCTCAATGTGCCCGAAACCCTCGCTGGAAAGCTCTCCGAGGTCCCAGGCATCCAGGTGATAGAGCGGGCTCAGTGGAAGAAGCTGGTGGATGAGCTTCGTCTCTCCCTCTCTGACCTCTTTAACGAAGAGAAGGCCGCCCAGCTGGGAGAACAGCTTGGGGCGGAGGTCATGGGTCTTGGCTCCTTTGTCATCTTTGCGGGAAGTGTCAACGTTAACATCCGTTTTGTCGATGTTGAGACAGGAACGGTCCTCGGAGCTTCAAGCCTTGTAAGTCCGGTGGACGGTCGTCTCTTTGAGGCTTTTGCGACGCTTGCTCTTGACGCGGTTGAGGTCCTGAACCGGCAGGTGATAGGCGGCGAGGTGGCCTCCTTGCCTCCTGGAGAGAAGATAGAAGTTCCTGAGGAGACAAGGGAGAAGATCGAGAAGCCTGCGACGAAGACCTTTGATGCTTATGCGCTACATGGAAAGGGAAGAGAGGCCTATGACCAAAACCGCTGGGATGAGGCCATTGCACTCTATCAACAGGCCCTCACCCTTGACCCGGACTATGCCGAGGCCTGGCAAAACCTTGGAGCGGTCCTTGAAAGCCGCGGGAGGTGGGACGAGGCGGAGGAGGCGGGACGTCACGCCCTTTCTGTTTTCACAAAGAGAGGAGACGAAAAGGGGACGGGGGAGGTCCTCAATAATCTCGGCATTGTCGCCGGGAGGCAAGAGCGCTACGACGAGGCCGAGAGGCTCTACCGGGAGAGTTTGGAGATTGCAAGGAGACTTGGCGACGAAGGGACCGTCGCAGCGGCGCTAAATAACCGCGGCGAGGTCGCCCGTAACCGCGGTCGCTTCGATGAGGCCGAGAGACTCTACCAGGAGAGCCTGGCGATTGAGAGGAGACTTGGCAATGAGTCAGGCGTCGCAGGGTCGCTGTGTGGCCTCGGTTTGGTCGCCGGCAGCCGGGGTCGCTACGACGAGGCCGAGAGGCTCCACCAGGAGAGCCTAGCGATTAAGAGGAGAATTGGCGACGAGCCAGGCGTCGCAGGGTCGCTGAACAACCTCGGCTTGGTCGCCGACAGGCGCGGGCGCTTAGAAGAGGCCGCAAGGCTTTTCCGGGAAAGCCTGGCGATTGATAAGAAACTTGGAAATGAGCCAGATGTCGCAAGTACGCTGGGTAACCTGGGAGTAGTCGCCGCGCAGCGTGGCCGCTTCGACGAGGCCGAAAGGCTCTTCCAGGAGGGTCTTGCGATTGCAAGAAGACTTGGCAAAGAGCCAGATGTTTCAGGGACGCTCTTCAACCTCGCCCTCCTTGCAAATCAACAGGGCCAAAGGGGTGAGACCATCCGCTACGCCAGAGAGGCACTTGAGATCTCCCGCAGGATAGGACACCCAATAGCGACCGAAGTTGAAAACCTCCTCCAAGAGCTCGGGGACCGCTAGACCTTCCATTTCTTTCTCCTTAGCGTCGAGACCAGGTCAGCCAAGGTGGGCTGCCGTCGCCGAAAAGCCCCATTCCCCGAGAGGGGGGGAGGCCCCCACCACACCCCCCGGATGAGGCGGAGTCCCAACCACAACAAACCCTGAACCCAAAATTTCTCAGGACCACTGGATGGCTCATTTAGGTCTGGAGCGTAGCGCAGTCGCTTGGTTAGACCGTCGCACACCGCCGGAAAAGAATTAGGGGAACGGAGTTCCGCCCTGCCACTTGGCTTCCAAGTCGGTGACTACAAGAACTTTCTCGTCGGTGATCTCGATGCAGTTGAAGGGCTTCTTCCCGGCGTCCTTCAATGATCCGCCAACGAGCCAACAGCGATCGTTGAAAACTAGGTGACGGTCGTGGAGTTGCCCCACCTGCCTTACTTGCAGCGTGTGCCCTTCCGCGCAAAAGGATTGGACCGCCCGATCAAAATCCGTCTCGATGGAGCTCGGCTGGGTGCCCGTAAGCAGGCGGATCGGAACTGTAAGATTCCTTAGACAGTCCAGCGTTCCAAGCCCCACGTAAGGATCTACAACGAATATGCTGTCTGTTGCCGTCTCGAGAATCTCGCGGACCCTAGACTTGGCCGAGAAGACGCTTCCGGCCGCCACGGCGATTTCGGGGGGCGCTACCGAGGTTTCTAGGAGCTCCTTAGCCTCCCGAACCACGCCGCTCATTTCCTGATGGAAGGTTTGCCGTTCAAACGTAGTATGGGCTACGCTCTCGTTGTTTCTACTTTCCGCTAGGTCAAGTAGGCTGTCGAGGAGCCGGCGGGTGTTCCCCTGCTCGAGCGTCTCCGTGAGCTCTCGTGCGACCGACAACATTCGTGGTTGGTGGTCCACAGTCGAAGTAAGGTTGATGTCGAAAAGGGCCGCCAACTCCCGTACGTCCTCCGGGGGGAAATAGGCATCGAGAATAGGTGCCAGCTTTAGGGCAAGTTCCGGAAACATGCGCAGTATCCCATCGGCCTAACACCGTAGCGCTGAGCAGCCACCGATGCCGGTCCCCTCAGCCAGCGTGTTAGACGGCGGAGAGATTACGCTCCAATCTTCATTAGTTTCTTGAACTGCTGCGCACTTTTTGATGGCTTCCCCTTGCTCCGTAGAACACCAACGATTGCCCATTGCTCTACCTTAGTTCCCTTGATGTTGAGTAATTCAGGATTTAAAGCAAGAGCCACATGAATAAGAAATGTTTCAAGCTGGCTAATGTGAGCTGAATTTGGTGCACCCTTTTTCTTCGCTGCGGTGATGAAAAATATCACTGGCGTACCCTTTTGATAATCGACCAAAAATCGCTGGTAGCGAGTGATTTTGTGATGGGCGAACGTCTCCTGTTTGAACAACTTCGTTGCCTTGCCGACGTAGCCTGGCGTTAGCCCCCCGCCTGTCCTTATGCCGAACACGTAGCAACCCCGCCCTTTCGAAAGGGCCGCATGCTTCCGCCAGAAATCCCTGATGTTTTTATCAGTAATTGTACGTCCCACCCTTCCTTGATAGCAGGGAACCTTAAGGGGACCTTCAACGGAAACCGTTGTCGCCATATTTTGTTCCTTTTACCCCCGCCCAATATATATTGGACTGCCAGATTAAGGACCAGGATTCGGCCAAATTCTCCTGGATCGCCGAACCGTCCAACATTCTAACGTTTCGGCACAGCCGCACGCGAAGCGCGTCCGCTGAAGCCGGGTGTTAGGCACCGTGAGTGTTCAGCCTGAAAACGGGTCAAATTCGGTCTCGGCGTCACCAGCCGACCCCCCCCGAAAATCTTGGCCCAACTTATAGATAAGATATTCGCAGACGGGACATCGCCAATAGGTGTCATCTGGGCGGTCACTCATTCGGGCCGCCTTTTCTTTTCCATCAAAACACTTTGGGCAGAAGGGGCCTTCACGCTTGCCGCCGGAATGTCGCCAATACACGTCGTGCTGATACTGCATTTCCTCGCGGGTTCGCACACGCTGACGTAAAGCGATTAGCTCTTGACGCAGCCTCGCGTTCTCTTCGGCGAGCTTTGCACATTCCACCTGAAGATCGGCCAACCTCTGCTTCAACTCAGCATTTTTGAGCCGGTCTGCAACGGCGTGAGCGTCCTTGAGGGCTTCATACCATCCCATGCGGTACCGTCCTCTGGCTGGGTTTACTGCCTAGTGGATGGCCCTTAAAAATTGTCAGCGTCTCGGGGGATTCTTTTGGCCCGATGATGGCCACCTCCTTGGGGGATTCGAGGTAGAAATCCAGGGCGCAGAGCATCTGCCCGCATCCCGCTGGGATACGCTCGATAGCGATGTGAAACGTCCGGATGGTGTCCAGCGCCTTCTGGCTGAAAGAGGTGGCCCCCTGTGAGGTCGTTGTAGTGCTTCCCGACCTCCTTGCACGCCTGCGCTTGGGTCATCATTTCCTCGTCCCGCATGTGAGCGAAGTCCGTGAGGAACTGGAGGACCAGGGCCTCACCATGAAGGGGTGCTGGAGGGCCAGGGGCTTCGCTGACGAGGCCCAAGTTGGCGCCAGATGCCAGAAGGGTCCACAGTTTCCACTCACTTGACTTTTTATATCATCTGAGATCATTGTAGCATTCCCCTAAGACCCATCCAGGTTTCATAGGGTCTTTAAGCAATTATATAATCTACTTAAGAGTTTATATTCTAGCCTCTCCAGGGATACCTAGAGCCGCCCCTAAAAGCCCTTCAGTTGTTTTAGCCTGAATGTCCCGCCCGGGACGCTGCCGGGGAGGTGCGGCAGCTGTCCTTTGGCGAGGCTGGAGGGACCACATTCCTTCCCGGCACTCCAGCGTGAAGGTCACGTTCAGGGAGGGGGGTCTTTGAATTCCTCCCCATGCATCCTTTTTTCCAATCTCATTTATCGCTAGGAACGTTCCTTTCAATTTTCACCCATTGAAATATGCTTGGGTGCGAAGATTCGCAGCTCTCTGCTTAGAGCTCCCCCTCGCCTCCAAGGTTGCAGATTTCAGACTGGTGGCACCTCTCCTTGACGCGCAAAAAAATCATGCAAAAAGGGCTTGCCAAATTCCGAAGCAGGGCCATATATATTAAAATAATGATTGAAGAGGAGACATTATTGTGGACGCTAGTAAAAGGCACATTCTTTCAGAAGTCAAAAGGGCTTTACGGTCTTCGCCCCTTGCAAAGAGATGGATAGTCGACAGACTTGAGTCATACGAAGAACGACCTCGAAAGGGAATTCCAAGAAGCCAGCCACGCCCGTTTCCTTTTCACAAGCATGCTGCTGCGTGTCTCCAAGTCTTTCATGGAGGTGGACTTCAATGGACACTCGAACACCTCGCAAAGCTCGTAGATGTATCCGACAATCAAATTCGGGTTTGGAGGACAGAAGACCGATTTAAGGGAGCGCAGGCACGAGAATTGGGAAGTCTTGCCCATTTTTACATCGAAGAGCTGCTTAAATTAGATTCCGTTAAAGCAGCAAGTGCTTGGGAGGAGTACTTGAACTATAGCTTTGATGCCAGGTTATCAATTCTCTACCAAGCGTACGGTCTCTACCAAATGTACCAGGAACTCCAGAGCAGAGAGGAAAACGAAGGAGATGAATACTTTGAAAAGTTAGAGAGATGTCTCTTTCGTTTGGTCTCCGACATGATCAGACACACGGATTACAATGAGGAGGAATTTTGGCAGCTGATGTGGTGTGCAGAGGGTTTGAACACTTGGCACCTCGAGGAGGCCCGCAAGGGCATTGAAAAAGGAGATTCATCTAAAGCACATTACCACTTGGACCGGCTAGGGGAACTCGCAGACATATGGCTCAATAAGCTGGAAGAGGTTAAGCAACCCGAGGGATCGCCGGGAAATCGACCATTTAGCAAAGTTTTGGAAAACGTCGGCCCGTTAAATTAATAGCGCCCCCGCATTGATCCGGCGCGCGAACGCCGGTACGGGGGCGCCCAGGCCACCAACTCGCTAAAGGAGGCGAACCTGTGTCAGAGAAAATACCACACACAATCTCTCGTAACAATAATCGTGAGACCCTGAATCTCCACCACCAATGTTCTGGCACCTGTCCTCACGTCATCGGGAGGGCTGGTAAATGTCAATGACATGTACACCCGTTCAGGGACCCGAGGCCCTCATGGCTATCCACACTGCCCAGTATAAGGTGACGAGCTCTCCAGCCTCGCATGACCCTACGTCCAGTGAATCCGGGAGCTTGACAGTCATTACAGGAGAAGAGCTTCTAGCGACAAAAATTTCCCTCCCTGAACGCCTCTGGGGCGATGGATTCTTCCTCCGGAAGACCGCCCTTAGCATCGACGGATCCTACGGGGCCACAAAGACTTGGCTCCTCTTAGAGCTAGCACTGAGCCTGGCGGCTGGGCGGGACTTTCTTGAGCTCCCCACAGGTGGCCCTCGGCGTGTTCTTTACATCGCAGGTGAGGGACACAAGGGGCTCTACAAACAGCGGCTAGAGATGTTGCTTGAAGGCCCCGGCGCGCCGCTCCGTGACGCTATGGGACGCTTCGGCCTCATCATGGCCGATGGACTCAAGCTGGACCGAGTGGAAGGTCTAGAGAGACTGGGGCAGGTTTCGGAGGATTTTGGTGCCGACGTGCTCATCCTAGACCCGGTAAGGGAGATGATGTCAGGAGACATTAACTCCGAGCAGGACTGGGAGCCCATCCTCACGGGGCTACGCCACCTCTACCGCAAGCTGGGTGGCGGTCTCATCCTGAGCCATAACTGGAACAAGTCGCAGGACCGCAGCACTGAGCACAGGTTCAGGGGAAGTGTTAGGCCCCTTGACTGGTGCGACGCCCGCCTGACCCTTGAGCGGAAACAGGGGGACGCGGAGGGCGTGCTCGTCAATGCCTACTTCACCAAGGCCCGTTATAGGCAGCTTCCCCCGAATCTGGAGCTCCTCTTCCCACAAGAAGCAGGATGGCATCGGGTGCAAGGGCTCATAGGCCCGGGGAAGGACGAATGGCGCGCCAAGGCAGTGAGGGACACAGTGGTTGAGCTTCAGCAACTAACGGATGACGGGAAGGTGCAGGGATGGAAACCTATCTTTCAAGCCCTTGAGGCTCGCCTTGGGTGGAGGGAGAGGACGGCGCAAGAGGCCATGAAAAAGGCTAAGGGCGAAGGACTGGTCAAGGCAGATGGGCCGAGAATTTCACGGGTGTATTGGGTAGAGGAGGGGCCAGCCGATAATGGGCCATCCGCATAACAGGTGCCGCTCTTCCGCGTACCGCAGCCCCTATAGGGGGGCTGCGGTTTGCGAAAAGGAAATGAGCGAGCATAGAACTTCCTCAAACCGCAAATCAGGTCAACTTGCGGAATGCGGAGTGGGGAGAACAGATTGGGCGGATCTGAGGTAAAAGCAAAATGACCTCCCCCGACCGTAGCCTGAAAAAGCGCCTCCTGACTGCCGCTGAGGCCGCTGAATACTTGTGCCTGGCCGAATGGACCGTCCGCCAGTGGGCCAGCATGGGTCGCATCCCCAAGGTGAAGATGGGCCGAAGCCTGAGGTTTGACCTGGCCGACCTCGACGATGTTATTGAGAAAGGAAAGACTCCTGCTCGGGAGCGAACGTAGAAAAAGGCTTGAATCCAGTAGATTTTTGTCCTATTTTGTTCTACATGAGAAACCGGACCAGATATGAACTTGGCTTGCATCTTCGCATCAGTGCTGATGACTACCGCCTCCTGGAGGCCATCGCCGAGCGGGAGCGGGCTAACATCTCGGTGGTGGCCCGGCGGTTCATCGCCCAGGGCTTGGACAGGGAGGCCGGGGCAAAGGCCAGACGACAAAGGAGACAGGGGAAAAGGCCATGAACGCACCTAACGAACCCAAGACCTCTCGGAAGCCACGTGGGCTGTCCAGACGCAAGGCCCTCCACCTGCCTCCTGGTGTGCGCCAGGACAATCGGGGTAATTACTTTCTCGACTACTACGTCGGGGGCAGGAGAACCCGGGAGTGGATCGGCCCCAACAAACGCTTGGCCGTAACGGTCATGGGCAAGAGACGGACCGAGATCGCCGAGGGAAAGCACCTGGACCGGCGGACCGTCCGTCGGGTCACTCTCAGACAGTATGCCGAGGAATACACACGGATCTATTCGGCACGGAAGAGATCGGCCCTCCGGGACACATCAAGCCTCAAGGCCCTCCTCCCTGTCCTAGGGGACTTGTACCTGGATGCCATCACCCCCGAGATGGTCCAGCGCTATCAGACGGACCGGCTGGCCAAGAGAAAGCCTGCAACAGTGAACCGGGAGTTGGCCCTGCTCAAAACTATGTTCAATCGGGCCATCGAGAACGGGAAGGTCACTACCAACCCTGTCGTAAAGGCGAAGTTCTTGAAGGAGAACAACGCCCGTTGCCGTATCCTGGAGGACGAGGAGCGAGAACGCCTTCAGACAGAATTTCATCCCCGGATCAGGCGGATCTATGACTTCGCTCGCAACACCGGCCTACGACGCGGTGAAATCTTTATGCTTGAGTGGCGCGATGTGGATCTCAGGGGTAGATTCCTTCGGGTGCGAGAAGCCAAGTCCGGCGAGGGGAGGACGATGCCTTTGAATGGGACGGCCTGTGCTATCCTGGAGGAAATTCCCTACCGTATAGATGGGGGCTATGTCTTCTGCCGCCCCGACGGTGAGGCCATCCGAGGCATCCGGAAGGGTTTTGAGAGCGGCGTCCGGAGGGCCGGTATTCGGGACTACACCTTTCATGACACCCGCCATGAGTTTGCCTCAGCCCTGGCAATGGCAGGAGTGGACTTGAACACCATCAGGGAGTTACTGGGCCATAAAACCATGCGGATGGTGATGAGGTACTCTCACCTGACTGACCGACACAAGGCTCGGGCAGTGGCGCTTCTCGACAGCCAAGAAGACACAAAAACAGACACTCTAGCAAGTCCGGCTGAGATTGGGTAGTGTAACTGCTTCAAAAACAAGGGGTGCCGGGGTAGCTCAGTCGGTAGAGCAGCGGACTGAAAATCCGCGTGTCCCCAGTTCGATTCTGGGCCCCGGCACCAGCTTGTCCTCGGCTCCATTGAACGCTTAAAGGTCTATGTTGCCCTCAGAGGGGAAGCTGAAAATCCTCTTCTTGTGCACCGGAAATTCCTGCCGCAGCCAGATGGCCGAGGGGTGGGCCAGACGCCTCCACACAGACACCATCGACCCCTATTCCGCCGGGGTCGAGCCCCACGGGCTGAACCCCCGCGCCGTAGAAGTGATGAAGGAGGCGGGGGTGGACATCTCCGGTCAAACGTCCAAGCGCGTGGACGATCTGCCCGACCTCAAATTTGACTATGTGGTTACGGTCTGCAGTCACGCCGATGAGCATTGCCCGGCCTTCCCCAGACCAACCCGGGTGGTGCACGTCGGCTTCCCGGATCCAGCCAAGGCCCGGGGAAGTGAAGAGGAAATCAGGAATACATTCCGCAGGGTGCGAGACGAAATTAAGGCATTTGTGGAAACCTTGCCGAATATCCTTCAGACAAATCCGCAGATCAGAGAACGATAACCAGCGCCTTCCTGGCTGGAAGAAGTCTCTGTCGCTTCTGGGGGGCTGTGGATCAGGCTGCTTTCAGGGCGCTGATGAGATCTAGGACCGCTTTTTGTCCGTCTCCGAAGTACATCAGAGTCCTGTCGGAGGCGAACAGCGGGTTGGGGATCCCGGCAAAACCCGGGCTCAGGCTGCGCTTGATCACGATCACCGTGCGGGCCTTCTCTACCTCGATGATGGGCATGCCGGAGATGGGGCTTGAGGAATCCGTGCTTGCCACGGGGTTCACGGTATCATTGGCCCCGATGACCAGCGCAATATCCACCTGCTCCATGCCCGGGTTGATCTGATCCAATTCCTTGAGCTTGTCGTAGGGGACTTTCGCCTCGGCGAGAAGGACGTTCATGTGACCTGGCATGCGGCCGGCGACCGGGTGAATCCCGTACTCCACGTCCACCCCGCGCGATTCCAAAAGGTCGGCCAGGGCGCGGACTGCGTGCTGAGCCTGGGCAACGGCCATCCCATACCCCGGAACGATAACGACCCGGCGCGCCGCGTCGAATACCATCGCCACCTCGTCTGAGGTGGCGGACTTGATCCGGCCGGCATAAATCTCATCGGCAGTCGTCGTTTGGCCCTCAACCGGTCCCATGACGCCAAAGAGGACGTTCACCATGGAGCGGTTCATGGCCTTGCACATGATGCGCGTGAGGATGATCCCCGACGCCCCGACCAGTGAGCCACCGATGACGAGAACGTTGTTGGAAAGGACGAACCCGGTGGCTGTGGCGGCAAGCCCAGAGTACGAGTTCAGGAGGGCGATCACGACCGGCATGTCGGCCCCGCCGATGGGGATCACCAACAAGATACCGAGAATTGAGGAGACCGCCACCAACCCCCAATAGGCGTTTATGGTTTGAGGAAAAACAACCACCCACGCGCCAATGACGAGGGCGATGAGGCCGAGGAGGGCGTTCAACACTTGCTGTCCCCTAAAAAGAACAGCTTTACCTGGCATAATTTCCTGGAGCTTGGCGAACGCCACCAGGCTGCCCCAGAAGGTGACGGCTCCAATAATCCCGGTGGCGGCAGTGGCCACTGTGAGCTGAGTGGGGGGTTTTCCCGAAAGCAGTCCGACCTCAATGAGCGCTGCTCCGGCCACCAGCACCGAGGCGCCGCCGCCGAATCCGTTCAGCAACGCGACCATTTGCGGCATGGCGGTCATCTGAATCTTAAGCGCAAGGACCGCTCCTATGGTCGCACCCACCACAAGCCCAACAACGATCATTTCGTAGCTGATGATCCGCCGGTCCACCAGGGTGGCCACGACGGCGATCAGCATCCCAACAGCGCCGATCAGGTTGCCCCGCACCGCCGTGCGCGGATGGCCAAGCCCCGTGAGTCCCAAAATGAACAGGACCGAAGCGACGAGATAGGCAAGATTGATCAGGGAGATATTCATGGCTCAGTCTTTCCTTCGGAACATGCCGAGCATGCGGTGAGTCACGAGGAACCCTCCGACGACGTTGATAGCGGCAAAGATGGCCGCGATCAGGCCGAGGATGGTCGTGAGCAGGGTGTGCTGCGTTCCGGCGGAGAGAAGAGCGCCGATGATCGTAATGCCGGAGATGGCGTTGGACCCCGACATGAGAGGCGTGTGCAGCGTCGGCGGAACTTTGGTGATGACCTCAAAGCCGACGAACATGGCGAGCACGAAAATGGTCAAGACAATAATGAGGGCATCCACTACGCAGTTCCCCCACCCGCGGGCTGGTCAGTCCCGAGCCCAAGGGCCTCACGAACTCTCGGATGAACGACCTCCCCCTCCCGTGCCACAAGCGTCTCGCGGGCGATCTGGTCCTCCATGTCAAGATTCAGGTGGCCATCCTTGACCAGGTGGAGGAGAAAGGTCGAAATGTTCTTGGCGTACATCTGGCTGGCGTGATACGGAATGGTAGAGGGGAGGTTCACCGGTCCGATGATGGCCACCCCGTTTTTATAGGCCGTTTCGGACGGCTGGGTCAGTTCGCAGTTGCCGCCCCGCTCGGCGGCCACATCGACGATCACTGAGCCCGGTGCCATGCCCTCCACCATCTGGCAGGTAATCAGAATGGGCGCTTGTTTTCCAGGGACCGCCGCCGTGGTAATGACCACGTTGCTCTCGGCCACCACTCGGCCCATTAGTTCACGTTGCCGCCGGTAGAAGTCATCACCCAAATCCTTTGCATAGCCGCCCTTGTCCTGCGCACCCGACGCCTCCAGAGGAAGCTCTACGAACTTTGCGCCAAGGCTCTCCACCTGTTCTTTGACGTCGGGCCGCACATCGTAGGCATGCACCACCGCCCCAAGCCGGTGTGCGGTGGCGACGGCTTGCAGGCCGGCAACGCCTGCGCCGACGACGAGCACACGGGCAGGGGCAATAGTCCCTGCGGCGGTCATCATCATTGGGAACATTCTGGGAAGAACATCCGCAGCGATTAAAACCGCCTTGTAGCCAGTGATTGTGGCCATTGAAGAAAGCACATCCATGCTCTGCGCCCTAGTAATCCGGGGCATGAACTCGAGCGATAAAACGGTCACGCCACGTGAAGCCAGCTCTTTCATCTCCTCGCCAGCCGTAAGTGGCTCGCAAAATCCCAGGACAGTCTGTTTGGGACGGAGCAATTCAAGGTCAGCCTGACCCGCCTCAGGGTTGGCCCCCAGCGTGCGAACTTGAGGAATGACGTCTGCTTGAGAAAAGACTTCGCCCCGGGATGCTACAATTCGCGCCTCTTTTTCCTGGAAACCAGAATCAGGAAATCCTGCGGCCTCTCCGGCCCCTGCTTCCACCACAACTTCCAGGCCGGCCTTCCTCAAGGATGGAAGCATGGCCGGAACCAGGGCCACACGACGCTCACCTGGGAAGGTTTCCTTTAAAATTCCGATGATCATGAGAACCGAACTCGCGTTCTTCCTCCGGCGGACGCCTTACGAGACAGTCCGCGGAAATTCAAGGCGATCAAAAGAGGCAAGATTTTACGCAATTTGTTCAACCGATTACATCCTCTTTTTTTTTGAAAAAAAACCGGTGCGCCCGAAAATGCGCCGGGTTTGTGGCAACTTCGGTCCTTCCTAAAATCTTCCGGCCAGAAAGAGGCCGACACCGGAAAAGGAGTCGGCCTCTTTCTAGAGGGCTTTTAGGCCTTGGCGAAAAATTCCCGGGTCCCCTGGGCCTCGATGGCCTCCGCCAGACGCCGAAGGGCCAAGATATAAGCCGCCGTCCGGTTGTCCGTGGAATACTCCTTGGCCACACTGAGCAGCTCACGGAACTCCGTCACCATGATGGTCTTAAGCCGGCTGTGCACCTCTTCCAGCGTCCAATAGAACCCGGCCCGGTTCTGAACCCACTCAAAATAGCTGACCGTCACACCCCCCGCGTTGGCCAGAATGTCGGGGATGAGAAAGACGCGGTGCTTCATGATGGCGCTCGCCTCTGAGGTAATCGGACCGTTGGCGAGCTCCACCATGTAACGGGCCTTCACCCTCGGCGCGTTCTCAGCCGTAATCACATTCTCCAGGGCGGAGGGAATGAGAATATCCACGTCCAGCTCCAAAAGCTCCTCGTTGGTGATCCGGTCGTGGGGGACCTCCTCAAATTCGCCGTTGCGCCGACTCACCCCGGCCACTCTCCCCTCCACGTCCTTGTGGGCCTTCACCGCCTCCGGATCAAAACCCTCCGGACGATAAATGCCCCCCTTGGAGTCACTCAAGCCCACAATCCGATAACCGTCCTGGGCAAGAAGCTGGGCCGCAAAATAACCCGCGTTCCCATAGCCCTGAATGGCCACCGTCGTCTTCTCGGGCTTCAGCCCAAACTCCTTCGCCATGACCTGGATGGTGTAATAGCCTCCCCGGGCCGTCGCGTCCTCGCGGCCCAGACTCCCACCCAAAGAAACGGGCTTGCCGGTAATCGTCGCAGGGGTCTTCATCCGACGAATCAGACTGTACTCGTCGGCCATCCAAGCCATGATGGTGGGGTTGGTGTAAACGTCAGGAGCAGGAATATCAATGTCAGGGCCAATAAACTCCGCAATGGCGTCTATGTACCCCCGACTTAATCGTTCCAGCTCCGCATGAGAAAGCTCTCTCGGGTCGACCGCCACACCCCCCTTCGCCCCACCGAAGGGAATGTTCACCAACGCACACTTGAACGTCATCCAAAAGGCAAGGGCCGTCACCTCGTCTTGATCCACATCCGGATGAAACCGAATCCCCCCCTTTCCAGGACCCCGGGCGTCGTTATAACGAACCCGATACCCCTGAAAAAGACGGAGGGAACCGTCGTCCATCCGAACCGGAATCGAAACCTGAAGGGAAAGCCTTGGATGACGAAGGGTCTCCTCGACCTCTTCACTCAGAGGAAAAAACTCAAGCGCCCGGTCCAAGCGCCGCGTGGCGTCTTTAAAGGAACCCCCTTTTGCGGCTGTAGACTCCATCTTCAAAACCGCAGAAGGCGTCTTACTCTCACTCATGACATGCTCCTCGTAACCTCAGGAGTCAAACAGGGAGGGGGGGGCCATCCCCCCTCCTGAAAAGCTCCTAAAAATCGAATAAACGTACCAGTATAGCCCCCTTCCAAAAACCCTGCAACGGACAAGGACAACCCTGAGAAACAGGGCCCCTCAGCGCTGGGTGCCGCCCTACGTCCCGATACGGATGGGATCGGCAATGCGCTTCAGCGTCGCCAGCGCCGAGAGAGCAGCCAGATAGCTGGTTTTAGGGTTGTCAGGCGAAGGGACGTTCTCGGTCCGCGTGGTCAGACGTCCGAAATCCCCCTCAACTTGGATCTCGTGGATGTTCTGCTGGGCTCCCGGGTCCACCACCACACGGACGGTCGTTCGGTCGGCCCCAAGGCCGGCCAGGCTCAGGGCGGAAGATACGTTAACGCTGGCGGGGAATTTTTTGATGGCCTCCCGGGCCGGTCCCTCGAACAGGACGTGAGGGTGATCCAGTTTGTCCAAATCGATCCCCTGCCGCTTGACTTCCTCCACCCCCCGAAACCCGCTCGGAGGCTTTCGGGTGGTGATGGTAACGCTGCGGAGCTCACCCTGTGCCGCGGACTTTACGCCGTCCAGCCCCGCGATGGCCCCGGAAGACGCGTAGATCACACGCCCGTGCTCCCTCGCCAGATCCATGAGGGCCGGGTTCATCACCAGGGCGCCGACCGACATCATCATGATGTCTCGGCCCCCTTTTATAGCCGCCTCGACGATCGCCGGCGCCGCTTGGGGTGTGACGGCCTCCACCACCAAATTCGAAGCCGCCACCAGGTCTGGGAGGGTCATAATCGGAGGGGAGGAAGGAAGTTCAGCGGAAAGCTTTTCTGCCAACTCCTGGACGGCGTCCGTCACTCCCACCAGTTCGGCGGGAAAATCTTCCCGTTCGATTCCGCGGGCGACCACCCGCCCAATGGCACCGCAACCGACGAGACCGATTCGGGGCTTGGGAAGTGCGTTCACGGAAGCGAACCCTCTTTCTTCATCTTCACAGGACAATCCCAGGCACGGGAATTTCCGATGGTTTAGTGTCGCCCAGTCAACCCGCTGGCATTGATCATATAGCGTACCAGAATCTGACCCCAGATTCCAGGCTTTCTGGTAGAGAATCCTCTGCCGAATCGACTTCACGTATAATATCGCCTCAGAGTTGACTCCCACCGCGTTGGCCTGAGGGGCTCATCCCAGAGGCTGAGGGGCTTCGAATGGAGCAGGTCCTCCCCGTCGCTCTCAAAACCATCAAGGCTCACCGTCTATTCCTAACCACGTACGGGCCGGAAGGACGGTCTGGGACGGTCCCGGTCTGGTTCATAGTCCATGAGGGGCGGATCTACTTCACGACACTTAGGAGCAGCGTGAAGGCGAGAAGGATAAGGAAAAATCCCCGCGTCACGGTCCGGTTCGGATCTCTCAAGGCGCCCTCTTTTGAGGGGCAGGCCTCGTGGGTCGAGGATCTAGCCATCTATACCGTGATCCTGCCTGTCTATCGGAAGAAGTACTGGTATCTCTGGTGGCTCATGGGACGGGGGATCCGACGCCGTGGGGAAGGGGGAGAGAGCGCAGCCATCCAGATCACTTTAGAGGACGTCTAAATCGCGCCAAAACATTCCAGAACCCGGTCGTTGTATTACCTCCTCAAAGCCTTTAGAATAGCCCTCTAACCCCTTCACAGGAGCACTTTTCCATGCTCGCCAAAGTCCTCTCGGCCGCGGTGCTGGGAATTGATGCCTATGAGGTGGAGGTCGAGGTAGACCTCTCACAAGGGCTTCCCGCCTTTCTGACGGTGGGGCTTCCTGACCTCGCCGTCAAGGAATCCAGAGACCGGGTCACCGCCGCCATCAAGAATGCGGGTTATCAGTTCCCCTTGAAACGAATCACCGTGAACTTGGCACCCGCCGACGTCCGAAAGGAGGGCTCGGCCTTTGACCTCCCCATCGCCGTCGGGATTCTACAGGCGTCAGGGATCCTTTCAGGGGATCGCCTCTCGCGCGTCGTCCTCCTCGGTGAGCTCTCTCTGGATGGCCGGGTGAAGCCCATCAAGGGGGCCCTTCCGATCGCGGCGGGCCTCAAAGAAAATGTCGCAGCCCTCATCCTGCCGCGGGAGAACGCCCTCGAGGCGGCCTCTGCGGCGCCGAAAACTTCGGTCTTGGCGGCCGACACGCTGCCCCAAGTGGCAGGGTATCTGAGCGGGGAATTAGAGCTGGAGCGGGTCCAGATCGACCTCACAAAAATTTTCACTGAGACTAAAAACTACGACGTGGATTTTCAGGAGATCCGGGGCCAGCCCCACGCGAAGCGGGCCATGGAGGTGGCCTGCGCCGGGGGCCACAACATCCTCATGATGGGCCCGCCCGGGGCGGGAAAATCCATGCTGGCGCAAAGGGTTTCGACCATCTTGCCGGAGCTGACCCTGGAGGAGTCCATCGAGACGAGCAAGGTTCACTCCGTCATGGGGCTCATGGGGGACAACCGAGCCCTCATCGCCCTTCGGCCCTTTCGCTCCCCCCATCACACCATCAGCGACGCCGGCCTTATCGGAGGCGGGACCCTTCCCATGCCCGGCGAGGTGTCCATTGCCCACCACGGGGTCCTCTTCCTGGACGAGCTCCCCGAATTTAAGCGCCATGTCCTGGAGGTCCTGCGCCAGCCCCTGGAAGACGGGAAGGTGACGATCTCCCGGGCCGCTGCGACCCTCTCCTATCCCGCCCGCTTCATGCTGGCCGCGGCCATGAACCCCTGCCCCTGCGGTTTCTACGGAGATCTCGCCCGGCCCTGCACCTGCACCCCCCTTCAGATCAAGGGCTACCGATCCCGGATCTCGGGCCCCCTGCTGGACCAGATCGATATCCACGTCGAGGTCCCCCGGGTCCGCTACGAGGATCTCTCAAAGGCGACAGGAGGAGAGACGAGCGAGGAGATCAGGGGGCGGGTCAACCGGACGAGAGGGATCCAGCGGGAACGTTTCAAGGGGACGAAGATCTACTGCAACGCCCACATGGGCCCAAGGCACATCAAAAAATTCTGCGAGATTGACGAGGACTCAAACAGGCTGCTTGAGACCGCCATGGAGCGGCTCTCCCTGTCGGCCCGGGCCTATCACCGCATCCTCAATGTGGCCCGCACCATTGCCGACCTCGAAGGCGAGGCCAACATTCTCGTCCATCACCTCTCCGAAGCCATCCAGTACCGCTCCCTGGACCGGGAAATCCTGTCATAATATGGAACCGCTCAAAATGAGCTTTCCAGCGGCGTCAGAAGGAGTGGGGATGAGTCCCAGCAAAAAAGAGATTTTGGCCATCTCAAGGCCCCCTCACAACAACGACAGTCGACCGTGAAGAAGAAGATCCTTCTCTCGCTCTTCTCTCTCCTCTTCGTCCTCATCGCTGGGGAGTTGTTCGTCAGAAACTTTCTTCGCTACAAGGACTTTGACGCCTGGCGCAAAAAGTCCATCCGCTACACTCAGGACGGGTGTTTCGGCTGGAAGATGGAGCCCGGTGTCTACGAGAACAAACGGGGCGGCATCCACATCAACGCGCTAGGTCTTCGGGGAAGAGAGATGCCCCTTCAAAAACCCTCGGGAGAGTTCCGAATCCTTGTCCTCGGGGGATCGGCAACTTTCAACTCCAAGGCCGAGGGGCAAAAAACTTGGCCACGTCTCTTGGAGATGAAGCTTCAGGATCGGTTTGGGCCGCACGTCGTCGTGCTAAATGCTGGGACGCCCGGCTACTCCGCCTTTCAGTCTCACAAGCGGCTGGAATGCGAGCTCCTTCAACTCTCCCCCGATCTTGTCCTCGTCTACCACCTCTGGAACGACGTGAAATATTTTTGGTGGTCTGACGTCCCGGCCCTCACCCGCCACCTGTTGAGACAAGGCGAGTTTAACCAGAAGAGAACTCTGATGTTCCCAGCCTGGAAGATCCCGGTCGTTGATGAGCTGACCCGCTATTCTCAGCTCGTGGCCCGGCTCCGCTTTTCCATCATCAAGGCCCTTCTTTACACCTACCGCATCCGGTACGAAGGCCCCAGCCACGAGACCCTCAACAAGCAGATCGAGCCAAACGGGGTCAACTTCTATCGAGAGAACCTCCTGGGCATCCACAAGCTCCTGGCCGAGAGGTCTGTCCCCTTTGTGATTGTGAAGCAGGGAAGCCTCATCCATTCCCAAAATGTCTCGGAGGAGCGAAACCGCATCGGCTACGCCTACACTGGATTCGAGCATGACGTCCTGGTGGAGGCCGTCCAGACGGGCTGGGCGGTGAACGACAAACTCTGCGCCCTGGAGGGTGTCTCCTGTGTCGCGGCGAACGAAGAGCTCCCTATCGAGCTCGATTACTTCCGGGATCACGTCCACCTGCAACAAAGGGGACTAGAGATTCTGTCGGAGGTGGTCTTCCAAGGGATCACCGGCCTCGTCGAGGAGAGGATGTCAGACCTCTGAAAAGCAGCCGGCCGTTTGGGGCGTCGCGAAACTCACTTTGGGATTCGATCCCCAGCACCCTCAGTTATATACTGCGAGAAACGGGGGAGACATGAGAAGGGAGGGGGACGTGAAATCATCTTTTCAAGCATGGCGCAAAAAAGCGCTCGTCGGCGCCTGGATCTTGACCCTTCTCCTTGCAGGCCTCATCCCTTCGCGCGCCATGGCCCAAACGGAGAAAGTCCAGCTTCCTCCGGGATTTCGTTTCGAGGTCTTCGCCTCGGACCTCGGGATGGCGCGATTTATGGCCTTTGACGACCAGGGCCACCTCTACGTCTCGACCCCAAGGTCAGGCAAGGTCGTCGTCCTGCCGGACCGCGATGGGGACGGGCGGGCCGACGAGGCCGTCCCCTTCGCCGAGGGTCTGGACCGACCTCACGGCATTGCCTTCCGCGACGGCTGGGCTTATGTCGCCGAGAACGGGCGAGTCCTGAGGTTTCAGGATAGAGACGGAGACCTGAAGGCCGATGTCCAGGAGGTTGTCGTCCCCGACCTTCCAAGGGGAGGGGGGCACTGGACCCGGACCCTCGGCTTTGGAGCGGACGGGAAACTTTATGTCTCGGCCGGATCCTCCTGCAATGTGTGCGTCGAGGATGACCCCCGGCGCGCCGCCATTCTCCAGTTCAACCCCGACGGGACAGAGGGGCGCATCTACGCCCAGGGCATTCGGAATGCTGTCGGGTTTGTATTTCACCCGCAGACAAAAGAAATCTGGGCCACTGAGAACGGAAGGGACTGGCTCGGGGATGACGCCCCCCCGGATGAAGTATTGATAGTCCGAGATGGGGGCCACTACGGTTGGCCCTACTGCCACGGACAAAAAGTCCCGGACCCTGGGTTCAGCCTCCCGGGGTTCTGCGAGGAGACGATTCCCCCCACCCTGGGACTCCAGGCTCACTCCGCCCCCCTCGGTCTCACCTTCTACACCGGTAGTCAATTTCCGGAGGAATACCGAGGGGACCTCTTCATCGCCTACCACGGCTCCTGGAACCGCTCTGTCCCAACGGGCTACAAGGTGGTCCGAGTCCGGATGAAGGACGGAGAGCCTCTTTCCGTGGAAGATTTTTTGACGGGCTTCCTGGTGGGCAGAAATGTCTGGGGAAGGCCCGTTGACCTTGTGGTGACAAAGGACGGAAGCCTCCTCGTCTCGGACGACTTTTCAGGCCGAATCTACCGCATCTTCTACGAGGGAACTTAAAAAAGGGTGTGCCTAAAGAGAGCGCCCGTGGAGGACGATCCGCCATCCTCAGAGCCCCCCGTCAGATGTCCAGGAGACCCCTGACCGCAGCGAAACTTTTACATCTCTCCCCCCGGCAAAAGCGGGAGCTTCAGGCCCATCTCCTCGCCTGGTATGCCCGCCTTCGACGAAAGCTTCCGTGGCGGGAGTCGAGGGACCCTTACGCCATCTGGGTCTCCGAGATCATGCTCCACCAGACCCAGGTCAAGACTGTCCTTCCCTACTACCGAAAATTCCTGAAACGTTTTCCAAGCCTGAGGGTTCTCGCCACCTCGCCCCTTGAAGCCGTCCTGAAAATCTGGCAGGGGATGGGTTATTACGCCCGTGCGAGGCACCTGCACCAGGCGGCCCGTGTGATCCTCTCCAAGCACGTCGAAAAACTCCCGGAGGATTTTCAATCCCTCACTAAGCTCCCCGGCGTCGGTGAGTATACGGCGGGCGCTATCCTCAGCATTGCTTTTGGAAAGCCCTACCCCGCCCTAGACGGAAACGTCAAAAGGGTCCTCGCCCGCCTTTTCGCCCTAGAGGGAGACCCCGGGCGGGCGGCCGCTCTTAAACACCTGCGGGAGCTGGCACGGGGCCTTCTTCCACGGGACCGGCCGGGGGATTTCAATCAAGCCCTCATGGAGCTCGGAGCCCTGGTCTGCCGACCTAAAGACCCCGCCTGTCCCTCCTGCCCGCTAAAAAACCTATGCGGGGCAAAGAGGCTTGGGCACCAGAATCAGATCCCCCCACCCCTTCGTCGAACTCCGCCAAAAGAGGTTGAGGTGGTCTCTCTCTTTCTGACCCGCGGAACAAAAATACTCCTGGTCCAGAACCCCAAGGAGGGTCTCTTTGGGGGTCTGTGGGGACTCCCTGGGGGAGAGCGCCGCCCAGGGCGGGGGTTGACCCTCTCCCTCCAGGAGGCGCTAAAGGAACGACTGGGGGTGTCCGCAAAGGGGTTGAGGAAGGTGGCCAACGCCTCAGCCACCCTGACCCACCGCCGGATCTCCTTCCACATCTTTAGGGCAACGGACCTTTTGGGGACTCCTCGTCCGCAAGCCTATCAGGCCTGCCGTTGGCTAAAAATCTCCCAACTCTCGGATCTCCCCATTCCCAAGGCCCAGCGAAGAGTCTTGGCCCAGGTCCTTCACAAGGTGGACTTTTAGGCGGGAGGCCCAGACATCAGAAAGAGGCAGCGCCCCTTAGGGGAGACGCTACTCTCACCTCTCAAACATCTCAGGGGAGGCCGGGGTGGTCTCGGCCCTGGGGACATCCTTCTTCCACTCGTACCGCGAGAAGATGTAGAGGCCGATAACAACATAAATGATCTCTCGGATACGTCGAATAATGCTGAAGGAGAGGCTGGTTGTGGCCGAGAGCCCATAGGCGGCGAAGATGAGGACGTTCCCCCCCTCTTGCGTCCCGATGCTCGCCGGTATGAAGAACATGGCCCCCTTGATGATGGCCCCGAGGGCCTCGATGGCGAAGGCCATCCCCAAGTCCACGGGAATCCCCATCAGGGAGAGGATGAGGTAGACCTCCCCCACCCCCATGACCCAGCCCACAAGGTGATAGAAGGTGGCGAGGACCATCCCCCGGGGGTTTTCGCGGTAGTAGCGGCTGAGGTTGTGGTCAAGGTGGGAGACACGCTCCTCGGCTCGGTCGAGGAAGCGCCCACGAAGCCCCAGCTTCCTTAGCGTCCGAAGGATACGTGTGAAGAGACCGGCCCGTTGGGCAAAGATCAGAAGACCCACCAAGGGGAGCAGCGCGATAAGGGCCAGAAGGACTCCCTTCACAACGGCGGAGCCGGCCCCCACCTGATGGAGAGCAATACCGGCCCCGATGATGACGAAGATTGCCTCGGCCACGGTCATCGCGGTCTTTGCAATCACGACCGCGGAGGCCCCCTCGACCAGCGGAATCTTATGCTTATTCAGAAGGAAGGCCTTGACGGGCTCCCCCCCCAGGTAAGCGGCGGGTGTGACCACGTTCATGGCCTCGCCGGCCATACGGACCCAGAAGAGACGGTTGAAGCTCACCCCCGGTGGGGATGAAAAGGAATACCGCCAGCCGATACTGTCGAAGATGAAGCCCACAAAGTAGGGCAGGATGATGATGGGGATGTAGATCCCTACCCGGGCCAGCTCGGCCCCGATGGCCCCCGGGTCCAGCCTGTAGATGAGGAGGGGAAAAAAGGCGAGCCCAAGGGCCAAGAAAAGGAGACGGATCAGACGCCATTTCTGGGCATGGCTCATGACCGCCCATCTCCAGCGGCCCGTGCGGCCGCCAACACCTTTTGAGAGACCGTTACCATTCACACCCCCGAACGTGGCAAGATATTATATAAAAAGGAGGTCCGCCATCATATGGTGCCTACAGAGCGAAACCGGGGGGAGAGCAATCATGTGAGGTCCCGTCGAACCCTTGTCTTGGCCCCCTTGCCGCCAAAAAGCCCCACTCAGACCACTTCCAGCCCCTGCCTCCTGCAGATTGGCGGCCTCAGCCTCCTCAGGCGAACGCTCCTCCTCCTTCGCCTGCTTGGAGCAGATCCCCTCGCCGTAGTCTTTGAAGGGTCCCCCGAGCCTCTCCTGGCCGATCTCGCCAAAGACAAGAGGTTGAGAGACATCCCTCTATACAACACCGAAGAGGGGTTAGTCTTTGCAGAAAAGGCCCCCTTTCTCCTGGTCTTCGCGGATCGTCTCTTAGAGGCCGAACTCCTGAAAGACCTACCCGCCGAAGACCCTCCCCATGACGGCGTCCAGCTTCTGACCCGAGAGGGAGAAGGAAACCTCCTTGAGCGCTTTTCCGGGGTTTCAATCTGCGGGCCCGGGATGGCCGCAAAGCTCGGGAAGGCCCTGAACGAAGGGGCGGGCCCTTTGCCCGAGCGATGGCTCAGGACCTTGGAGGGATCACAGGTCGAGTATCTCCCGGCCGAAGATGCCTGTTGGGTGGCCGTTGCCTCCCCCGACGACATTCCCCGAGCAGAGGAGCGACTCTTTCGGGAACTGGGCAAAAAGACCGACAGCTTCCTCGCCCGACGCCTGGATCGACCCATCTCTCTCGCCATGACCCGGCGCTTCGCCCGAACCTCCATCACCCCCAACCAGATGACGCTGGCCACACTCCTGCTTGGCCTCCTATCGGCAGGCTTCATTGCTCAGCCTCTCTGGGGGTTCCAAGTGATCGGCGCCCTCCTCTTCATGTTCACCTCCACCCTGGACGGATGCGATGGAGAGATCGCCCGCCTGAAATTTCAGCAGACCCGCCTGGGTGGGTGGCTCGATCTCTGGGCAGACAATCTGGTCCATGTGGCGGTCTTTGGGGGAATCGCCGCCGGCCTCTACTGGAGGACCCCCGAGCCCCGTTTCATCTGGCTTGGGGCCTTGGCCTGCTTGGGGGTCTTGCTCTCTGCGGGAGGGATCTCCTGGAAGACCCTGAGGAACAAAAGCGGCAAAGGGGATTTTTTTGTTTCAGTCGTTGAGGGAATGAATGCCCCAAAAGTCCGGGGGGATCTGAGCTGGCTTGCCAGATTGGCAGATTACCTGACGCGGCGCGACTTTAGCTATCTCATCCTGATCCTGGCGGTGGCGGGAAGGCTGGAGTGGTTTCTCTGGGCCAGCGCAATCGGTGGGAATCTTTTTTTTCTAACTCTCGTCTTTCTCTGGACCCGCCTCGGGTCCACCCGCCCCGCACATCCAACCGCCTGACGCGATCCCTCTCGCTTAGGAGAGGGCGGTCTTCATGCTCCCCCCGTTTCCCAAGTAGTGAAGCTTCCTTAAGGCGAGCTGGTCTCGCATCAGGAATTGGCCGGGGGCAAAGGAATAGCGGGGGCAAGTCTCGCAGACCGGGATGCCTTTGACTTGACGGGCCACGTGGCGTCTGCGGATCTCCTGCATCTTGGGACCGTTCCAGACCTCCTGCAGGGACTCTTCATCTAGGTGTCCCAGGACGACCTCCCGATCGTAAGTGTTCGCGCAGAGCGTCAGTGTTCCGTCCCAGAGGATGGAAAGCTCCTTCCAGGGAAGGGCGCAGGGGCTGAGATGGTTCTGGACGGACTTACTGGCTGTGAGCTCTGGCATCTGGCCGCCCCAGTTCTTGATCTTTTTGATGATGACCCCCTCAGGCCACTGGCCTCGGAAGCCCTCCACCTCCTCATCGCTCTCGCTCGTGTGAATCATCTGGACGGCACTGGTCACCCCGTTTGGGATCTCCCGCTTGAGGCGATAGAAACTCTGAATGTTCTGGAGGGTTTCTTTGTAAGAGCCCTTGAGCCGCACCTCCTCGTAGGTGTCGGGGTTCGCCCCCTCGAAGGAGATGATGAGGAAGTCGATATTCGAGGTGAGGAGGCCCCGGGCCCGTCTCTCATCGAGAAAGCTGGCGTTGGTGGAGAGGCCTGCCTTGATCCCCAGGCTTCGGGCATATTCGATCATGTCGAAGATCTTGGGGTGGACGAGGGACTCACCCATGAAATGGAGGTAAATGAACTCCACGTGGCGGACGCTTGAATCGACGATCCGCTTGAAGAGGTCCATCTTCATAAAACCGACGGAACGCTCCATCTGTTCGTGGGGACAAAATGTGCAGGCGAGGTTACAGTAGTTGGTGAGCTCTATCTTAAGGTGGGCAGGAAATCCAGAGACGTAGGTCTCCCCCCGATAGTAGCTCTTGGCCAGCCGGACCCGGTTAAGGAAATGGTGAAGCCACACCCACGGGGATCGGCGCACCCGCGGGATGTCCCGGGCCGGAGCCGACGGGGAACCATTAGACCGCGACGTTCCGTTGGATGTAGTCAAAGACTTCATCAAGGACATTGATTCCAGCTTCTGCAACCTCCCCCGTCAGAGTGAGGGCGGGGTTGATTCGGACTCTAGAGCTGTAAGCCATCAGGAGAAGGCCACGCCGGAGGGCCTCCTGAAAGATCCGCTCCGTGACCTCCTTCTCTAGGGGAATCTTGGTCGCCCGGTCCTTCACCAGATCCAGACCGATGAAGAGACCCTTTCCGCGCACATCCCCAATAAATTCATATTTTTCGCCCAAGGCCTTCAATTTGTCAAGTAAGAAGGCGCCGACCTGGGCGGAGTTTTCCACCAGCGACTCAGCCAGCACGGTCTGGAGGGTCACCAGGGCCGCCGCAGAGGCCAGGGGGTTGCCCCCGTGGGAGCTCGAGCTCCCGCTCGGCTCAGCGAAGGGCAGGGCCCGGCTGATCTCGTCTGTCGAGACCACCGCGCTGACGGCATAGCCTGACCCCATCCCCTTTCCAAGGAGCATGATGTCCGGGACGACAGCGTCGTGATCACATCCAAAGAGTCGCCCCGTGCGCCCAAAACCCGTCAGCATCTCGTCGGCGATGAGAAGGGCCCCGTTCTCTTCGGCCACCTCCTTGAGCTTGGCCAGGTAGCCGGGAGGGGGGATGACGTTGCCCGCAGTCCCCTGCATGGGCTCCACCACCAGGGCGGCCAACTGGCCCGTGGTCTGGTACTCGATCGCCTCGCGCACGAAATCGACACAGAAGAAATCGCATTCCGGGAAGGTCTTCCCGAAGGGGCATCGGTAGCAGTCGGCATAGGGGGCCAGGGATAGCCCGGGCATGAGGGGCCCCAATCCCTTCTTCCAGTCGCTTCCCATCAGGCCCAAGACCCCCCCCGTCTTGCCGTGAAAGCCGCCCCAGAAACCCAGGAACTCATATTTCTTGGTGTGAGATTTCGCCAGTCGCAGACCGGCCTCCGCAGCCTCGGCCCCACCGCTATAGAATTGGGTGCGGCAGAGATCTCCAGGGGCGAGACGGGCGATGAGCTCCGTCAGCTCCACCCGGACCTCCGTGCTGAAACTGCCGACCACGACTTTGTCGAGCTGAGCGCGCAGGGCCTCCCGGTAGACCGGATGGCTGTGTCCCAGGCTCGCCACCCCCACCCCAGCGGAGAAATCAATGAAAGTGTTCCCATCCACATCGGTGAGGAGAGAGCCCTCGCCCCGCTCGATGGCGAGGCGGGATTTCAGGGCGATGCTCTGAAGTCCGGGCGCAAGGAACTGCTCCTCCCGGGCGAACAGGGATCGGGATTTAGGTCCGGGCACCTCGGTGACGATGTGGGGAATCTTGTCAGTTTTGGACAAGGCGTTTCTTCCTCAGCCCATCCAGGGCAAAGCCGGCGATTGCGTCCGAGGCGTCCGCCTGATAGCCCGTGAAGCTGGGCCAGTCGTTGAGGTCAATGAGCCACACCTTACCCTCGGGGGTCAAGATGACATCGCCCCCGTAGATGTCAAGCCCCAGGCGTCGGGAGGCCTGAAGGCCCAGCCTCTGCAGAACTTCACTGTAAGAAGGAGGATAAGTCTTCTGCACCTCGCCTCGCCACCGCCAAAACCGTCCCCCCTCGACGCCGTAAAACTTGATGACCTGCCCCTCAATATGCTCTTGGAGAAGAACTCGCTGGACCCTGCGCGAGGAAAGGGCGAAGAGGGCCTCTCTGGCCCCCTTGGGCCCTTTTGCCAAAACCACATCGCCGGGCTCAAGGCCATGGTGGTCAGCGCGCTTGACCCAGAGGGGAAAGGTCCATCCCGCCGCAGCCTCTTCCCCGCCTTCGGTGTCCACAATCTCAGACCTTGGGAGGCGAAATCTCTCCTGGGGGAATTCCCCCTGCACATTCCCCTTCTCTTCGGGTCCCTTAAGACACCTCAAAAGCCTCTCTCGACGAGAACATTCATAGACCACCCCGGGGCGGTTCAGGACGAGGGCGCCCTGGGACTCCCACTGGCTGAGGATTTTAAGGGGGCCTTCCCCCTGGGCCATAGAGAGAATGAGTTCAGCTGGCACCTCATCCCCTTCTCCCTGCCAGCGTTCGACAAGGGTCTCGGCCGAGAGGATCTCCACCTCTATCCCCCGGGAGGTTAACCAATCGGCGGTCAGGCAAAGGATGGCCTCGTCAGCCTTCTCCTTTCCCGGCGAAAAGCGGGGCTCCCTCAGGACGCAGAGGATCTTGCCCGTCATGACGCCCCCTCCAGTTCCCCCAGAAGGGCCTCCGCCGCCCGGATATCCTCTGGCCGGTCCACGTCCACCGCCTTCTGGACGATATGGGCCTGAAGCTGCCAGCCGCGTTGATGCAGGCCGATGAGAAGGTCGCGGAGCCTCGCGCCGGGCTTTTTTGCCACCGCCTCGGCCACCTGAAAAACATCGGGCGGGAAAGCGTAAAGGCCCGAAGTAACGCAACCGCTCCCTTTCGCAACGGGACCCAGGGCCAGGACTTCTCCTGATGGGCTCGACCGAAGCCAAAGGGGATTCTCGTCGTCCACAAAGGTCGTGGCCCCTAGGAGGGCCTCGTTCGCCCGTTCAATCCGGGAGGCGGCCTGCGCGAAGCCAACCCAGTCCTCGGGGCCGAGGACCGTATCCGCTGTCGCCAGGAGAAACCTCTGGCCCGATAGCCGGTCCTTCAGCGCGAGGAGGCTCGCGAGGGAACTCGGGGTGGTTTTGACGAGGACCTCCACTCGGGCCCCAAAATCCCCTCGAAGTAGAAACCGTTCCACCTGGGAGGCTTCTTCGTTCACGATACAAAAAACCTCCCGGGCCCCCGCTTGGATGAGGCCTCGAAGGGTTCTCTCGATCAAGGGGACCCCTGCGACCTCGACGAGAGGCTTCGGAGTCTCGAACCCCGCGTCTCGAAGGCGGGACCCTTCGCCAGCCGCCAGGATCCCCGCCCGGCTCAATCCCAGATCTCCTGATGTCTCTAGACCCCCGAGGGCGTTCTCAAGCTCCGTCAGGCTGCGGATGGTCTGAACAGGTTTCGAGGAACTGGAAGGGCCCTCGTCGGAGGCATGAAGCCAGATGGCGCCGAGGCCCGCTGACCTTGCCGCCAGGATGTCCCGTTCGAAATTGTCCCCCACAAACACCGCCTCGTCGGCCGAAACCCCCAGCTTCTCCAGGGCCAGATGGAAGATCCGAGGGTCCGGCTTGCTCACTTTGACCAGGAAGGAGTCCACGATGACCTGAAGATAGGAGGAAAGTCCGAACTCCCGACACACCTCGTCTACATTCCCGCAGAAATTGGAGACCACTCCCAGGAGGTAGCGCTGAGAGAGCCGGTCCAGGATGTGGCGGTTCCTCTCCAGCGCCTCCTTCGACCGGCCATAAAATAACTCCACGATCTGAGCCTTTTGCACTCCCTTGCCAATCCCCAACCCCTCGTGAAGCAGATCCACCTTGACCCCGATGAGGTCCCGCAAAGATCTCCCCCGCATGTCATGTTCAAGGGGAAGCCGTCTGTCTGCCTCGAAAAAGACGGGGTTGAACCGCTCGGCGGAAAAGGAGAATCCGGCCGATGCGTATGCGTCCCGGAACCGATCCACCCAGTGGATGCCGTCGGCGTCCAGCGTCCCCCCAAAGTCGAAAAGGACAGCCTTAAGACCCAAGCGACCTCCCCTTTCTCTAACGACCCCGCCTGAAGACTAAACCCAGGCCGAGTGCATCCTTGCGCCAAGCTGATTTCAAATCTGCTGTCATCCTATCACAGAAATCCTAAAACCCATTGGTTTAATAGGCCGTCGCCAAAACCCATCCCTCGGGTCCCGCCGGCATTCGCATCCTCTGGTGAGCCTGCGCCCCCCTCTGCCGGTCCAGCTTTCGCAGAAGGGGCTCCATGTCCCATCACCTCACAATCCCGTTGACAGTGGGGACACCCTTGCGTAGGGTGAAGCCACTTTCCTACTACAGAAACGGAGATGCACCCGGCCGGTGGGGAGCTATCGGATCTTCATCGATGGGCTAGCGGTTGGCTTTGTCCTGGGCCTTGTGGCCAGCTATATCTATTACCGCTACCGCCAATCCCAGGCCAGAAGATCAAAAGACGATATCGACCATCTCATTGAAGAGTTTCAGGAACACTACCGGAGGGTAGAGGAAGAAAATTCGGAATCCTACGACTAAAACGCCCGTCTCACCCCGCCCCTAGCGCTGTCCCGACACACAGACACGAGATAGACACCCCCCCCAATAGCGAGAGCCGAACCCAAAACAAAAGCCCTCTCCTGCGTTTTTATTCGTCCGAGGGTCCGATCTGGCCGTCAGGCCACCGGGCGGATAGCCCGTCGGCCACGAACTCGGCAAGGGCTTTGTTTCCCTCGTCATTGAGGTGGTAGAGGTCGGAGAAGTAGCGCAAATCCTGGACGGTATGGCCGGGGAGGAGCAGGGCCCCTTCCTCCCTCCCCACGCGCTCTGTCCGCTCTCTCAGCTCCCGGTTGATGCGGATCCAGCCGGCATAGCTCAAGTTCGGATACCGGACGAGATACGTGATCATCCGCTCCTTCTCAGCCTCGCTCATCTCTTGCTTAAGAAAGAGGGGGTAAGTGAGGAGGACAGGCTCAATCTTCTGGCCCTTCAGGGCGCGCACAATGGACCGAAGGGTCAACTCATACTGAATGAGGGCTGATAAGGAGATGTTGTTCACCCCTTCCTCCCGCAGGCGGATCACCTCGGACAGGGCCCTGGCCTTAGAGGATTCCGGAATGAGGGCGTTCCGCCCCGCTTTCAGGAAGGAGAAGAACCGGCTCTTCGCCAGGAGTTTCTGCCGTCGCTTCGGCTTCAGGGAGGGAGGAGTCGCAATAGAGTCCAGAACGTCATTGGCCCCGACTAAAATGACGACGGCGTTCGGGAGCGTAAAGACCAGGCGGGAGACCACCAGCCCATGCACATCCCCGGCATGGTATCGAGGCATCCCGGCGTTGATGGCTTCGACGGGCCTCCCCGGCCAACGCCGCTCAAGTGCCCCCTGAAGAAAGGCGGGATAGGTGGTGGAGTCATCGCTCGCCGTCCAACCAAAGGTCACGGAGTCGCCGGTCAAGACAACGCGGGTGACCCCTTCCTGACGTTCCCAGGGAAAATGCTCGCCCCGAAAGCCATGTGCATTTGTATCAAAACGGGTTTCCCCTACTTGGCCTGAATGGACGTCGGGGCGGAACCGGTAGCGAGTGTAAGGGTCTTTCTGGGTGTAGTTGGCCCTGAGCCTCCCGGTGAAGCGTTGATACAGGTCATATCCCCCCCGGGCGCCATACTCCAGAAGAAGGGGGAAGATCACCACCGCTGCCAAGGAGAAGATCAGTCCTTTTGACCAGGAGGTTTTCACTGTGAGGTGGGGGGCGCCGATGGCTCAAGCCTTCCAAGGGCCTTCACGATAGCCTCGGTGAGGGCGGGCACGGTATATTCATCCGCTACAAGATCAGGCGTCAGGCCAAGATCCCTTGCCCGCTCCGCCGTAATGGGACCGATGGCGGCCACCCTGAAATTCCCCCGGATCCGCTCCAATTCATCCCGGCTGAACATCGCTGCGAAATTCTCAACCGTGGAGGAACTGGTGAAGGTCACGAGATCGATCCCACCCTTCAGAAGAAGCTCCCGTCCCTTTGTCCCTCCAGGGCCCGGTTCGGTCCGGTAGCACTCCACCACATCGACCTGAGCTCCCCGGCGGCGAAGCTCCTGAGGGAGCACTTCTCGGGCCGCCGCCGCCCGGGCAATCAGGAAATGCTTTCCCCGAATCTCCTCTTCCCTGAGCGCGGCCAGGATCCCTTCGGCCCGATAATTCTCGGGGATCAGATCTGCCCGAAGGCCGACCCCCTCGAGGGCGGCCCTCGTCGCCGGACCGATGGCGCAGAGCTTTTTTTGCGAAAGGGCCCGGGCGTCTTTCCCCGAGACTTTTAGACGCTCCAGGAAAAACCGGACCCCGTTGACACTGGTGAAAACCACCCAATCGTACACATCCAAACGGTCGATGGCCGCATCAAGAAACTCCCAACCGTCAGGGGGGGAGATGGAGATGGTGGGAAACTCCACCACGTCGGCCCCGTATGCCCGAAGGAGATCGGCAAAGGCGCTCGCCTGCTCCCGGGCCCGGGTCACGACAATGCGATTTCCAAAGAGGGGCCTCCTCTCAAACCAATTCAGTCGGTCGCGAAGCCCCACCACTTCTCCGACGACGATAACGCCTGGGGGTCCAAGCTCCGCCTTCTGGACCTTGCTGACGATATCCCCCAAAGTCCCCGTGACGGTCTCCTGCTGGGGGGTGGTGCCCCAGCGGATGACAGCAATCGGAGTCTCGGCAGACCTCCCCGCCGCCATGAGGCGTTCGGAGATCTCAGAGAGATTTCCAACACCCATGAGAAAGACAAGGGTCTCGACCCCTCTCGCCAGGCCCTCCCACGAGAAAGAAAGCCCCGGCTTCCCCTCAGCGGCGTGGCCCGTCACAAAGGCAGCTGACGAGGATCGGTCCCGGTGGGTGAGGGGGATTCCGGCGTAGGCCGGGGCGGCCAGGGCGGAGCTCACACCCGGGATCACCTCGAAGGGAACCCCCGCCTCAACCAAAAATTCCGCCTCCTCTCCCCCCCGGCCGAAGAGGAACGGATCCCCGCCTTTGAGGCGGACCACCTTCAGACCCGCCCCGGCGCGCTCCACCATGAGCCGGTTGATCTCATCCTGCTTCAACGTGTGACGGCCCCCCTCCTTTCCGGCATAGATCTTCTCCGCTTCCTCCCGCGCGTGAGAGAGGAGATCTGGGTTCGCCAGATGGTCGTAAATCACCACATCGGCCTTTCGAAGACACTCGGCCCCCCTCAGGGTGAGAAGCCCCGGGTCCCCGGGGCCAGCCCCTACGAGATATACAATTCCTTCTGTACCCATCTGCTTATTTACTCCGCCCCACTGTTCCCGGAGTGAGACCGGATCCCCTCTAAAATCTCAGCGGCTCCCTCTGCCAGAAGTTGCTCGGCCAGCTGGTCTCCGAGAGACTGGGGGGCCCCTGGAGAACCTTTGACCGACCCCCTAAGGATCTTCCTTCCATCCGGGCTCGCCACACAACCCGAAAGGCGAAGTGTGTCACCCTCTATCTGGCCGAAGGCCCCGATGGGGACCTGACAACCCCCTTCCAGGCGCCCTAGGAAGGCCCGTTCTGCCTCAGTGGCCTGCCGGGTGGGCAGATGGTCCAGAGAGCGTGCAAGGGCCTCGCCATCGCTCCTCATCTCCAGAGCGAGCGCCCCCTGCCCCGGTGCCGGAAGTGAAATTTCGAAGGGAAGGAACTCGGACACGCGGTCCCTCCAACCCATCCGGATCAAGCCCGCGGCGGCCACCACCAGGGCGTCCACGTCGCCCGCCCCCAGCTTTCGAAGGCGCGTGTCGAGATTGCCCCGAAGGGGGACGACAGTGAGGTCCGGCCGGTGGGCCAGGAGTTGCGCCCCACGCCGAAGGCTGCTCGTCCCCACGCGGGCCCCTTGAGGCAGGGAAGAGAGGCCTTTGTCTCCCCTTGAGATAAGAGCATCCCGGGGGTCTTCGCGCTTTGTGACGGCCCCAATGCAAAGGCCTTCTGGGAGGACGGTCGGGAGATCCTTCAAGCTGTGAACGGCCACATCAATCTCTTCCCGGAGAAGGGCCTCTTCGATCTCCTTAGCGAAGATCCCCTTAACACCCAGTTGGGGGAGAGGGATCTCCTTCACGTGATCGCCATGTGTCTTGATGGTGACGAGTTTTAGTCTGAGGCCCGGGTGGGAGGCCTCCAGTGCTCGGCGGACCTCTTCCGCCTGGCGAAGCGCGAGGGGGCTTCCCCGGGTGCCCAGGCGCAGCATGGAGGGATCAGTCATCCAGGTCGAAGAGGTTTCGGGCGATTCGAAGATATTCGTAGGCGTCGTTAGAGCCCGCATGCCTCTTGAGCTGTGCGATAGGGGCGTGAAGGAGCTTGTTCACGATGGCGCTCGTCAGGGCCTCCAGGGTCTCCTCCTCTTCGGAGGTCAAGGGGCCAAGCTTCGCCCGGGCCCTGGCTATCTCTTGCTGGCGGCAGGCCTCGGCACGCTCCCGAAGGGAGACGATGGTGGGGACCACCTCCAGGGTTTCCATCCAGAGGAGAAAACCGGTGGTCTCTTGGTCCACCAGCTCTTCCCCTCGCTTCGCCTCACGCTGCCGCTCCTTGATGTTGGCCGAGACCACCTGCTGGAGATCGTCAATGTCATAGAGATAGATGTGATCGAGGGTGTTGACGTCGGGCTCGATGTCCCGGGGAATGGCGATGTCGATGAGGAACATGGGCCGGTTCTTGCGCTTCCGGATGACCTGCTGGAAGAGCTCGCGCCGAAGGACATAATGGGGCGCGCCGGTGGAGCTGATGACGATGTCGGCGTTGACAAGCTCTCCCTCTATATCGTCAAAGAGGACGGCCCGCCCGTTGAACCGCTGGGCCAGCTCCTGGGCACGGGGGAAGGACCGATTGGAGACGAGGACGCTGTGGACCCCGAGCTGGACCAGGTGCTGGGCAGCGAGCTCCGCCATCTCACCCGCCCCGATGAGGAGGACTTTCTTCTCTCTCAGAACGTTGAAGATCTTCCGGGCCAGCTCGACCGCCACGTAGCTCACAGAAACGGCGTTCTCCCCGATCCGGGTCTCTGTCCTCACCCGTTTGGCCGTCTGGAAGGCACGCTCAAAGAGGTTGTTCAGATAGAGGCCGGTCGCTCCCATCTCGCGGGCCACCTGGTAGGCCCCCTTCACCTGTCCGAGGATCTGGGATTCCCCCACCACCATGGAGTCCAGGCTGGAGGCCACGCGGAAGAGATGGCGAACCGCCTCCCGGGTTGAGAAGGCGTACATGTAAGCTTCCAGTGTCTCCAGGGGAACCTCATGGTAGTGGCTCAGGAACTCCTTGACGGCTTGCACCCCTTTTTGAGAGTCCCGCACCCGAGCGTAGACCTCGACCCGATTGCAGGTGGAGAGGAGGACCGCTTCCTCGATCTCGGACCGACCCTTGAGCTGCCTTAGGGGGATCCCGAGCTCACTCTCTGGAAAATAGACCTGTTCGCGGACCTCTACGGGGCTGCGTTTATGGCTGAGGCCAGCAACGATGATCTCCATCCATCCCTCAAAGGTGAAGCAGATAGGTCAGGAGGACACCGAAAAAACCCAACACGGAGAAGAAGGCCGCCCGCTTCCCCCGCCAGCCCGCCGTGAGGCGAGCTACGAAGAGGACCCCGTACGCCCCCCAAAGCACCACCAGGGGGAGCGTCCTCGCCGGGTCCCAGCTCAAGAGAGACCCCCTCGCAGTCTCCGCCCAGAGGGACCCCGAGACCAGGCCAAGCGTCAGGATGGGAAAGCCAAGGACCAGGGCCTTGCGGTTCACATCATCCAGGACCTGAAGAGAGGGCAGGCGGTAGAACCAGGTTCCAAAATGCTTCCCCTTCACCTGATGCTCCTGAATGAGGTACATGAGGCCCACGCCGAAGAGGAGGACAAAGATGGCCCCCCCCAGGAAGGCCATCGCGATATGGAGAGAGAGCCAGACACTCTGAAAGACCTCTGGCTGGGGCAGGGCGTCGCCTCCCAGGACAAGGCCGGCCCCCAAGGCCCCAAAGGAGATTGGGATCACAAAGAGCCCCAGCTGCTGGATGCCCAGGGTGATCTGGGCCACGCCATAGGCCAGGATGACCACCCAGGCAAAGACCGAGAAGAAATCGTAGAAGCCCGTGACGGGAAGGGTGGTCAGGTGGGCAACCCGAAGCCCGAGTGCAACGGAATGGGACGCAAAACCCAGGCCCACCAGCCCCGTCGCCGTCCAAGAGAGGTACCCCCGCCGGTAGGAAAAATGGAGGATGTAGGCCAGGCTGGCAAGAAAATACGCAGCAAGGGCCAGGGCGAGGAAGAAACCAGTCATCCTTTAGCCCCCTCCTTCCTCAGAGGGGAGAGATGGCTCGATACAAGCCGGGTGGCTTGCCGGCGGAACTCGCGCGGGTCTTTTCGAAGGAGGCTCAACATTCGGGGGCCCGTCAGGCGTTTTAGTATCTCTCTCCGTTTAGCAGGGGGCAGAGACGATGTCAACAGCTTCCCCCGAAGGCGGGCGAGCCAGGAAAGACCCTGGCCAAGGCCGTGTCCATAGAGCCCTTCAAGCTCCTTCCTCAGACTCTTCGCCAGGGCTGGACTTGCCCCAGAGGTGGAGACGCTGATGCAAAGGGGGCCGCGACGAAGAACTGAGGGAACCATAAAGTCGCAGGCCTGAGGCGAATCGACGACGTTCACAAGCGTTCCCCGACGCCGGGCCGCCTCGGCCACGCGTAGATTCACGGCCGAGTCGTCGGTGGCCGCCACCGCCAGAAGTGACCCCTCCAAGTCCCGGGACCGAAAAGGCCGGGAAAGATACCGAATGCGGCCAGGGGTGACGCTGCGAAGAAGCCGTGTGAGCCCCCCCCTGAGGGAAGGGGCGACGACGGTCACATGGGCCCCGGCCTGGAGAAGCCCCTTGACCTTGCGATGCGCCACGGCGCCTCCTCCCACCACCAGGCACTTTCGGCCCTCTAGCTTAAGATAGATAGGCATGGGCACAGCCATTCTTGCCCCCCCGTTCTCAGGGCCCATTTCATCCAGAAATCTTATATCTGCGCCTCAGCAAATGCGAACAAAACTTCCAAAAAATCCTACCTCTTGTAGTCCTAAAAACTTTGGCTCAAGATATAGTGCAACCCTTTCAGGATGCGGTGAATCCATGCTATAAGTGACCTTGAAGAGGAAGTGGCCAAAGGGAATTCTACCGAAGTCCAGACAGGGCAAGGGGCCATGCTTCTAAATCTCGACCCTCCCATCGTCAACGGAAGCGGCATCCTGAGTTTTCCAGACATCTTTGAGCTTCTGGACCAAAAGGGCGCCACCATCGGGGGCTACATCACAAAATCTATCAGCCCCACCGAGCGCTTGGGGAATGAGAACCCGGTCGTCACTCAGGAGGACACGCCAGGTGCCCCGCTCCTGAACTCACTGGCCCTGCCTTCCCAGTCCCCGGAGGAGTGGGTGGCCGAGCTGAAGGAGACCCGTCTCCCCCGAGCCAAGCTCATTGTCTCTGTCAACGGTGTCGACCCGAAAGAGGTCTCCCGCATCATCCGGATGGTCGAGCCGTATGCGGACGGCTACGAGCTGAACCTGAGCTGCCCCAATCTGGCCCCAGGCGAGGAGGAGTCCGTCGCGGACCTCGTGGGGCAGAACCCCACGGCGTCGGCCCAGGTTGTGCGCGCGGCCCGGGAGGCGACCGAGAAGCCCGTCGTCGCCAAGCTCTCTCCCGGCACAGACTACGTCGAGGTCGGCCGCGCTTGTGTCGAGGCGGGGGCAGACTATCTCGGCTGCGGAAACACCTTGGGGCCCGGGCTCGCGATCGACATCCACCAAAGGTCGCCCGTTCTGGCTGGACTGACGGGCGGGCTCTCAGGCCCCGCCATCAAGCCCATCAACCTCAAGATGGTCTATGACGTCTTTGGGGCCCTCGGCGTTCCCATCATCGCCTACGGGGGGATCATGACCTGGGAGGACGCCGTGGAGTATCTCCTGGCTGGTGCCTGCGTTCTCGGTCTTGGCACCTTCTTCGCCGAGCGGACCGTTGAGGACATCGTCCGAGACACCCGGAATTTTTGGCAGGGGGTCCAGGACTACCTCAAGGGGGAGCCGCTGGAATCTCTCGTCGGCAGCGCGCACGCCATGAGGACGACCGCAGCCAGCCCCTCACCCCAGCAAAAATCTTAGGGGTCGGCGCAAGATGCGCACTTGGTGCCGCGTCGTTGAACGAAGAGAAGAAGGCGGGGGCAACTACACCCTTTTTCTCGATCACTCCTTCCCGTCCAAGCCCGGTCAATTCGTGATGGCCTGGCTCCCAGGCGAGAGCGAAAAGCCTTTTTCTCTCTCCTATGAGAACGCCATCACGGCAAAAAACCTCGGCTGGTACAGTGAGCGACTTCTCGCCCTCAAGGAGGGAGACTCCCTGTGGGTGCGAGGACCTTACGGGAAGAGCTTTCCGGTGAAAGAGGGGGCAGTCCTCATGGGAGGCGGGGTCGGGATCGCGGCCCTCCTCCTTCTAGCCAAACAGGCAAAAAACCCCAAAATCCTTCTTGGAGGGAGGACCGCCGACGATCTTCTCTTTCGGCAGGAATTCGAAAGCCTCGGGCCTGTGAAGGTCGCCACCGAGGACGGCTCCCTGGGAAAGAAGGGCCTCATCACAAACCTCCTTCCCGAGGAGGGCCAATATTACTGCGTCTGCGGGCCCGACAAGATGATGGCCGCCCTGAAACCTTTCCTTCCGCCCGAGCGGTCCTACTACTCTCTTGAGCGCTACATGAAATGCGCCATTGGCATCTGCGGCCAGTGCACCTGCAATGGCTACCGGGTTTGCACCGACGGGCCCGTCTTTGACGGCGTCACGGTCCAGGAGATGACCGACCTGGGACGGCGCAAACGGGGAAAGAGCGGGGCCTGGGAGTATCTCTGAATTTCAGACTGCCGTTACACTGTGCCGATGCAGATCTTTTATTTGGACTCGACGAGGGTAGCCTGAAGGACTAGGCGTTTCCCTTTTCGCACGATAGAGAGCGAGATCTCCTCCCCTTTCCTTTTCTCTGTCAATATGCGGTGAAGGTCATCGACCCCGTCTATGGGCCTTCCGTCTACCGCCCAGAGAAAATCTCCCTCCTGAACGCTCGCCTTTTTCGCCGGGCTTTTCTTTTCGACCCCAAGGACCCGCACCCCAGCCTCTCCCGGGAGGCCGTAGGAGCGGACGATGTCTTTCGGGATGGTGACCGACTGGGCCTGGATCCCCAAAAAGCCTCGGCGCACCCTTCCCTCCGCCATGATCTGTCCCGCGACGAGCTTTGCCGTATTGCTGGGGATGGCGAAACAGATCCCTTGGGCGGGGAGGATGGCGGCTGTGTTGATCCCGACCACCCTTCCCTGGGAGTCCACCAGGGGGCCCCCCGAGTTGCCGGGGTTCAGGGCGGCGTCGGTCTGGATCACATGATCGATGAGACGCCCGCTGAAGCTACGAAGGGAACGGCCAAGGGCGCTGACCACCCCCGCCGTCACACTGCACTGAAAGCCTAAAGGATTCCCGATGGCGACGACGAGCTGTCCCACCCTCAGTGTTGAGGAGTCCCCGAAGGGGGCGGCGGTTAAATCCCTGGCCTCCGCCCGGAGGACGGCCAGGTCCGTCGGGGGGTCTTCTCCCAAGACCGTCGCCTCCACGCTTTGGCCGTCATTGAGGCTGACGGAGAGGGAGCGCGCCCCCCGGACCACATGGTCATTGGTCAGGATAAATCCATCGGGGGCGAACACGACGCCGGAGCCCGAGCCCTGGTCACTCCGCCCTGACCGAGTTTCAGCCTTTTTCCTGGATCCTCCCCGGTGGATGTGGACCACGGCAGGGGAGACCTGCTCGACGGCTCGGACCACCGCCCGAGAATAGGCGTCGAAAAGCGTTGTCTCCTCTGGAGCAGTCGATACCCGATAAAACGCCGGTTCCTCGGGGGAAGGACCCTGGCTTGAACGGGGTTTCCCGTCGTCAGAAGGCGCTTTTAGTTCTTTAACGTACATCATCTCACCCTAGAATAGGGAGGCTTCGGCGAACGGCCTTAGGGGGCGCCCGTCAGGTTTGAGATGAGCCATTCGCCCGAGACCTCGTGGATTACAAAAACGAGATCATCCTCTTTCGTCTTAGGGGGGGTGGGTTTTTCCTCTCCCGTGGGCTTCTTCGCTATCTTTAAAAAATATCGGCCCTCCACCTGTATGGTGTAAGGGTTCACCTCTCGGAGCGTCCAATCGGGAATGCGAAATTCCTGCACCTGGCTTGTCTTGAAGAGTTCCGTCAGGTGACGTTTATAACCCCTTTGGTCCCAGCGCTCGTTGACCTGACCCCCTCGGAGAAGGAGTTTTGAAACAGCCGTAGCGTCCGCCCTTTGAAAACCCTTCACGAATCGGTTCACGACGTCGTCGGCGACAACCTGCCTGAACTTGGCCCCTTCCCTCTCAAACTGATGCGAGGCCTGGGTTTGAAGGAGATTCCATCTGACAAGGAGGGAGGAGAGTTCGACCGTGAGCCGGGTCCTCTGGGAAGCAAGGGGCTTGGTGGATTTTGTGATCTCCTCAAGGGCACGAAGGCGGGGCGCCTGTTTCACCCGAGAAATGTCTTGTCTGCGAAGGTCCCGCAAGGCTGAAACCACCTCCTCTTTCCTCTTTTCCAGAGGAAGTAGCCGCTCATCAATGAGACGGAGGGCCTCGATGATCTCCGCAATCTTCGCCCAGAGTTCCCCCTCCTTCTCCCAAAAGTCCGAAAAGGGAAGTTGACGGGGGTCCTCCACCTGTTCGAGGGCCGGCCCTATTATCTTGTTCCCAAAGTCCGGGAAACCGGGAGGGGTCTGAGCCAAAGAGACCGAAACAAGAAACACACCCATTAGGAAAAAGACAAAAACTCCTCCTCGAGCCCACCCGGAACGGAGGTCCTTTCCCTTGCACCTCCTGTTCATCTTCGCCACCTCCTCTCGAAGTCATGTGCAGGATCAGAGGGGAACACCCTCGAGGAGCCTGAGGATGAAGTCAAAATCATTTGTGGGGGTCATGAGGCAGGCGCCGGCCGTTCGACTGCGAAGACTTTCGAGGAGGCCTCGGGCGATCTCGATCCCCACTTCCACCTCAGCCTCAGGGGTCTTGGCATTGGAAAGCCGCGTGCGGATGGCGTCGGGGACGAGGATTCCCGGGACCTCGTTGTGGAGGTATTCGGCGCTCCTGGAGGTCTTCAGGGGGAGGACTCCGGCCAGGATGGGAACCCCAATGGGCTCCGCCCGCTCCAAGAACCGATCGAACAAATCTAGGTCGAAGACCGCCTGGGTATGAATGAAGTCAGCCCCGGCGGCGACCTTGTCTCGAAGCCGCTTCACCTCGAGCCCGAGGTCACCGGCCCCGGGGTTCGCCGCCACGCCCACGGAAAGACCCGTCGCCTCACCGATGGATTTCCCCGCCGTATCCTCACCGCGGTTCAACTGGTTGATGAGCCGGACGAGGCCGGAGGCCCTCACATCAAAGACCCCGGTCACCTTGGGAACCTCGGGGAGGTTTGGCGGATCTCCTGTCAGGGCCAGGATGTTTCGCACGCCCAGCGCGTAGGCCCCTAGGAGCTCCGCCTGGAGCCCGATGAGGTTTCGGTCTCGGCAGGTGAAATGCAGGATGATCTCGAGGTCCACCTTCTCACGAATGAGGCGGGCGATGGCGGTGGGGCTCATCCGGACCCGGCCCATGGCCCCATCCGTCACGTTGAGGGCCTGGACCCCTCTCGCCTTCAGGCGGGCGGCCCCCGTCACCACCCTTGAGACTTCGGCACCGCGAGGTGGACTGATCTCAACCGTGGTGACAAACTTGGACTGGAGGGCCTGCAGGAGCGGGTTCTCCGGCTGTGCGGAGGTCTTCTCAAGGCCCACCCCCGACTGGGGGGATCGGCGCACTACAGGGCGTCTTCCCCTCTTGTCCAAGGCCTTTCGGGCGGCTGTAATGTGTGGGGCGGTAGTGCCGCAACAGCCCCCGACGATGTTTGCCCCCGCCTCTACGTACTGGAGACAATAGTGGGCAAAATAGTCCGGCGTCGTGAGATAGATAATCCGACCTTCCACCTGTTGGGGAAATCCCGCGTTGGGCATGGCCGAGATCGCCCCTTGGGTTTTGGAGCACAGGTCTTCCACAAAGTGGAGCATTCCCTCGGGGCCCATCCCGCAGTTTGCCCCCAGGACCAAGGTATCACCCTCCATGGCGCTGAGAAGGGAGGCGGGCGTCGCCCCGAGGAGTGTACTCCCCTCTTCGGTGAAGGCCAGCTGGCAGATGATGGCGGGGGCGTGAAGGTCGCGGGCGGCTCGGACGGCAGCCTTGGCCTCCTCCAAATCGATGAAGGTCTCCACCAGGATGGCATCGGCCCCCCCCTCGAGAAGACCCGCGATGGGCTCGGCGAAGAGGGCGTAGGCCTCGTCACTGTCCAGGTCCCCGTAGGGCTTGAGAAGGGCCCCCAGAGGCCCAACGCTCCCCGCCACAAAGATGTCCTCCCCCGCCGCCTCCCGGGCGATCTCAGCCGCTCTTTTGGCGATCTGGCGGGCATCGGCATCCAAGCCGTGCTTCTCCAGCCTCAGGCGGTTGCACCCAAAGCTGTTGGCCTCGATGATGTCGGCCCCCGCCTCGATGTAAGAACGGTGGAGGGAACGGATGAGATCGGGGTCCGTGAGGTTCAGGCTCTCCAGACATTGACTCATCTCAATCCCACGTCCAAAGAGGAGGGTCCCCACCGCCCCGTCTGCTAAAAGAACCCGCTCTTTCAGGGTCCCCATGAGGTCTCGTTTCACGAGAGAGTCCGCCTATGCCTTTTGGACATCATCCAAGAGGCCTGGTCTGAGGAACCTTCACCCGGCGAGATACCACCCGAGAGCGATGAGGCCTGGGAACATAATGGCCCCCTCGATGAGGGTCTGGTTCAGGAGAAGGCTCATCACCTTCCGCTTGTAGGAGAAGTAAAGGACCCACACGGTGTAGGCTGGGGAGGCGATGAAGAGATACCCGAGGGAGGTCGTCCACCCCAGCAGAGAGGCCAGGAAGAGACCCACCGCCGTGGCGGCGCAAACGACCATGATCGTCTTTCGGGTCATCCAGGTGCTGATGAGAATCGGGAGGGTGTCCTTGCCGACAATCCGATCCCCCTGGATGTCCCGGAGATCCACCATGGCCGTCACGCTGAAGATAAGGGGCAACACAAAGAGAGCCGCCACCAGGGTCCCCAGGGAGATGGTCTGGAGAAATCCCGCTGGGGCGACCCAGAGGGGTAAAAGGACCGCAACTAAGATCCAGGCAAGAGGCGTCACAAGGCAGCGGGAGGCAGGCAGCCTCCAAAGGTCCAGCCGCTTGAACCTCCTTGGCTCGATGCGAAGGGTGTAATAGGTCCCGAGGCCGCTGGCAACCAGGAGCAAGGCAAAGGCCGGAAGAGAGATCAGGGCGATCAAGGCGAGTCCCCCGATGAGGGCCGCTGAGGCCAGGGCCGTCATGGTGATCCAGTACCGTTCGTAGAACCTAGCGCGAACGGGGTCGTTATAACGGTTTGCCTCCAAACTGCTCCAGGAGTTGAAGGTGTGCAGCCCGAAAATATAGAGGGCTGGAATAAGGAAGAACCAGCGGGGGAGAGGGTAACCCTGAAGCAAATTGACGGCGAGGGCCAGGCAGGCGGCGGCGGCGGCTGCATAGATATTCGACTTCAGGAAGAATTCAGCCACCTTCTGCCAGCCCGTCCCCAGGGCCGAGGCCGCACCTTTTGCACCCTCAATGGCGTCGATGACCCGCCGGATCATCCAGCTCGGTGTGGAGGCCCCGGCGATAACGCCGATATCGTCGTAGTGGGAAAGGACTTCCAGGTCTAACTCCTCCTCGGTCTCCACGTGAAAGGTGGGGGTCCCGAAAGAGCGTGAGATCTCGGCCAAGCGCTGGGTGTTGCCGCTGTTGTACCCTCCGACGACCACCAAGGCGTTCACGGCCTGGGCCAGCGTCACGATCTCTTCTTGCCGGTCGATGGTGTCCTGGCAGATGGTGTTATGGACGAGGCAGCCAGGATATTTTTCCTCCAGCGCCTTAACGATCTTTTTAAACTCCAGCGTGTTGGTCGTCGTCTGGGCGACCACATTGACCTTTTCCAAGGGGGGAAGGCGCTTCACATCTTCAATGGACCGGACCACGATCCCCCTTCCCTGAGAAAAGCCCAGGAGGCCCACGATCTCGGGGTGTCCTACCTCACCGATGATGACGGTCGTGTAGCCCTTTCGGGCGTACTTTTTCGTGACCCCCTGGACCTGGGCCACAATAGGACAGGTCGCGTCCTTGAATGCCAGCCCCCAGCTCTTGATCTCGGCCCGGGTCTGAGGGGAGACACCGTGGGCCCGGATCACCACCGTTCCCTCTTGAGGGTGTTCCTCAGCCGGCAGGACCTGAACATTCTTCTGTTCCAGGAACTGAACGGCCTGTGGGTTATGAATGAGAGGGCCGTGGGTGTAGACCTTGCCCTCTGCCTCGCTGGCCGTATCGAGGGCGATGTCAATGGCGCGCTTCACGCCCCAGCAAAAACCCGCCGTCTTCGCCAGGATTACTCCCATGGACTCACCTCCGTTGTGAAGCCCAGCTCTTCGATAGCCTTATAAAAACAAAACATATAGTCCCCCCCACCCGATTGGCAAGCCCCCGCCTCTCCCGTCTCTACTTCTCTCCCCCGAGAGGGCCCCTGACCACAAAGGTTCCCTCATCCCCGGATTCACCCTCCAGTGAGATAACGGAGCCCCTCAAGGTCCCCTCCTTTTCCATCACCAGGCGCCCCACCGTCCTTGGGAGGCGAAATCTCTTCTTCCCGGCGGCGCCAGGGTTGAAGAGGTATTGGTCCCCAATCTGACCATAGAAGGGCTGATGGGAATGGCCAAAGATAACCACGTCGGCCCGCTCAAGCTCTAGGACCCGCTCCAGCTCCCCAACCATCCGATCTCCCATCAGGGCCTCGTGCGTAACGAGGAAACTCCATCCTCTCGCCTTAAAACGCTTGAAGGGAGGAAACCGTCCAGGGGGGAGGTGGCCATCCACATTCCCTGAAACGGCCGTCAGGGGCGCCAGGGCCTCGAGCTCGACGGCCACCTCTTCAGAGCCGAGGTCCCCCGCGTGGAGGATGTGGTCCACATCCTTAAAAAGGGAGAAGACCTGCGGGTCAAGGTACCCATGGGTATCCGAGAGGACACCGATGACAAAGGGCCACTTCACGGTCTAAAGACTGGTTGACCCAGTTTTCCCTGGGTCCTCCACCACTGGGAATCCAACCATCGGGAGCAAGGCGGGAGAATGTCTACTTCCTCGATATCTCAAAACTTTCCACGAGGCGGTCAAAAGCCTCGAGGTCCTGCGGAGAGGCCAGCTCGTGGCCGACGAAATAAAACGCATAGAGAAGATCGGAGGGAACGGAACGCCGCAAGATGATGACAATCTTGGCCAAAGTGTCCTGGGTGATCCGGGATAGTGTGCGCCTCAGCGCATTCCTCCTTCGTTGCTCCTCGATCCTGTCCTCCGGGCCGAACTTATCCTCTTCTTCCTCTTCTTCCTCCACCTCCGCTTCAACCCTCCTCTTCTCGGCCTCCTCATCCACCTCCTCGAATCGGGAGATGCTCCCCCTCAAGGGGATCTCAATCTTCTGATACTTCCCCGCCACGTTCTTCGTTTGCCACCCCTCTTCCAGCGGCACGAAATGGCCGTCCTTATAGACCCGGAGATCGTTTCCTTCAATCTCGATAAAGGCCCGATAGGCCCCCCGGGCATGATCCTCCATGCTAAAATCCCCGTAGCGAAACCAGAGGGGACGGACCCGAAGGAAGATGGCCCCCCCGGTGAAGGGATTGTGATAGGCCAAATCCGTGAGAACACTCGTCTCCCGCTGAACGAAGGGGGACACCCCAAGCCCCTCCTCCCATGGGTCAGAGGGGATATCCACCCGAAAATCCCAAAGCACGCTGGAGCGTTCGAGAGAACGCTCTTTGACGGTCCTGGCGCAGGCGGTCAGCATAAACACCCCAAGGACCGCGAGGACCACTCCCAGGGTGCGCCGAGACCTGCGGGGGGTTGTCTCCACCCGAAGGTTCACGTCACCACCTGCCACGGGGCGTAGTTGGTATTGCCATCGAACTTCTCTCTTTCTCCCCTAAGCGTTGACCTTCGAAGCCTTCGTCCACGACCTCTCCTCCGGGGCGGGACACCCCGCCTGCCACGGATGACTTTAGCAATTATAAGCCCCACCCTCGACGAAAGTTCAACCTGAGAGATCCACTCTTTTCAAGAAAGCCCCCTCCTTCGGCGAAGCACCCATTCGAGGCCCAGAAGAAGGACAAGGGCGGCGAAGACATATTCAATCCGCCACAAGGGCAGCTCCCGCTCCTCCACCAGGTCGTGCCGGGCCCGTCCTTCAAGAAGGCGGCCCACCTCCTCGGCAGAGGTGTCATCAAAGGCCGAAGCCTCAAAATAAGCCCCGCGCGCGGCCCGGGCCAAGGCGCGAAGATACTCCCCACGGGGGGACGCGTCCTCCGCCTCCAGGTCAAAGCGTTGCGCGGTCAGGGAAATCTCGCTGGTCCCCAGCGTCATATCTCCCCGACGGGCCTCTGCCGAGACCCGATAGGGACCAAGAACTTTGAGAAGGGAGCGGGCCACATAGAGGCCGGGCTCGCTGGCGGCCTCGAACCGAAGGGGAACTTGAAGCCCGTTTGGGTCCATGAGAGAGCCCACCACCTCGCCCGCCGGGGAGGGGCGGTAGTCCTCACCGAGAATGCGCAGGCGGATCTCCACTTCCTCCCCGGTCCGGTAGTGGCTCTGAAGGGAGGAGAGGCGGACCCGATCCAGCGAAGGAGACCGGGAGAGCCAGTGAATGGCACTCTTCACCAGCCGCAGATAGGGCTGATTTCCCAACCCCGCCCCAACCATCTCAAAGTTCCACCGCCAGAGGGAATCCGTGAGGATGGCCATCGTCCTCCCCCGGCCTGAATCCATCACTGCCATGAGAGGCGAGCCAAATTCTCCCGGGCCTTCCTCTGTCCCCAGGACGGCCAGGACCGTCGCCTCCGGCTTGGTCCGAAGGGTCGGGTTATAGCCACGAAGGGCGGGCAGGCGCGACCAGATCCTGAGGTTTTCTTCGGGGTCCGGTGAGAGCTGGGTGATGGGGTGAGTCTTTCCGGTACTGCTCAGGCTTGGCTGCACCGGGGCGACGACATAAGGCTGCGCCGGGCGGTTGAGCTCCACCGGAAGGATGGCCTCCACGGCGGTGTTGGCATAGCCGCCTCCCCCGAAGGAGTCCTCCCCTCCCAGCATGAGGAAGGCCCCCCCCTGCTCAACGTACCGGGCAATGTTCTCCAGATAGTAATAGGGGAAATAGACTCGGAAGGAGAAGTTGTCGAAGATGAGGAGGTCAAAATTCTGGAGCTCTTTGGTAAAGATTCGCTCCGTAGGGAAGGAGATCAGACTCAGCTCGTTCTGGGGGATGTCAACCGAATCGGTGATGGTGCGCAGGATGACGAAGGAAACGAGGTCAAAGCCGGGCTCGCCCTTCAAGGCCTGCCGGAAAAAGCGGTAATTCCAAGAGGGCCGCCCGCTCACATAGAGGATGCGGAGTTTATCCCGCAAGACTTGAAGGGGAAAGGAGCGCGAATTGTTATCGCGACTGTGCTCGCCCACCTGGAAGGCGACCTCCACGGAGAACCGGAATTGGCCGACCTCCTGGGGGACAAACTTGAACTCCACTTCCTGCTCAGAGGAATCCTCCGAAACAGTGAGGACCCGGGTGGCGATGACCTGGCCCTCCCTCTTGAGGACCAGGGGCACCCGCTTTCCCTGGAACCCGAGGGCCCGCACCTTGAAGCGGACGTTCGCCTCGTGGTCGATAAAGGCCAGGTCTGGCGCGTTCAGGTCGAGGACCTGCAGGTCCTTGAACCTGGATCGATCCCCCACCCCGATGGCCACCACAGGGGCCCCGAAACCCTCGGCCGCCCCAACCCCCTCCGAGGCGCCCAGATTCGCCGCTCCATCGCTCAGGAGGATGGCCGCCGAGAGGGGAGTTCCCGGGAAGGCCCTCTTTATTTCATCCAGGGCCTCCGTGATATCCGTCCCCGTTCCTTCGGCCTCCAGCCCGGGAAGATCGGCCTCCCGAAGGGTTTTGGTCTTTCGGTCAAAGGCGAAGTAGTGGATCCTTCCCGCCTCAGAGAGGATGCGGCGAAGCGGTGAGTCCTCTGCTGAGAGGAGCGCCTTCGCCCGCTCGAGGCGCGTCTCCTTCGCACCCTTTTCCCGGATGTCCATGCTACCGGACGTGTCTACCAGAACGGCCACCTCGGAGGGAAGGCGTCTCAAGGTTTGTCGAAGGAGCGTGGGATGAAAGAAAAAGCTGAGGAGGACCCCAAAAGTGAGGAACCTGAGACCCGCCAAGGCTAGGGCCATCGGCGTCCCCAACCGCTGTCGAGTCCAGAACACATAGGCGAGAAGGAGGACCAGGGCAGAAATCGAAAGGGGCAGAAACCAGGCCAGAGAAGGCGTCTGACCCCAGTAGAAGGTTTCCCGGACAAAGGAGTCTGGATTCATGGCGATCCCATCCGCTATCCCACGCGCCGTCTGATGAAAGGCGTGTGAATATCGTCATCCTTGTAGGTAGCCGTCAGGGTGTAGAGCACGAGGTTGACCCCCAATTTGAAGGCCTCACGGCGCTGCGGCTCTCCGCCGGGTTCGCAGGGGTATAGCCAGTGTCCAGCCAGGTCTCGTTCCCAGGCCCCGCCAAGGTCGTTACGAGCATAGATCACGGGTGTTACGTCCCCGATGGTGATCCCCTCCAGATAGGGGCGGACGATTCGCCGCCCGGCGACTTGCTTTACGAGATAGAAGGTTCGGAAAACCGTGTGATTAGAGGAAAGACGCTGAAGATCGATTTGGGGAAAGAGGTTTCGCATCTCCTCCCGGAAGGAGGCGTCGAAGCCGCTCTCGACAACACCGGCGGCGTCATCGGCCAGGAGAAAACCGCCGCTCTCGAGAAACCTCCGAAGGAGGGTTCGCTCCTCCCGGCTGAACGGCTCAAAGGCCTCAGCGCCCGCAAGATAGAGAAAGGGATAGGAAAAGATCTGGGGGTCCCCCGGCCGCAGAATCTTGCGCTGCAGGTCAGCTTCGACACTCGTGCGGTCCATGACCTCCTGAAGCAGCGTGGGATAGGCCAGGGGGTGCGGATCCCAGGAACCCCCTCGGTATTGAAGTTGGGCGAAGACGAAATTCTCTGGGCTGCGGGCTGCGTCGTCAACTCCCAAGCCTTGGCCCAGAACCAGACGAGGGACCACAAGATTTTCCACCCAAGGCCAAGCCATCGCCCCTGTCAGCACTTTTAAGAACCTTCGCCGATTCAAGCCATCTCCTTCAGAACCGGTTCGCCACGACAATTTCGACCGCCAGCAGCCCAAACAGGACCCAAAGGAAGGCAGACGTGAGATCCCGCTGCGCCCTCTGCCAGGGATTGTAATTCTCAGGCAACTCGTGACGCCAGAGCCCTTCCAGGGGAAGGCGGCCAAATTTCTTCTTCAGCTCCTCGGGCTCGATGGGGGTCAGATCGGATTCTTGGGCGGGCGGATGGACGGAAAAAGTGGTGGCCCCGCCCACCCAGCGGGCCCGGTAGATCCCCGGCCGGTGGGTCGCCCGGTAGACCACCCTGGCCTGACCCTCCCCAGAGGCCAGAAACCCCTCCCTTCGGCCCTCGGGATCTTCCACCGTGACCTCCTGGCCTACCAGATGGGGGGCAAGCACGATCTCCTTTTCCTCCCCCACCGGCAGGTCTTCGGCAAGGGCCCTGGGGAGCTCTCCCTCCGGGCAACCCCGGCAACCCAAATAAAGGAGGAGATTCTGGATGAAGGGAAGGTAGGGCGCCTGGATGGAAAAATTATTCCAGTCCCGGTCGGCCGTCGAGGCGAAGACCATGACCCGGCCCTTTCCCAGCAAGCGCTCCACCAGGAGGGGAGACCCTCCCTCCAGGCGAAGGAGACTCCGCGCCCCCCCCCTTTCCTCCAGGGCGAAGTAGCGCCAAACCCGAACACCCGAGAAGGCCTCGAGCCCCAGGTCCTCAAAGGCCCTAAGGGCTGGATGTGAGGCCGTCATCTCCCCGACGCTCTCCGGGGCATCTTCCCCTCTCGTCTGAACGCTCAGGAATCGAGCGGGAAGAAGATCCGACTCACCGAAATCTCTATTATATCCCTCCGGAGAGACTCGGTCTCCCAGGAAAAACAGGAGGCCCCCTCCGCCCCAGACAAATTCGCTGAGCGCCGCCCGGACCGACGCCGGGACCTCGCTGACGTTGGCCAGGATGACGGCGTCATGATCACCGAGATCCTCACCATCCAGACCCTCCGGCGTCACCCAGCGGACTCGAAACCTGGGGGCCTCTGTCACGCCAGCCGGGTCGAGGGCGTTCAAAAGATAAAAAGTCTCACTCCCCAGAAGAGAGGTTTTTGGATCTCCGTCCACCGCCAGGACACGGGGGGGCTCCCGGACAAAGAGGGCGAAGTGATGGGTGTTGTCCTCGGCAAGGGAGTCTGAGCGAAGCCGGACAGTGCCCGGGATCTCTCCGGTTTCTCCAAAGACAGATTCAAAGGTCACGTCCTCCTCGGCGCCCGGACCCAGCCGAAGGGCCCGCTCATCCACCTTTCGTCCCCCCACGTGGAGTTCCAAGACGAAGTCCCTCAACGCTTGAAGACCGAAGTTCTTTACCCGCACCAGGAGAGTCGCCGCGACCCCTCTGGCCACCCTCTCCTCCTTCAAGCGCAAAGAGAGGATAGCCGCGTTCGGGTCCCCCTCCTTCTTCCCGAAGCGGACGAGGCGGATTTTCACATCAGGGTCCACCGTCTTCAGATTCCCGATAGAAAAGGTGTCCCAACCCGTGTTCGCCCCGTCTGTGAGAAGGAGGATCTCCTTGTCGGCTCCAGAGATAGACCGAAAGAGGCCATAGGCCCTTCTGAAAGCACCCAGGATATCGGCCTCCCCGTGAGAGGGCGAAACCGCATCGAGGGTGGCGATGGCCGAGGGGGCATCCTGGAATTGGGGCAACCCCTGCCCACTAGGCCCTGTGGAGAGGACAGCGATCTGGGTTCTGCGAAGAGATCCTAGGCGTTCCTTCGCCCACTCCCGAGCAGTCTGAAGACGCGTTATTTCGCCTTCGACGAAGCTCATGCTCATAGAATTGTCCAAGATAACGACGAGGTGAGTCGGCCCTCTCCCCGGGGGACCGGGGAAACCGGGATCGGGGGACAGGGAGAACACCGGGTGCGCCCCAAGGCCGACGAGCCCCAGGATCAGGCCGGTCCGAATGGCCAGCAGAAGCCACTCCTTGAGCTGAAACCTGCGGGCCATTTTCTTCTGGGACTGGAGGATGAAATCCAGCATGGCGAACCGGATCGTCCGGGTCTTCCTGCGGCGGATGAGGTGGATCAGGATGGGGACAGCCGCCGCTGCGGCTCCCCACAGGAAGATAGGGTTGAGAAATTGAAGAGGCATCTCTTTCTAGCCTTAGGTCACCCGGTTCTAACCCCTCGAGGCCAGGTAGCGAACGAGGGCCGTCTCGAGGGGGACATCGGTGCGAAAGAGCTGATAGTCGATGCCCTCTCTTCGGCAAAGGGTCTGATATTCCTGAACGTAGTCAGAGACGAGCCTGCGGTAATTCCCGCCGATGGCCTTGGGGTCGGCAGTGACCCGTCGGGGGAGCTCCAGATCCTCAAACCGAATCACCCCGTCAAAGGGGAAATCCACCTCGTCGGCGTGGAGAAGGTGAAAGACCACCACCTCGAATCTTTTGTGGCGGTAAAGCTTGAGGGCCTTCATGACCGCCTGGGGTTCCTCCAGGAGGTCAGAGATGACGACGGCGAGACCCTGGTGGCTCACATTCGCGGCGGTCTCCTGAAGGGCTCGCACAACTCCACTCTTTCCTGAGGGGGCCTCTCTTTCCAGCGCATCGGCCACCGAGAGGAGCTGGGTCCGACGACCGCTCGGGGGGAGATGGCGGCGGAGCCCTTCGTCAAAAAGGACGAGACCGACCTGGTCCCCCTGCTTGAGGAAAAGGAAGGTAAGGGCCGTGGCCAGATGGCAGCCGTAGTCAAACTTGGTCTGCCCATCCCCATAGGCCATAGAGCCGCTCACATCGAGGAAGACGAAAGCCTTGAGGTTGGTCTCGGCCTCGTGCTCCTTGACAAAGAAACGATCCGATCTGCCATAGATCTTCCAGTCCAGATGTCGAAGCTCGTCTCCCGGGGCGTATTCACGGTGGGCCGTGAACTCTACGCTGAACCCTCGATAGGGGCTGCGGTGGAGTCCGGAGAGGTTGCCTGCCATGACAAAGCGTGACTCAAACTGCTGACGCGCGACGCGATTGAGCAGATTGGGGTCGAGATATTTCATGGAAGACCCGGGCTTCCCGGCAAGCGATCGGACCCAAGCAAGGCCCTAGCGGCGAAGTGCCGCCTCGGGTTCGACGATCTCCAGGAGCTTCTCCACAATTCCATCGGCCTTGACCCTGTCCGCCTCGGCGTTGAAGTTCGTGAGGATGCGATGGCGCAGGACCGAGGGGGCGAGGGCGCGAACATCCTCCACAGCCGCCGCAAATCGGCCGTCCAGAATGGCCCTCGCCTTGGCCCCCAGGACGAGATACTGAGAGGCCCGGGGACCCGCCCCCCAGCTCACATAGTTTTGCACAAAGTCTGGGGCGCCGGGCTGATCAGGCCGGGTGCCTTGGGCGAGATTCACGGCGTAACGGACCACGTAATCGGCCGCCGGGACCCTGCGGACGAGAGACTGAAGGGCCAAGATCTCGCGGGCAACCCCCACGGCCTCTACCTTGGGGGGGTCGGCTGAGGTGGTTCGGTTGACGATCTCCACCTCCTCCTCATGGGAGGGATAGTCGATGTGGAGGTTGAACATGAAGCGGTCCAGCTGGGCCTCGGGCAGGGAGTAGGTCCCCTCCTGCTCGATGGGGTTCTGGGTCGCCAGGACGAAGAAGGGAAGGTCCAGTGAATAAGTCTTGCCGCTGGCCGTGACCCGATACTCCTGCATAGCCTGAAGGAGCGCTGCCTGGGTCTTGGGTGGGGTGCGGTTGATCTCGTCGGCCAGCAGGATGTTGGCAAAGAGGGGCCCCTTGAGGAAATGAAAATGGCGACGGCCCGTCTCCGGATCCTCCTGGAGGATGTCTGTCCCCGTGATGTCGGAGGGCATCAGATCCGGCGTGAACTGAATTCGGGAGAATTTTAGGTCCAGGGCTTGGGCTAACGTATTAATGAGGAGGGTCTTGGCGAGACCCGGGACCCCCACCAGAAGGCAGTGCCCGCGGGCAAAGAGGGCAATGAGGAGTTCATCGATGACGGTGTCCTGGCCCACGATGACCTTTCGGATCTCCCGGAGGATTTCCTTTCGGCCTCGTCTGATGGCCTCAATGTCTGCCAGATCCCCCTCGTTCTTCTGAAAATCCGTCATGACCCCTGCCTCAGGGAGCGGAGGAGACGCTGATGGGCCTCCTCGGCGTCCCTCGCCTTCTTCTCCTCCCCCAGCTCGCGATAGACCAGGGCCAGGCCCTCATGGACGCTGGGGTCAAAGGGGTTGATCTGCAAGGACTCCTCGTAGGCCGCCCGCGCCTCCTGAAACCGTTGCGCCCGAAGATGAAGGTGGCCCAGGAGCGTATAGGTGGCCACATAGTCGGGGGCCACCTGCCGGGCCTCCTCCAGATGGGTCTCAGCCTGCTCGGCCTTTCCCTGAGACAGCAAGGTCTGCGCCAGCTTCCGCCTGAGATAGGGAGACCCGGGGCTTCGCTCAAGAGCCCGCCCGTACTCCATCAGGGCCGGCCGGACCCTTCCGCGCTCCAACAGGAGGTCCCCGAGCCTGAGGTGATTTCGGGCGACCGCCGACTGGAGGGCCCGGAATTCCTCAGCCTCATCGAAGGGGTCACCCTCACCCCTCACTCTGTACTGAGGAATCCACACCCCTTCCAGGGGCCGAAAACCTTGGCCCCCCAGATCCTCCTTCCAGCTCGCCTCGAACTCATCCATGGACTGTTGGAGGCTCTCTGTGATGACCTCTGCCATCTTGCGTTCCGGGTCCTCCGAGAGAGACCTCAGAATGCCCAAGAGCCCTTCCCTGCCCTTCTCCCTCAAGATAAAGTCGACGGCTGAGGCCCCCTCGGCGTATGCCAAGTGGACCTGACGGGGATTGGGGAGTTCCACTAAAGAAGGTTCCATGGCCTCAAAACTTACAAACTCGTTGTGCTGCAGGGCGGTGGCCAGGAGGGTGCGATAACTCGGGCTGAGGTAGGTGAGATCGGCAGAGCGCCAGCGGGTCTCGAAGAATTTTGCCATCCCCTCGTGAAACCAAATGGGCGCGTTATTGCGGGTCAAAAAGATGAGGGCGTAATGGACGTACTCGTGGCTGAGGGAATCGAGCCACCGGTAGCCTCTCGCCAGGGCACGGGGGGAGAAGAGGGCGAGCTTGTTGAACGCAGTGATCCCGACAGCCCCCGTCACCTCGATGTCCCGCCGGGAGAGGCCCGAGGCCCATTGAAATCGCTGGGCCGTCGGGTAGATCTCAATCCGGATGGGCTCCTCAGGACGCCAACCCAAGGCCTCCCCCAAGGCCTCATAGCTCTTCTCGGCGGCCTCCAGGGCCATCTCGACGAGGAGGCCATCCTGGCCGGGGTCCAGGCTGAGACGAAAGTGAGGGCTCTCGTAGGTCTTAAACCCCTCCCGGGCCCGAAGGGTCTGATCGATGAAACCGACCAAGGACGAAAATTCCTGAGGGTCCGTTGAGATCCCTTGAGCCGCCTGAGCCGTTTCCAGGGCCTCTTCATATCGGCCCAGATGAAAGAGGGCCTGAGATTTCAGGACGAGGAGATCTTCCTCCTGTGGCCTCTCCGAGATGAGAATCTCAACCTGCTCCAGGGCCTCTTTGGCCCGCCACGTCTGAAGAAGCTCTTCGGCCTGCGCCTGTGTCGCTTCAAGAGATTTAGCCGCGAAGACCGGGTCGCCCTGTCCTCCCCACACCCCCAAAACGAGGGCTAGAAAGAGGAGAATTGCCGTCTGACACCTCAGAGGTTTCATCATTCTACGAGGTTCTTGAAGTACCGCTCGATCTGCTCCTTGTAAGCGGGCGGGTACTTCCCTTTCAGGGCTTCAACGACCTCTTCCCGGTGGAGCTTCGGCACCTTGTAGGCGTCCTTGGCGGGGAGTTGAAAATCGCGGGCACTCACCCCTGTCCGACCTCCCTCCTCCGGGCCAGTCGGGGGCCGATAGCGAAAGCCCAGAGAAGGCGAGCCCCCGGGCTGAACGAGGCCGGGCGCCGGGCTCGCTCCGAAGCGGCCCCGACGGGCGAGCTGCCCCATGGCCCTTTGCGTATTGCTCCGAGCCCGAGACAACCGATAGACGGCCTCTTGTTCCGGGGGAATGGCCTCACGGGTCTCCTGCTCCAACAGATGGCCTGCGGCCTTCCCCATGGCCTCCTTCGCTAATTTCAGGTTCTGAAGAACTTCTGGGCCGATGAAAGGGAGAACGCGGGAGAGCTCTTCCAGGTGACGGTGCACGGTGTCGGTCTCTTCTTGGACGGCCCGCTGCTCTTCTTCAAGCTCAGTGAGTTGCGTCCCCTCCTCGGGCGTGAGGAAGAGCCGAGGGTCTTTGGGAAGCCCTTCGAGGTCCCTCGCCAGGGAACGAAATTCCTCCGCCAGCGCCACAGCCTCATCCCGGAGTGCAAGAGGCTGACCGTCGAGGGTCACACTTTCTAGCCTTCTGGCAATCTCCTGTGACAACTCCGCCAGGGCCCGGGCCCCCTTCACCGCCTCCGGCACTTTCTGCTGCTCCAGGGACTCTTCAAGCGTATTTGCCCGCTCTCCCACCACACCTCGAAGGGGGCTCCGCAGAGGAAGGACCCCTTCTGGGACCTCACGCGAGAGTTGATCCAGACGGTCCAGTGCCTCTTCGCCCTGCCCCATTGCCGCCTCGTAGCCCTCCTCCTGAACTCCGTACAACCGCTCGCGAAGAGGGCCTTCCACGTCCTGAGTTTCCTCCAGGATGGCGCGCTGTCGCCTCAGAAGCTCCTCCAGGACGCCAGCCTCGCGGCCCGCCGACTCCCCGAACTGTTGAGAGAACCCTGCCAGCGCTTCTCCGATGGCGCCCTGCAGAGCGGCAATCATCTGAGACAGGGACTGGATCAGCTCCTCGGCCAGGCGCCGGGCCTCCTCAAGGGCCCCCGCCTCGAGATGCCGCTGGATCTCCTGAAGCCTCTGTGAGAGGTCGCCGAGATCCGCCAATTCCCCGAGGGGGCTGTTGAGGAATTCATCAGGAAGCTGGATAGGAAGGTTTTGAAAACCCCTGGCCAGTTCCTGAAGGAGTTCCTCGACTTTCTTAAGGGCCTCGGAGAGGGCCTCGCGGGCCTGGAGGCTTCCTTCCCTGAGAGCCTGATCAAAGGCGTCCAGCAACTGGTTCTGGGCCTGGGCGAGTCTTTCGCCGATATTGGCCAGGTCTTGAATCCCCGACCGCTTTCCGATGTCGTCGGCCAGGAGGGCCATCCGTTCCAACTCAGCCGTGACTTCCTTTTGGGCCTGCTGGAACTTTTGTAGCAACGACCTTTGGTCTTCGCCTTTGGGCGAGGCCGCTTCCAGACCTGGAACCCTCTTCTCCAGAGTACGCCTCGCCCTCGGTATCATCTCGCGTCTGAGGTAGGAGAGGTTTGACCTCAGGGTGTTGAGGTCCGTAAAGGCGTTAAAACCGCTGAGGGGATCCCGGGCCACCTGCTGGAGGGTCCGGCCGATCTGGGCGAGGAGCTCCTTGACCCCCTGCTCGATATGCTCCGCTCGCTCCGAGAACTGGTCCGCCTCCTCTGGAGGGAGGACGGGTGTTTGTCCCGCCGCCTCCTTCTCCAGGCGGTCCTCCACATCCTCTTCCAGTTCCAGCTGGTCCCCCAGGAGACCGATGAGGCGCTCGGCAATTTCCCGCTGGAGTTCTCTGACGTTCTGGTGATCCTCGTGGGGGCTGCTGACCCGAACCTCAAAGGATCGGGAAACCGCCACCTTGGGACCAGAAATCTGATCGTTGTCTTTGGCCTCCAGGTGCACCCTGAGAACAGACCCCGGCTGGATCGGGAGACCCCCTAGATCCCACTCATGCTGTCCGCTCTCCAGGCGTCTGGCCCCCTCCGCCCGGCTGATCCCGTCCTCGCGACGGCCCACACCAGACCCCTCTGCCACGACGCGGATGTCCCCGATGCCGAAGTCGTCGCGGGCAACGTAGCCCATCGGAATGACCTCCCTCGAGTCCACCTGAAAGACTTCGTCGGTCGGGAAAATAAGCTCTATGGCCGGGAACTCGTCCGGGATGATCTCGATGGGGTAGCGAACCGGCTCCAGATTCTCAAAGCCCCACTGATCCTCCAAGAGGATTCGATAGTCGTCATTTTCGAGGAGGAGGAACTGCCCCCTGAGGTTCCGCCCCTCTAATACCTCCAAGGGAAACTCATTTCCCGAGCCGAAGACAATCCGACCGGCCCTCACCGGCTTGTTGGCCTGGAGCTCCAACGTAATCTCTGTCCCCTTCAGGCCCCGAACGTCGCCCCTTCCCTCCTGGACATCGGGAGCGAGACCGGTGTACCGGGGGTAGAGATAGTGCAGACTCAAAACTTCAATGACCGGGGGTGGAATGGCGTCTATCTGGTAAGTGGGAGAGGAGTGCCCCTCGGCGAAGGCCCGGTACGTGAAGGATGACCGGACAGGACCTGTCTCGTAAGAGAATTTAGCCCTTTGCGCAGAGCTCATCTTCACCCTCTCAGGGGCACCTGTCTCGGGAAGAAGCTCGAGCGAAACGTCTTTGGGGAGGCGCCCTTGAACCTCCACGTGTATCTTCACCCTCCCGCCCAGGAGGACCTTTTCGCCCTTCGGGGAGACCTCGAGGACAATGGCCTGAGAAGGTATGCTGGCCACCGGATGGCGAAGAAGGTCAACGGACCCTTTCAGGACACCCGGCGTGAGAAGACCCACAGCGAGGGTCACGGCACCGGCCGAGACCGCAGCGAGAAGGGGTCGCCTCAGGCGGCTTCGGTCGGCCGCCACCTGGGGACGGATACCCCCGACCTGTTCAGAGGTGTTCTCAAGGAGGGCCCGCAATAGGTCCGGCGAAGACGCAGAGGATGGGGACTCCTTTGCCGTCAACTGGACTGAGCTGATGAGAGCGTTTTTGAGCTCCGGGTGCACCTGCTCAATGAGGAAGGCCACGTGGTCCGCCGGAATCGACCTGAGAGCCAAATAGAGTGTGCGAAAGACGGCCCAGCCCATGACCACCAGGGCAAACCCTGTAAAGACGGGCGGCGAGAAGGGCCAGAGGTTCTTCAGGGCCTCGGCTCCGATTCCAAGGAGGAGAAGGAGACAGCCCAAGGTGAGAGCCCACAGGGCAGACTGCGCCGCCAAGAGGGCCCGGACACGTCGTCCGGCGGATCGCAATAGGGCGTGGATCAGCGCGCGGGGCTCAGGGCTCACCCAAAAAGTCTCCTTTGCCTGTACTCCCACAAAAAGCACAAAAAACCCAAGCCGCTTTCATTTCCCTCTAAAGGTTGTCTCCTTATGATTTCTATTTCAATTATTTATAACCCAGGTGTCACGTCACATAATCCTTAAGAGAAGACCATGCTGGCAAAGGTCACGGTCCCCTGGGGGTCCGGCCACTGGGCATATTTTAGAAGTCTTCCTTCCCTTGCTCCCACGACATGAAGGAGGGTGTAGAGAGGGGAAAGCCCGCACACCCGCCGCTGGTCCCCCTCCGCCTGCACAGACCCAAAAAACCCCTCGGCGTCCAAGGCCTCCACGTGGGCGAGCATGGCCCGGTCGGCCGCACCGACAGAGTCCAGTCCATCCTGGGAGAGCGGGGAGCGATCCCCGAAGCGGGGCCCCACGTGGGCCAGATCGGCACTGGCGATAAAAGAGACCCGTCCAGGCCGGGACTCGGACGCTCTTCGCAGCCCCCGAAGGAATTTAGCGACCCGCTCATCCTTCTGAGGGGAGACCCCAGAAAGGATAAATTCATGAAAGGACCCGCAGAGGATGGGAACCAAGCGAACAGGGCCCCTTCTTCCAAAGACATGCTTTAGGAAAACCGCCTGAAGCTCCACCGAGTGCTCGGCCCGGTGGGAGAGCTCATCAGCGAAATAATCTTCGCCCGCCTCCGCTATCAGGTCATCGATGAAGTCCTGGTCTGTCCGAAGGGGGCCAAGCGGGGTGTCGAAATCCTTCCGCGTCAAGGCGTAGAGGCCATCGGCCCCTGCATGGGCGGTCCCAAGGACGACGCAGACCTCCGGATCCCCACCCTGGGCCAAGGCTTTGTAGGCATGAGCAAAAACAGGCCCCCCCCTCATAAAATCGATGTGAGGGGCCAGGACCCCTTTGACAGGAGGGCCCACCCCAGGACTTTCAAGAGGCTCCGGACCGTCAGGGTGGGAGAAAAAGCCGTCGATGGCAGTCGAGAGCTGCGCCGGATCGCTGGCATATCCCCGCCCCGCCAGGAAGGGGGCCCGAAGGCGGGAGGCGAGAAAGCTTCCCTCAAGCTCCGCCCGGCGCGCCTGAATACGATCTCCCTCGAGGAAAAAGTGCTCTTCCAGAAGGTTGATGATCTCTTGAATTTGGCCCGAGGGAACCCCCTCGCCCGTCTCCCTCCCAAGATCGGCCTGAATGTCTTTCAGGTCCCGGGAGCCGTCCAGGAGACCCAGGATGGGGATCAGGTCCATCGGGACAAACAGGATGCTCTCGGCGTAGTTCAGGGGGTCTCGAAGGCAGAGGACCTGCTGGCCATTTTGGTCAGCGGGAAAGGCCTCAACGGGACGAAGCTTCGGGTAGTCTGTCAAAAAGGGAACCCCCTCCAAGGAAATGTCACCAGAAAGGTTTTATAAGCCCTTGCGAGTATACCGGAAAACCCTTCTGGGCTACCAGGGAGGCGATGAGGGAGGTCTCTCGCGGTGGGGGTGATGCTCCAAAACCTGGCCCGCGGGGATTGGAGGAGCCGTTCTTCAGCCTATGGACAAAGACTTTTTAGAGCCCAAAAACACAATTTTTCACCCCTTTTCAGATGCAAGGGGGATCGGCTGTCCGACTTTCAGATCTCAATCTTCACGGAGCTCAGTGTCCGTCTCAGGGTGTCAGCCACTAGATTAACGCGCATCTGCTCTGACACCAGGTTCAAGGCCGAGAGGAGATCGATGGTTTTCAATAAGTCAGACCTGACAATATGCCTTCGGCAGAGGGCGTCCAATTCTTCCACCAGATGGTGGAAGGCTTTGTCCCGTTTCTCGGAGTGAAGCTCACTGACGTCATTCCCCTTACTCGTTGAAAACTCCAAACCACCTTCCTGACCCATTTGCATGGCCAAACCCTCCCTTCGACCGGAGAAACAGGGCACCCTTCCTGGCAAGTTAGAGTCCGAAAACTCCTCCCCACAATGCCGCCCGTTTCTCCCAACCGTCGTTCTCCACCGGGGGACAGAAATAAGCCTCTTGTCCTTCTCCCGAAAAAGAACATCACCTGACCAAGTCTTGTCAGCATATCGCCTCTCCGCAAGCCGGGCAAGAGAAATGTCGAACCCGGGATTTCCGGTCTAATCAAAGGAATCCGGACAAGAAATATGAGTTGACAGACGCTTGAACAATAGGATAGAAGGTCAGCGCAATCCTTCCCCAGCATTGAACACCACGGGTCTTCTCCCATGCTCCTAGAGATGTTGACAGTCGGCCCCATCCTGGAGAACTGCTACCTCCTGGGGGATGAAGAGACGCGTCAGGCCATCCTCTTCGACCCGGGCGACGAGCCGGAGCGGATCCTCGGCCGCCTTGCGGACCACGGCCTGACTCTGGTCCGCATCCTGAACACCCACGGCCATTTCGACCATGTGGGCGCGGTGGCGAGGATCCAGCAGGAGACGGGAGTCGACTTCTACCTCCACGAGGATGACCTCTTTCTCCTGGAGGGTCTCTCCGAGCAGGCCGCCGCCTTTGGCATCGAGGGTGTCGAGCCTCCCCGGGTGACTCACCACCCTCGGGAAGGGGACGAGTTCAGCCTGGGGCGGATCTCCTTTCGGGCCATCCACCTGCCCGGTCATAGCCCCGGCAGTCTGGGTTATCTGTTTTCGGACCGGCTCATCGGCGGGGATGTGCTCTTCGCCGGGTCCGTCGGAAGGACCGACATCCCGGGGGCGGATCCTCGTCAACTCGCCGAGACCCTTTGCACGAAGATCCTTCCCCTGGACGATGCCCTCCTCGTGTACCCCGGCCACGGGCCGGCCACCAGCATCCGCCAGGAGCGGGCCACGAACCCCTTCCTCATCGCCCTGCAGGGAGAAGGAAACCTCCTCTGAGGGACGCCAAAGGGAGCGGAACTCGATCCACACTCTTTTGACGGGAGAAAACTCTGAACCTCAAGGAGGACACGATGGACAGGACAAATCCCCGATGGGCTTCAGTCGAGCGTCCCTGGCGGCGCTTTGGGGCAACCCGTCGCCAGTGGGACGATTGGCGCTGGCAGATGTCCCATCGACTCATCTGCTTGGAAGACCTAAAGCGGTACTTTCGACTATCGCCCGAAGAGGAGAAGGGCGCCCGATATGCCGCTAAAAATTTCGCCTTCGGCATTACCCCCTACTTCGCCAGCCTCATGGACCCCGAGGACCCGAACTGTCCTCTTCGGCGCCAGGCCATGCCCCGGATCGAGGAATCCTACCCGGCGGTTATCGACTCTCCCGACCCACTGGATGAGGAGGCCCACTCCCCGGTCCCGGCCATCATCCATCGCTATCCTGACCGCGCCCTCTTCCTGGCCTCCAACGTGTGCTCCATGTACTGTCGGTATTGCAACCGCCGCCGCCTTGTCGGGGACTCAAGGCACGCCGTGACGAACGCCCAGTGGGAGGAGGGGATCGCCTACCTGGAGGGGAGACCCGAGGTCCGGGATGTCCTCATCTCCGGGGGAGACCCCCTCACGCTAAGCGATGAGCGGCTCATCGGGCTCGTTTCGCGCCTTCGGGCCATCCCCCACGTGGAGATCCTGCGGATCGGAACCCGCGTCCCCATCACCCTCCCCCAGCGAGTGACGCCGAGGCTCCTTCGGGGGCTTCGAAGGTTGCAGCCCCTCTACTTCAGCCTTCACTTCATCCACCCCAAGGAGGTCACGCCGGAGGTGGAAAGGGCGTGCCAGCGCCTGGCCGACTGCGGCTTCCCCCTCGGAAGCCAGACCGTCCTCCTGGCCGGCATCAACGATGACCCCAAGACCATGACGGCCCTCATGCAGAAACTCCTTCAGATCCGAGTCCGGCCCTACTACCTCTTTCAGTGTGACCAGGTGGAGGGGACGGCCCATTTTCGAACCCCCCTTTCCACCGGGTTGTCCCTCATGGAGAACCTGATCGGCCACACTTCGGGCTATGCGGTCCCGAGCTTCGTCGTGGACCTGACCAGGGGGGGCGGCAAGATCCCCCTCGTACCCGAATACCGACAAAGCCAGGAAGGCCCCCGAACGGTCTTCAGAAATTTTGAGGGCAGGGTTCACCCTTATCAGGAGGGCTGAAACGGGTGGTGGTCGGTCGAGAAGAGGTTTTTTGGAGATTTTCGGCACTGAGGGGAAGGCGATGGGGCGAGGGCGCCCCTTACGTCCGAACCTTCTGGCGGCGGAACCGGTAGTAAGTGGAATAAAACGTAGAATCGGCCGCCCCCATCTGCTCCACCTCACCCTCCTCCACAAGGGCCCTCAGATGCCCCTCAGCGGTCTCGGCCTTTAGGCCCAGGGCCGAGATGAGGTCAAAGAGGGTCGCGGGCCGTCGTTCCAGATAGGTCCGAATGGCCCTTTCAGGGTCCGAAGGGGCCTCTGGCTGGACCTGGGAGGGAAATTCGGCAATCACCTCCGCCCCCTCTCCAAAGGACTCCTTCAGGGCCTCCAGGGTCTCTCGGCTAAGAGGCTCGGCAAAAGGGTAGGCGGGCGGGCGGGCCACCGTATTGAGTTGCACGCGATCGGGCCGGATGCGCCTCACGGCCTCGCGCAGGCGCCCCACCTCCTCGGGCCCGTCGTTCAGACCCTTGACGATGAGAATCTCCAACCAGATGGGTCTCGAGTACTCCTCCCGAAGGGCGACGAGCCCCTCCACCATCCGTTCGGGGGAAACAGAACTGTGCGGGTGGTTGAGACGACGGAAGATTTTTGGAGAGACCGCGTCCAGGCTCGGGATGAGGAGGTCGGCGGCGGCAAGATCGGCCCTGACCTCCGGGAGGTGGAGAAGGCTGCTGTGGGTGATGACGGCAAGGGGGATCTCCGTCATGGCCTTGATCCCCCGCAGGATGGCCCCAAGGCCCGAGTGAAGGGTCGGCTCTCCGGACCCCGTCACGGTGATGTAGTCAACCCGGGCACAGGTCTTCAGGGCCTCCCGGACATCGGCCAGGACCGCGTCCACGGGGATATACACCTTCCGCTGGGCTGTGAGGCGTTGGGTCCGCCCAAGCTCACAATAGACGCAGTCCAGGTTGCAGGTTTTATAAGGGAGGGGGTCCACGCCCAGAGAGAGGCCGAGCCGCCTCGATGGAACAGGACCGAAGACGTAGCTCAAATCGTCTTTCTTACCCTAGAGAAGAGGGATCCTTGCCTCAAAGGTTCGCCGAAATGAAAAACCCTGTTGTCTTGGACTGGCGGCGCGCCCTAGGGCTGAATGCCCCCCGGCGCCTAGGGGAAAAAGATGTGCCCTTTGATGTCTCCAAAATCTTTCGCATAGGTGCGACCGTCCTCGGGGGGTGGAAAGGTATCCGGGGCCGTGGGGTCCAGTGTGACATCAAAAAATATCTTTTCGCTCGACCTGCCCTCTTGGTCCACAGCCCAGACGCTCAGATGAAGGACTAACCATGCGGCGCGGAAGGGACTGCCGTAGTTGAGGACAGAGAGCGTATTAATGAAAAACTTTCCGTCCAGATCCTCCCCTTCCCCTTCCTTGACATGGTAGGCCCCACCTTCGTACTGGGAGCCACAGCAGTAAAAATTCCACACGATGTCCTTGAGGTCACTGTCTCCCGCCTTCGCCGCCACATAGACCGGCAAATGGTGGCTGGGGATGATTCGCTCGGGCGCTTGAAAGGTGACGATGGAGGGCGCTCCTGGCCGCGTGGCCCGCACCTGAATTTGCGGACTATAGGTTTTGTAGGTCTGGGCCGAAGCCACACCCGTGAGGATCAAAAGAAACCCAATAAGGACAAAACTTTTCCGCCTCATCCTTCTTTCCTCAAACTTTCCTCAAAAACCAACCCATCTATTACTCTCACTCTCTTATAGATTACCCATCTTTTTTGCAAATTATTCCTCAAGCTGGATAACTGCCCTATTTGTTGGACCCCCATCCCGTTCAAAAGGATTCAGCCCCTCTGCTCTCGTGTCGAGTGAAACCTCCTCGGCACAAAAGCTCCAGTCCCCCACTGGAGCCCTGATCTCTAAGCATTTAGCCCGCCCCACGAAGTTCGCGGATCTTCCGGGCCGGGTCTCTCGACCGGATCAGAGTCTCCCCCACAAGAAAGCATTCGAACCCGCCGGCCATGAGCCTCTTGATATCGTTCCGCGTCTTAATCCCGCTCTCGGCCACACCGATACAGGAAGGAGGAAGGCGCGCCGAAAGTTTTAGAGAGGAGATTGGGTCCGTCTCAAAGGTTTTTAGGTCCCGCTGATTGATGCCGATGATGCGGGCCCCCGCCGAGACCGCTCGGTCCACTTCACCCTCATCGTAGGCCTCGACCAGGGCGGACATCCCCAGATCCTCTGCCAGCCCCAAAAACTCCTGCAGGGGCCCATCTTCGAGGCAGCGGACAATCAAGAGAACGGCGTCGGCCCCAGCGGCCCGGGCCTGGTAAAGCTGATAGGGGTCGACCAGAAAATCTTTTCGGAGGACGGGAAGACCGGTGGCTTCCCGGACGGCGGAGAGATGACTGAGGGCCCCACGAAAATATTTGGGCTCCGTCAGGACCGAGAGAGCGACGGCCCCACCTTCCTGATAGGCTTGGGCCAGGGGAACGGGTTCATAGGCTTTCGCCAGAGTGCCGGCCGAGGGCGAGGCCCCCTTGGTCTCAGCGATAATGCGAGGAGGTTCTCCCCTGGTGAGCGCAGCCTGAAAATCCCTGGGGGGTGAGGCGTCCCGAGCGAGAGAGCGAAGCTCATCGAGGGGGATCTTGGAGCTCTCAACCTGAAGTGCCCCCCGCACACTCTCCAGGATCTCCCCCAGGATACCGCTCGTTTTGGGTATTCCCACGGACCTATTCCCGAGAGGAGACGGACCGGTTGGAAAACTCCCGAATGGCTTGGAGCTTTCGCAGGGCGCTTCCGGAATCGATGGAGTTCTTGGCGGCCAAGAGGGCTTTCGGCAAGCTTTCCTCCCCCTCGCCCACGTAGATGGCGACCGCAGCGTTCATGAGGACGATGTCTCTGGGAGGGCCCGTGCGGCCGTTGAGGACCATGAGGGTCATCTGGACGTTGTCCTCCTGGGACGTCACCCGGCACGCCTCGATGGATCCCCTCTTCAACCCAAAATCCTCGGGCGTGACGTCGTACGTTCGAACCTCCCCCTCTCGAAGCTCCGAAACTCGCGTGGGGCCGCTCAGGGTGACCTCGTCCAGGCCGTCTGAACCGTGGACAACGAAGGCACGCCGAGAGCCGAGGTTGGCCAGGACGCGGGCCAAGGTCTCCGTCAGCGCCCCATCGTAGACGCCGATGACCTGGCAATGGGCGCCCGCGGGGTTCGTAATGGGCCCCATGATATTAAAGACGGTCCGGATCCCCATCTCTCGTCGGGGGCCGACGGCGTACTTCATGGCCCCATGGAGGAGGGGAGCAAAGAGGAAGGCGATCCCCACCTCGTCGAGGCAGGCGCTCACCTGTTCCGGGGAGGCCTCAATGTCGATGCCCAGGGCCGCCATCAGGTCCGCGCTCCCGAACCCGCTGGAAACCCCTCGCCCTCCGTGTTTGGCCACCGGAACCCCGGCCCCCGCTGCCACCAAGGCTGCCGTGGTTGAGATGTTGAAGGTCCGAGAGCCATCTCCCCCTGTGCCCGCCGTGTCTACCAGCACCCGGTGACGGGAGCGAATGGGGGTCGCCTTCGCCCGCATGGCCCGGGCGCTTCCGGTGATCTCCTCAATGGTCTCCCCCTTCATCCGTAAAGCCGTCACATAGGCCGCGACCTGGGCCGGGGTGCACTCGCCTCCCATGATCCCATTCATCACGGTCTCGGCCTCTTCAGCAGAGAGGTTCTGCCGTTCGACCACGCGGCTGATGGCTTCCTTGATCATGAGCCCTTCGGAAAATGGACGACCAAAGGCATCGGGATCTGCGGGATAGCCCCCCTAAGGCTTGGGCGATGAGAGGGAATCTCTACCCGGAATACCCAGGACTTCAATCTGATGAACCCGCATGGTGAAAACATAAAGCTCGGTGGTGAAATTAAAGGCCCCCCCCACGCGGATGAACTGTTCGTTGAAGGAATAGCCGCGGTTGTCGAGTTGGCAAAGGCATTCCAGGACGATCTGAGCATTGTATTTAGATCCTGGGTCAGCGGGCGACTCCTGCTCTAGCATGACCTCTCTAATGACCAAAGTCGTCTCGCCTTCGGGTTGACCTCCTCGGACCGTCAAGACCGCTTTATCACCCGGCTGAATGAGAGTGGCGAAGTTTTCGGGGAGATCCTCGAACACCCCCACCACCTCGATCTGTCGTTTAATGGGTAGCCTGCCCTGAAGGAAGGTGTCATCGAGACGGAGGAGTTCCCCAATGAGGGAATATTTATCCGTGACGAAGCTATAGAACTGCGCATGAAGAAGGGGCTGATCCTTATAAAAAAAGTCCTCCCCCTGCATGACTCCGTCAATCTTCACCTTCGCCTGGACCAGGAGCTTCTCCCCGGGGACACTGGCCAACGTCTGCCTCGACCCCAAATTAATAGCGACCCGCATCGGCTCAATGCCCAGTATCTCCGTAATCTCCACTTGTGTTTGAGGATGGGTGGTGTCTCGGTCTCCCGACTGGATGAGGGGGGCCACCTCGGGGTCTATGTCTTTAAAGATGAAAACGATGTCCTCCAAAATCCCCGGTTGTTTCCTCAGCAACACCCCAAGTTGCTCATCATCCGAGCGTGCCGGAGGGGCCGCGAGGCCTCTGGCCGGAGGATTGAGAAGCCTCGGCACCTCCACCCAGTAGTAAAAGGCAAGAAAGACGACGGCCAGAAGGATCACGAGATCAAAGATGTTGATGAGACCCGCGATTCTCCCCCGCTCGTCCAAAACCTTCATCGCTCAGCGCCTGCCCGTCGGGTTACGATACATACCCATTCTTTACCGTTGGTTCTCAGAAGGGTTCATTGAAACCAATCCCATACGGCTCACCCCTGAAAGCCTGGGAGGGGACCCTCCCATCTCCAGCAGAGCCAAGGATTTTCAAGGCCTTTGAACTCCCCACAGAAATCTGCATAGCACATCACACACCCTGAGGACAATCCCCTGAAGGGGGTCCGCTGGACGGCCTCCCACGGCCTGCAGTCTGAAATCGCCTCTTTTCCCCCTTGACGGTTGAAAGAAACATCGTATATTTTCGTGAATCCTGACCGCGTGGGGAAAGTCCCACCCTTTGAGGGCGTCTCGCCGAGGGCCTTTACCGGCGCGATTTTTTCACCTTCGGGCGGCTCCCGTCCGAAGGGACGCCGCAAGAGGAGCTGAAAACCGATGGAATGTGTCACCGTTCGAAAAGGGACAGACTGCGTCTTTATGACCCGCGAGGGGTGCTCCTTCGACGAGGGGGAGTGTCATCCCGTTGTCGAGCAGTGCGCCGGCTGTGATTACATCCGGAACTTTCCAACGGGCGAGTATTGCGCCATCTATGCAGAGCCGGCGTCCAGATGGGCCTTGGGGGATTGTTCCTTCGCCACCCACCTCGACAAGGCCAAGAGCACCGTGGACAGCAAGTTGAACCCTGTCAAGGCGTCTAGGAGGTCGATGAAGGGTTGATCCGCTTTCCGGTTTTCAGCCGCACGCCGCCCGGATGAGCTGTTCAGGCCAAGAAACAGTCGTTCTAGAGTTGAGTGCCGTCCGAAATCAGGTTTTTCCCTGACAGGCAAGATTTCCCTCCCAGGGCCAGAAACCCTTAGGATTTTCGGGCCATCATGAGGACATTTTGAAGGAGGGCCTTCCCCTCCCGGGTGAGAATAGACTCGGGATGGAACTGGACTCCCTCAAGGGGCATCCCCCTTCCCCGAAGACCCATCACCTCACCCTCCTGGGTCTCAGCTGACACCTCGAGTGTCTCCGGAAAACCCTGTCGCTCGACGAGAAGAGAGTGGTAGCGCGTCGCCTCAAAGGGGCTGGGAAGTCTCTGGAAGATCCCGCCTCCGTCGTGATGGATGGGCGAGGTCTTTCCGTGCGTGATGCGGTTCGCCTGGACAATCCGGCCTCCCAGGGCAAACGCAATGGCCTGGTGTCCGAGGCAGACGCCGAAAATGGGGATCTTCCCCGCGAATCTTCGAACAAGCTCGACCGTCACCCCCGCCCCCTCAGGCCTCCCCGGACCGGGGGAGATCACAATCAGTTCGGGGTTCAGCTGCACCACCTCGTCCAGGCCGATGGCGTCATTTCGGCGGACCTCGACCTGCGCCCCTAGCTCGGCCAGATACTGGACCAAGTTGTAGGTGAAGGAGTCGTAGTTGTCGATCATGAGAATCATGGCATCTCACTCTTTTTCACGTTCTCGCCCGCTTCTCTGTTCCAAGCCCCCTTGGGCAAACTCCATGGCTCGAAGGAGGGCCCGGGCCTTGTTCAGCGTCTCCTGGTACTCCCGCTCCGGCACAGAGTCGGCCACCACCCCGGCCCCCACCCCCAGATAGGCCCGACCGCCGGTCAGGACAAGGGTGCGAATCGCGATGCAAGTATCCATGTTGCCGGAGTAGCCAAAATAGCCGACGGCCCCGGCATAGGGCCCCCGACGCGTAGGCTCCAGTTCCTCGATAATCTCCATGGCCCGCACCTTGGGGGCCCCCGAGACCGTCCCGGCCGGAAAGCACGCCCGCATCAAGTCAAAGGCGTCCATCCCGTCCTCGATCTGCCCACGGACGTTGCTCACAATGTGCATGACGTGGGAATAGCGCTCGATGATCATGAGCTCATTGACCTCTACGGTCCCCTTTCGAGCCACCCTGCCGATGTCGTTCCGCCCGAGGTCGACAAGCATGATGTGCTCGGCTCGCTCCTTTTCATCGCGCAGGAGCTCCTCGGCGAGGGCCCGGTCCTCCTCTTCCGTCGCCCCCCGAGGGCGCGTCCCGGCGATGGGCCGGACCTCGATCCGATCCCCCTCCAGACGGACCAGGACTTCCGGGGAGGAACCCACCAGCTGGAGGTCTTTGAGCTTCAGGTAAAACATGTAGGGCGAGGGGTTGATGATCCGAAGGGCTCGGTAGACGTCGAAGGGGGAGGACGCGAGGGGGACCTCGAGGCGTTGAGCGAGGACCACCTGGATAGCCTCACCCGTCCGGATAAATTCTTTGACCCTGGTGACGGCCTTCTCAAACCCCTTACCAGTGAAGTTCGAGGTCACGGTCAAGGCGGCAGGGGACTCTGTCCCAGCGTGGTCCCCCGTTGACGCGGGAGCGGGCAACCCCCCTTGGAGCTTTTCGACCAGGGCCTCAATCTTCGCGATGGCCTCTCCGTAGGCGGCGCCCACATCCACCCCTTCCAGCTTTGCATTGGCGACCACTTTAATCTTCTGCGACACGTGGTCGAAGATGAGTAAGGTGTCGGTCAGAAGGAAGAGGGAGTCAGGAAGGTTGAGGTCATCCTCCGTCCGCTCGGGCAGGCGCTCAAAGAAACGGACCATGTCGTAGCCCATGTAGCCGACGGCCCCGCCGTAAAAGCGAGGGAGGCCCTCCACCTGGACAGGGCGGTAGGCCCCGAGGAGCTCCTTCAAGACCTCGAGGGGGTCTCCCTCCCTCTCCTCTCGTTTCCCTTCACCCTCGATCGTGATGTGTCTTCCCTTGCTTCGAAACACAAGGGAAGGCTCTGCCCCCAGGAAACAGTAGCGGGCCCATTTCTCGCCCCCCTCCACGCTCTCGAGGAGAAAGGCATAATCCCCGCCCCCCACCTTCAGGAAGGCCGAGACCGGTGTCTCCAGATCAGCCAAAACCTCCCGGTAGACCGGGATAAGATTGCCCTGGCCAGCCAAGACCTTGAATTCTTCAAAAGAAGGTCGGTACATGTCCTGACGGAATCACAGCAGGTGAAACCCCCTCTCCCGCGTGACCCAACTCCTCCGATTTCGCTGAAAAACAAAAAGGCCGCGGCCCCCTTTCCAGGTGGGAGCGCGGCCCCTAACCTCCTGTTGTCCTCAGGCCCTGGCCGCAGCCCTCCCCTTGGCAAGCCCCCACCAGAGGTTTAAACAAAAAACAAACTTCACGACCATCCTCCTGATACTCCTTCATTCTTGCCCAAGGGTATTGGGCCTCAAGCGGGATGTCAAGCTCAAGACCGCCCCACCAGACCTCCCACAGGGGTTTTGAGCTCCTCAGGGTCGCCCACAAAGGGACCGAGGCCCCACCGGCAACGATATTGACGAGACGGGTCGAGGCGGTTAGATTTGTAATCAGTCTGATTAGTATTTCTACCGACGGTCCTGGGCCGCGGGGGCAAGATGACTCGCGCCCCAAAGTGAAGGGGAGACGATTAAACTTGTTGACCAGCATGTTCACATTTCTTCGAATGGTTCTTGGGCGCAAGGGTGGTCACTCCCGCTCCCCAGAAGGGAAAGGGGGGGGATGGACGGCGAAGGTGATTGTCTACTCCACAAACCCTTGTAGCTATTGTGTAATGGCCAAACAGTTCCTCAAGAAAAAGGGGGTCAAGTTTGAGGAGAAGATGGTCTTCGGAGGGACCCCGGATTGGGATGAGATGAGAGACCTGACAAAGGGGAGGACCGTCCCTCAGATCCTCATCGACGGCCGTGCTATCGGGGGCTTACCCGATCTCTTGCGCCTGGAGGATTCGGGCGAGCTCGACTCCCTCCTGGGGGGAGCTTGAGGGGAAATGGGGAGAATTCCGGCTTGACAGAGACCGGGAGATTCGGCTTGAATAGGCGTTTCCGTGAAGGGGAATCCCTCTGAGAGTTCCCTGTTGAGGTGGACGGTGAGGTCCGAAGGTTTGACGAGAGAAAAATTTCGCTCTGACGGTTCACCCTCCGCCCCTGCCCGGGACAACCCCCGAGTCCGCCGATCCCCGTGGGTCTGGCAGCGGCATTTCTTAAACCGGGTCCGCCTGGCAAAAAGCAACTATCGAATAGCGGGGCAGCAGGAGTGTCCCCTCCCCCCAGATAGACCTGTTCATCCCTCCTTATCTTCTTCTAGATTCCTACTTTTCAGACAAGATGATTCCCCGCCCCGTTTCCTCAAGGGAAATGGTCTGCCTGAAAAACCTTCTTTCTTCCCCGGCCAAACATGGAGCGGTTTCGTAAGCAGCCCGCTCACCAGGGTTTTTTCGGCTTTGACACCGACAGAGGAGGCCGGCAGAAGCCTTGCAACCTCTCGTTCAAGCAGGGCGAGGTAAAAGCACTATGGACCCGATTAAAATCGCCATCACCGGAATTGGCAACTGCGCCAGCTCGCTCCTCCAGGGGATCGAACACTATCGACAGACGCCGGAGAAAACGGCGATTGGCCTGATGCACTACCGTCTAGCGGGCTACCGGCCTTGCGACATCCAGGTGGTGGCCGCCTTTGACGTGGACGCCCGCAAGGTTGGGAAACCCCTCCATGAGGCTGCCTTCGCCCCTCCCAATTGCACCATGACCCTTGTCGAAGACTTGCCCAATTATGGCGTGACGGTCTCCATGGGCCCTGTCTTGGACGGGGTCTCGCCTCACATGAAGGACCACCCCCTGGAGAGGACGTTCTTGGTCGCCGAAAAAGAGCCGATGGACGTGGCGGCGGTTCTCGATAAAAGTGGGGCTGAGATACTACTGAACTACTTGCCAGTCGGCACTGAGGAGGGAACCCGCCATTACGCCGAGGCCTGTCTCGAGGTGGGCGTCAGCCTCATCAACTGCATACCGGTCTTCATCGCGTCGGACCCCGCCTGGGAAACCCGCTTCCGGGAGCGGGGGATCCCCATCGTGGGCGACGACGTGAAGTCGCAGCTGGGGGCAACCATCCTCCACCGGACCCTCGTTAAGCTCTGCAGGGACCGGGGGATTGAGCTCGAGCGGACCTATCAGCTCAATACGGGCGGGAACACAGATTTCCTGAACATGCTGAACCAGGACCGCCTCCTCTCCAAGCGGGTTTCTAAGACCGAGGCTGTCCAGTCCCAGCTTGAAATCCCCTTTGCCCCCGAGAATATCCACATCGGCCCGAGCGATTACGTCCCTTGGCAGAAGGACAACAAGCTCTGCTTCCTGAGGATTGAAGGCCAGGGGTTTGGAGGGGTGTCCATCAACCTGGAGCTGAGGCTCTCGGTGGAGGATTCCCCGAACAGTGCCGGTGTCATCATCGATGCCATTCGCTACTGCCGCCTGGCCCGGGAGCGGGGGGAGGCAGGGGCCCTCTTGCCCGTCTCCGCCTACACCATGAAGCACCCTCCGGTCCAGATGCCGGACGAAGAGGCCCTGCACTGCCTGGAGAAGTACGTGAGCGAAGGCGTCTCCATCTCCCGCTTAAACGCCGCCATCCAGAAAGATGGAAACCGCCGCGGCCGAAAGGCCGTCCCTGTCCCACAGATGGAATAACACAGCGCCAGGGCAATCCGGTCTTCTTCCGTCGCTGGCGTAGCGCAAGACGTGTCAGACCCCTTTCAGGGGTCGGAAGTAGTCTGCTCTTGTCCCCCCTTCCACCATTGCCAAATACCCGCCAGGGCCACAGCCACATAGACCAGGAGAAAGGCCCGTCCCGGAAGGGAATAGCGGGCCTCCGGGTGGAAGGGGGCGTGGACAAGAGAGATGTACAGGATGGGGACGAAGATATACCAATGGGCGCGCCATCTCGCCCGAACCGTCCAATAGCCAATGACCGCCAAGACGAAGAGGCCCAGGGTGCTCACGGCGAGGGCGGGAAATAGCCAGGCCGCCCCCCGTACGAGATAGGTCTGTCCCGGTGTCGTCGTCCCCACCGTGACCCAGATCCGGGGCATCCGGAGAAGACTCCCCCCAAAGTAAGTCATGGGGGCCCTCAGGAAGTTGTCTCGCGCGAGAGAGCGATAGGCCCTGAACTCCATGAGTTGGGCCGGGATGTCCTCCCCTCCCGCTTTCCAGAAGCAGGGGAACGGGTGGTCGCTCACCCCGGCCCCCGTCTGGGAGGGGGAGAGAGAGCCCCGTCTGAAAGAACAAGAGAACAATCGGTTCTCCCCTGGCTTGCGCCAGACGAGCCCCTCGGCGGGTTGCCTCCTTGGTATTGCCACGGTCACAAACCTCCCGGCCGAACCCATAAGAGGGCTTCGGACCAGGCGAGACAGGTTGACCTTGTGAGGACCCCCGGCCAGGGGGAGATCGAGTTGGGAACCATCTTCAAACTTCAGCTGAAGAGAGCCCCCTCCCTTCTCTCGGTGGAACTGATAGGCGGGCGCCATATTGCCCCCCAATCTCTTTAAGAGCTTCTCCAGATCTGCTTCCGACAGGCGTCCGTCCCGATCAATGTCGTGAAGGAGAGAGAGGGGATGTTGATCTGGGGCCTGAAGTGTTGAGCCCAACTGGATTACGTCATGAATATCCACCAGCTCCGGTCCGGGGTCCGCCAGGACATCCTCGAGGACCCGGTAGAAAAAAAACGCCCGGGCCTTCGGGTTTGGATGGCGCAGACGCGCCTCGGGCTGAAATAGGTCTCGCAGGCTGAAGTAGTACTGGACCCTGGTACCAAAGGGCTGAGGCGGGATCTCGGCCACGAATCGCCCGTCCTCCGCTTCCCTCATACCCACCTCAAGGAAGGGACCTTCGCCATCCAGGCGGTAGTGCAATTTCACAGGTCGCAGGGCCTCGGCGCCCTCAAGCCGGATCTCCACAGGATAGGCCCTGTCCTCCCGGTCAAAGACGTGGGGGAGGTGACTGGCGAGAGAGAACTGCTGGGAGAAATATTCAGGGTTTTTCCAGAACTGGTCGGTGTAAGGGCCATAGTTGAAAGTGGCCAGCCAGAGTTGCAAAGGGGCCTGAATGCTCAGGGGAATGAACTCGCCCGAAACCCGGAGGTTTCGGACCGCCCAGGACCCCAGGACGATGACCAATGAGAGATGGAGGACCAAGAAGGGTTTGAGAAGTTTTCGCCAGGGATATTGGGCCAGAACCGCTGCCAGAAAGCAGGCGAGGGCGAGGAGCAGGAAGGACGGACGGACCAGGGCGCTGTACGCCATGACCGCTCCCGTCAAGCTCGCCCTCCAGACGGTGGTTTTGTCCAAGGTCCAGAGGAACATCCAGATGGAGAGGGCGACGGCGAATATCGAAAGCACCTCGGCCAGAATGGTCGGGACATAGAGGGCCGAAAGGGGATAGAGGGCCACAACGTAGGAAGAAAGGCGTGCCACACCCTCCCCCAATGAGCGTCGGACCAAAGAAAAGATGAGGAGGGCGGTCAGCCCAAGGAGGATCGCCTGGGCAAAGTAAACTGGCAGATAGCTGCGACCAAAAGTCCAATAAAAGGGGGCAAGAAACCAAGGATAGCCAGGCGTTCGGAAGAGCTCGGGATATCCCCGTGGGTCTCCCCCCTGCGTGAACCCTTCTCCCTGGACCAGATGCCAGGCAAGATTGTCATAGGATTCAAAATCGGGAGAGACAGGGAGCGGACGCCAGAGGATAAAGACGAAAGACACCCCGAGGGCGATGAGGAAAGCCGACCACGGGAGGCCCCGATAGGATCCTCTCCTTTCGATGCCTTCTAAGGACCCCATCAAGTCTCAGTAGCTCCAAAAATCGGCCGTCCCCCACCACCCGTACGTTCCTCATTGACCCCATTGAGGGATGAGGGATGGGCCCCGCCCCTCAGTGAGAACCACCAAGTGAGGAACACTGTCAGCCCGAAGGCCTGAATGAGATTGACGAAGGGTTCGGCCGTCACCCGTCCCCACTCATTTCCGCTCACGAAGAGGTGAAAGAGGGTCTTATAGCCGACGATGAGGAGGAGGAGACCCAGAGGCCGCCGATACCGCCATCCCGCCCAAAGCCCGAGGACAAAAAAACCCTGGAGGAGGAAGCCAATCAGATTCATAAGCCCCACCTCTCGCTCAAAATAAACAAAGGCGGGATTAAAAACCTGAAACCGCCACCACCAGAACCGGCCGAAGTTATAGCCCACATCGCTCCCAATGGCGCGAAGGGTCCAGCCCGGACTTTCCACAAAAGTCTGTCCCAGGCGACGGAAGAAATCAAAGTCGGAGATGGACTGGGGGATCCCTACCCGCGGGTTCAGGGACGTCAGGGCGTATTGGGTCTTGACCACCGCTGGTGCGCTGAGGGCGAACTGGTCATGGACCGCCCCGTTTCTCACCACCAATGGGACGAGAACCACCGTAAAGCCAAGGAGGAAGAGAAGAGGCACTGCCACCTTCCTTTTCGTCAGGCGGGCCAGGAAATAGAGAAGGACCGCCAGAGGAAAGATCTGGTACTCCGGCCGCATCAAGGTGGCCACCCCGAGAAAAGCCCCGATGAGAAACGCCCGGCCTCCCCACCGCCGCCCGACCTCCCAGCTGGAAGGTTTGAGGAGGAGAAGGACCGTCGCCGTCACAAAAAGGAGCCCCAGGGCCTCCGCCCCAAGATAAGTCCCATAGATCACCAGATAGCCCCGCCCTGCGACCAGGAGGGCCGCGATCTTTCCCGTCGTCTCATCGAAAACGCGCTTGCCGATCCAGTAGACGAAGAGGCACGTCACGCCGCCCATCACTGCCTGGAGGAAGCGAATCACGTCAGGCTGGTGGCCGATGATCCAATAGACCCCAGAGTAAAAGAGGGTCGGGCCAGGGTTGTGAAAGAAGATGGGGAGTTTTCGGTCCAGAAATCCGTATTCCCCGCTCGTTAGCCCCCAGGCCGCAATGTCGTACGTCCCGCTGTCCGGTCCCGCAAGGAAGCGAGGGTCGAGGTCCGCTTGCATGAGCTGGAAGGCGAAGAGGGCTCGAAGAGAGGTCGCAAAGAGAAATAGAAAGACGAGAAAGAAGGGTTCCCGCCAGAGGCCAGACGCCAAATTCTTGGCGACTTGAGCGGCCCGGGTCCCTCGGGAGACGAAGAGCAGAACACCTGCCACGCCAAAGAGCGTAAACCCTTCAACGGCGGGGGTCACCAGACCACCTCCCAGGCCTCGTCCCACCCACACCAGGAACAATAAAGTGAGTGGAAGACAGGGCGCCAGGGAGGGGGTCAAACCTTCGCCCGCCCGCCAGGTTCGAGCGAAGGCCCCCCCGCAGGCCCCCAGGATCAAGAGAAGGGCCACCCGCAAGAGCCAGGCCGGGAGGCCCGAAGAAGGATAGGCCCAGGGTTCGAGCATCCCGGGCCGAAGGGGGTAGAAGATGACCAGGAAGAGGCCCGCCAGGACGGCCAAATGGGAGCCGGCTGGGATGGTCCAATGGGGGCGCTGGGCGGAGCTGGGTCGGACGAACTCGGCAAAGGCGAAACAGAAACCCCAGAAGACAAAAACCACCCACCAGCCCGGCAGCTCATCCCGGTAGAGGTGGGGCTTCAGGACTTCCGCCAAGACCACAAAGACCAGGGAGGCGAAGACAAGTTTCCAAAAGGGAGCGCGATCAGAGCTGTGAGGTGAATTCAATCTTCACACGTCCGGTTGAGGCGGTTCAGCCGCTTGCCCTGAAAAACCCGGCCGCGGCCTGTTCAAGGACTATACACAGAGGGCGCGAGTCAGTCAATTTCAGGCGAATTGGCGTCGCGTATGCCAGAATTTTCGCCACGGTAGGCCCTAGACAAAGGGAAATGGAAATGGGGAGCCTCGGTCGCCGACGCGGAGTGGCTCTCGCTCAAAATTTTTCTCTCCTTTTGGGTGCGATGGTGGTCTTGTTTTTACTGGGGGAAGTCACCATTCGGGGCACCATCTCCTCCGGCCTTTTAGACTGGGGTAGTTGCGCAAAATTGAATAGGTACGCTTCTACGATGGACCAGAACTATACTCTCGCCCCGAATCGAGAGTGCATCTCGAAGCACGGCGTCCCGGGCTATGACTCGTGCGATGAGCTTCATCATCTGAACAATTGTGCCCTCAAATCCTCGCCGGACCTGGTGTTGATTGGTTATATCCTCAACGACCCGTGCGAGGTGTTCCAGGAAGGCGGGGGGGATGAATGTCGTCCTGGCGATCTTCCCCATGTAGGAGTCTGGTATCCTCACAGGTGAGCACTAACCTTCTCTTCGAAACCCACCGCAGGGTCCAACAGGCAGCTGAGGAGAAGGGAATCCTCGTCCTCGACCTCTATCCTCATTACCGCGGATTGGAGGGAGAAACCATCAGCATTCGACCGGGAAACCCGCACATCAACCGGCTCGGCGGTCAGATCGCCGCCAGGGCCATCCGGGAATTTCTCGTCGAAAGAGATCTTTTGCCGAGCTCCTGACCGCCCTCCAGCTTAAACCTCCCCCCTCTCTTCCGAAAACCCCAAGAGCGGGGAGCGCGCCATCTTGAAACCGCCCAGGTAGAAGTCAGGAGCCCACCGGCGGATATTGGTGAACTCCCGGTCAAACAGGGGATCATAGATCTTCACGTCGAGGTCTTGGACCTCTCCTTCCTTTCCGTAGATGACGGCCAGGACGTCTTCACCGTCCCGCACCCTGGCCACCAGCCTCATCCCCCACTCTCGGGCCTGGCGCCTCGCCCCCTCGTTTAAGCCCCGATCGTTTTCTGAGAGAAAGGGCCCGTCCTCGAAAATGACGACATAGTCTACGCGCTGCCCACGGGCCTCGGGGATAGTGAGGAAGAGGGTCGGTTCCCCCTCGCTTCCCTTGAGCACTCGCTTGCCAAAGTAGAGTTCCGAGGGCATGGTCCGCTCATATACCTTACCGGGCGTAAAGACGGTGCTCTCCGGGGGGGTGAGCTTCCGAAGGTAGTAGCCTACCGTCTTCATGGCCCGGTTCCGGTCCCCCACCCCCACCGCACCGACGCCAGGACGAAGTCCAAGCCTCAGGGGGTCCAATCGGAAGTTCTCCGCCAGGGTATAGCTCAGGGGAGAGAGGACAAGAAGACCCACCAGGCCCCCCACGGCCAACCGACCAGCGGTCCGGGCTGAAGAGAAGACCCGCCCGCTCAGAGAGGCCACATCAGAAAAGACCGCCCCCAGAAGGAGGACCGCCGGAACCATCATCAGCAACATTTTGAACCGGCCTAAGGGGACGAAGAGCAGGCTTGCCCCGGCCATCGTCGTTAACCACACCGCGGGGAATAGAAGGTGAGGGCGGGCCCGAAACCGAAAGAGGACAAAGAGGAGGGCACCCCCCAGGGCAAGACAGACGAGGGGCGTGAAGGCCAAAAACGCTGCCGGCCAAAAGATCTCGCCATAGGAACCGATTCCATCGGGCTTCTCCAGGATCCGCTGCAGAAAGCCCACGGGAAATCCTGTGCGATAAGACAAGGTGTATTGGAGGGAGTAGATGCCGAGGACGACCACCGGAAAGATCCATACCGCCGGCCGAAGCAGGCTCCTCAGCAGCTCGCGGAGCCGCGCCCAGAAAGTCGATCCCCCTTGTGGCCCGAGGGTGATGAGTCCAAGGACTCCGACGGCCAGAAGGGTGAAAGGAAAGGTGTTATTGGTTCCCATCTCAAGGGCGATGGCGGCCGAGGCCAGATACGCCCTCCCTCGGGTGGGCCTTTCAAAGTAGCGGACAAAGGCAAGGACGGTGAGGCCCTGGACGACGGTTGTGTAGCTCATCCAGCGCACGGTTCGCGAGTGGGCCACCGCCTCGGGGAGGACGGCCAAGAGGGCCGCCGCCAAAAGGCCCGCCCCTGGTGAAAAGAGCCGGCGTCCCAGAACGTAGACCATCACAATAGCGGCCATCCCCGCGAGCGTGCTCGGCAAGATGAGGACCCACTCCCGAAGGGGGATGCCCAGGGTTGAGAGAATCCAGTAGAAGAAAAATGGGAGGGTTACCGAGGCAAAACCATACTGATAGGAAAAAATCTGGGCAAAGAAATTGGACGCGAGAGGCGAGAACTGAAATGGAGTTGTCTGATACAGCCGGAGAGAGGAGAGAAGCTGAGCGGCCTCATCGGTATGATAAAAGGGGTGTCCAAGAGAGTAGAAACGAAGAAGTCCCGCCCCGACCAGGATGGCGATCAAGATAAGAAACTCTTTTTGGAAATTCTGCCTAGATCCTTTCACCTGCCATGTCCTCGCCAGAACTTGTGGGGGTCGCAGGTTCTCGTCTTCGACAGCAAGGGCCGCTGCTCGACAGTCCCCGAAGATTATAGCAAGAAGCTTGCGGCAAAAAACTCAAATCTGTCTGAGGAAGGGTAAATATTTTTTGCTATAGTGGCGAGCCATGAGCTCGGCTAACTGGAAGTGGGCCATCTTCGGAGTAGCCCTTGGGGCGGCGGTCTTATGGACCGCGCTCGCTAACTTCTCCAGCTTCGGGGAGGGGGGTGGCCCTCACCACGCCAGACTCGACACAATACGCCGCCCTCGCCCGCTCCATTCTGGGGGGGGAGGGCTATCTCATCGACGGGGTGCCCACCTCCCGTTGGCTGCCAGGCTATCCCCTTTTCCTCGCGGGGCTCTTTTGGCTCTTTGGGGAATCCGCCCTTTGGATCGGACTCGTCCAGTCCCTGCTCCACGCGGCTAACGCCCTCGTCCTCTTTTTCCTTGGCCGCCGCCTCTTCGGAAGCGGGGTGGGGGTCACCGCCGGCTTCATGGCCGCCCTGTATCCCTTCTATCTCTTCTATGTGCCGATCCTTCTGACAGAGACGATCACGATCCTTTTGGCGAGCCTTACCCTCCTCTTCATCTATCGTGCGGGAGAAGAGGGAAGACCGGGAGATTTTTTCTGGGCGGGTCTCTTCTCCGGGACGACGGCCCTGATCCGTCCGGGCTACCTCACACTTGTCCTCCTGATGATCCCCTATCTCTTCTGGAGGGGAAGACGAAAGCTCCGCCGGACGACGATAGGGGTTTCCCTCGCCACCGGGGTGGTGGTCCTGATGCTCCTTCCTTGGGCCCTTCACAACCTGAAGCTTCAAGGAAATTTCCTTGTGGGCGTCCCCCGGACGGGAGAGGCCCTCTGGGCCGGGACGAATCCCCTCTCCGAGGGGGGAAACGACGGATACCACGACTCCTGGCAGATTGCCCACTTCCCTATCTCGTCCCTTCGGGTATCTCAGAGACAAAAAAAGACGCCCTCCACTCCAAGGCCTTCTTCGAGTACGTCAGAGAGCACCCGGGGCGATTCTTCGCCGTCCTGCCAGGAAAGCTCGTCAACTTTTGGAGGCCCACCTGGGGCGGGTCCTCACTCAGGAACTGGATCGTCTTGGGGGTCCCCTACATTCTCCTGATGCTCCTGGCCTTCCTGGGTCTCCCTCGGGCGCGCCAAAATTGGGAGGGATCGATCCTCCTCTTTATCTTCCTCGGCTTCTGGTTTCTCGTCCCCCTTGTCTTCTACGCCCTCCTGAGGGTGAGAGTGCAAGCCATGAGCCCCCCCATCCTTTTTTTGCCGCCCTGGGGCTTCAGGTCCTCTGGCAACGGCGCCCTTTCGCCCCCAGAGCCGAGACCCCAAAGGGGTGAGGAACGCCAGCCCTCCAGCGGCATAGATCAACAAAAGCGGCATCAAAAAATCCCTATGCCGGATGAGGGTGCCGAAGTTCGCCTCAATGGCAGCCATCAAGGTGGCCGCCAGAAGAAGGTAGAGGCCGATGGGGAAATTCGCCCGCCAGTCTGACCGAAAGGCGCGAAAATACCCCAACACCCCCGGCAGAAGAAAGAGATATCCGAGGACCATGTGGAGGGAAAGAGCGAGATCTTTCAGCGAATGTCCCTGGCCCGGAAAGGGGGCGAAGAAGAAATAGGTGTAGCCGCGAAGGAGTGAGACGAAAAAGGTCCCGGGGGGGTGGGGTTGCGACGGATAGTCCGCTTGGGAGAAAGTGGAAATGGGAAGGGTGGCGTAAACCTGGCCCCCGCTCCAGTAATTTTTGAATTGGATCCTGGCCGCGCTGAGGGCGACCCTCCCATAGAGGTCCCTTGGGATGGAGGACTGCCATGCGGAGGCGCCGGCGACGAGGATGAGAAGAACGAGAAGGGCAACACGCGTCTTCTTGCCAGCCAAGTGGACGAAGTGAGCCACCCCCCATCCCCCCGCCGCCAGAAGGCCCATGGCCCCAAAGACAGGTTTCACCATCCACATTCCAAAAATCCCAACGGCAAAAATCGCTATCCAGCGAACCTTCCAGATCCGAATCCATTTGACGAGGCCCAACCAGGCCAGGACCATCAGCAGCACAAGATAAGGGTCCTTCAGCCCCGTGGTGGACCACAGAATGAGAGAGGGAAAGAAGGCACAAAGAATGCCCGCGAGACGGCCCACCTTCGGACTAAAAATCTCACGGCCGAGAGCGTAAGCAGCCAGGACCAGAAGGCTTCCCACCAGCGTATTCAGGAGGCGCGGGAGGATGGGAAAGTAACCGGTCAAGTAATAGAGTCCCCCCAGGGAATAGGGATACCAGCCCACCGCATAGGCCGAGTAGGGGGGAAATCGATCGCCTCCGGCGATCTCCACAAAGTCCTGATGGAGGACGTAGGGGATGGTGTCCTGGAAGGTGCTCCAGAAGGCCTCTGGGGACATGAGCTGAAGCTGATGGCCCTGTAGAAGCATGGAGATGTACCACCCCCAGGCAGAGTAGCGCTCGGCGTCCGGGGCCAGGGCCGGAAGGCTGAGGCTTCCCCCAAGTCCATGATGAGTGGCGACAGCCAAGGCAACACGGAGGATAAGAGAGGCAACGAAAATTTTCAGGAGGAAGGGGAAGTCGGAAGAAGGGGCAAACCTTCGAAGGAGGACCACGACAAAAGTCGATAGGAGAAAGACAACGAGAAAGGGGTGGGAAGAGGGAAAGACCCACCACAGGCCCACCGCCAAAAAGACTGCCAGGATGAGGAAGCCGCGTCTGCTTTGCATGAGCTTCGACTTTTCGCCTCTGGTCGAGGACAAACAAAACTTGTTTGGGTCCTTAGGACACCCTGAAGCGGCCCCTCCCATTTCCGCTTCGAGCCAGACTTGAGATGTCCCCAAATTGAGGATAAACCGGCCCCGATATCTATCTCAGCATAGCTTTCCGGCTGAGAAAAGAAGAATATACAAGGATTCGTCTGGCGACAGCACCAAGGCGTCGTGGAAAAGGCGGTGCGCAGACAAAAACGCATCCAGCGTATTCAACATCGGTCACTGAAAACCCGAGAATGTGGCCACCTTCGATGCCCGCACAATCCCGAATGGACGGCTTAGGAAGATTGAAGCCAGCGCTCTGTAGGGCTTGATGAATCACCAGTCATCTCTGAGAGAGGTTAGATAGTTTGTTTCCCAAAGGGGACAAGAGCGGAAAATCCGACGACCGTCACAAACAGCAAGGCTTCTTTCGCCATCCCCACGCCCTTGCCAGATTCATCCTCCCGCTCCTGCTCATCGGGACACTCGTGTCGGCAGTCGTTCAATTGGACCACAGTTTGACCAACGTCCCAAATTCCTTCTCCCTCTCTCCGAACGAGGACAGGACCATAGCAAACATACAGGGTTGGAGGCCGTCAAAACTTTATTTCGGCCTGGAAACGTTTTTCGTCGGCCCGTTGAACACCTATCTCGTAGGGGCGTCTGTGGGCCTGGCCAGCCTAACGAGGCTGATAGAGCTCCCCGCCGTTCCAGGGCAGGGGTATTTCGTTGAACGTCCCGAAGAACTTCGAAGGGTCTACATTGCCGGGAGATGGGTTTCCATCCTTTCAGCCCTTGGCATCATCGTCGGAGTTTACCTGTTGGGATTCAAGCTTTACGGCCCGGGGGTTGGACTTCTCGCCGCGACTTTTCTCTCTTTATACCCAAGCTTCTTGGAGTTTTACCCCTCCATGACAGCCGACCTTCCCGTGACCTTTTTCTCCTTAGTCTTCCTGCTCCTCTGCCTCCGCCTGCTCTCGGGAGAAAACCGGGGGTGAGGGCTCTACGCCCTCACGGGATTCGTAGGGGGTCTGACCGTGGCGACCAAGTACAATTCCCTCGTCCTCATGCCGGCCATCCTTCTGGCTCACTGGATGAGACCTCACCGCGGCAAGGGACACTCCTTTCCCTTTCTGGAAAAACTTCGTGACTGGCGCCTCTACCTGGGCCTGGGGTTCCTGCTTCTCGGCTTCGCGTTCGGGAACCCCTATTCCTTCTTGGACTACAGGGGATTTATCTCGGACCTGGCATGGATCGGCAACCAGCACGTCCCTTCCACCTCTACTGGCCTTTATCTTCCCTTTCTGAAGAGTTTCGTGGCCATTGGAAGGCAGCTTTCCATGAACGGCGCTTGGCTTTTGGCGTTGAGCGCCCTGGGTGGGGCCATCCTGGTCGGCCTCCGGGGAAGCCTGCCGGAGAGGTTCTGCGCCCTGGTGCTTGTCCTCTTCCTGGGGAAATTTCTCCTCAGCCCACCCCAATTTGTCCTTGGCCGCTATTTCATGCCGGTCATTCCCCTCTTTCTGGTTCTCGCCTCCTATTTTCTATGGGTCGTTTGGAGGCGATGGAGTGATCGGATGGGAAGGAGCGGATATCGTTACGCCCTGGGAGGCGTCCTTGTCCTCATTCCTCTCCTCCTTCTGGGACGCGGCGCGCTAAATCCCCTGTCCCTTCGGATCCAGGACACGTATGTGAGGCCCGAGGCCTTCCGCTGGGTTCTGAAGAATATCCCGGCGGAGACCCACGTGGGGATCAACCGGAGTGAATATCCTTTCAATGATCCCTCACTGTTTCCGGCCCTCCAGTTCTCAATAACTCCAGAGCTTTCTGCCCCCTTGGGCCGATTCCAATATTTCATCTCCTTCACCTCTGACTCCAATCCCCAGGAGCGGGATCTCCTGGAGAAGCTCATGGAGAGAGAAGACTTCGTCCTGATAAAGCGGTTTGAAAAGGACGTCCGGCTCCTCGGGCTCATCCGCAGGCCATTGCCCGAGAAGATCGCTGTGTTTCAAAGAAAAGATTGAACAAGGTGGATGATGGGGGCGCGGTGCGACGGATCGGACTGGGCCATCTCGAGATAAGCGAGCGCGCGCGCAGGTATACCCATGCCGTCTTGGACTCAAACCGCCTCACGTATGGGACATACACCCGCCGGCTGGAAGAGGCCTTCGCTCGCGAGCACGGTTGTCGCCACGCCATCTTCTGCAACAGCGGGACCAGTGCCCTCCAAGTCGCCCTGGCCTGTCTAAAGGAGCAATACGATTTTTCTGATGGAGATGAGATTCTGGTACCCGCCATCACCTTCGTGGCCACATCGAATATCGTGCTCCAGAATCAGCTGACCCCTGTTTTCGTGGATGTGGATCCGCGGACTTACAACCTCGACCCGGCTCAGATCGAAAGGCGGATGACGCATCGCACGAGGGCCATCATCCCAGTCCACCTCTGTGGTCTCATCTGCGACATGGATCCCATCTTGGACATTGCCAAAAAAAAGAAGCTGCATGTGCTGGAAGATTCGGCCCAAACGATGTTCGTCGCCTACAAGGGTCGTCCCGCCGGATCAATGGGGGATCTCGCCTGTTTCTCGACCTATGCTGCCCATCTCTTGGTGTCAGGGGTGGGGGGGCTGATTACGACGAACGACCCAAAGTCCGCCGAGATATGCCGGAGCCTCATCGCCCACGGGCGGGACTCCATTTATCTCAGCATCGACGATGACGACAATCTGGACGAGGACGACCGGATGGCCGCCATGATCGAGCGGCGCTTCTCATTCGTCCGATTGGGTTACAGCTACCGCGCCACAGAGATCGAAGCGGCCATCGCCCTGGCCCAGCTGGAAGAGAGAGAGGCCATGATGCAGCGACGCCGCCAGAACGCCGAATACCTCTTGCGCCACCTGAAAGGTTTTGAGGATCACCTCCAACTGCCCTATCTGCCTGATGACCGGGGCCACGCCTTCATGATGTTTCCCCTCATGGCAACGGGGGATGGGGTGAGGACCCCCCTTCTGATGCATCTTGAGGCCCGGGGGATCGAGACCCGCCCGTTCTTTCCCCTCCTGAGCCAACCCGTTTATCAAAAGCTCTTTGGAAACCTGGGGGCTCAATATCCGGTGGCCCAGTCCATAGAGCAACGAGGCTTTTATGTCGGGTGTCATCAAGGCCTCACCCAAGAAGACCTCGACTACGTGATTGAGGCATTCACGACATTTTTCGAGAGGGGATCGCAGGCTTCTGGGTAACGGAAAGCTTTTGGCGATCGGTGCCGGCCTGGGCGCATCTCTCCTCTCCCCAGGCGGGAAGACGTCAGATACTCTTGGAGATCGGAGGGTTGGCGACGGCCCGCTTCGTGGTCTCATGTCCCTTGCCCGTGACCGCGAGCTGACCTCGCCAGTATTCCAAGAGGTTCGCCAAGGTATTCTCGAAGGGAATTTCGGGCGCCCATCCTGTCCGGGCCTTGAACTTCGACGCGTCTCCGACCAGCCTCGGCACGTCCGATGGGCGAAGCCGCGAGGTATCCACCTCCAGGTCCAGCTGGACTTTTCCCGTCGCCATGAGCTGAGCCAGGATGTCTTCCATCGGATACCCCTTTCCTGAAGCAATATTGTAGACTTCCCCTGGCTCACCCCTTTCCAGGGCGAGCCAGTAGCCCCGCACTGCATCGCCCACATCCATGAAGTCACGGACTGCCTGGAGGTCTCCCACCCGGAGTGCTCCCCTTGCAGCCCCTGCTCCCGCTCCACGATTTGCCTGGCAAAGTTAGATACGGCGAAGACCTCACGCTGTCTTGGGCCGGTGTGGTTAAAGGCGCGGGTCCGGATGATCCGCAGTCCATAGCTCCAGAAATATTGATAGCCCAAGAGGTCTTGCGTCACCTTGCTCACGGCGTAGGGGCTCTGAGGACGAAAGGGTTGGCCCTCCCGAATAGGAAGTTCCTCAGGATAGACAAGGCCGTACTCCTCACTAGAGCAGGCGATGTGGATCAGGGGGTCGCCCCCCACCTGCCGGGCCGCTTCAAGGAGGTGAAGGGTCCCCAGGACGTTCGTCGTCAAGGATTCCTCGGGGGCGTTCCAGGAGGTCGGGACATAGCTTTGGGCCGCCAGATGAAAGATGCGGTGAGGCTTCACGGACTGCATCACACGCAGGACCGAGGACTGGTCCCTCACATCCCCCTCGATGAGCGTCAACCGCTTGTCGAGATGACGTAGGTGCCTCGTTTGGCTTCGCCAGCGCACCATCCCGTAGAGCTCCACATCCGGGAGCCCAGCCGCATACTCAGCCAGATGACCTCCGGCGAAGCCACTAATACCGGTGACGAGGACGCGCTGCTTCAAGAAACCATTCCGCCATGGAAAAAGGGCCTTATTGGGGCCCTCTTAGAGGATGAATCCCCCTTTTTTACCCGGGGATACCTGTCTTTGTCCCTGTATATCGTACTCGAAAAAGGCGACCTCACCCCCTCCTTGAGAAGGATCTGGATCTCCTCCGGCTGAAAAGTATAATATACTTCGCTTGGCTTTCGAAACTTTTTGCAGGATGGGATTGGATGGGGTTCTGGAAGGACAAGAGGGTTCTCGTGGCAGGTGGGGCGGGCTTCATCGGCTCCCACGTCGTTGAGCGCCTGCTGAGCTTAGGGGCACAAATCCGAGTCGCCGACAATCTGGAGAACGGGGACCTGGCCAACCTGGAGGGCGTCTTCGACGATATTGAGTGGATTCAGGACGATCTCCGAGAGCCAGAGTGCTGCCAGCGAACGGTCAGCGGGACAGAGGTGGTGCTCAATCTCGGGGCCCGGGTGGGAGGGATCGCTTACAATCTATCCCACCAGGGAATCATGTTCCGTGATAACGCCCTCCTCGGGATCCAGCTTCTGGAAGCCGCCCGCAAGGAAGGCGTGCAGCGCTACCTGGTGGTCAGCAGCGCCTGTGTCTACCCCCGCGACTGCCTCATCCCCACACCTGAAAGCGAAGGATTTGTCAGGGAGCCAGAACCCACCAATCTCGGATATGGCTGGGCGAAACGGTTCGCCGAGGTGGCGGCCCGGATGTACCACGAGGAGTTCGGGATGTCCATCGCCATCGCCAGGCCTTATAACGCCTACGGCCCCCGAGACCATTTTGATGAGGAAAAAGCCCACGTCATCCCAGCTCTCATCAGGCGGGTCTTCGGGGGGGAGAATCCTGTCGTCGTGTGGGGAGATGGAGATCAGACGCGGTCCTTCCTCTATGTGGAGGACTTGGCGGAGGGCCTCCTTCGCCTGGCGGAACATTGTTCTGAACCGGACCCGGTCAATCTCGGCACTGAGGAGGAGGTCACCATCCGCGAACTGGTCGAGAGGCTCATCCAGATCTCAGGGCGCGAGTTGGAGATCCGCTTTGATCCCTCTAAACCGGCAGGCCAGCCACGCCGAAATTGCGACACCACCAAGGCGCGGGAGAGGTGCGGATTTCACGCCCGAACCCCGCTAGCGGAGGGGCTTCAAAGGACAGTTGAGTGGTACCTCACCCAGACCGCCCTCAAACGGTGACCCAGTCCACCCTCGTCATCCTCACCTTCAACGAGATTGAAGGCTCGCGAGCCCTCGTAGACCGTGTTCCCTTTCACGCGGTGGATGAGTGGTTTGTCGTCGATGGGGGATCAACGGACGGGACCATCGAGCTATGGCGGGAGCGGGGAGGCCGGATCCTCCTTCAGCCAAGACCCGGCCGGGGAGAGGCCTTTCGTCTGGCCGTCCAGGAGGCTCGGGGAGATTGGCTCATTTTCTTCAGCCCTGATGGGAACGAAGACCCAAGCGACATCCCAAAGCTCCTGGATCTCCTCCGCCTGGGCCACGACATGGCCGTCGCTTCGAGATTCCTCCCGGGATCGAAGAATGAGGAGGATGAACTTCGCTTGCCCTGGCGGGCCTGGGCAAACCGTGCCTTTACCTGGTGGGCAAACCTCATCTGGGGGGGGCGGCTCTCAGACTCCATCAACGGCTTTCGGGGGGTCACTCGGGAGGCGTTCCAGCGAATGAACCCCGACGCAGAGGGGTTCGCTATCGAGTTTCAGATGTCCATTCGCGCCCTCAAACTGGGCCTCAAGGTGGGCGAGATCCCCACCATCGAGGGACACCGCATCGGGGGCGAAAGCAAGGCCCATTCCCTCACCACGGGACTCCGATTCCTCCGGTACCTCTTTCGGGAGATGTCGAGGGGCCAGGGATAGTCCACACAGGGTAAACCCTTCTCTCCTTCGGTTTCAGGGCCGCTTTATGTTTTAGAGAGGAGTCGCGGTAAGTGCCAACCTTCTTAGGACGAACTGAATACCCCGGATCTCCTCGTGCAGAAGACCTCGGGTCATCCAGTTTCCTAGATCAACTCATTTCAGGCTCAGTCCGCCCCACCCCGGGGAAAGAAGGCTAAGGGAGCAGTCTCCTCTTCGGGGGCGCCCTCGGCCAACCTCTTTCTAGCCAAAAAGCGGCCCATGACGAGAAGGTCGAGGCCCGCCTTGAGGAAGCAGTGGACGGCGTCCGTCGGGCTGTTGACGATGGGCTCGCCCTTCACGTTAAAGGAGGTATTCAAAAGAACAGGAACTCCCGTTCGATCCCCGAAGGCCTCAAGCAGCCTCCAGAAGAGAGGGTCCACGTCCCGCCGGACGGTCTGGACCCGGGCGGTCCCGTCGATGTGGGTCACGGCCGGTATCAGATGCCGCTTGTCCTCCCTCACCTGATACACCTGCGTCATGAACGGGGAGGGTGGCGCCCCCAAGAAGAAATCTGAAAACCGCTCTTCCGGAATTGCGGGGGCAAAGGGCCGAAAGGGTTCTCGAAATTTCACCTTGACGTTGACGAGGTCCTTCATGTTGTCCCTTCGGGGATCGGCCAGGATACTTCTGGCCCCAAGGGCCCTCGGTCCGAACTCCATCCTTCCCTGAAACCAGCCCACGATCTGGCCCGCCTCCAGGGCCTCCACCGTCAAGGCGACAGGATCATCTGCCTGCGTCCATCGAAGGGAAGCCCTCTCGACGGCCCTCCGTATATCCTCCTCTCCCCCACTCCGGTCCGAGGCGTGCGTCCTGAAACGCCTCCGCACGCTTGAGGCCCAGCATCACGTGGGAGACATAGAGGGCAGCCCCGAGGGAGGCCCCAGCGTCCCCGGCGCAGGGGGGCACGAATATGGAGTCGGCTATCCCCGACTCCATGATCTTCCCCACCACCACCGAGTTCAGCATCACCCCCCCTGCCAGGCACAGATTCAGGAGCCCGGACCGCCTGACGGCCTCCCGGGCGAAATGAATCAGGACCTCCTCGGTCCTGGCCTGGAGAGAAGCAGCGAGGTCAGCGTGGCGCTCTTCAACGGGGTCCCCAGCAGCGCGCGGCGGCCCGAGTTCCCTGTCGAACTTTCTGGAACAGATCATGAGCCCCATGGCCCGTATTCTCCACCCCACAAAGTAGGCGAAGTAGCTTGGATCGATTCGGAAGCCACCCTCGGTGAGGACGATCATCTCTCGGAAGCGGCCGAGATATACTGGCCGGCCGTAGGCGGCAAGTCCCATCACCTTGTACTCGTCTGCGAACATCTCAAACCCCAGATGCTGGGTCACGGCCGCGTAGAGCCCCCCGAGGGTATGGGGCCATCCCACGGAGGTGGTCTCTTTGATAGAAAGGCCGCGGCCCGACCCCATCCAAAGGGTCTCCCACTCGCCCACCCCGTCCACCGTGAGGATGGCGGCCTCCTCGAAGGGGGAGGGGGAGAAGGCGCTGGCCGCATGCGTCAGGTGGTGACGGATCGGGTGGATGGGACCCCGATATCGGGTCTGCTCCACAAAGTGGGAGGCCATCCGAAAGATCCGCCACTGGCGCCTCCCTGACCGGGCCACGAGGAAAATAGAGAGGGGGAGGTTTCGCAGGAGATAAAGGGTCTTGTTCAGACGGTGGGCTCGAGGGTCCCAGCCAAGGGCGACGGCCGTTAAATCCTGAACGTCGATCTCACCTTTCTCCAGGCAAAAGGCGATTGCCTCTTCTGGGAATGAGTTATCCAGTTTCTTGCGGGTGAATCGCTCCTCTTCCGCTGCTGCGAGGATTCGGCCGTCGCGCACCAGGACCGCAGCGGCGTCATGCTGTCCATAACAGACGAGGCCCAGGATGTCGCAGGGCTGGCCTATACCTCCCTTTCTCCAGGTCCCGGAGCGGTCTCTGCGCCCGGCCCCGGCAGAAAATCTCGCCGAAGAGGATACCCTCTGAACGTGAGATTGGGAAGACTTTCAAACAGACGCCCAGGATTTACAATGTTCACATCCTGCGCTATAAAGCATAGACTTGCATAAGAGGGTCATTTTTCATGGAAGAAAGTCACCATAAGCTTGGCGACGTTAACGCCTTCAAGGCCGAGGCCATCGGCACATCGGGGAGGCGGACTTTTCGCCTCCTCGTAGATGCCCGAAAGGGGGGCGCCTGTCTTTGGATCGAGAAGGAACAGCTCTACGGCCTCGCCCTCGCCATCCGTAGAATCCTGAGGACAACTCCCTTCAAAAAGGACGCGGAGGCCGAGCTGGAGGCTTTTGCTGATCCCCCCGAGTATCAGACCCTCGAGTTTAAGATCGGCCGTCTCGGGATGGACCATGACGAGGAAAGAGGCCGATTCATCTTCTTCGTTCACGACACCGATGTCATCCCCGAGGAGCAAGAAGAGTCGGAAGAAGAGGGCCTTGAGATCCTTCCCACCTTGAGTTTTCAGGCTCGTCGGGCACAATTGGCGGTGCTGGCTGAGGAGGCTTTGACGGTGTGTGCGTCAGGTCGTCCGATATGTCCCCTCTGTCAAAACCCCATTGACTCCCAAGGCCACTTCTGTCCCCGTTCAAATGGCCAAACCCTGGCCCAGGAAGCGGGCAAAGGATCCTGAAAGGGAACCACACAGCCAGAAACGTGAAAGACTGGGTGTCTCGCGGTTCTCAAAGAGATCCTCATCTATTCTCAGAGACCATTTGGATTGAAACAGCCACGAAAGAAAAAGGAGCACTCTGCCGATAGCAGCCTGACCTGCTCGCTCACTGAGGCCCTAGACCTCCTCCAGGAAGGTCAGATGGGCGACCTCCAGCTCGTCCCCTGGGCGTCCAATTACACCTTCGCCGTCTCTTTGATAGCGGGGGACGGTCTGTCTCTTCTCGCCATCTACAAGCCAGAAGAGGGGGAGATACCCTTTGGGATTTTCCGGCAGGAACCCTCTACAAGCGGGAGCTCGCCGCCTTCCTCGTCAGCGAGACCCTGGGCTGGCACCTGGTTCCGCCGACCGTGATCCGCCCGGGCCCCCACGGTGTGGGCTCACTCCAGCTCTACATCGCACCAGATTCCGAGTGCGACTACGCCGCTCTTCAGCGCGAGCACGGTGAGGCCCTGCGCCAGATCGCCCTCTTCGATGTCCTTGTCAATAATGCGGACAGAAAGGCGGGCCACTGTTTTCGGGCACAGGACGCGCGGGTGTGGGCCATTGACCATGGCCTCACCTTCCACACTGAACCAAAGCTCAGGACCATCCTCTGGGACTTCCGAGGCCAGCCCATACCGGGAGGTCTTCTTTCCGACTTAAAGGTCTTCCGAAGACGACTGGACGAGGAGAGCAACCTTCGCCGGGCCCTTTTGGCCCTTCTTGAAGGAAGCGAGGTGAATGCCCTCGGGGAGCGACTGGACCGCCTCTTGGCCTCTCCCCTCTATCCCCTTCCCCCGACACACCACGCCACCCCTTGGCCCCTCTACTGAGCCTCTGGAGGCCCTCGCCGGGTTGTGCAGCAGAAGAGAGCGGGTTTGACGTTGACTATCGACGGGAGCGGGGGATTCTCAAGCGAAAGGGACGACGGATATGGGCCGTGACGAAACGCACCACGTCCCGGTTTCCCACGATCAAGGAGGCTCGCCAGTTACGCAGCCCATCTAGAGTCCGGGGGGCTGTGGGATCATCTGGCCCGAAGCGCTCAAGAGGACGCCAGGCTGTTCCCGCCTTGCGACGCATGAGGGCCTCTCCGCCCGCCTCCTTGACCAGAAGGACACCTGCCGCCACATCCCATATCTTGGGACTAACAAAGAGGGCGTACTGGAAGGTCCCCAGGGCCGCGTGTACGAGTTCAAAGGCGATGCTGCCTGTCCCTCGGACCTCGCCCGGATGCCTCCTAAGGTCTCCGACAAATCGGAACATGGAGCCGTAGCGGCCTGGAAGACAGACGAGCTGCGTAGGGGCCGGTCGCTTGATCTCATTCACATGGATGGGGCGGCCGTCTAAAAAGGCCCCCCCAGCCGCCCGGGCGTGAAAGACCTCGGTCGGTCGGCCCCCTTGGCCGGGAAGGGAGATGGCGGCCACAACGGGCTGGCCCGCGTGAAGGACGCCCACCGAGACCCCGTAGATCGGAAGCCTTCGAAGAAAGTTGGTCGTCCCGTCTAAAGGGTCCACTACCCAAAGGAACTCACCGTCTTTTCCCTGAACCTCAAGGGCCTCCTCGCCCAAAATCCCATGTCCAGAAAAATTCTTCTCAATGGCCCTCCGAAGATAGGCCTGACTCTCCTGATCAGCGTCTGTTAAGGGGTCCCTCTTTTTCTTTCGGTCCTTGAATTCCACCTTGAGGTCTTTGCCGAAACGGGCGGCCAAGAGATCTCCTGCCCCCCGGGCCATCTCAACGGCATGGGCTTCCAGAGATCTCAGGGTCTCTTCACTGGGTTTCATAGGCAGTCGGGCACCCCAAAGGAAGATCGCATAAAGGAAGGGCTCCCATCCCGGGGATCGCCTTCACGTCAGAGGGTTCATCGGGGAAGTTCCGCCGCTCAGAGCGTCCGCCTGAGTTCCGCCAGAGAAACGGTGGCGGTTCCGATCCTGCTGACTACTTTCTCTGCCACCTTCAGGGCGAGGCGGGCCGCCGCTGGAGGATCGACCCCAGCGATGAGGCTCAAAGCGAGGGCGCTCGTGATGGTATCCTTCACGCCCGTTGCGTCCCGCACCATCCGGCGATCGACAGTCTCGACGACATGGCGACCCGTTTCCCCTTCCCGGTAGTGGTACCAAAGTTCCTCCTCCGAGCGAAGGACCGCCAAGGCCTCACAGCCCAGGGTTTCTCTCAAGCGGCCGCCAAGGGCCTCCCAGTTCGCGGGGGCCGGTTGAAAGGCGCGCAGGCAAAAATCCTCAGCCTCGATGTCGCCCAGGATGACCAGATGAGCCCCCTTGCAGAAGTCGAGCCGCGGACCTTTCGGCTCGATGACGGTAATCTTCTGGTGATGGGAGGCTCGCTCCATTAGGCCAAGGGTAAAGTCCGCCGAGGCGAAGATTCCCCTGTCATAGTCGGACAGGATGAGGGCGTCCACCATGGGCAGATAGTGCTCCACGTAGGTTAGCATCGAGGCCTGCTCCGAGGCGTCAGCCGCGTCGGCCCGCTCATAATCGACGCGAAAGAGGGGAGCAGGTCGGTCCCCCGTCATGATCCGGATCTTCAGGGTCGTTGGCCGATCGTTAACGGGGAAGATGCCGCTGGTATCAATCCCTGCCTCGTGGCAGCCCCTGCGAAACCAGTGGGCGGCGTCGTCGTAACCAACAATACCGCAAAGGAAGACCTCAGACCCCATGGCTCGAAGGTTGTTGGCGACGTTGGCCGCCCCACCCAGGGCGTAATTCTCCCGCTTTACCTTCAAGACCTCCGTCGCGCCCCGTATGGACCCTTGGCCGTCGGCCCAGACATATTTGTCCGCCATCAGGTCCCCGACCACCATGACCCGTGCACTGGCGAACCGGTCTAAGACGGGACCAAAGTCAACCATCGGCCCTTCCCTCGGACATCCGCTCGGCAAAAAAATACCCCGTGCAGAGAAATATACACCCTACATCAACCGAAGGGCAGAAGAGCCTCTACAGGATTGGAATCCGTGGAGATGGGGGTTTTAATTAGAAGGGATAGCCCAGACCTACGAAGAGACGAGCCCCCTCCTCGCCGTACCCCACATCCACCTTTCCCACCACGTTGGGGCGGACGACGGCCCGCAATCCGATCCCGAAGGCGAGCCGGACATGCTCGGTGGCGATCTCGTCGGAATCCTCAAAGACCTGGCCCAGCTCGATGAAGGGGGCCACCTCGATGTCCGTGTCCACCTGGAAGATCGACTTGCGAAAGAGGCGATATCGCTCTTCTAGATTCAGGAGAATGCTTCCTTTATCGATGAAACGATCGTCTGGAAAAGCCCGAAAGTCTTTTCCCCCCAAGGAGCTCTGCTCATAGAAAGGGGCACTTTGGTTGTCCACGAAGCTCGAGGTAAGGCGAAGGGAGGTGATCCATCGATCGTCCGGCCAGGGGACAAAGGCACGGCCCTCCAGGGTAAAACGTGTATACGACTCTTCACTCCCCCAGGCCTCTGAAGAAACCTCAATGGCGGCCTTTCCGAAAAAGCCCCGGGTCGGAAGGTCGATGAAGTCTCGGGTGTCAAAGCTCAGGGTGAACCCTCGGGTCGAGGTGAGGATGTCTTCCCCCACACCCGGGGTCCCAGGAAAGCTCTCCGCTATGAAGGCCTCCGTGGTCCGGCCTCCACCCTTAATGGTCACGAAACGAGTCCGTTCGTCATAGGTGATCCTGAAGGCGGAGAGGAAATTCACCCCGAAGCTGAGGCTCGCGCGCAGCTCCCGCTGGGTAAAACCCGTCTCGTCCGTCTCCCTGGTCTCGGGGCCAAGGCCGAAGAATTGGAAGGTGGGGTCCCGAAAGTAGCGTAACTCGCCAAAGAAGGCGAAGCGTTCCCCAAAGAGGCGAGGGGCCTCCAGCTCCGCTACGTAGTCCTCGTCCACGTTGGTGGAGCGAACGGCGATGAGGCGGAACTTGGCAGAGTCAGGGAGAAAGCCAATCCAGCGGAAGGCCCCCTTCAGGCCCGTCTCGTCGTTGAAGATGGCCGAAGGGGCCAAGATATTGTTGATCTTCCCCTCAGAATCAAAGAAAAGCCACACCGGCAGGATGCCAAAGTCGTTCCCCTTACTGGGGGAACTCCCGAAGGCCGGAAGGGGCAGAAAAAGGGGCCGGGTCCGAGGGCCAAGAGAGGTGTCAGGCAAAGGCAGCTGTGAGAGTCCCGGCGAAACCCAAAGAAGGAGGATCAAGACCGAGACGAAAAAACCCTCGATCCATCCGCTGATCCGTTTCATCTAATCCCTCAGCTCCCCCTCAGCATTTCGAGTCAAAAAAAACTCCCGCAAACTGACGGGCAAACCAATCCCAGGTCACCTCCGCCTCCAAACCTGAGCAAAAAAACAATTCACTATAGGCCTTCCCCAGGGAAAGGTGCAAGAAGCCTTTTTCTCTTCATCCCTACGGCACTTCCCGTCCGACTTCGACGTGATGCAGAGAGACGAAGGGGGGAACTACTCCAAATAACCGAGGGCCTTGAGGCGTTCCTCGACCTCTTTTGGCAATTCAGCCTCTTTGGGCTCGTGGGTCCCGCTGGCCTCCCGGACGAGCGCGTGCCACCTCGCAAGATCGGTCTGAAGCGATTCCACCGCCTTTATTCCGACGGTCTCGGTGTGATTGGACAGGAGGTTCGACTGCTCAGTGGGATCATCTTCCAGATTAAATAAAAGTTTTTTCACCGGGCGGGGGGAGAAGATGGCTTCGAGAGGGTCGCCCAGGTGATAGATGAGCTTAAGGCGGTCCCGAACAAGGAAGACCCTTACGTCATCAAAGCCGGTCTCGCCGTAAAGTTCCCGGCGCTGGCCCTCTCCTCGCAGGACGTTTAGGAAGGATCGTCCCTGCATGCCCAGGACGGGCGGCAGGCCCGCCGCCTCGAGAAGGGTCGGCATGATGTCCACCAGCCCCACGGGGTCCGGTTTTCGGATGCCACCGGGAAGCCCTTTGGGCCAGGTGACGATCAGGGGGATATGGACCTCCTCCTGAAATACGTCCACGCCGTGTGCGTAGTACCCGTGTTCCCAAAAAGCTTCACCGTGATCCGCAGTGATCACGATGAGAGTGTCATCGAAGAGATCTTCTTCTTTGAGGAAGTCCACCAGCTTTCCAAGGTAGAGGTCGAGAAACGTGATCTCGCCGTCATATTGGGCCACCAGGTTGCGCTGCTCCCGTTCGCCGAGGACAGGCTGACCTTTACTGGGAGGCTTCTCGACGAAGCATTCACTTTGTGCGAGAGGTCCTTCGACGTATTCACACACCTGCTTGCCATTGGGGCCTTCCACGTAGTGCCCCTTGAACTCCGGGTCATATAGGTGTTTGTAATGTCGAGGCGCCCGATAGGGGGAATGGGGCTCGAAGTAGTGTAGATAAAGGAAGAATTTGTTCTGCTTGGAGTCGTAACCGGACTTCGCCGTCATGTAGGAGAGATAGGCCCGGACGTGTTCATATATCCAGTCCGCCTTGGCCCCCCGTGCCAAACCCGCCTCGGGCTTGATGGCAATCGAGGGCCACTGTCCTTCCACTTCCCGGCCATTTCTCTTGTCCACTCCCACCTCGTTGAAGAGGTGCTCGAAAAAGACGTTGACCGTGTCCAAGGTTTCTAAGGCCCCTGGGATGAGCCTTTCGGCAACTCGCCAGGCATAGAGTTGAAAGGGGGGAAGGCGATTTCGTCCCCTGACCGCCTGGTAGCCATCTGAGAAGACATGGTAGATGTAGTCAAAACCTTGGGTGTAGTTGGTAGGCTTTTGGACCAGGTTGTTGGCGGACAAGAATGCCGAGGTGTAACCGGCCTGCCCAAGGGCTTCAGCAAGGGTGGTGATGGAGTCAGGGACAATGCTGTCCACCTGGTCCACGCCGTGCACCGACTCATAGAGAGAGGTCAGAAGAGTCGTTATGGAAGGGGGCGTCCAGTTGGAGTGGGCGAAAGCGTTTTCGAAGAGGACACCCTCCCTGGCGATGCGCTCAAGCTCGGGGGATGTGGGACGCTCATACCCATGGACTGAGAGGTGGTCCGCCCGCAGGGTGTCCAGCAGGATCACGATGATGTTTGGCGCCCGGGCGAGCGACGGGTCCATCTTTCGCCACGACTGCCCCCTGAAGGGCTTGGCCTCGGACCCAAAGAGGACAGGGATAAGGCCCAGAGAGACGACAAGGCTGGCCGCCGCCAGACCACTGCCCCAGCTGATCAGATGGACGCGCCGCCTCACGAGCCAGTGATGGAATACCACGGCAAAAGCAATAGCCGCCAAAACAAAAAATCCGTTCAACGCCAAGTTCAGCCCTGTCCTACGCTCAGTGAGAAATTGAGAGTTGAGGTAGCCGGAGAAGAGGAGCCCCAAGAAGAGGACGGCGAAGGCTGCCCAGCAAGCGGCCACCGTTCCCCTTCCCGTGGGGATCTTCTTTCTCCAAAGGCTCCAGAGACGGTAAAGAAAAGCCGCCAGCACCGCCACGGAGATGGAGACGGCCGTGTTCAGGATGAGAGAGACTGCAATGAGATGCAGGGCGCTCATGCGCGTGGCGAGATCGGCTTCAAAGAAGGTGAGATAGAGTACCAGATAGGGTTCCAGGGCCCCCAGAAAAAGTCCAAGAAGGATCCCGTGCACTACGGCCCGGCCCAAGGTGGCCCGACGAGTGATGCGTATTGGCTCTCTAGTAGGTCTGCCCCTTGTAGAGGAATTTCTCTGGTTCATGGCTGGACCGAGGGAACCTCCTCATCGGGTCTACGAACCCATTCAGGGGAGAGACCTAACTGGACGATGAACGCCGCGAGGAAACGATTGAGATTCAGGAGGGCTCGGCGAAACCGGGGAACCTTGGCGACGAAACGAGCACCTTCTATCACAAGGCGGTGGGGCGAAAGACCTGACGGCATCGGCAGAGTCATCCTGGCGTCGTCAGCGATGACCCGAAGGGCAAGAAAAGGCACCCCGATCTCCCGGGCGACCCTTGCCGCCCCCAGGCTTTCCATATCCACGGCAAGGGCCCGATACGCCGAGAAAGACCGGGCTTTCTCCTTCGGGCCAACAAGGGGCTGAGGCACGCTCAAGAGCCTCCCCTCACGCAGGGAGAGGCCATTCGCCCGGGCGGCTTCTTGGGCGAGGCGAACTAAAAAGGGAGGGGCTCCCAAAGGGCGATCCTCTTTTGGTCCTAAGACCTCCTTGGCCACCACGATGTCCCCCGGCCGCAGACGAGGGTCCAGCCCGCCAGCCGCCCCAACACAAAGGAGAGTCGACAACCCGGGGTCACCACCCCCTGTTCGGGCCGCTTCCTCAATGAGAGTCCGTGCCCCTGCCGCGGCCCGCTTGAGCCCCACCCCGCCCCGACAAAAAAAAAGGGGTACCCCCTCCAGGTCTCCCCTCCAAAGGGCTCCTCGCCTCAGGTTCTCGGTCTGGGCCGTTCGAAGAAGACCCGAGATCTCAGGTCTCAACGCGCAGAGGATCCCTACACTTCCTCTCGACGGCATTTTTTCAACCCATGTCAGGGAAAGACCCGACGCTTCAAGGCGCCTTGGCGACGAGACGCCGCCACCGGCCGAGGGCTGCCAGGGGAAAGTAGTGGCGGTAGAAGTGGTAGCGCAGATAGAAGACCTTGGGAAATCCGGTGCCTGTAAAATTCTCTTCCTGCCAGGTCCCCTCGTCTGTCTGACGTTCCATGAGGAACTCTACGCCCCGCCGCACGGTCGGGGAGTCGGCAAGACCCACAGCGCATAGTCCCAGGATGGCCCAGGCGGTCTGGGAGGCGGTGCTTGGACCCTGGCCGGCCGTCGAGGGGTCCCAGTAGGTGCCGCAGGTCTCCCCCCAGCCGCCATCCTCGAGCTGATGGTCGAGGAACCAGCGGACGGCCCGCTGGACGTAGGGGGCCGAGAGGTCCTCCCCCACGGCGGCAAGGCCCTGAAGGACGAGGTGGGTCCCGTAGATATAATTCACGCCCCACCTGCCGTACCAGCAGCCCTCTTTCTCCTGTTCTTTCTTCAGAAAGCGGATCGCCCGTTGGACCCGAGGGTGATCCATCCCAAAGCCCAAACGACCCATCATTTCGAGGAGTCGACCGGTCAGGTCGCTCGTGCTAGGGTCCAGGACCGCGCCGTGGTCGGCATAAGGAATGTTGTTGAGAATGGTCTTGCTGTTGTCGCGCTCAAAGGACCCCCAGCCTCCATCGCTCCCCTGCATGCTCAGGACCCAGTTCAGCCCCCGCTGGATGGCCTCCTTCTGGGCCTCCTGGCCTGGCAGCTTCATCTGGCGCAGGGCAAGCAGAGCCACCGCGGTGTCATCGTTGTCAGGGTGAAACTCGTTTTCGAACTGAAAGAACCAACCTCCAGGCTCCACCCCGGCGTTTTTGACTTGCCAGTCGCCCAGGTGTCTGGTCTGCTTTTCGAGAAGCCACTCACCGGCCCGGACGAGAGAGGGATGCCCCCCGGGGAGTTCCGCCTCCAGGAGGGCATAGCAAGTGAGGACGGTATCCCACACGGGTGAGTGGCAGGGCTGGACCCGCAAGTGATCCTCCTCCTCAATGACCAGGGCATCAAAATCTCGGATGGCCTTGGCCAGGGTGAGATCCCGGTTGGGGTCGTAGCCAAGGGCCTTCATAGCAACAATGGCGTTGCCCATGGCGGGGAAGATGGCCCCCAGCCCACCCGTCATGCGATGATGCTCGATCATCCAATCCTTGGCCCTCTCGATGGCGCGCTGGCGAAGGCCTGACAGCTGTATGCCCTCTGCAAACTTCAGGGCGCCATCGGCGTTGAGGATGAGGGTTCGAATGAAACCCTCGGAGGATTCCTGACTATTGAACCAGCGCCGCTTGCTGGCCGGGCCAATAGAGAGCTCCTTCAGGCTTCCAGGGGGAAGAATCTGTTTCATCGGCTTCAGGGCCGCTGTAATGAAAAGAGGAACGATGATGGTCCGAGTCCAATAGGAGAACTCATAAATATTGAGATAGAACCACGTGGGCAGGAACATCATCTCGACGGGCATGGAGGGGATGTCTTCCCACTCGAACTGACCGTGCAGAGCGAGGTACATCTTCGTGAAGATGTTGGCGCGCTCAAGGCCTCCCATCCGAAGGACGGCCTCCCTCGCCCGCTCCAGGATGGGGGCGCCCTGCGCCACCCCCCCCAGCTTCAAGGCAAAGTAGGCCTTCACGGTGGCGTTGATCTCGCTGGGGCCACCGTGGTAGATGTTCCAGCCCCCATCGGGGAGCTGGGTCATCTCCAGATGGCGGACAGCCTTCTCCCGCCTGCGAGGCTCCAGGGCCTCCAGAAAGCTTTTCAGGATGACGTAATCGGAAGTGAGGGTGGTGTCGGCCTGAAGCTCCGCCACCCAAAAACCCTCTTGAGGGTCCTGGCGCTCCAAGATCCAGGACTGGGCCTTCTTGATGGCCCTATCCAGCTTGCCGCGAAGGGGGCCCGAGAGATGCTGAGGGTCCCCGACTGCCTTTCCAGGCGAAAGCCCAACTTCTTCTCTCATCTGCGGACTCCCCGGCGTCGAAGACCTTGATTTAAAAAAGGGTTCCATTTTTAGCACATCGTCAGGCCGCCCGCCAAGCCCTTTTTCCCAACTCCCCCGAGGAATCAGGGGTTCGGAGGCCAGAAGATTTTGCCCGGGTTTAAGATGTGGTGGGGGTCAAAAACAGCTTTGATCTGCCGCTGAAGCTCAATCAGATCTTCTGACTGCTCCAAACGAAGATATTCAGACTTCGTCATCCCGATTCCATGTTCCCCCGAGAGGGTTCCCCCCATCTCCACCGTCGCCACCATAATCTCCCGCACCGCCTCCAAGGCCCGTGACAGCCCCTCTCGGTCTCGCTCATCCGTCAGGACATTCACATGGAGGTTACCGTCTCCAGCGTGGCCGAAGTTGGCGATGAGGAGGTGATAGCGCTCACCGATTTCGCGAAGCTTGCGGATCATCTCGGGGAGCCGGGAGCGCGGGACCGTGATGTCCTCGTTGATCTTGGTGGGCTTCAGCCTCATAAGGGCCGCGGACAGGCAGTGTCGCGCCCTCCAGAGGTCCTCTGCCTCCTCCTCGTTCCGGGCCACCGCGACCTTCTCGGCCCCCATCTTCCGGCAAAGCGAGGCAATTCGCTCGAGCTGGCGAGGGATAGACTCTTGCGGCCCATCCACCTCGATGAGGAGCATGGCATCCGAATTGACCGGCAGGCCGATCCCCAAGTAATCCTCAGCGGCCCCGATGGCCGATCGGTCCAGGAACTCAAGCTTCGAGGGGAGGATCTTGGAGGCGATGATCGAGGAGACCGACTTTGAGGCCAGATCGACATCCGGGAAAGTGGCCATCAGAGTCCCCCTCGCCTCGGGCTGAGGGAGGAGACGAAGGACGAGCTCCGTGATGACGCCCAAGGTCCCCTCTGAACCCACGAGGAGCTTTGTCAGGTCATAGCCGACCACCCCCTTGGCCGTCCGCACGCCCGTCCGTATCCGCCCGAAGGCGGGCGTCACCGTCTCAAGACCGATGACGTAGTCCTTAGTGACACCGTATTTCACCGCGCGAGGGCCCCCGGCGCACTCGGCTGCATTTCCCCCAAGGGTGCAGACGTCCTTGCTGGCGGGGTCCGGAGGATAAAAAAGACCTCGGGCTTCAACGGCGGCCTGAAACTCGCCGGTCACAACGCCGGGCTCGACGACGGCGATGAGGTTCTCCTCGTCGATCTCCTTAATCTGTCTCATCCCCGAGAGATCGAGGACGATCCCACCCAAGAGGGGGACGGCGCCTCCCGTCGTGCCGGTTCCGGCCCCTCGCGGGGTCACTGGGATCTTCGCCTCCCCGGCGATGGAGAGGACAAACTCCACTTCCTCGACTGAGAGAGCGCGAACAACAACGTCCGGAAGGACCTCAGCCCGCTGAGTCCCGTCCTTGGCGTAGGCGAGCCGCTCCTCGACCTCGGCGAGAACCCTCTCGACCGGTATTTTTTGTCTCAGGGCGGCGACGTGTTCTTTTCGCATGCGCCTAATCTAACATCGCGGGTGGCCTTTCTCAATTTGGCCGGGTTTTTGGCTCACACTCACCGTGGAGATCCCGCCGCCCTGATTGAACACCTTCCTTCCAGCAATCTTGTTTGGGTAAAATGTCCCCTGCGGGTTTTATGGTAGACTCCATTTTCTCCTACATGAGGGATGGCATGGCCGAACAGAGAGAGAGACTCATCGTCGGGATCTCGGGGGCAAGCGGAACCGTCTACGGGCTTCGCCTCCTTCAGGCCCTCAAAGACAGCGACATCGAAGTCCACCTCATCTGCACCAAGGACGGGATCCGGGTCCTGCAGCATGAGGTGGGCATCGGCTATAAGGAACTTCAGACATACGCCGACGTCGTCTATGACATCGCCGACAGTGGGGCAACTCCTGCCAGCGGCTCGGCCTGCTTCACCAAGATGGTGATCGTCCCCTGTTCCATGAAAACCCTCAGCATGATCGCGACGGGCGCAGCCACAAACCTCCTTGGCCGCGCGGCTGACGTCATCCTGAAGGACAAGCGCCGCCTCGTCCTCGTCCCCCGGGAGACTCCGCTCAGCCCCATCCACCTGGAGCACATGCTGAACCTGTCCCGGATAGGAGTGCACATTGTCGTGGCGGCCCCGGGCTTCTATCACGCCCCGAAGACCATCGATGACCTGGTAAACCACGTCGTCGGAAAGACGCTGGACTCCCTCGGCATCCCGAACGAGCTCTTCACGCGCTGGAAGGGACAGAAATAATGTCCCTGGGCGCCAGGGACTGTGGCGAAGGATTCGACCGTCTAATCTCATCCGCCTAAACCCATAGGTGGAATGTTTTTTGGGAGAACAGAAAGCTTGCAAACAAGGGTCTCCGTAGGGCCCCTGATGGGGGCCAAGAGCGAGTTGGCCGTCCTCTGCGTTTTCAAGGGCAAGAAGGCCCTTCGCGGGGCCGCCCGGGAGGCGGACAAGGCCCTCAGAGGGGCCATTGGGCGAATGGTGGCGTCGGGGGAGTTCAAACCCGAACTCCGAAAGACCCGTCTGATTCCCCTCCTCGAGCGCCCAAAAGGAGTGACGCCAAGGCGCCTTCTCCTGGTGGGTCTTGGAGAGGAGGAGAAGTTCACGCTCGACGGCATTCGAGGGGCGGCCGCCGCCGCCGCCAAGTCCGTCCGAGACCTGGCCCTGAAGAACTTCTGTGTGGAGCTTCCCCCACTCGCCGGGGCCACTCCTGAGGCCCGGGCCCAGGCCTGGGTCGAGGGGGCGAGGATGGGTCTCTACAGAATGGAGGCCTACAAGCGGCGAGAGAAGGAGAACACCCAGAAGCTCCAGTCTGTCAGCCTCCTGACACCACAGCGAAAGGAGGCCGAGACCCTTCGCCGTGGTGTCCGCCGGGGAGAAATTCTGGCCGAGGGGGTCCACTTCGCCCGTGATCTGGTCACCCATCCGGGAAACGTCCACACGCCGGCCTTTCTCGCCCGAGAGGCCCAGAAGCTCACCCGAAAGCACAGGTTGCGATGCCGAGTCCTTGGGACGCGGGAGATCCAAGCGCTCAAGATGGGGGCCCTCTTAAGCGTCGCCCAAGCGAGCGCGGCTCCCGCCAAGTTTATCGTCCTCGAGTACCCCGGCCGGGGGCGCCCCGGCCCACCTGTCGTCCTCATAGGAAAGGGGGTCACCTTTGACAGCGGGGGCCTCGATCTCAAGTCCTCAAGCGGCATGCGGACCATGAAGATGGACATGGCGGGGGCCGCGGCGGTACTGGGCGCCCTCCAGGCCATCTCGCGCCTTCAACTGCCGACCCGCGTCGTGGGCCTCCTTCCCTGTACCGAGAACATGGTGAGTGGGAAGGCCAACCGCCCGGGGGATGTCGTGACCTCTATGTCGGGGATCACCATTGAGATCGACAACACGGACGCCGAGGGCAGGCTCATTCTTAGTGACGCGCTGACCTATGCGAGGCGGTTCAAGCCGGCGGCGGTCATCGACCTCGCGACCCTCACAGGCGCTTGTGTCGTGGCCCTTGGCGAGGACTGCTCCGGACTCCTTGGAAACCATGAAGGGCTCGTCGATCGGGTCCGCCAGGCCGCCGAGAAGACCGGAGACCGGGTGTGGCAACTCCCTTTGTGGGACGAATATTTCGACCTCATCAGGAGTGACATCGCAGACATCAAGAATACGGGGGGGCGCTGGGGAGGAGCCATCACGGCCTCGGCCTTCCTCGCTCGCTTCGCCGAAGAGTTCCCCTGGGCCCATCTGGACATCGCGGGCCCCGCCTGGCGGGACACCGACCTTCCGTATACCCCGAAGGGGGCCTCTGGCGTCGGGGTGAGGATGCTCACGGAGCTGGTGGCCGCCTGGCGCCCACTCAAGCCGACCGCCCCCAGAAAATGAGGGGCTGGCCAAACCTCTTCTTCTCTTGTCCGGGTTTTCCTTTTTACATGTGAAACACGCGGGGGAGTTTCTGGATTAACAGCGGGAAGGAGAGCGCGCTATTTTTTAAACAGCCGCTTGGATCCTCAAGGGACCGAGACGGGGTAGAGCCTACGAAGAGTGCTTGTCTTCTAGAACCCCCCGGGCTTTGTCCTGGGGGTTTTTTTTGGAGGAGTGATGGCAGAGCGGGCCAAGGTGACAACGACTGACATTCGAGCCCGAAAGCCCCACGCGGGGAAAAAGGCCGCAGAAGATGGGGCCCGAAAAATTGCCGCCATCACGGCCTACGATTACACCTTCGCCCGTCTCGTGGACGCCGCCGGGGTGGACATCATCCTGGTCGGGGACTCCCTGGGGATGGTGATGATGGGGCTCCCCAACACCATCGGCGTGACCATGGCGGATATGCTCCACCACACGGCTGCGGTTTCCCGGGCGAAGCCTCGGGCCCTCCTGGTGGCCGACATGCCCTTTCTTTCTTATCACGGTGCCCCGGAACGAGCGCTGGATAATGCCGGTCGGCTGCTCCAGTGGGGCGGGGCCGAGGCGGTCAAGCTGGAGGGGGGCGTCGACGTCGGGGACACGGTGCGGACCCTCGTGCAGGCCAATATCCCGGTGATGGGTCACGTGGGCCTCAATCCTCAGGCCGTCCACCATCTGGGGGGGTTTCATGTGCAGGGCCGCGGTCAGGAAGCCGAGCAGGTGCTGGAAGACGCCCGGGCCGTTGCCGAAGCAGGCGCCTTTTCCCTCATCCTGGAGGCCATCCCGGCGGCCTTGGCGGTCCACATCACCGAGGCGGTCCACATCCCCACCATCGGGATCGGGGCCGGTCCCCACTGCGACGGACAAATCTTGGTCCTTCAGGACCTCCTGGGTCTCTACGATGAGCTGGCGCCCAAATTCACAAAGGCCTATGCCCCTCTTGGGGAGCAGGTGAAGGCCGCCGTCACCCAGTACGTTCGGGAAGTCACCGAGGGAACTTTCCCGACCGATGAGCATTGCTACGAGTGAGAGCCCGGTCTGGGCAGCCCGCTTCGCCTAAAACCCGCGCCTCCTTCTCAATCCGGGGCTACGTCGCAAAGCGAGCACCTCTGATATAAAATTGACTCGCTCTTCTGCCAGATGATAAGAATGACAAGTTTATCTGATTCAGGATGATCTCTGCCAAGGAGGGGAACTCAATGGACTTCCTGCGCGACTGGAGAAGGTTCCTCTCTGCCCTTCGCTTCATGACCCTCTGGCCGGGAGGAGGGAAAAGGGGGGCGCCTCTTGCCGCGGGGGCGGCCTACTTTCCGCTGGTGGGGATCCTCGTTGGAGCGGCGGCGGCAATCACCGGAGGCATCTTTACCGCGCTCTTCTCTCCAGCCCTCTTTGGCGTAATCGCCGCCCTTTCCCTTCTCATCTTCACCCGAGCCGCCCAAGCCGAGGGCCTGGCCAACGTCCTGGAGGGCCTCCTCATCGGGCGAACGCCGCAGGAGCGCCTCCGGCTCATGGGTGAAAGCCACCTGGGGACCATCGGGGCCCTCAGCCTTCTCGGCCTTCTCCTCATCAAGGTCATCGCCCTCTCCAATATTCCCTCAGGGGCCGGGCCGGCAACCCTCATCACCGCTGCTGCCCTCTCCCGCTGGACAACAACCTATCTCAGCTACAAGGAGCCCTACCTGGCGCCCAGCGGAGAGCTGGGCTTTGTGGGGCAGCTGAAAGGGGGAGGCCTGGCCATCGCCACGGTCATCTCTGTCCTCGTGGGGGGACTTGCCCTTGGCCTGCGCGGCCTTATCCTGCTCCTCATCCTCTGGGCCGGGAGCGCGGCCGCCCGGGCCTATTTCAAGCGAAGCCTTGGCGGCCTCACGCGGGCTACGTACGGAGCGATTGCGGAAATGGGAGAAACCCTCGTTCTTCTGACCTCGGTGGGATAAGAAGCCCTTCGCACCAACTGATTTTCCCTGATATGGCCCAATAAGCTCAAAAGCGCCCTCTCTGGTGAAAAATCGCGAGGGACGGGATTCTTTTGGATGAACGGGAATCCCCAAGGATATTCGGCAGCCCCCCCCCCTTCTTGAGAAATTCGCGGCAAAGTGCCACAGGCAAGATTTTCAATAATTTCCCTTGACAAGGGTAGGAGAGGAGTCAATAATTTGGGTGAAAAATGGGCCAAAGTGGGAAGGAGTGGAGGTATTCTCCATGTTTTTGGGCAAATACGAGCTTACCCTCGACCCCAAGGGAAGGCTCAGTATCCCTTCTAAATTCCGTGACGTCTTGAACGGCCGTTCCCTCACGCAGCTCGTCCTCACCCTATTTGACGGCTGCATCGTCGCCTATCCCCTTGACGAGTGGCACGAAGTGGAGCGAAAGGCGCGGGAACTTCCAACCAGCCGTAGGGATGTCAGGACCTTTGTGAGGGTCTTCTATGCCAACGCGGCGGACTGCCCCCTGGACCGTCAGGGTCGAATCCTCATCCCCGAGGTTCTCAGGCGCGAGGCCGGGCTGGAGAAGGAGGTCGTCGTGGTCGGGGTCGGGAACAAGATAGAGGTCTGGAGCAAAGGACGGTGGCAAAAGACCTTGGAGGCCTCTCGGGGAAGGCTCGAAGATATCGCCGAATCCTCAGGGATAGGGTTTTAACTCCTTTCAGGAGGGGGAAGAGAAGAGATGTGGAGAAGAATTTCAGGGTGGTTGAGGAATGATGAGGGCCAGGGGCTGGTGGAGTACGTTTTCCTCATTTCAGTCGTGGCACTGGGCGCCATCGTTGCGTTGAACATATTGGGAGGTCGTCTCCCAACCTTCTTGAACAGCGTTGTGCCGGCCTTTTAGACCCGGGCGCACGCGCTCTCGACGAAGGATCGAGAGGGATGAATACTCTTCAGCATAACAGCGCACAAGCCACTCTAGATCCAATGCTGGAGGAGCCCCCCCTGATGTCTTCCGGGGAGCGCTTTGAGGGCCATGGTGAGGATCACCGCCCTGCCCTGCTAGAGCAGGTATGCCGCCTCCTGGAGCCCGGCCGAGGGGGCGTCCTCGTGGACGCCACGGTCGGCTACGGGGGCCACGCGGAGGCCCTGTTGCAGGCTGGAGGGTCAGGCATTCGGCTCATCGGGTTTGACTGCGACGGGCAGGCGATCTCGGCAGCCCTAAAACGTTTAGACCCTTTCCGTCAACAGGTGACCCTCATCCGGGGGAACTTCTCCGCCCTGACGCAGCTTCTCGCGGAGGCCGGGGTCCCTTCCGTGCAGGGAATCCTCTTCGACCTCGGCCTATCGTCCCCTCTTGTAGAGGATGGAAAGCGGGGGTTCAGCTTTAGGCGTCCCGGCCCTCTGGACATGCGCATGGACCAGCGCCAGGAGAGGAAAGCAGAGGACCTGGTGCGGGACCTTTCGGCGGAAGAACTGACTGATATCCTGCGCACCTACGGTGAGGAGCGCTACGCTCGGCAGATCGCCAGAGGCATTGTCCTCGCCCGTCAAAAGCACCCCATTACGAGGACCGACGAGCTCGCAGCCCTCGTCGCCTCTACGATCCCGAGGAAGGGCTGGCCCCGCGGGCGCCACCCGGCCACCCGGACCTTTCAGGCCCTTCGGATCGCCGTGAACCAAGAGCTCGATTCCCTCGCCCTCGCCCTGAATGCCGCCGTGGAGGCCATGGCCCCTGAGGGGCGGCTGGGTGTCATCTCCTATCACTCCCTCGAAGACCGAATCGTGAAGCGGACCTTTCGCCACTTCGCCATGGGGTGCCAGTGCCCCCCCTCGGTCGCCGTCTGCGTCTGCGGCGGTCAGTCCATTCTTGAGATCCTCACCAAGAGGCCTATCACGCCCGATGAGGAGGAAGTCCATCTCAATCCCCGGGCCCGGAGCGCAAAATTCCGGGCGGCACGGAGGATACCCTGATGGGCGCTCTCCGCCGGTTCATGCCCAGACGGGGGCGCAGCGCCTCTCCTAGAAAAAGGCGAAGAGGGGGTCCTTGGTTTTACCTCCTCTCTCCGCTGCCCATCTTCCTTGCTGCCATGGCCTTCAGCTGGCCTCACCTCCAGGCGGTGCAACTGGGCTACGAGTTCAATCGCCTCCAGGTCGAGAAATCCCAACTCGCGCAGCTGAACGCCGAGCTGAAGGTGGAGCGGGCCGGCCTTCGGTCCCCCTCCCGCATTGATGAGATCGCCCGCAGGGACCTCGGGATGACGGACCCCTCGCCGGAGCAGCTTAGATGGGTCCGCCCCGCATCTAAGGAAGTGTCACTGCTTCAAGAGAAATAGGACTGGAGAAAGCCTTGATGCGGAAAGATCGTCCTCGCCAGCCTTTAAATTCCAGAAGGCGGCGGCGTGTGGATCGAGACTTGATGTCGAGAAGCCGTTTTCTCCGGCGATTCGCCGGATTTCTATTGCTCTCTTTCCTGGGTCTTTCTGTGATCGCCGTTCGACTTTACTACCTTCAGATCCACCAACACGCGCCTATCATGAGCCGGGCCGAGCGACAGTATACGAAGATCGAACCCCTGCAGCCTCAGCGTGGGGTCATATGGGATCGGCGCAAACGAATGCTCGCCCTAAGCATGAACACCGATTCCGTCTTCGCACGGCCTGCCGCCCTGGCGGAGCCGACTGCCGCGGCCCGGCTTCTCTCCAAAGTACTCGACCTCCCGCTGGCAGACCTCAGGCAGAGCCTGACGTCCAAGAGGGAGTTCGTGTGGATAAGCCGGAAGGTCACCCCCGCCCAGATGGATCAGGTGCGTGCGCTCGCCCTGGGCGGGATCGATTCTGTACCGGAGAAAAAACGTTTCTACCCCAAGGGGCATCTGGCGGGACAACTGTTGGGCTTTGTGGGGATAGATGAGGAAGGTCTTTCGGGGGTGGAGTACGCACTTAACGTCCACCTTCGCGGGATCCCCGGCCGCAGAAAGGTCTTCAGAGACGCCCTGGGCCGAACCCTTCTGCCCCCCGAGCTCCTCCCGTCCCCCGGCCTCAGAGGAAGCGATGTGGTCCTCGCCATGGACGAGTCCATACAGCACATCGCAGAAAGAGCCCTCGCCAACGGCGTTCAGAGGGTGGGGGCCGCTTCTGGCACCGTCATCGTGATGGAGCCGGAGACGGGGAACATCTTGGCCCTTGCCGAGGTCCCCTCTTTCGACCCAAACCAATTTCGACTCTACGGGCCGGGGGCCTCGCGCATTCGCAGCGCCGCCGACGTCTACGAGCCGGGCTCCACCTTTAAGGTGGTAACAGCGGCGGCGTACCTGGAAGGCAGGGGCGGACATGCAGAGGACACCTTCTATGTCGAGGGGGGAAGGTGGCCCTTCGCAGGGCGGATCATCCAGGACCTTCACCCCCATGAGGATCTAACGGTCCGCCAGATCCTCGAACAATCCAGCAACATCGGAACCGTCAAGATGGCCCAGGAGGTGGGACCTGCCCTTCTTGATCGCTACATCCGGGCCTTTGGATTCGGCGAACGGTCCAGATCAGGTCTTCCCGGGGAGTCTCCCGGAATCCTCAGACCCCCCCGGGCGTGGACTCGAGCCTCCATGGCAGCCCTGCCCATAGGGCACGAAATCGCCGTCACCCCCCTTCAGCTTGTCGCCGCTTACGGGGCCATCGCCAATGGTGGTTACCTGATGCGCCCCCGCGTTGTCAAGTCCATCGAGCGAAATGGCCGAACCGTCCGCATTTTCGCCCCCAAGATCGTCCGACGGGTCTTGGGAGCAGAGGTGGCGGAGACCCTGAGGGAGGCCCTCAGGGGGGTTGTGGAGCGAGGGACCGGAAAAAAAGCGAAACCTCCAGGCTACACCGCGGGTGGCAAGACCGGCACAGCCCAGCAGGTGGATCCGGCAACCGGGACCTATGAAAATGGGCGCTATGTTGCCTCTTTCGTAGGTTTTTCGCCGGCAGAACGGCCCCGCGTGGTCATCCTGGTGACGATCGATTCCCCAAAGGAAGACATCTACGGGGGCTCTGTGGCGGCCCCCATCTTTCGAGAGATCGCTGGCCGGACGCTGCGCTATCTCAGGATCCCTCGCGATGAGGCCCTCACGCTCCGCTCGGGAAGGGACCCAGCCGAACCAGGGGCCTGAAGGGGGTAGGATTGGCCCGTATCGACCAGCTCATCTCGGGCCTTACGGGTCACCAGGTCAGAGGACCCCAGGGGGTTGAGGCCAGTGGCCTTTCTTATGATTCTCGAAGCCTCTGCCCGGGGGACCTCTTCATCGCCCTGCCAGGATCCCAGACTGACGGCCACATCCATGTAGAGGAGGCCATCAAACGCGGGGCGGTGGGCGTGGTGGTCTCAGAGGTGGCGAAGGTCCCCACCGCCTCAAGGGAAGTCACCGTCATCACCGTCCCCGATACGCGCCGGGTCCTCGCCCACCTGGCGGATGTCTTTTATGGTCACCCCTCAGATGAGATCAGGGTCCTCGGCGTCACCGGAACCAATGGCAAGACCACCTGGACCTACCTCACCGAGTCTATCCTGAAGGCTGCGGGCCATCGCCCGGGCGTCATCGGAACCATTTCGTACCGGATCGGCCAAAAATCTTCCCCCGCAGGTCAAACCACACCTCAGGCCCCGGAGCTTCAAGGGACGGTCCGCAAGATGGTGGACGAGGGCCTGGACCACTGCCTCCTTGAGGTCTCCTCCCACGGCTTGGCCCTGGACCGCGTCCGGGGGATGGAGTTCGACGTCGCCGTCTTCACCAATCTCACTCAGGACCATCTAGATTTTCATCACTCCCTTGAGAACTATTTTGCCGCCAAGGAAAGTCTCTTCAGGGAGCATCCCCTGCGAGCAGCCGTGGTGAATATTGACGATCCTTACGGCCAGCGCATCTGGAAGGGGATGGTGGGCACTCGGGGGGGGAAGGAGGGCCTCACCTATGGGCTAGACTCGGAGGCCGCAGTGGGCGCCAAAGGGGTAACCGCAGGCTGGTCCGGGCTTTCCTTTGAGCTTCGCTGTCCCCGGGGGCCAATGTCACTTCGCTCCCCCTTACTTGGGACTCACAATGTCTACAACATCCTTTCATCAGTGGCCACGGCCCTCGCCCTGGGTCTCAACACCGAGGCCATTCAAGTCGGCGTCTCAAACCTCTCCTCGGTCCCTGGCCGCTTCGAGCCGATCAACCTTGGCCAACCCTTTACTGTCGTCGTAGATTACGCTCATACCGAGGAAGCTCTCAGCCGCGTCCTGAACGTCGCCCGGGAGCTCATTGAAGGGCGCCTCATCGCCGTCATGGGATGCGGTGGAGACAGAGACCGGACCAAGCGGCCCCGAATGGGCACGGCGGCCGGGAAGGTCGCAGATTTCGTCCTCATCACTTCCGACAATCCCCGGACTGAAGACCCCGAGGCCATCATTCGGGAGATCGAGGTGGGGCTGAAGGGCCTGGGAAAGGGGCCTTCGCAATACACAACCTGCGTAGACCGTCGAAAGGCGATCCGCGAAGCCATTGGGATGGCTGAGGCGGGAGACGGCATCGTGATCGCGGGAAAGGGCCACGAGGACTATCAGATCCTCGGCCGAGAGGTCGTTCCCTTCGACGACCGGGAAGAGGCAAGGGTGGCCATTCGAGAACTGGGTTACGGCAAGGGAACCCATCGGGCTCGGGAGGTCCACTGAGGTGGCCCTTTTTCGAGTGAGCGAGGTGGTCTCGGCCACCGGGGGCAAGCTTCTCTCAGGCCCCCAAAACGCCCCCCTGAAGGGCGTTTCCACTGACTCCAGGACCGTCCTTCCGGGCCAGCTCTTTATCCCCATCGTGGGTCAAAAGCACGACGCCCACCAATTTATCCCCGAGGCCTTAACGCGGGGTTGCGGGGGAATCCTGGTCGGCCCCAGCTGGCATTCCCCCTGGAGTGGGAAAAAGAGGGTCTCTCTCATCCACGTTCGTGACACCACTCAGGCCCTGGGCGACCTCGCAGCCTTCCACCGCCAGCGCTTCTCTGTCCCTCTCGTAGCCGTAACGGGAAGCAGCGGCAAGACGACGACGAAGGAGATGGCGGCGGCGGTCCTCGGGACCCGCCTTCGCGTTCTAAAATCCCCGGGCAACCTGAACAATCTCATCGGCCTCCCCCTCTCTCTCTTTCACCTGGGGAGGGAACACGAAGCTGTCGTGGTGGAGATGGGGATGAACAGGCCGGGCGAGATCCACCGACTCACGGAGATCGCAAGGCCAAGGGTGGGCGTCCTCACCAATGTCAGCCCCGTCCACCTGGCCTATCTGGGGTCCGTGAGTGCGGTCCGGGAGGCCAAGGGCGAGATGGTGAAGGTTATGGGCGGCCGGGGGGTGTTGGTCACAAATGGAGAGGATGGCCACTGCCTGCGCTTGGCAAAACGCTTTCGGACCAAAGGGGGGAAAGTGATCTTGTTCGGCCGGGGCGCCAAGGTCGAAGTGCAAGCGGCCGAACTAAAATCCTTGGGAATGCGCGGCATGGCTTTCACCCTTCGGACGGCGGGGGAAACACGTCGCCTTCGCATCCGGCCCCTTGGCGAGCATAATGTCCTCAACGCCCTGGCGGCGGCCGCGGTGGGTCGCGCCATCGGGCTCCCTGTCGACGCCATTGCGGAAGGACTGAGCGGCCTCAAACCCCCGAAGGGACGGCTGCAGGTGCGCCGACTCGCCAACGGGGTTCACTGGGTGGACGACGCCTATAACGCCAACCCCCGTTCGGCGAAGGTCGCTCTCGAAACCTTTTTAACGCTTCGAAACGGCGGGCGGTCCATCGTCATTCTCGGCGACATGCTGGAGCTCGGGAGGCGGGGGGCGGATGCTCACCGCACCCTGGGAGCGACCGTTGCGGCCATGGCGAGAGTGCCGGCAGGCCTGCCAGGAAGCAAGAAGACCTACGGAGTCGATTACCTTCTGGTCCTGGGGGATCAGGCCCTCTTCATCGCCGACGAGGCCCTGCGGCGGGGGATGGAGGGACGCCGGATCATCCGCTGTGACGCCCCTGCCAAGGCGTCGCGCTGGCTGAGGCGCAACCTGCACAAGGGAGACTGGGTCCTCGTGAAAGGGTCGCGGCGGATGGCCATGGAGCGGATCCTGGAGGGGCTGGACAGCTAATGCTATATCTTCTTCTCACTCCCCTTCGGGAATCCCACATCTTCTTCAACCTCTTTCGGTTCATCACCCTTCGAACCGCCGCTGCCACCCTGACGGGCCTCCTGATCAGCCTAATCCTTGGCCCTTGGCTCATCCGAAAGCTGAGTGCGCATCAGGTCAGCCAGAAGATCCGTGAGGATGTCCCCGAGCGCCACCAGATGAAGGGGGAGACGCCGACCATGGGCGGCCTTCTCATCATCATAGCCCTCGTCGTCCCCACCCTCCTTTGGGCCGACCTGGGAAACATCTACATCTGGGTGGCCCTCCTCGCGACGCTGGGTTTTGGAGTCATCGGATTCGTCGACGACTATCTGAAGATCTTCCGAAACCAGGGGAAGGGACTTCGGGTTTACCAGAAGCTGATCGGGCAGTTGGTGGTCGGGTTGGGGGTCGCTTTTTTCATGTTCTTTGACCCCATCAACCCTGAGGCCAGCGGCCGCCTGGCCGTCCCCTTCTTCAAGGGGGTTTTCCCCTACCTCAGCTGGGGCTATATCCCCTTCGTCCTGCTTGTAGTTGCGGGGACCTCAAACGCCGTCAACCTGACGGACGGCCTTGACGGTCTCGCCATAGGCCCTTTCATGATCACGGCCATCGCCTTTGTCATCTTCTCCTATTTAGCGGGCAACATCGTCTTCGCCGGCTATCTCCAGATCACTCACGTGAGGGGGGCCGGGGAGCTCGCCATCTTCTGCGGCGCCATGCTGGGGGCAAGCCTGGGTTTCCTGTGGTTCAACGCTTACCCCGCCCAGGTTTTCATGGGCGACGTAGGCGCCCTGGCCCTCGGCGGGGCGCTGGGGACGGTGGCCGTCATCGCCAGGCAGGAGTTCGCCCTCCTCATTGCCGGTGGGATCTTCGTCCTGGAGGCCGTCTCGGTGCTCCTGCAAGTCGCGTCTTATCGCCTGACAGGCCGGCGGATCTTCCGCATGGCCCCCATCCACCACCACTTCGAGATGAAGGGCTGGGAGGAGCCCAAGGTGATGGTGCGATTTCTCATCGTGTCCATCATCTTGGCTCTCCTCAGTCTAAGCACCCTCAAGTTGCGATGAAGGTTTTGACAATGCCCCAGGCGGCCAAAACGGTGGACCTTCGAGACAGGCGTTTTACGGTCATGGGCCTCGCCCGCACAGGGGTGGCTGCGGCCCGCTTCCTCGCCTCCCGGGGGGCAAAGGTGACCGTGACAGACCTTCGCGGGGAGGCCGAGCTTGCTGAGGTTCTGGCGAGACTTCCTAAAGAGGTCGAGCAGGCCCTGGGGGGACACCCTGAAGTGCTCTTCGAATCCGCCGACGGTCTCGTGGTGAGCCCGGGCATTTCAAGAGATCACCCTATGATCCTTCGAGCACTTGGCGCGGGGGTGCCCGTCTGGAGCGAGGTCGAGCTCGCCTTCCGCTTCTGCCTTGTCCCCGTCATCGCCGTCACAGGGACCAATGGAAAGACGACGACGGTTCAGCTCGTGAGCGCCCTCCTGGAGGCTGGAGGCTTTCGGGCGCCCGGGGTGGGCAATATCGGCTCTCCCTTCATCGGGGCCATCGATGAGGAGCCTTCGGCCGACTTCATGGTGGTCGAGGTGAGCAGCTTCCAGCTCGAATGGGTGGAGACTTTCAGGCCCCATGTCGCCCTTCTCACCAACATCACTGCAGACCACCTGGACCGCCACCCGACCCTGGAGGACTATCTCTCCTGGAAACGGCGCATCTTCGCACGTCAGGGACAGACGGATCTTCTGGTCCTGAACGCCGATGACCCTTTGGTCCTGGACCTCGGCCGAGATGCCAAGGGGCAGACCCTCCATTTCAGCCGAACCCGACCTGTCGAGCGAGGGGCCTTCCTTCAGGATGAAAACCTTCTCCTCTCTTTCGGGGCGGAGGCGACCCCCGTTTGCCGCCGGGACGAGCTTCCACTCGTCGGTCTTCACAATCTCGAAAATGTCCTGGCGGCCATCGCCGTGGGCGGGGCCCTAGAGATTTCCCCCGGGGCTATGGGCGAGGCCATCCGGGCCTTTCAACCTTTGCCTCACCGCCTCCAGTGGGTGCGCGAGCGGCGGGGTGTTCGCTACTTCAACGACTCTAAGGGGACCAACGTGGGGGCAACCCAGAGGTCCCTAGAGAGCTTCGATTCGCCCATCGTCCTTATCGCCGGCGGGCGCGACAAGGGGAGCGACCTCACCCCCCTTCGGCCGCTCGTCCAGGACCGGGTCAAACGCCTCATCCTCATCGGGGAGGCCCGCGCCCGATTCAGATCCGCCTTTGCAGGGCTGACGCAATGTGAGGAGGCCAAGAGCCTGGTCGAGGCGGTTCAGATGGCGGCCGACGCCGCCTCGCCTGGGAACGTCGTTCTCCTCTCGCCGGCCTGCGCCAGCTTCGACATGTTTGTGGACTATGAGGACCGGGGAAATGAGTTCATCCGTCTGGTGGAGGCGCTCCCCTCATGAGGGCCCTTCGGGTCTCCGACCCCTGGCTATTGGGGACGACGGTCGTCCTTCTCGGGATGGGGATCGTGATGGTCTACAGCGCCAGCGCCGTCGTGGGCCTCGAGCGTTTTGGCGACCCGTCCTATTTCGGAAAACGCCAGATCCTCTTTGGGACTGTGGGCCTCCTGGGGGGGCTTGCCCTAATGGGGACGAACTACGACAGGTGGCGCCCTTTGGCCTATCCCCTCTTCGCCCTCAGCCTGGTGTCCCTCATTGCCGTCTTATTGCCCGAGATCGGAAGGGAGGTGGGCGGTGCCAGACGGTGGTTTCGCTGGGGCCCCCTTTCGGTTCAGCCGGCAGAGTTCGCCAAGATCGCCATGATCCTCTTCCTGGCCCGTTTTCTCTCAGGAAAGCAGGAAAAGACTTTCAAGGCCCACTTTCTGCCCGCCGCCCTCGGGGTTGGGGCCCTCACGATTCCCGTTCTCCTTCAGCCCGACATCGGGACGGGACTCTTGATGGTGTCTGTCGCCTGCGTCCTTCTTTATGTGGGAGGGGTACGGCCCCTTCACCTGCTGGGGACGGCAGGGGTTGTCTTCCCGGTGCTCTTTGGCTTCATCCTCTCGGCCGGATACCGGAGGCTTCGCCTCATCTCCTTTTTGGACCCTTGGGGAGATCCCCAGGGGTCAGGGTTTCAGTTGATCCAGTCTTATCTCTCGCTGGGCCAGGGGGGCTGGACAGGGTTGGGCTTGGCTCAGGGAAAAGCCAAACTTCTTTTCCTCCCCGAACCCCATACGGATTTCATCTTCTCCGTCGTGGGAGAGGAGTTGGGATATCTCGGGGCCCTGGGCCTGATGTTCCTCTTTGGCCTTCTCATCTTCCGGGGGGCCCGGGTGGCGTTTCGATGCGACAACTCCTTTGGGGCTCTTCTGGCTGCGGGGCTGACGAGCCTCCTGGGGACCCAGACGCTCATTCATCTCGCGGTCGCCGTAGGCCTCCTCCCCACCAAGGGGCTCCCCCTCCCTTTCATCAGCACAGGGGGCTCAGCTCTCCTCGTGTCTCTGGCGAGTGTGGGAATCCTCCTCAGCATTGCGGGGGGAAAAGGGAATGAAAGGGCGAGATGAACCGAAGAGGTGTGGATGCGGCTTCTAATCGGAGGCGGCGGTACGGGAGGCCATCTCTTTCCGGCCATTGCGGTGGCGCGAGAATGGCTTTCGCGCGTCCCCGAAGGGGAGGTCCTTCTCGTCGGCGCGCGACGACCCTTGGATACTCGTATCCTCCAGGAATCAGGCCTCCCTCATCGCCTCATCTTCGCGGGAGGTCTGAAAGGAGTGTCGCTGTGGGGAAAGCTGCGGTCTCTCCTGAGGCTTGGGTGGGGTGGGCTGCAAGCCCTTGCCATCCTGAGAGCTTTTTGTCCCGATGTGGTCCTGGGTGCGGGTGGGTACGCCAGCGCCCCCGTGGTGATCGCCTCCTGGCTCCTTCGACGGTCCATTGTCTTGATGGAGCCAAATGCCTGCCCGGGGGCCGCCAACCGGTTCCTGAGCCGGATGGCGTCCCGGATTGCCCTTGGCCTGCCGGGAGAAGAGGAGTATTTCCCCCCTGGAAAGGCCCTCTTCACAGGAAACCCCATCCGACAGGAGATCGAGCGCCTGGCCGAGACAAACCCCCCAGAGCAAGACGCTTTCACACTCCTCATTTTAGGTGGGAGCCAAGGGGCGAGGGCCATCAACGAGGCGGTCCTTCAGGCCCTCCCCCGCTGGTCCAAGGCTCAGCCTCCCCCTCGCATTATCCACATCACGGGCGAGGGCGACCTCGGGCGGCTCAAGGAGGCCTATGCGAAATGGGGGATAGAGGCCGAGGTCTCCTCCTTCATCCGGGACATGGCCAAAACCTATCGGCGGGCGCATTTGGTCCTTGCGCGGGGGGGCGCCCTGACGGTCTCGGAGCTGACAGCGGCAGGCTGCCCGGCCATCTTGGTCCCCCTACCATCCAAAGCGGGCTTCCATCAGTTCATGAATGCCAGCTACTTGTCACAGGAGGGAGGGGCCTTCTTAATCCCCCAGAAGGAGTTGCAGGGCCGACTGGCGGAGACCGTCCTCTCCCTTGGATCCGATCCCGCGAGGCTTCAAGAAATGGCCCGGGCCAGCCGGTCTCTTTCCAAACCGGGGGCCTCTCAGCGCATCGTCGACCTCCTCCTCAGCGTGACTCAGGGGAAGTCAGAGGAGCCGGAACTTGATCGCAGATCTGGTTGAAGGCCACGCCTTCCTTCGACGCATGCGCCGCATTCATCTTGTGGGCGTTGGGGGAATGGGGATGTCTGGCCTCGCCGAGGTGCTTCTGAACCTGGGGTACACCGTGAGCGGTTCGGACGTCGCTTTGACTGATGTGACAAACCGCCTCTCTTCTCTGGGTGTTCGGATCATGGAGGGGCATGACTCGGCCCACGTCCAGGACGTGGATGTCGTGGTCTACTCCTCAGCGGTGGCCGCGAACAATCCCGAACTCTCATCGGCCAGAGCGCGGAAGCTTCCCGTCATCCCTCGGGCCGAGGTCCTGGCCGAGCTCATGCGGATGAAATTTGGGGTGGCCGTGGCAGGAGCCCATGGGAAGACCACCACTTCCTCCCTCATCGCGGCCGCGCTGGCCGAGGGGGGGCTGGACCCCACCGCAGTGATTGGGGGGCGCGTCAACAGCTTGGGGTCCAACGTGAAGCTGGGGACCGGGGATTACCTGGTCGCCGAGGCCGATGAGAGCGACGGCTCCTTCCTCCGCCTCACCCCCACAGTCGCCGTCGTAACAAACCTGGACACCGAGCATCTGGACCACTACGGCACCTTCGGGGCCATCCAGGAGGCCTTCATCCAGTTCATCAATCAGATCCCCTTCTACGGCTTTTCCGTCCTCTGCTCTGATGACCCGGCCATCCGCGAAATTCTTCCTCGGGTAGAGCGAAAGTACGTCACCTACGGGCTCACCGGGAACCCCGATTACACCGCCTGCGAGATCTCCCACGAGGCAGAGGGGACACAGTTTGTGGCCGGTCAGGCTTCCAGGGGTCGGCGTGGATCAAAGCGCCTGGGAGCCGTCCAAATCCAGCTCTCTGGCCTTCACAATGTGGCAAACGCCTTGGCGGCCGTTGCCGTGGGCACCGAGCTTGAGATCGGGTTTCCGGCCATCCGCCGAGCCCTGAAGGAATTCACGGGGATTCAGCGCCGCTTCGAGCAACTGGGGGAGGCCAAGGGGATTGCCGTCCTGGACGACTACGGTCATCACCCGAAGGAGATCCAGGCGACGCTGGAAGCCGCACGAAGCAGGTGGCCAGAAAAGCGCCTCTTCGTCCTCTTTCAGCCCCATCGCTATTCCCGAACCCGCCTCCTCCTTTCCAACTTTTTTGACGCCTTCGACGCGGCGGACCGGGTGGCCATCCTCCCGATCTATCCGGCTGGAGAGACACCCATCCCGGGTACCGATGCCCGTCAGATCCACGAGGGCATCCAGGCCCGGGGACGGACGCCAGCGGACTTCGTGGAGGACCTGACGACGGCCGTGGATTACCTCCTCCAGGAGGCCACTTCGGGGGACGTCGTCCTGACCCTGGGAGCGGGAGACGTAGGAAAAGTGGGGCCGGTCTTCCTGAAGCGACTTCAGGAGAAACACCCGGTCCCCTCCGGACGGGAGGACTGAGGGACCTTGGAGCGGAAAGACTGGATGGAGTGGCTCGGACGACTTCGCGCCGAGGTTCGCACCGATGCCCCCTTGGGGGAGCACACCTCATATCGGATCGGGGGACCGGCCGAGGCCCTGGTGACTCCCCATGACATGGAAGCCCTTAAAGAAATTCTCTCAAGGGGCCATGCGGATCAGATCCCCGTCCGCATCATCGGCGGGGGAACCAACCTCCTCGTCTCGGACCAAGGGGTCCGCGGGATCGTCATCACCCTGGGACGCGGGTTCGACGGAATCCAGATCCTCTCTCGGACATCAGAGGGAGCCCTGGTCCGAGCGGGAGCCGGGGCCCGGCTCTCAGACGTTCTCCTTCGCGCCGCAGAGGGCGGTCTCGGGGGGATCGAATATCTTGCGGGCGTTCCCGGAACCCTGGGTGGGGCCCTCATCATGAACGCCGGCACAGCCACTAAATTCATCGGAGACGCTGTCGTCTCGGTGGACGTGATAGACGGAGAGGGAAAGTTCTGGCTGGTCCCGGGCAGGGACATCGAGTTTGGCTACCGAAAGACCGCCTTTCCTGTGGTAGGGGCGCTAGTCGGGGCGGTCCTCCGGTTCCGGGATAGACCCCGAAAGGAAGTCATGGCGGACATCCGAGGCCGAGTCAGGCAACGGCGAGATACGCAGCCCCTTTCCTCGCCGAGCGCTGGGTCAGTCTTCAAGAACCCTAAAGGGGCCTTCGACGCAGCTGAGTTGATTGAGAGGACAGGGCTGAAGGGCCTGCGGGTCGGGGGTGCCGAGGTTTCAGCCGTCCACGCCAATTTCATCATCAACCGCGGAGGGGCAACGGCAACCAATGTGGAGACCCTCATCCGGGCCATCCAGAAGCAGGTGAATGACTCGGCGGGCGAGCGCCTGGAGCTCGAGATCCACTGGGTGGGAGAGGCCCCATGAAGAAAGGGCGCCCCTTGAAAGCAAACAAACGGGGGGGGACCCGGAGAAAGCCCAGATCCCGGAGAGACTCTTCTCGCGCTGGCGCCAAGCTCACCGCCCGAAAGGCGCTTAGGGTCTTCGTCCTGGTCACGCTTGGGCTCAGCATCTTCGGGGCCTACCGATGGGCCCTTGCGAGCCCCTATTTTCGCCTTCAAGAGGTCATGGTGAAGGGCCTTGAGCATCTCAGCCGCTCTGTCGCCATCGGGACGCTCGCCCTTCCCGAAGGGGCGAACCTTCTGGAACTCGACCTTGAAGACCTCAAGCGGAGGCTCGAAGGTCATCCCTGGATCCGATCCGCGGTACTTCAGCGTGAACTCCCGGGGAGGCTGCAAGTGGAGGTGAAGGAGAGGCGTCCGGCCGCGGTCCTGCAGGGAAAAGGAGGTCTTCTCCTGGACGAAGAGGGCACCCTTCTCGGCCGGGCGGGAGAAGGCTCAGAGAGATACCCGGTCCTCATCGCGCCCCTGGCGAAAGGGGCAAGCCTGGACGATTTTTCCGAAGGGTCACAGCCACGCGGGGTCGAAGGTCTCTCCATCGGCCTGGAAATCCTCCAGCTCTTTGATGCTTTTCGCCCCCTCGGGGTGCGTGTGAAGGAAGTGGATCTCAGGGAGGGAGTGACCTTGACAACAGACATAGAAGGAAGGGAAGGCCAGACAACTCGCCTTCGCCTGGGGCGCGAGGATCTTCGTCAGGGGCTGCGGCGCTTCGGGACCCTCCTTTCTCTTTGGGCAAAAAATCCTTGGCCCGCAGAGGTGGACCTCTCCATGGGCCCCCGTGCCGTTGTCCGCCAAGGTTCTGAAAGGGGACGGAGGAACTAAGGACGTGAAACGGAGCGACTACATAGTCGGCCTTGACGTGGGAACAACGAAGATCTGCGCCCTCATCGCGGTCCCTGGCGAGGGGGGAACGGTGGACATCCTCGGCGTGGGGACCCACCCCTCGCGGGGACTCCGAAGGGGCGTTGTCGTCAACATGGAGCAAACGGTCGAGTCCATCGCCTCGGCGGTAGACGAGGCCGAACGAATGGCAAACGTCAAGGTCCACGATGTTCACGTTGGAATCGCGGGGAGCCACATCCGGAGCTTTAACAGCCATGGGATTGTCGCCGTCAAGGGCCGCCAGGTGACTTCTGATGACGTGTCGCGGGTCTTGGAAGCGGCCCGGGCCGTCAACGTGCCCCAGGACCACGAGGTGATTCATGTCCTGCCTCAGGAATATGTCGTGGACCACCAGAACGGGATCCGGGACCCCCATGGGATCTCGGCCATCCGCCTGGAGGGAAAGGTCCACATCGTGACGGGGGCCGCGACAGCCGCCCAAAACCTCGTCCGGAGCGTGGAGCAAGCAGGTCTAGAGGTGAAGGATTTCGTCCTGGAGCAGCTGGCCTCGAGCCTCTCCTGCCTCACCGACGATGAACGAGAGCTCGGGGTGGCCTTGGTGGATATCGGAGGTGGGACGACTGACATCGCCGTCTTCTACGATGCCGCCATCCGATACACCTCTGTCATCCCCCTGGGGGGGGACCATGTCACCCGGGACATCGCCATCGGACTTCGCACGCCCACCCATGAAGCCGAGCGCATCAAGCGGCGATCTGGGTGCGCCAGCTCGACTCAGGTGGACCGGGAGGAAACACTTGAGGTCCCGAGTGTCGGAGGCCGGGAGCCTCGCATCCTCTCCCGACGGATCCTTTGCGAGATCATCGAACTCCGACTGGAGGAGATCTTGCAGGTGGTCCGCCAAGAAATTCAAAAGAACGGCTATAAGGATCTCATCGCCTCGGGCCTCGTTCTGACCGGCGGGACTACCCTCATGGCAGGGATGACGGAGTTCGCCGAAGAGATCCTTGGGCTCCCGATCCGCCTGGGAGTCCCCATGGGGATGGGCGGAGGGCTGGTCCAGCACGTCCGAAGCCCCGTCCATTCCACCGCCGTAGGCCTACTCCTTTACGGCCAGTCGGAAAGACTCAAAGGACGTCAGTGGCGCCTCAATGGAGAGGGAAGCCGATTTCCGTCGATCCTCTATCGGAGGTGGTGGAAACCTTTCAAGCGGGGGCGGTTTGACCAGGTGTTTCGGACATAGGGGAGGAACCTTTCTGTCGGATATCGCACAAAGGGGGAGACGACATGCTCTTTGAACTGGGAGAAGATCTCCATATCGGGGCAAAGCTGAAGGTCATCGGCATCGGTGGCGCGGGTGGGAACGCCGTTAGCGCTATGATCGCCTTCGGGGTGCAGGGCGTGGATTTCATCGCCGCCAATACAGATCTCCAGGCCCTCCACAGCTCACCTGCTCCCACGAAGCTCCAGTTGGGAACCCAGTCCACCATGGGACTCGGGACTGGGGCCAACCCCGAGCTCGGGCGAAAGGCCGCTCTAGAGGACGCAGAGCGCGTCTCGGACATGCTGGCGGGGAGCGACATGGTCTTCTTGACGGCCGGTATGGGGGGAGGGACAGGGACCGGGGCGGCCCCTGTCATCGCCGAAATTGCGAAAGACCGTGGAGCCCTCACTGTCGCCGTGGTGACGAAACCTTTCCTCTTTGAGGGGAAAAAGCGCCTTTCGCAGGCTGACGCAGGGCTCAAGGAACTCAAGGAAGCCTGCGACACCGTCATCACCGTCCCAAACCAGCGGCTTCTGAACGTCATCGCGCGCAACACGACCCTGACCGAAGCCTTCCGCGTCGCAAATGACGTCCTTCGCCAGGCCGTCCAGGGGATCTCTGACCTCGTCACCGTCCCGGGGCTCATTAACCTGGACTTCGCAGATGTTAAAACCATCATGGTCGACATGGGCATGGCCCTCATGGGGACGGGGACGGCATCAGGCGAAAATCGGGCGGTGGAGGCAGCCCAGCGGGCCATCTCCAGCCCCCTCTTGGAGGAGTCCTCCATCCAGGGAGCACAGGGGATCCTCATCAACGTCACCGGCGGCCCTGACCTCACGCTATACGAGACCAACGAGGCGGCGACCCTCGTTCAGGAGGCGTCCCACGACGACGCCCACATCATCTTCGGGGCCGTCATCGAAGAAGAGATGAAGGAGAATATCCGGGTCACCGTCATCGCCACCGGATTTGGAGACGAGGTGAGGGGCGAGCGGCACCTTCGGTCAGTCTCCCGCGAGAACCTCGACATCCCAACCCATGTCCGAAGGGGACTCCCCTCCCGGGTTAGCCTGCCGACGAGCGGCGCTCTCGCCTACCAACCCTACGAGGAGGACGAGCTCGACATACCGACCTTTTTGCGGAAGAAGCCAGACTAAAAAAGAGATCTAGCCCCGCCATTTGACAGGGGCCTCGTGAGGAGTGGGGGCCTCTCTTCGCCGACTGACCGTCCGAGCGAAGAGAGGCCCCACGTCTTTGATATCGCCCTCACCGGCCCCCCATTCATCTCACGCTTGCCAAATCCCTTTTCTACAGTCAAAATCACTTCTCTTTAAAAACTAAAATCCTGATTGCCTCATTTAGGAAATGCGTCTTGAAATTTAGCCGGCGCGCCTGGCTCTATCTCGCCCTACTTGCCCTCGGGGCCCTCTTTCTCCCACGGCCTCGGGCGATCCTGCGACAGCTCCTCTTCAGCCCAAAGGGGGAGGAAGTCGCCCCCCGGGCCCCCTCCCCCACCCTTTTTGGCCGGGCTGGAGAGAACCCCGTCTCCATCGTCCGGGGCAATGACCCCGAGGCCATGGTCAGACGGGCGGTGGACCTCCTGGGCGGGATCGAGCGCCTGGACGTGAGGGGCCGCCAGGTCCTCGTCAAGCCGAACGTCGTGGCGTCCCAGCCGCCCCCCTCCACGACGAGCCCGGCGGTGGTCGCCGCAGTGGTCACGATGCTCCTCGAGGCGGGGGCAAGGAAGGTCCAGGTGGGTGACATGTCGGCCTTTCTCACGCTTCCAACGCGGAAGAATATCGAGGCGACCGGCATTCGGCAGGCGGCAGAAGAGGCGGGAGCCGAGGTAATCGACTTCGACGACGGCCCTTGGGTGAAGGTCAGCCCGAAGGAGGCCCAGTTCGCCAAGAGCTTTTTCTTCGCCCGGGTGGCCCTGGAGGCGGAACGGCTGGTGAGCGTTCCCGTCATCAAGACCCACCGCTCGGCCACCTACAGCATCTCCCTCAAGAACACCATCGGACTGGTCCACCCCCGAAACCGCCCCTCTCTTTATGGCTCCCCCCAGTGGGAGGAGATCATCGCCGAGGTGAACCTCGCCGCCCAGCCCCATCTGATCGTTGCGGATGGGACCCAGAGCATGATCGCGGGAGGCCCCTGGAGTGGAGAGGCGGTGCCCACCCGGCTCGTCATGGCGAGCGGGAACCTCGTGGCCCTGGATGTCGCGGGGCTCGGCCTCATCAAACACTTCGCCAGGTGGCGAAGGGTGGGAGACACCTCTGTGTGGGCTCAGCGGCAGATCCGCCGCGCCGTTGAGGTGGGGTTGGGGGAGTCTGGGCCAGGGGCCGTCCGAGTGGTCGCCGAGGCCATGGAGGGCCCCGATGAGGATTTTGAGGGTCTGGTGGCAACTATCCGGCGGGCTATCGCAGAAGGGCCATCTAAAAAATCCTGAGCCCTCTTTTCTCGCCTATCCCAGCAGGTCCAAGGTCTCTTCGAAGCTTCGGGCGATTCCAGTGAAGATGGGGGTGTCCTGTTCCGTGAAGCGGCTGGACTCGCTTCCACGAAGCTCCATCACCAGGTCCAGGAAGTCCCCGGGATGGTCACTCTCAAAAGCCAACATAAACTCCTGGTCGTCCAGACCAAAGGAATAGCTGGTGCTGAGCTTGACGGAGGGAAAGCGGCTGCCGACCGCGATATGCTCGTCCATAATCCGCTGGCGCTCTTTGTACGGCAGCGCATACCACGCTCGCTGCTTCACAAAGGGATAAACGAAGATATAGCGCGCACCTGAGGGTGTGAGCCGCTCCCGTTCTTTGCTGTGTTCAGGGTTCATCTTGTCCTCGTACTGTGAGACCTTGGACATGGCTAGATAGGAGTAGGCAACGGTGAGGTACTTCCCAAGCCCCGTCTTGAGAAGTTTGGCACTCATCTCCTGCAAGGTTTCCAGATCCTCCCCGATCCGCCAGAGCAGAAAGTCACAGTTGGCCCTCAGCCCGACCAGGGAGTAGCTCCGAATGATGAGACCCTTCGCGTATTCCCGGAGGATCTGAATGAGCTCCTCCTTTCCCCGCTCACGTTCTTTTTCCTCTAGACGCCGCCAGGCCGGATCGACCTGGTAAAAGGTGAAAGTTATGACCTGGCGACGACCCTTCTTGCCCTGGGCCGGTTTAGGCCGTGCTCTCAAACCAACTTCCTGAGCTTTCATTCTTGTCGCTCCTGATTGCGAAGGAGACCGGGGTTTCTTTCCGAACACCTGTGCCCATCCTCTTGAATTTTTTTCATTCTATCCCAGACCGTTCCAATCGCCAACCCCGCCCAAATCCCCATCTCCGTGGTCGTTTGAAGTGGGTCCCCCTTTGGGGTAGGATGAATGGACTTGGCAGGCGAGTGTTCCTTTGATGACGCGCTGAGACGGGGATTCTCTGCATCGAAAAGGAATCTCTTGATGGAACGGGCGGTGGCCCCATCGGAAACCCCGGTCAACGAGGCAGAGCTAGACCATCTCGACTATTTTAGGGACCTTCGAGACCGCCACCTGACGATCAACGGCCTTCGCATCGCTTGGCGCCCAAAATCCCCCCAGACCCTCGATCTCGCCGAAAATGATTTTCGCCAACTCTACTATTTCATGGCCCTTGGCCGCGCCTTTGAGGAACGGATAGGGGAGCTCTTTCGTCAGGGTCTCATCCCGGGGACCGCTTTCTTTGGTCGGGGGAACGAGGCCCTCTCCGTGGGAAGCAGCTATGCCCTTCGACCCGAGGACACGTTGGTGCCGATGCACCGGAATCTCCCGTCCCACCTTGTCCGAGGCCAGGCTCTCAAACCCCTCATGGCCCAGTATCTGGGCCGGGAGGGTGGGATCAACCGGGGCCGAGAGATCCACTATGCTGACCGCTCCCTTAATATCTTTCAGCTCATCAGTCACATCGGGACCATGATCCCGGTCGCGGCGGGGGCGGCCTTTGCGGCCAAATACCGAGGGGATGGGAGCGCTGTCCTCGCCATGAGCGGGGATGGGGCGAGCTCCACAGGGGACTTTCACGAGGGGTTCAATTTCGCCGCGGTTCACAAACTCCCGTTGGTCCTCATTTTGGAGAACAATTTTTGGGCCTATAAAACACCCATACGTCTGCAGTACGCCTGCAAGAATCTCGCCCTCCGTGCCATCGGCTATGGCACCCCGGGCTACCTCATCGACGGGACAGATGTCCTCGGAGTCTATGAGATCACAAGAGAGGCACTTTCGCGGGCCCGCTTGGGGGAAGGGCCTATTCTCATCGAGTCGGTCAACCCCCGGGCCTGCGGACACTCTATCTACGACGCCTACCAGGACTATGTTCCAAAGGAAGAGATTTCGGCCTGGGATGCCATCGACCCGGTGCGACTTTTCGAGGCGAGACTCAAAAAAGAGAAGATCACAGAGGAACAAATTTCTCATCTTCACGCCCGGATCGACCGGGAACTCGCCGAGGCCGTGGCCTTCGCCAAAAAAAGCCCCTTTCCCCAAGGGCCGGACATCCTGGAAGACGTCTATGCCACTTAAGCGGATTTTAGACGGGCATCCGGCTCCATCCAGGGCTTGTGACTAAAGGAATATGGCACAGCTCACCTACCGGCAGGCCATCACAACAGCCCTTTGGGAGGAGATGAAAAGAGACCCCGAGGTCTACCTCATCGGGGAGGACATCGGTCTCGGGGGCGGGGCCTTCGGCGTGACGAAGGGGTTCCTCGATGCCTTTGGGGCCATGCGGGTGGTGGACGCCCCTCTTGCCGAGAGCGGATTCGTTGGGGCGGCAGTGGGGGCGGCTCACAAGGGCCTTCGTGCCGTAGTGGAGATGCAATTTGCCGATTTTATTACCGAGACTTTCAAGATGCTCGTCGACTATGCCGCCGGGGCTCACTTCCGGGGGGCAGGTCCGGTCCCCATCACGATCCGGCTGCCTGCGGGGGCACTGAAGAGCGCAGGGCCTTATCACTCCCACAACCCGGAGGCCTGGTTCTACCACACACCCGGCCTCAAGGTGGTGGCGCCCGCCACCCCCTACGACGCCAAAGGCCTCCTCAAGGCCGCGATTCGGGACAACAACCCCGTCCTTTTCCTCGAATACAAAAGGCTCTACAACCTCCCGCTCTCTCAGATCCCAGAAGTCCTCCGCCCCGAGGTTCCAGAGGGGGACTGGACGGTCCCCATCGGGAAGGGCCGGATCATCCGGGAGGGGAAGCATCTCACGATCATCACCCACGGGACAACCCTCTACGACGCCCTTCAGGCGGCCGAGACCTTGTCGGACGAGGGGATTGAGGTCGAGGTGGTGGACCTTCGCTCGATCCTCCCCTTCGACCGGGAGCTCATCCTCTCCTCCGTCAAAAAGACAGGAAGGGTCCTCATTGTGCACGAGGACCACAAGACCGGAGGGGTGGGAGCCGAATGGGCCGCCCTCATCGCCGAAGAGGCCTTTGAATCCCTAGATGCACCCATTCACAGGGTCGGCGCCCTGGACACCCCGATCCCCTACAGCCCTCCTCTGGAAGAGTATTTCTTGCCGAACACGCAGAAGATCGTTGAGGCCCTTCGAAAGCTTTCGGCCTATTGAGAAATTGTGTCCATGGCAACCGCCCAAATCTTAATGCCCCGGATGGGGACAAGCGTCCACGAGGGCACTGTCACCCAATGGCTGAAGCAGGAGGGGGACGAACTTCAAAAAGGTGAGCCCCTCCTGGCCGCCGAAAGCGCAAAGGTGGAGTTCGAGGTGGAGAGCCCTTACGAGGGTCGTCTCGCCAAGATCCTGGTGGCAGCCGAAAAGACCGTCCCAGTGGGGGAGGCCCTCGCCCTTATCGAGACGGAGGAGGTCATCTCGCCCGAGGAGGAAGTGGCCCCAGTCGCTCCACCGGCTGAGAAAGCCCCTCAGAAAGAAGCCGGTGAGAGGCGGGGTTTTCTCTCTCCGAGGGTGAAGCGCCTCGCCGCCGAGTCCGGTGTAGGACTTGAGGAGCTCTCAAAACTCTCGGGGACGGGGCGTGGGGGACGCGTCACAGAAGAGGACCTACAAAAATATCTAAAGGGGAGGCCTACTGGGAGGGCAGAGCCCTCTCCCGAAGAGGCCGACCGAATCCCCTTGAGCCGAATGCGCCGGCGGATTGCGGAGCGGATGATTGAGAGCGCCAGGACCACCCCTCAGTTCACCACCCTCGATGTGGCTGACCTGTCCACCATCGTTGCGTGGAGACGAGAGAACAGCGAGAATTTTTTTGCCCGGACAGGGGTGCGCCTAACCTACACGCCGTTCATCGCCCGGGCCACCCTCATGGCCCTCTCAAAGCCGGAGTTTCGAGTCCTGAATAGCCGTTGGGGCGAAGAGGCCATCTTCCACTTCAAGGCGGTTCACCTCGGGATCGCGGTGGCGCTGGCGGAGGGCCTGATCGTCCCCGTCGTCCGGGATGCCCAAGGGCTCAGCTTTGTCGATCTCGCCAAGGCCATCCAGACCCTTTCGGACCGGGCTCATCAAGGGAATCTCCGTCCCGAGGAGGCGGCCGGGGGGACCTTCACCCTGACCAATGTGGGCGCCACAGGGAGCCTCTTTGGCACCCCCCTGATTAACCCCCCTGAGGCGGCCATCCTGGGCGCGGGGGCAATTCAAAAGGAGGTGGTGGCCCTCCCGGATGGATCAACGGCGGTTCGGGACCGGATGGGGCTTTCCCTCACGGTGGACCACCGGCTGGTGGATGGGTGGGTGGCAGGGAAGTTCAATCGGACAGTCTGCGAGCAGCTCGAGGGCTTCGACCTCGCCGAATTGTGCACCTCGCTCACATAGCGGAGGTGGGACAGGAGGCGTTGACCCAGACCACAAAGATGCGTTAAAAGGAAAAGGGGGAGGATCGGTACATGGCTAAACTGACGGAAGCCGAGATCGCTAAAGGGCTGCAGACCCTGAGTGGGTGGAAACGGGAGGAGGATACCATCATCAAAACTTTTGAACACGAATCTTTTATGCCGGCCATAGCCTTTGTGAATAAGGTGGCTGCACTTGCCGAGACCGCCAACCACCACCCGGACATCACCATCAATTACCGACGGGTGCACCTTCTCTTGACGACCCACGACTCAGGGGGATTGACGGAACGGGATTTCAAGCTTGCCAAGGAGATCGATGCCCTCGAGTGAAAGGGCTTTCTCTTCAGCCAAAGCGGAGAACCTTCGGGACGGCCCTCGGGGAGCCTGTGGACTCGACCTTTGCCTCAAGATCTCCCGCGAGACTCAGAGCAACTCGAAGATTATTGTGAACCCTTGGAAACCCTACGCCTGGGCAAGGGGTGTTTCTATGGTGAACCGGGCCTCAGGCGAAATGCGAAAGACCATGCGGGCGTAACACCGGCAAAAAAAGGGGAGAGTCTCCATAACCCGAAAAGTTGGGGAGGACGGTGAGAGGTGAGTCTCTTGGTCGTGGGTTCGGTAGCTCTCGATTCGGTCAAGACCCCCTTTGGCGAGGCCGAGGAGGTCCTGGGGGGATCGGCCGTCTATTTCTCGGTGGCCGCCAGCTTCTTCACCCAGGTGCATCTCGTCGGCGCCGTCGGCGTGGACTTTCCAAAGGGACATCTCTCCCTCCTTCGGGGACGAGGGGTCGATCTCACAGGCCTGGAGAAGGCTGAGGGGGAAACCTTTCGTTGGAAGGGGGAGTACACCTACAACCTCAACGAGGCCATCACCCACGAGACCCGCCTCAATGTCTTCAAAGATTTTAGGCCCCGGATCCCGACAGCCTATCAGCATTGTCGTCACCTCTTCCTGGCCAATATCGACCCGGAACTGCAGCTGAGCGTCCTGGATCAGGTCGAGTCTGCGGATCTCGTGGCCTGCGACACAATGAACTACTGGATCGAAGGGAAGCTCGAAGCCTTAAAGGAAACCTTGAAGCGGGTCGATATCCTCATCATCAATGACGCGGAAGCCCGCGAACTGGCCCAGGAACCCAATATCGCCCGGGCGGCCCGCGCCATCCTCGCCATGGGTCCAAAGACCCTGATCGTCAAGCGGGGGGAATACGGGGCCCTCTCCTTCGACCACGAGACTGTCTTCTCCGCCCCCGGATACCCCCTCGAAGACATCCGCGACCCCACCGGCGCCGGCGACACCTTTGCCGGAGGTTTTATGGGCTATCTCACAAAGGCCGCGGACCTTAGCCCCCTGACCTTGCGCCAGGCCATCATCTACGGGAGCGCCATGGCCTCCTTCAACGTGGAAGCCTTCAGCGTGGACCGCCTGAAAACCCTCACTCACCCTGAGATCGAAGAGAGGGTCAAGGCATTCAAGCTCCTTTCTCACTTCGAGATTCCCTGAGGCGACCATGCGGATCATCGGGGGAAAGTTAAAGGGGAGGAAACTTCGGGCGCCGGGGAAACCGACCGCGTCCGGGGGCCTCGACATCCGGCCCACACTGGACCCCGTCCGAGAAGCCCTCTTTAATATCCTTGGCAACTCCATTGAGGGCGCCTCCCTCCTCGATGTCTTCGCCGGGACCGGGGCGGTCTCAGTCGAGGCCCTCAGCCGGGACGCGGGACGAGCGACCCTGCTGGAAAGCTCACAGAGGGCCCTCCTTCTGGCGGTCGCCAATCTGTCGGGTTGCGGGTTCTCCCGGGATCTTTACCGGATCCTCCCCGGAGACGCCCTCTCTTCCCTCGCCCGCCTGGCCGAGTCCAAGGAGGCATTCAACTTTATCTTTCTGGACCCCCCCTATGAGTCGGATCTAGCGGAAAAGGCCCTCAAGATCATGCGGCAATGGAAAGCTCCTTCGGGAGGGGGCAAGATAATCCTGGAGCACTCCTCAAGGGAAAAACCGGTCAAAGGTCAAGGGGGGCTCAAGCGGGTCGATTCCCGGGAATACGGGGACACCACGCTCTCTTTCTATGAGCATCGTTAAGAGGGTCCGCAGGCGAAAAAAACTTGATTAGAGGATGAAATGCGAGGTTATCTCTGGGATTGCTTTCCTTTTGGCTTTGCAGGAGGCGCGGGGCTTTTTTCCGCCGCGAAGGTCATCAGGAATTCCCTGAGGACCACCGCGTTGTTGTGGTCTTGATCCTTCGCCGCGAAGAGGAAGGTGGTTTTTTTCCGGGAGACAGTGTCCAGGAGGAAGTAGAGCCGATCTCGCTTCCCTGGGGAGAGGAGCTCTTGATGGTACCGGCGCTGGAACTCCTTCCACTTTTTCGGGTCGTGATCAAACCATTGGCGGAGCGCGTGGCTCGGAGCCAGATCCTGGAACCACTCATCAATCCGAGCCTTCTCCCTGCTCACCCCCCGCGGCCACAGGTGGTCCACAAGAACCCGGAGCCCGTCTTCGGACTCCGGCGCGTCATAGACGCGCTTTAGCCTGACACTGGGGCGCTGCATGGGTACCCTCTGGGCCAAACGAGGGAGGATTCGTGACAAACAGCCATCAAGAGGCCGCGACCCGCGAGCTTCCCAGGTGAATCCAGTGGCCTTCTGCCTCCGCCCCTAACCCTACGAGCTCCGGTTGGACAACACCCGCCAAAAGTTCCAGGCTATCCACAATCCGAGGGCCAGGTCGGTTGAAGTAGGCATTCCCATTCAGGGCGAAGACACGGCCCGATTGAACAGCCGGGAGCCCGTCCCAGAACTTGGGGAGCGAGGCCCGGGCATATTCCTGGGCCGCCCGTGGGGCTTCGAAACCGCAGGGCATGAGGACAACAACCTCAGGGGCAAAACCCTCAACATCCTTCCAATCGAACCGGGGCGAAGGACCCCCTGGATTTCCAAGCCCGTCCTCACCGCCGGCGATCTCCACCAGCTCCAGGTGCCACTGCCCGCCGCCAAAGGGGGGATCCACCCATTCGAGGGAGAGGACCCGGGGTCTTGAGGGGGCCCGGGAGGTTTTTGTCCGCACCCGATCGACCCGCTCCTTCAGTTCGCCCACCAGACGATCCGCCCGACTGGAGGTCCCCGTCAGTTCACCCACCCGTCGGATGGTCTCAAAGATCTCCGCCAGGGTAGTCGGTTCCAAGGAGACGACCTGTGGGCGCCCGGGGAGACTCTCCGCCGCCGCCGCCACCTGGTCATACGCCACGGCGCACACCGCGCAAAGTTTCTGGGTGATGATGAGATCTGGCTCAAGCTTCGAGAGGAGTTCCACGTCCAGAGCGTAGAGGCCTTCCCCCTTCGAGAGGGCTTCTTTCACCGTCTGGTCGATCTCCGTCCCGGTCTTCTCCTCAGGATGGATGTGACTCCGGGTAATAACGGGCTTTGAACGAGCCCCGGGCGGGTAGTCACACTCGTGGGTGACCGCGACGAGGTGATCCTCAAGGCCGAGGGCATAGACGATCTCCGTCGTGCTGGGGAGAAGGGAGCAGATCCTCATCGCGCCTCCGGCAAGTCTCAGGGAAATGTTGGACAAATCTTTTCCAGGCTACCATGCCCCACGGATTGCGTCAAAACCGCCCCCCACAAAGGATCAGCTTTACATCGGCGTCCTGAGGATGTAACCTTTTGCGGTTAGGATCTGAAGGGTTGGGGCCCTCTATCACCCCCATGAGTGTTTTCCTATCTTGAGGACGCTTGTGACCCCTTTTGAAGGGGGTTTCGCATAGGACCATGCGGATCATCTCCCGCCTCATCTTTCGGGAACTGTTGGGCTATTTCCTCCTGGCCCTCCTGGTTTTCACCTTTGTCCTCTTCCTCGGCCGGATTTTTCAGCTCACAGAGCTCGTCGTCAACAAAGGCGTTCCCTTCCTGGTAATCCTTCGGCTTCTTCTGGTGATTTCTCCCTCTTTTTTCCTCGTGACCATCCCCATGGCCCTCCTACTCGCCACTGTCATGACCTTCAGCCGGATGTCAGCCGACAGCGAGATCATCGCCATGAAGGCGACGGGCATCAGCCTCTACCGCCAGCTCGCGCCCGTCCTGCTCCTCTCTGTGTTGTCTTATGGGGCCTCCAACTACTTGATCTTTTACGCCATGCCCTGGAGCGAGAGGTCCTTCATGGAACTCAGGCTCGAGCTTGCCAACTCCCAGGCCGCCAGCATCTCCGTCAAGGCAAGGGTCTTTAACGATGACTTCGACGGCCTCGTCCTATATGTCCACGAGATGCCCTCCACAGAGCGCGTGATGCGGGGGATCCTCATCTCAGATAACCGGAGCCAGGAGAACCCACAGACTATTGTGGCCGAGGAGGGGGTACTGATCCCCGACCCCGAGACCTCGAGGATAACACTGAGACTTCGCGCGGGGGCCATCCACAGGCCAGTGCCCCAGGAAGAGAAATACCAGGTCATCAATTTTGAGACTTACGACCTATCCCTGGAGGCCCGGGACCTTCTAGGGGACGCGGGGAAGTTGGAGAGGGTGGGGAAGAACCTCTCCCTTTATGAGATTCAAGAAAAGCTTAAGCAATATGGTCCCGAGGATCGCCGGTACAACGGTCTCTTGGTGGAGTATTACAAGAAATTCTCCATCCCCTTTGCTACGCTCATCCTCGGCTTCCTCGGAGCACCTCTGGGGATCAAGAACACACGGTCGGGGAAATCCGGCAGTTTTGCCCTGAGTCTTTTCATCATCATGTTTTACTATGTCTTCTTGACGCTGGGTGAGGGGTTGGGCGAGCGTGCCGTCGTCCCGATCGCTACGGCCCTCTGGTTCCCCAACATGGTGCTGGGCGCCATCGCCATATACGCCGTGACGAAAGTGGGGCGGGAGACTCCCTTCAAGACCTTCAACTGGATAGGGGAACGCCTGGAGACGGTTTGGGAATCTTTCTGTGACCGTCTTCGCGCGCGCGGACTCCTCTGGACAGAGGAAGAGAACCCGTGAAGCTCATCACCCGATACGTCTGCCGCGAGTTCCTCGGGCTCTTTGGGCTCGGACTCTTCGCCTTCCTCAGCATTTTTCTCATCGTGGAGTTTTTTGAGAGGATCGATGACTTCATCGAGCACCACGCCAGCTTTGCCGACAGTGCCGCCTACTTCTTCTATAAGATTCCCATGATCCTTTTCCTGGTCACTCCGGTGGCCATCCTGCTCGCGGCTGTCCTCTCCCTCCTCGTCCTGGGCCGGAACAACGAGGTGACGGCCATGCGGGCTTGCGGTGTGAGCTTCGCCCGAATCGCCGCGCCTATCCTGAGCATGGGAGTGATCGCAAGTGGTCTCCTCTTCCTGGCCAATGAATTTGTCATTCCCTTCACCAACACGAGGGTTCAGCAGATCTTCCGGGTCCAGATCAAGAAGAGGACCCCCCGGTGGGTGGTCCGAAGGGATAACCTCTGGTTCCAGTCCGAGGAAGGGGCCATCTGGAACATCCGCTCCCTTGACCCGGACCAGAACATTTTCAAAGGTGTGACCCTCTATCGCCTCACGCCCCAACGCACTCTCCGGGAGCGCATCGACGCGGAGGCGATGCGCTGGGACGGCGAGGGCTGGATGTTTCTGAACGGACGCACCAGGATCTTTTCGGATGGATCAGAATCCACGACCGAGGAATTCGCCGAGCAACTCGTCATGCTTCCCGAGCGGCCCAGCGACTTTAAACAGGTGAAAAAGAAACCTGAAGAGATGAACCTGGTTGAGATCCAGAACTATATCAAAGGACTTCGGGCCAACGGGATCGACGCGACCCAGTACACCGTGGACATGCACGCCAAGCTCTCTTTTCCCTTTGTCGGATTCATCATGGCCCTCGTCGGGGTCCCCTTCTCTCTCAAGACCGCCCGAAGCGGGGGCCTTGCACGAAGCCTCGGCCTTACCATCTTCATCGGTTTCAGCTATTTCGTCCTCTTCAACACGGGGCTCTCGCTTGGTCACGCCGGGACTCTCCCGGCCCCAGTGGCCGCGTGGGCAACCAACATCCTCTTCATCGCTGCCGGGCTCTATATGATGGCCAGCATGAAGCACTAACGCCCCCACGCAGGGTCTTCCATCTCCTCCACCACAGGTTGTGAGTCGGAATAATGAAAAGGGAACCTGGACCTATCTGACGGCCCTGGCCCTCTCGGTCCAGGCACGCCAGTGTTCCTGGCCGGCCAGCAGGGTGAGGCGAATCCGAAGGGCGCACCAGCGATCCTCGTCGTGCAGGTGGAGGCGAATCTTAACGGCGTCCTTCTCGGTCGTGAGGATAAACTCGGCGCTGGCCGCCCGGGCTCGCCGCTCCACATCCCGAATTTCCTCAACCGAATAGCGATGGTGGTCCGGGAAGGTGACCTCCCCCACAACCTCCACCCCAAGAGACCTCGCCAAAGACCTAAAATCCTCGGGGCGGGCAATCCCACAAACGAGGTAAACCCGGTGTCCTGCCACCGGCCGGGGGGAATCATCTGAGACCTGGAAAACCCCGTCAGGCTCGAAGCGGGACACCGCCACCGGGAGGCGGGGATAGCGCTGGCGAAGAAACCCCAGGCAGGGGGGAGAGGCGGACCGAGCCCGCGTGAGGAGGAGGGCATCGGCCCGTTCCAGACACCGAGGCGACTCGCGCAGAGGACCCCGCGGGAGGAGACGGCCGTTTCCAAAGGGGTGGTCGGCGTCGAGAAGAATGAGGTTGAGGTCCCGGGCAAGGCGAAGATGCTGAAAACCATCGTCCAGAATTAGACATTCTGATCGAAAGGCGGCCACGGCGTGTTGCCCCACCCGGAGCCGATCGGGCCCTGTCAGAACGGGGATACCAGGGAGACGCCTGGCCAGCAGATAGGCCTCGTCTGCCGCCTCGGGAGGATGGGCACGAAGCGTTTCTCCGTCTGAGACAACGGTGACGGGCGATGATGAGCCCCCCTGGTAGCCCCGGCTGAGGACGGCTGTCCGAACCCCCTGCTCATGGATGGCCAGGGCCAGGGCCAGCACCGTGGGTGTCTTTCCCGTCCCCCCAACCGTCAGGTTGCCCACGCTGATGACGTGGCAGGGAAGCCGACCCTCCCGGAAGAGGCGGGCCCGATAGCCGGCCAATCGGGCAAGATGTCCCAGGCCATAGGCCCAAGAGGCCCCCCGAAGGGCCGTCCGAAGGGGCCACGGGGTTTCCCCCTCGCGGTCCACCTCCCAGCAATCCCTCACGAGCTCCCACAGGGCCATGTCAATTCCCCTCACCCGCAAGAAGCTCTGCGATGAGTTCCAGATTTCGCTCCAGGGCACCCGCATGCGCCCTCACAACCTTTTCCCCCTGCTCTCCCATGGCGCGCGCCAGCCCCGGGTCCTCGAGGAGCCGCCCCACGGCCTCGACCAGTTTGCTCCCGGCATCGGCAAGAGGGCCCGGCACCTCCAGGGCCGCGGGCGCCCCCCCTTCCCCTAAAACCTTCAACAGAGTCGCGGCCTCTCGAAAATTCTGCATATGAGACCCGAAAAGGACGGGGACGCCCCGGGCCGCCGGCTCCAGGGGGTTTTGCCCCCCCCAGGGGACAAGGCTGCCCCCCACGAAGGCGACCGTCGCGGCCCCATAGAGGCTTGCGAGCTCCCCCAAGGTGTCCAGGACCAGCACCGGAGTGCCGGGGGGGGCCGAAACGCTCCGGAGACGGTAGCCCAGACCCAAGCCCTGGAGCATCGCTTCAATCTCCGGGACGTGATTCAAGCGCCGGGGGGCCAGGACGAGACTTAGCCCGGGGTGCCGGTCCCGCAGGGAAGAAAATGCGCCCAGGATGACCTCCTCCTCCCCAGGGTGAATACTACCGGCCACCCAAAGGGGACTCTGGGGCGAAAACCCCAAGGACTCGCGAAGGGCCTCGGGTCGACTCGGGAAGGAGAGGACCGCGTGGACCGCCTCGTCGAACTTGAGATTCCCCGTGACCCGCACCCGATCCACTGGGGCTCCCAGCCGGCGCAGGCGCTCGGCGTCGTCCTCGGTCTGAACACTAAAAAGGGACACCCCGGAAAGGATCCGCCTCATGAAGGGACGAAGACGGCGGTATCCCCGATAAGACCGAGGCGAGATCCGACAGTTGGCGATCATAAGGGGGATCTGGCGACGGCGCAGGTGGAGCAGGAAGTTTGGCCAGATCTCCGTCTCCATGAGGACCACAAGTCGGGGGTCCACCGCCCGAACCGCCTTCGCCACGGAAAAGGGGAGATCGAGGGGAAAGTAGATGAGGGAGTCGGCCTCGGGGATGCGACGACGGGCCGCTTCCTGCCCAGTCTCGGTCGTCGTGGAGATGACAAGGCGAAAACCGGGAAAGCGCTCCTTCAACCCCTTTGCCAAAGGGGTCGCTGCGTGGACTTCGCCGACCGAAACGGCATGAATCCAAAGGGCTTTCTGGCTAGATGGAGGCAGGGAGAAAAATCCCAATCTCTGCCAAAACCCTCGTCGCCACTTCCCCTTGATAATGGCCTGATAGGTGAAGACGAGGCCCAGAACGGGGAGGCTGACCAGAAGCAGAAAATTGTAGAGGAGGGCCACCGATCTCCCTTCGCCAAAAAACGCTGCCTTCCCCAGGTCCCTATGGAAGGCAACCCCAGAACAGACCCCGTCCAATATACCCCAAGCGCTGAGCGGCGAAGTTCCACTTGGGACCCCTCTGCCCCAACAGAGATCCGCCTTGAAGGTCCGGATGGCTCTTGATATCCCCGAAGGCCAACGGGGTTTAGGAGGTTCTGCGGGAGAGCGCGGCCGCGTCGGCGGCCTGGGTTGTCCACTCCATGGCCCCCTCCAGCTCCCTTCGTTTTTTCTCCAGGGCCTCCTCGGATAGATCTCTGGCCACCTCCACGGGGGGGCCGAAGACGAGGGCCACCCGGCTGAAGGGAAGAGGAAGACAGAAGCGGTCCCAGCTCTGGAAGGTTTTTTTTATCGAGGCCCCGAACACGACAGGGAGGATAGGAGCACCAGTCCTGCTCGCCAGGTCGATGATCCCATGCTGGACGCGATGGCGGGGACCGCGGGGACCATCGGAGGTGAGGGCCACGTTCTGTCCCGCCTCCAGGCGGCGGCAAAGCTCCACCAGGGCCCTGGCCCCGCCGCGGCTACTGGACCCCCGGATGACCCTCTGGCCAAGGATCTGAAGAACTCCCGTAATGAGTTCCCCATCCCAGCTCTGGCTTGCAAGGACGCTCGTCCTTTGACCTCGCAAATAATAGACCGGAAAGAATATCCGCCCGTGCCAAAGGGAGTAGATCACGCCGATTTCTCGGCGCTTCACACTCTCCTCTCGATCTCTGTGGAGAATCTCACGGCGAAGGGTCACGCCCAAAAGGAGAGTCCCAAGGGCCACGAGAGGTGCCATCATATCCCGCAAGGCAAACCGCACTAGACGTTCTCCCACCGTCCCTTCTTGAGGGACCCGATCGGTCATGCGCTCAGGTGAGAAAGGATAGCACGGGCGGCCCGCTCAAAAACCCCCGGTTCCCCCAGGCTTTCCCGAATCTCCTTCATGCGGGCCTTCACCCTTGCTCGGTAGTCCTGGTCCTCTACGGCCCGCCGGACCTCCCTGACAATGCGCTCCGGGGTCACCTTATCTTGCAGGAGCTCTGGCACCAGGCGCTCCCCCGCCAGAATATTGACGAGGCCGATAGACGGGCACTTTACGATAAAGCGCATTAAGGGATAACTGGCCCAAGGGATGTGGATCTTGTAGACGATCACCATCGGAACACCCTGGAGGCCTGCCTCCAGGGTGGCCGTCCCAGAGGCCGTGATGGCCGCATCGGAGGCCGCCAAGACCTCCGAGGTTCCCCGGGTCAGCCTGACTGGAAAATCCCCGACAAACCCATGGACCCACTCAGGCTCCAGGACATCAGCCACTGGCAGAAGAAATTGCGCCCCGGGCCAGGATTCCAGAAGCGTCTGGGCCGCCTTGATCATGGTCGGCAACAGGACTGAAACTTCCCGACGGCGGCTTCCGGGCAGCAGGGCGATGACTGGCCCGGACTCCTTCAGGCCAAGCCGGGATCGACTCTCCTCCGCCGATGGATGGGCCGGCCGATCCATCAGCGGATGTCCCACGAAGAGTGTGTCAATCCCTTGGGAGCGGAAGTAGCCCTCCTCGAAGGGGAGAATAACGAGGAGGAGGTTCACACACCGGGCCAACTTTCTCGCCCGCCAGGCGCCCCAGGCCCAGAGCTGAGGGGCAATGAAATAGTAGACGGGAACCCCCAGACGGTTCAGGTGTTTTGCCAAGTGGAGGTTGAATCCGGGATAGTCGATGAGGACGGCCGCCGCCGGGCTTCTCCCTCTGACCTCTCTGAGGATTTTTCTCTTCACACGGCGCAGCTCTGGAAGCCGGCGAAAGGCCTCCGTGCCGATGGCCTCCAGTGAGGACACGTCCCACCAGGTCTCAACCCCGGCTTTGCGCATATTCAGTCCGCCGACGCCTGACAGACGAAGGCCCGGCTGAAGCGCGCGCAGGGCGTTGGCTAGCCGGCCTCCGTGGGCATCCCCTGAGGCTTCGCCTGCCACCATCAAGATTTCGATGAGGGACCCTCCAGGGCCACAAGGGCGATATTAGCCCTTTGCGCTCGGGCCTTGAGGGCATCGAGGTCCACCACCAGGGTCCTCCCCGCCTCCACCCCCAGGGCACACCCGCCCCCTTCGGCCAGGACGCGAAGGGTTTCTTCTCCGACGACGGGGACATCGAAGCGGGGGTCCTGCCTGGGTTTGCTCACCTTGACGGCCACGACCCCCTTGCCCCCCAACTGGCAACCCCGGCGGATGGTCTCGTCCGTCCCCTCCATGGCCTCCACGGCCACAATGGTCTTCTCCTTCACCACGACCGTCTGCCCGATATCGAGATCGGCAATTCCTTTGGCCATCTCAAAGCCGAATTGCAGGTCAGACATCTCCTTTTCGGTCGGCTGGCGGCTTGAGAGGACCCCCGATGGGGCCAGAAGATCTTTCAGGAAATCCATCTGGGCGAGGACCCTGAGCCCCTCGCGTTCCATCTCCGCCACGAAGGCCGCCATGAGGGAGTCGTCCCGCCAGTCCTTCAGGCGGAAAGCCAGCTTGACTGCCCGCCAGTCAAACTTGGGCTCTCGATACAAGAGAGCCTTGTCCACCTTTCCGACCATCAGGACGTCTTTAGCCCCCTGGGCCTTGAGAAAGCCCATGATCTTCCCCACTTCGGCGACACCGCACCGGAGCAGCGACACCGACGAAGGGGCCAGGGTAGACGCCGTCTCCTCGGAGAAGGCGATGGTGGCCACCTCGCGTCCCTGGCGGCAGAGGGCGTCCAGGAGGATCTCGGGCAGGCGCCCTTCGCCGGCGATGAGCCCAAGACGTGTTCCGCCCATCAATGCACCCTCTGGCCGACTCTCAGACGACTACGAAGAAGGTCGTGAGGCCGATGTGTCTTTTTCTTCATCGGGAAAGAAGAAAGGTCTAAGACCGGGATCTGCATGAGGTGAGCGTCGCAGATGTATGGCAATCGGGGCCGCCTGTCTCCCCTCCTCAGGGCGGGGCCACCCCTTGGTCCTCCAGCTTAGATAGGATCTGGAGGGCCAACTTAAGGGAGAGGAGCTCTCCGTCATAGGAGGCGTTAGACCCGAGGCCGTTGGCAGCGGAGTGGAGGAGAGCACGGATCTCCAGCTTCAGAGGATTGTCCTTATGCACAAAGATGCGTTCGATGAGGGACCCCTGCTTATAGCGGAGTTCTTCATGGGTCAGGACGTGCTCGGAGGAGGCCTGCCGGTGGATATGGATGTCCTGGTTGGCATAATCCAGCACGATGTAGGCGTCCTTCTGCGTGACGGAGAGCGTTCGAATCTTCTCCTGCGTAGCCCGGCTGGCCGTCAGGACGGCGATGCAGCCGGTCTCGAAGGTGAGAGAAACGATGGCCACGTCCTCCCGCGACGAAAACACCCTCGTCCCCGTCGCATGGCAGCTTCGGACGGGCGCGTTCACCAAACTGAGGACAATGTCCAGGTCATGGATCATGAGGTCAAGGACCACCCCATCTGCTTGCACCCGAGGCTCAAAGGGCCCCATCCGCCGACAGTCGATGAGGATGGGGTCTCGAACGATCTTATTCAGCTCTTGGACGGCCCCGTTGAATCTCTCTACATGGCCGATCTGAAGCACGCGGCCCTTTCGCCGGGCAAGCTTAAAGAGGGTCTCGGCCTCAGCCAGGGTGGGGGCGGCGGGTTTCTCCAGGAGGACGTGGACCCCCGCCTCAAGGAAGTCCCGGGCCACTTGGAAGTGAAGATGAGTCGGAACGGCGACGCTCACGACATCGACTTGGTCCATGATCTCCCGGTAATCCGTGGCGACCTGGGTCTCATACTGTTTAGCGACGGCCCGGGCACGGTCTCCGTCGAGATCCACCACCGACACCAGATCCACCTCAGGGAGATCAGAGTAGACCCCCACGTGGTAACACCCCATGTGGCCTACCCCGACTACTCCCGCCCGTATCCTTGTTCCCGAATTCATGCCTCAGTTATCCCCCGTCGGCCTCAGCGATGGATCCCGCGCTTTGACCGCTCCATGAATTCTACCAGGTGATCAACCTCCGGGCCTCGAGGAACTTCTTGCCGAATTTGCCCCACGGCTTCCTCGACGGTGAGATTGGATTCCAAAAGGAAGTGAAGGGCGGTCTTGAGGGCGCCCCTCGCCTGCGCAGAGACCCCGTCTCGGCGCAGACCGACGGTATTCAACCCCCGGACCCGGGGAGGGCGCCCCTCCACGATGGTATAGGGAGGGACATCCTTTCGAATGCCCGAGAAGCCCCCCACTAGGGAGAGGGTCCCAATCTTGACGAACTGGTGGAGCCCCACGTATCCCGAGAGAACGGCTTTTTCCTCTACCTCGGCATGGCCCGAGAGGCCCACGTAATTCGACAGGATGACGCCGTCGCCGACCCTGCAGTTATGACCCACATGGGAATAGGCCATAAGATAGGTCTCGTTGCCAATTCGGGTCACTTCCTCCTCCCCGGTGGCACGATGGATGGTCACATACTCGCGAATGACGCTTTCATTCCCGATTTGGACATACGAGCGCTCACCCCGATAATCCGCGTCCTGAGGTGGGGTCCCAATGACAACGCCGGCGCCAATCCTACACCCTTCACCCACTGTCGTCCAGCCGTCAATCACGGCGTGAGGGCCCACCCGGGTGCCCCGCCCGAGAGAGACTTCCGCCCCAATCACCACATAGGGACCCACCTCCACCTCTTCGGCGAGGTTGGCCTCAGAGGAAACAACGGCTGTTGGGTGTATGACAAGGTCCACGGGAGTCCAACTCAGGGCAGTTCGGGAGCAATGATAGCCTGGAGATCGGCCTCCGCCGCCACCTTTCCGTCCACCATGGCCACCGCCTTGAAGCGCCAGAAACGATCCCCATGTCTGAGGACATCCACCTCGATCCGAAGCTGGTCTCCCGGGAGCACCTGCTGGCGAAAGCGGGCCCGGTCAATGCCTGTGAAGAAGGAAACCCGATCACCCTTGTTTGTGGAGTGCGCCGCCAGGATCCCGGCCACCTGGATCATGGTCTCGATGATGAGAACCCCAGGCATCACGGGATAACCTGGGAAGTGGCCCTGAAAAAAATGTTCGTTACGGGTGACGTTCTTGAGCCCCACGATGCGCTCGTCGGGCTGAATTTCCAGGACCCGATCGACCAGTAGGAAAGGATATCGGTGTGGGAGAAGGGCGACCAGGCCCTCGATGGTCTCTCGGTCTAGGGCTTCACCCATCAACGATTCCGCTCGAGGGACTCAACCCGGGCCAAAAGCCCCCGGACCGTCTTGAAAAGCCCAGGCAGGCGTTTCAGGCTCACCTGGAGCCGGCCTTGCTCCACGTGGGGGAGCACAGGATATCCAGTATAGACCTTCCCGCCGGGGAGGTCCTCGAGAACCCCTCCCCCGGAAGTGACGGTGGACCGATCTCCGACTCGGACCCGCTCGCCGACCCCCACCTGTCCTCCCAGGGTCACGCCTTCGCCCAGGGAGCAGCTGCCGGCGATCCCCACCTGACCGAGGAGGAGACAGTTTGGGCCAATCTCTACGTTATGAGCGATGTGGACCAAATTGTCCACTTTGGTCCCACGTCCGATCCGGGTGACGCCAAGGGCCGCGCGGTCGATGGTCACGTTGGCACCGATCTCCACCTCGTCCTCCACCACCACGCTGCCGACCTGGGGAAACTTACGGTGGGTCCCATCGGGCTGGGGTCGATATCCATAGCCATCGCTACCAATGGTGGTGCCGCTGTGAATGATGACCCGGGCCCCAATCTCCACCCCCCAGTAGATACTGACGTTGCTGTAGACGACGGCCCCCGGACCGATCCGGCTGCCCCGGCCCACAAAGACCCCCGGGTAGAGGGCCGCCCCATCGCCCACCTCCACGCCGTCCTCCAACACCACGTAAGGGGCAAGGGTGACGTCCCGCCCGATCCGGACATTCTCCCCTAGAACCGCCCGCTCGCTCAACCCGGGCGCCAGGGTCCTTGGCGGGTGGAAATACTCGATGAGGTCGATGATGGCCGAGTAGGTGTCCTTGACCCGAATGGCTGGCCGATCCACTTTAAGATCGCCTCCGACCAGAAGGGCCCCAGCCCTGGAGCCGGCCAGATCTCCAAGCCATTTGGCCACGGCCACAAAGGAGACGTCCTCCGGACCGGCCCCTGCGAGGTCCGAGACGCCGCGGACGACCTGGTCCTCTGGCCCCTCCAGACGCCCGCCCACGCGATCGGCGACGGCACGAAGAGAGAGGGGAGTGGGAGTGTCCTTCATCACTTCGTCTTGTCGTACTCTTGAATGACCTGGTCTGTCAGGTCCAGTTGTTCGCCATCGAAGAAGAGAACCTGGCTACGTTCGATGATGAGGGTGAACTTCTCCCGTTGACCGATCTCCAGGATCACGTCCATGATCTCCTCCAGAATCTGGTCGCGCAGGCGGTTCTCCTGGAGGCGAAAATCCGACTCGGCGTCTCTTTGAAGTCGGACCGTATCCTCCTTGAGACGCTGAACCTCCCGCTGCCGGCGAAGCAGTTCCTCCTCCCTCTCCCTCTGAACGTCTTCACTGTAGAGAAGACGCTTTTGCTGGAACTCGGCGGCCTGCTGTCTCAGGGCTTCTTCTTGTTCCCCCACAGAAAGGCCTTTCGATTGGAGATCCGTTTGAAATTCCCTGCCCGATTCGCTCAAAGACTCCGAGGCGACCTTCCCCGCCTCAGACTCCCTGAGGGCCCGCAGGAGATCTACAACCCCCACCTTCATCTCCTGTGAGGAGACCTGAACGGGTCCGACGAGCAGTAGTGCGGTGAGGACAACCCCCAAGACCATGCTCCACCACAATCTCTTCTTTCCACTCATCGTGAATGTCCCCTCAGAATTGTCGCCCAATGGCGAAGTGCAACTCGCTCGCATCCTCCTCTGACTGGCGGTCCAGCTTGTAGCCCCAGTCGAGGGAGACAGGGCCCAGGGGGGTGAGGACCCTGATACCCACCCCGGCGCTCTCCCTGAGCTCTCCCAGGTTGTAGATCCCAGACTGCTCGTAGATCTGGCCCGTGTCAAAGAAAGCCACGGCCCGAAACCCAGCGGCAAAGGGAAACTGGAGTTCAAAGTTGAACAAGAGAGAGGCGCTTCCTCCAATGGGCCTGCCCTCATCGTCCTTCGGTCCCACCTCTCGGAAATCGAACCCCCGGACCGTCCTGGAACCCCCCAAAAAGAGACGCTCAAAGACGGGAAGCTCATCGCCCCCGAATCCGTCGGTATATCCGATCTGTCCCCGGCCCATGAAGATCACCCGCTTCGTCAGAAGAGGAAAGAACTGGCGGTGCTCGAGGATGATACTGTAGAAATTATTGTCGCTTCCATAGGCCCTCCCAGCGACCTGCCCTCGCACAGTGCTGATCGCCCCCTTAGTTGGCCGAAAACGATTGTCCGTAGTGTCTCGGACCAGAGAGGAGAAGATGCTGCTGGTCGTCGTCTCACCTTCCTGGTCCTCGATGTCGAGAATAACGTTGTCCTCAAGGTTGAAAATGTCATTGAATTCCAACTGATATAGGAGACGGCCGAAGATGTTCTCTCCAAAGCTCCGACCGAAACCCGTGCCACCGCCCAGGCGGTCTCGATCAAAGCCTTCAAATTCCTCGGACTGGGCAAAGGCGGTTGCGAAAAAGGAGAAGTTGGTGTCAAAGAAACTGGGCTCGGTGAAAGAGAGCGACCCCGTTGTGTCGATGGCGGAAGTGCTCAGCCGAAGGGCGAGCGCCTGGCCCCTCCCAAAGAGGTTAGTTTCGCGGATCTCTCCGAAGATGATCAACTTGGCCTGGCTGCTAAAGCCCAAGCCGCCGCTGACGGCCCCCGTCGGCTTCTCCTTCAACTCGATATCGACATCCAGAAGGTCTTCGGAGGCCCCGCGCTTGGTCTCGATCTTGACCTCCTCGAAGAAGCCGAGATTGTTGATCCGCCGACGAGTGTTCTGGAGTTGCTGCCCATCATAGAGGGCCCCTTCTTGCAGTCTCACCTGCCTTCGGACGATCTTGTCCCGGGTGAAGTCGTTCCCCCGGATGACGACCTGGCCCACGAAGACCCTTCGCCCCTTGCGGGGGGTGATGAGGATATGGACTTCGCGCGCCTCGTCGTCCACATCGGTGGTGGGGATGACGTCGGCAAAGGGGTGGCCCCTCGCCGCGTAGAGTTCCGTCAGATCCACGATGTCCCGCTGAAGGCTCGACCGGACGTAGGTTTCTCCCGCCTCGAGGGTGAGACGACTTTGAATCTCTTCCGCGGAGAAAATGTCGTCCCCCTCTGCCCGGAGAGAGCCCACACTGTACTGAGCCCCTTCCTGGATAGGGATCACGAGCTGAAGCTCGTTTTTGGCACGGTCCTCCTCAATACGGGGCTCTCCCACCTGGACCCTCAAATACCCCTCATCCTGATAGAAGGCTTGAAGCCTCAAGGTGTCAGTCAGGATTTGGTCCTCTCGGTAGATGTCGGACTCTGTGAGAAAAGAGAGGAACCAGCGTTCCTTCGTCTGTATCCGCCGCTTCAGTTTCTTGTCACTGAAGGTCTGGTTGCCCTCGAAGTCAATATCGACGATGGTAACCTTCTGTCCCTCCGTGATCCGAAACTCCACATTCACCTGGTTCGCCGTCGTCTCCTCCACGATGGATTCGACGCGGACAAAATAGTACCCCTCCTGCTGATAGAGACTCCGCATGTTTTGGACAGTTTCCGTGATGGTGTCGGGGTTGAGAATCGATTGGACCGCCACTGTCGTCTTCTCTCTCAGATCTTCATCCTTGACCTCTGAGTTGCCCGTGATGCGAACGGCGGCGACGGTGGGTTCTTCCTCCACGATGAAGACGACGCGCAACCCCCCCTCAAAGGAATCCACATCCACCTTAACGTCGCGAAAGAAGCCAAGGTCGTAGATCTTCTTGATGTCGTCGCGGAGCCGAGAGACGGAGAAGGGGTCCCCCACCCGGGTGCCAATGTAGAAGCGAATGGTGGACTCTTCGACGCGCCGCTGGCCCTGGATTTCAATGGCTTTGACCCGGATAGTAGGCTGTTGATCGAAGGCCGGGGAGGCAAAGAGAAGGAGGAAGCACAGAATTCCTAACGCCTTGAGTCGGCCCTGGCGGTTGTTCAAGGCCTCTAATCTCCGCTCTATATCAGCCAGGGGCCAGTGTTCAGGCGTCTTCCAGATTGCCGACGAGGGTCTTCTTCTCCTCAAATAGGAAGGATTCGCCTTCCCACCTCACTTGGATGGTGCCTTCCTCGGAGAAGCGGCCCTTCAGCACTTCCTCGGACAGGGGATCCTCGATGTGGGTCTGAATCGTTCGCCTGAGTTCCCGAGCCCCAAGGGTCGGATCATAGCCCAGTTCGGCCAGCTTCGCTTTGGCCTCCGAGTCCAACTCCAGCTGCAGGCCCTGCTCTGACATCTGCTGGTTCAGCCGGGCGATCATGAGATCCAAAACCTGAAGGATATGATCGCGGTTCAGGGGGTGGAAGATCACCTTGGCGTCCAGGCGGTTCAGAAACTCCGGGTTAAAGGTGCGCTTGAGCTCTGTGCGCATGGTCCCCCGGATCCGATCCATCCGGGTGAGATCCTCGTCCTTCTGGAACCCCAGGGACTGAACGCGCTCGATGTCCCGGCCACTGAGGTTGGAGGTCATGATGAGGACGACGTTTCGGAAATCCACCAACCGGCCGTAGCTGTCTGTCAGCTGTCCGTCGTCCATGACCTGGAGCAGGAGGTGGAAGACATCGGGGTGGGCCTTCTCGATCTCGTCCAGGAGGACAACGGAGTAAGGCTTGCGGCGCACCCGCTCCGTCAACTGCCCCCCTTCCTCGTAGCCCACATAGCCGGGCGGGGCCCCCACCAGGCGGGTGACGTTGAAGCGTTCCATATATTCCGACATGTCCACTCGGATGAGGCTCGACTCGTCTCCGAAAAGAAACTCAGCCAGGGCGCGGGCCAGCTCTGTCTTTCCAACCCCAGTGGGGCCAAGAAAGAGGAAGGAGCCCACGGGCTTCTGAGGCGCCTTGAGCCCAGCCCGAGAGCGGCGGATGGCCCGGGTCACCACCTGGATGGCCTCGTCCTGCCCCACGATGCGCTCGTGAAGCTCCTCTGCCATGTTCAGCAGCCGATGTGTCTCGGTCTCCTCGATCTTAGAGAGGGGGATCCCCGTCATGCGGGAGACCACGTAGGCCACGTCCTCCTCGGTGATGATGGGCTCTTCATCCTCTTGAGACTCCTGCCACTGGCGCTTGAGGACCTCCAGGCGTTCCCGATATTCTTCCTCCTTGTCTCTGAGCCCAACGGCCTCTTCGAAGTCCTGGTCTTCGATGTGGCCCCTCTTCCGCCGAACAATCTCCTCGAGCTTCCTCTGAAGGTCACGGATCTCGGGGGGATAGGTGACCTTCTGGAGCCGGACGCGAGAGCCGGTCTCATCGATGACATCGATGGCCTTGTCAGGGAGGTAGCGGTCGGAGACGTAGCGGTGTGAGAGACGGACCGCCGCCACAATGGAGGCGTCCGCAAACTTGGCCCGATGGTGGGTCTCATACCTCTCCTTGAGCCCGCGCAGGATTTCAATGGTCTCCTCCACCGTTGGCGGGTCCACCATGATGGGCTGAAAGCGCCGTTCCAGGGCCCCGTTCTTCTCGATGTATTTCCGGTACTCGTCCAGGGTGGTGGCCCCGATGCACTGAATCTCGCCCCGAGAGAGGGCGGGCTTCAGCATGTTGGAGGCGTCGATGGACCCCTCCGCCGCCCCAGCCCCCACCAGGGTGTGCAACTCATCGATGAAGATGATGACGTTCCCCGACTGCGTGATCTCCTTCATGATGGCCTTCAAACGGGCCTCAAACTGCCCCCGGTACTTCGTCCCCGCCACCAGGGCACCCAGGTCCAGACACACCACCCGCCTGTCATAGAGGAGTTGGGGGACGTCTTTCTGAACGATGCGCTGGGCGAGGCCCTCGACGATGGCGGTCTTTCCCACCCCCGGTTCCCCGATGAGGGCGGGGTTATTCTTGGTGCGCCTGGAGAGGATCTCGATGACCCGGCTGATCTCATCCTCCCGGCCGATGACGGGGTCCAGTTTTCCTTCGCAAGCCAACTCCGTCAAGTCCCGGCCAAACTCATCCAGGGCCGGCGTCTTGCTCTTCTCCTTGGGGCGGCTGGGCACGGTCTCTCGAAGGAGGTTCAACGTCTGCTCCCGGGTCTGCTGGAGCTTGACCCCCAGGTTGGCCAGAATCTTACAGGCCAGCCCGTCCTTCTCCCGGATGATCCCCAAGAGGAGGTGCTCGGTCCCGATGTAGTTGTGGCCCATGAGGCGGGCCTCTTCCACGGCATACTCCAGAACCTTTTTGGCCTTGGGCGTGAAGGGGATATCGCCCTCCACCAGGTTGGTCAGGCTCTTGGGGAGGTTACGCTCCACCTCCATCTTGAGCTGCTTGACGTCGATACCCACCTTCTGAAGGACCGCGATGGCAATTCCGCCCCCGTCCTGCAAGACCCCGAGGAGGATGTGCTCAGTCCCCAAGTACTCGTGGTGGTAGCGTTCGGCCTCTTCGCGGGCAAGGATGATTACTTTTCGGGCGCGCTCGGTGAACCTCTTGAACATGATCTTCTCCTCAGTTCAGCAGCTCGATCCGGCCGTCCGTGATGCACACCACCCGATCCATCTCATCAGCGAGGTGCTGATTGTGGGTGACGACGACAAAGGCAACCCCATGGGTGTCATGGATTTTCCGAAGAAGCTCAAACACAGTCTGCCCCGTGCGGCTGTCCAGGTTGCCGGTCGGTTCGTCCGCCAGGACAATCTTCGGGGCGTTCATGACCGCCCGAGCCACCGCCACCCGCTGTTTCTCACCGCCCGAAAGGGCACCCGGCTTGTGATCCATTCGCTCCCCCAACCCCACCTCATTCAGGATCTGAGCCGCCCGGGTCCGGGCCAATCCTCGAGGGGTTCCACCGATGAGGGCGGGCATCATGGTGTTTTCCAAGGCACTGAACTCCGCGAGCAGATGGTGAAATTGAAAAATGAAGCCGACCTTCCGATTTCGAAATCTCGCCCGGGCCCTCTCATCTAGGGCGAAGACGTCCTCTCCCTCGTAAAGGACCTGTCCAGCCGTTGGCCGATCCAGCGTCCCGAGAATCTGAAGCAGGGTGCTCTTTCCCACCCCAGACGCCCCGATGACCCCCACCATCTCTGCGCGCTGGACACTGAAATCCGCCCCTTGAAGAACCCGAATCTCCCGACCCCCATTGTGAAAAGTCTTGGAGAGACCCCGCACCTCCAACAGGGGAGGCATCGTTTCCCGCCTGTCGGACCCCTCACTCATAATAGCGCAGGGCTTCGACAGGGTCCACCCGGGAGGCCTTCCACGCGGGATAGAGCGTCGCCAGGATGGAGAGCAGGATGGCCGTCAGCGAGATAATGGCCACATCTACCCGGTGAATTTCCACCGGGAGCTTGTCAATATAATAGACGCTGGGTGGCAAAATTTCAAGGCCAAACTGTGTCTCCACGAAGGTCTCAATCGCCTCAAGATAAGTGGCCAGCGCGAGCCCGCTGGCAAGGCCAAGCGCCGTCCCCAGGGCTCCGATAATGAGCCCGTCCAACATGAATAGCCGCATGATGGCCCTGTTGGTCGCCCCCATAGACTTCAAGATGGCGATGTCTCTGGATTTTTCCATCACCATCATCACCATAGAGCCGACGATGTTGAAGGCCGCCACCAGGATGATCAGGATCAGGATGACGAACATGGTGACCTTTTCCAGCTTGAGGGCCGCGAAGAGATTCCTGTTCAGTGACATCCAGTCCCGGGTCCAGAAGGGCAGACCGAGCTTGCCTTGGATCCCCTCCCCGATCTCCCGGACCTTGTAGATGTCATCCACCTTTACCTCCACCCCGGTCACGGTGTCCCCGAGCTGGAAGAAATCCTGGGCATCGGAAAGGGAGATGAAGGCGAGGCCGTTGTCATATTCAAACAACCCCGAGTCAAAGATCCCCGCCACCTGGAATTTCTTCGCCCTGGGCACAATGCCGATAGCGGTCGCCTGCCCCAGGGGGGACACCACGGTCACTTCACCGCCGTAGCCCACGCCGAGGGTCCGCGACAGCTCACTGCCAATGGCGATGCCCCCAAGAGAGGCCCCGTTCGCGTCTATAAAACGCTTACTGAGATCCTCAAGCTTCCCGCGGCTCATATTCACCCCGAGGTTGGTCACCTTCCCCTCCAAAAAGGGGTCCACCCCGCGGATGACTACCCCCGCCACGTTGTCCTCGGAAGTGAGCATCACCTGGCTGAAGATGAAGGGGGCCGCCGAGACCACCTGGGGGACGCTTTTCACACTCTCCACCACCTCTCGGTATTCCTTCAGTCCGTCCCGCCCCTGGTGCAAGACCACCAGATGGGCGTTAGCTCCCAAGATCTTGGTGCGCAGCTCCCGCTCGAATCCGCTCATCACCCCAATCACCACGACGAGGGCCATGACCCCCACCATGACGCCGAGGGCCGAGAGCCACGTGCTGAAGGAGATAAAGCCCGTCTTTCGTTTCGAGCGCAAATAGCGAAGCCCGACCCGCCACTCAAAGCCCAAGGCTAGCCCTCCTTGTGCCCGTCCCCCAGGGCGCCCTCGCGCCTAAGCTGGGGGAAAAGGATAACGTCGCGGATAGAGGGAGATTGGGTCAAGATCATGACCAGGCGGTCCACACCGATCCCCGCCCCCGCCGTCGGGGGCATCCCATACTCTAGCGCCCGGAGATAGTCGAGGTCCATCATCTGGGCCTCCGGGTCCCCCCCCTCGCGAAGACCCACCTGCTCCTCAAATCGCGCCCGTTGGTCCACGGGGTCGTTCAGTTCGGTGTAGGCGTTGGCGATCTCCTTGCCACCGATAAAGAGCTCAAATCGCTCCACGGTCTCCCTCTCGTCGGGTTTGGACTTGGCAAGCGGGGAGATTTCTAAAGGATAGTCGAAGAGGAAGGTGGGCTGCAGGAGGGCGGGCTCAACCCTCGTCTCCAGGATCTGGTGGAGGATTTTCGCCCGGGAGTCTTGGGGCGAGATCTGGACCTCGTGCGCCAGGGCAAAGGCCCGGGCCGAGTCCTCCTGCGCGGCCTCCCGAGGGGAGATCCCCCCGAAGGTTTCCAAAGCCTCCATCAAGGAGAGTCTCCTCCAAGGGGGGGTGAGATCAAGGGTCTCTCCACACCACGGGAGGTGAAGAGAGCCCAGGACCGTCTGGGCCGTCTCCACCAGAAGGGCCTCGACGAGATCCATCATATCCTGGTAATCGGCGTAGGCCATGTAAAATTCCAGCATCGTGAACTCAGGGTTGTGCTCCGTCGAGATCCCCTCGTTCCGAAAGCTACGGTTCATCTCATAGACCCGGTCGAACCCCCCCACGATCAGCCGCTTCAGGTAGAGCTCAGGGGCCACCCGCAGGTAGAGAGGCATGTCGAAGGTGTGATGATGGGTGACGAAGGGCCGGGCAGTCGCACCCCCCACAATGGGCTGCATCATCGGGGTTTCCACCTCCAGAAAATCCCGAGCGTTCAGTCCATCCCGAAGGGCCTGGACAATGCGGGTCCGCTTGCGAAAGACCTCCTTCACCTCCCGGTTCATCACGAGGTCCAGGTAGCGCTGTCGGTAGCGGGTCTCCACATCTCGCAGCCCATGCCACTTCTCGGGAAGGGGTCGCAGAGATTTCGAAAGGAGCGTCAGCTCCCGAACGCGGACAGAAAGCTCTCCCGCCCGGGTCTTAAAAACTTCCCCCTTCACACCGACGAAGTCCCCCACATCGAGCTTCTGAAAGAAAGTGTACCCAGCCTCCCCGAGGACATTCTTCTCGGCCACGATCTGGACCCCCCCAGTTCCGTCCCGAAGGTCGCCGAAGGAGATCCCCCCCTGGCGTCGCTTGCCCATCAACCGCCCCGCCACAACCTGAGGATTCTCTTTCTGGTCTTCGAGCTCCTCAGCGGCCCGGCCCTCGAATTTGCGAACGAGGGCCGAGAGGACAGTGGTGGTCGGAAACCGGTGGACGTAGGGATCGATCCCCAGCTTGCGAAAGGCATCCAGCTTGGCTTCGCGCTGGGCTCTCAGGTGGTGGGTTTCATCCATGGCGCAATTGAAAGTCCCCTGCGGGTGCGGAAGATAGAATTCATATCACCTTCAAGATATTCAATGGCTCAGGGGCCATCGATGCAGGTGCTCCTTAGGTCTCCCCCTTCAGCAAATAGGCCTCGATGAAGGGGTCGAGATCCCCGTCCAGGACGGCGTCTACGTTTCCCACCTCAAGGCTGGTGCGGTGGTCCTTAATCCGGCGGTAGGGGTGGAGGACGTAGGAGCGAATCTGGCTGCCCCAGGCGATCTTTTTCTTGTCGCTGTGCATCTCTTCGAGCTCTTCCTCCCGTTTCTTTTGCTCGAACTCATAGAGACGCGAGCGCAGCACCTTGAGGGCGGTGGCCCTGTTCTTGTGCTGAGAACGCTCATTTTGGCACTGTACCACGATCCCGGTGGGCAGATGGGTGATCCGAACGGCTGAGTCAGTCACGTTCACGTGCTGGCCCCCTGCCCCGCTGCTGCGATAAGTGTCAACGCGAAGATCGGCCTCGTCAATCTCGACCTGGATGCTGTCGTCGATCTCTGGGAAGACAAAGACCGAGGCGAAGGAGGTGTGGCGACGATGGCTGGCGTCAAAGGGAGATATCCGCACAAGGCGGTGCACCCCGACCTCCGCCCGGAGGTATCCATAGGCATAGGAGCCGTTCACAGCGAAGGTGACGCTCTTTAACCCCGCCTCCTCCCCGGGTTGGTAATCCAGGAGCTCCTTCTCAAACCCCTTTCGCTCGGCCCACTTGAGATACATCCGAAGGAGGATATCAGCCCAATCCTGAGATTCCGTCCCCCCAGCTCCAGCGTTGATGCTGACGAGGGCATTCTTCTGGTCATGCGGCCCCCCCAGCATCAGGTTGAATTCCAGGGCCTCAACGGCCCGGGTGACGGACTCTGCCTCCTTCTCTACGTCTGGGAGAAGGGACTCGTCTCCCTCCTCGGCAATGAGCTCAAGGAGGCCCTGTCCTTCTTCTAGACGCTTCCTCACCTGAGCCCACTTCTCCACTTCCTCGGCCAGGGCGGCCCGTCGCTGAAGGGTTCGCTGGGCGGTTTCGCGGTCGTCCCAGAAGCCCTCCTTGATCACCTCGGCCTCCAGCCGGACGATCTCTTTTTCCTTCTCCGCTAGGTCAAAGACGACCTCGGACGGCTTCCAGACGTCGGATTAGATCGTCGAACACGCTCTTGAGGGTCTCATTCATGATGTGTCCTCCATTAACGGCGACGGCCAAACTTGCTGAATCCCAAAACCACCAGGACGATGGCCGAAGAAAGATAAGCGAAGACGTCTCCATAGGCCGTATAGGCTGAGAGTGTTTGGCCGCGCGGTAAGACCTCGGCCGCAACCTGGGTTCGCACAAAGAGGTCGGTGGGCTGACGGATCTGGCCCGTCGGGTCGATAACGGCCGTAATCCCTGTGTTGGCGGCTCGAACGATGGGCACCCGGTTCTCCACCGCCCGAAGGGCCACCGCGGCGACGTGCTGGAAGGGGGCGGCGGTGCGACCAAACCAAGCGTCATTGGTCAGGTTGACGAGATAGCGGGCGCCCCCTCGCACGAACTGTCTCACCTCGTTTGGAAAGATGACCTCATAGCAGATGAGTACGCTGAGGGGTCCCCCTGGCCCCTCCAGCACGACGCGCTCACTGCCGGATGAGAATTCCCCAACGGCTTGCAGAATACCCGCAAAGAGAGGCCTCAGGAAACCGAGGGGCACATATTCCCCGAAGGGCACCAGATGAATTTTGTCATATCGCCCGAGGAGACTCCCGTTGGAGGAAAGAAAGAAGGCGCTGTTAAGACGACGAGAGACGCCGGAGCCTTCGTCCATAGCGAGTCCCCCAAACAGGAGGGGCACACCAGCCTCCTCCGCAATCCCCATGACGACCTCCCGAGACTCTCTGTCCCTGGTGAAAAAGAAGGGGGCTGCGGTCTCAGGCCAGACGATGAGATCGGGGTCATTCGCTTTCGCCTGGAGCGTCAGGTCCCGATAGATGGCGAGGGTCTTCTTCTGGAAGGATCGATCCCACTTGACGTCTTGCTCGATGTTGCCCTGAAGGAGTGCCACCCGGACGGGCTGGACGCCCGAGGAGGCCCCCCCCTCAGCCAGCAGGGCCCCGTATTGGCGAAGGCGGAGGTTTCCATAGATGAGGACGGCGAGAACAATGAGGGCCGTCGTCACCCCGACGGCGAGGCCCCGCTCCCGTCTGTGGCGAAGGAGATGCCACACCGCGGCGTTCACCAAGACTAAGAGAAAGCTCACCCCGTAGACCCCCGTGAGGTCCGCCACCTGGATGACGGGAAGGGTCAAGAATTGAGCGTAACCGAGGGACCCCCACGGGAAACCAGATAGAAAGTGCGTCCTGACGAGCTCCAGGGTGGTCCAGAGGACCGGGGCAAAGGCGAAGCGAAGGAGCGGCCGCTCGCCCGCCACCCGCACGAGGAGGTAGGCGAAGGCCGCCGTGTAGAGGCCGATGTAGAGGACGAGGAGAAGCATGACCATGACGCTCGTGGGCCCCGGGATCCCTCCGTAGCGGACCATCGTCCCCGTAAGCCAATGCAGGATGCCTGTATAGCCCACCAGCCCGAAGAGCCATCCCAGCCAGAAGGCCCGCCGGGGGGACACGCCGTCTATCGCCGCCAGCAGGGGCACGAGAACCACCCAGGCGAGCGGTTCAAAGTTGAACTTGGGGAAGATGAGGATGAGGAGAACCCCCGAAAGCGCCGCAAGGAGGGCCCGCCTGAGAAGAAAAGAATTCTGTCCCCCCTCCCCAGGGCGGCCTTGGACGGCTTTTGATCTGATGAATGGACTCACTATATTCCTCCCAGCTGATCCTTCACAGCGTGGGCAAGGGTCTGCGTCATGTGAGGGATGCCCGCCAGCGTTTCCACCTCGGCCCCCCGGATCTGCTCCACACTGCCGAAATATCTCAGCAGTGAGGCCCGACGAGCAGGTCCAATCCCAGGGATTTCGTCGAGGAGGGACCGGAGCTGAGCCCGCCCCCGGCGCTTTCGGTGGAATGTGATGGCGAAGCGGTGGGTCTCATCGCGAACCCTCTGGAGGAGATATCTGACCGGGGAATCCGGCAGGAGCGGCACGGGCCCCGAGACCTCGGGGAGATACACGAGGTCATTTCGGCCCCGTCGATTCTCTCCTTTGGCGAGGGCAAGGACCGGGATATAGGCGATGCCCAACTTCTCGAGGACGCGAAGGGCGACTTGGAGCTGCCCCTTTCCCCCGTCCACAAGAACGAGCTGGGGCCAGGGCCCTCCCTCTTGAATGGCCCGGCGAAAGCGACGGTCTAAGACCTCCTCCATCATCGCGTAGTCATCAGGAGGCCCCTCGCGCTGGATGATGTAGTGGCGGTATTCCTCCTTACGGGGACGCCCGTCGAGAAAAACCACCATGGCGCCCACAGCATCCTGCCCCTGGATGTTGGAGATGTCAAAGGCCTCGATGCGCTTGGGGGTCTCGCGAAGGCGAAGGACCTCTCGCAACTCCTCCAGAAGGTCTTTCGTCGGGGGGCCTGCATCCAGCGGGTTCTCCAGGAAAAAGCGGGCGTTCTCCCGAGCCATGCGAAGGAGGTGGGCCTTTTTACCCCGTTGCGGCACCTGGAGTTCGACCCGTCCCCCCCGCTGGCTCGATAGCCAGGCCTCAATAAGCTCCCGCTCTGGGATCTGCCCGTCTAGGAGGATCTCCGGGGGGATGAAGGTGCCCCGGCTGTAGTACTGCTTGAGGAAAGAGGCGAGCAGTTCCCCGCTCTCCTCCCCCGCGTCGTAGCGAAGATCAAAACCTCGGTCCCCGAGAATCTTCCCCCCCCGGACGAAAAAGACTTGGACCCGCGCCTTGTTTCCAAACCGGTGGAGACCCACGACGTCCTGATCCTCCAGGCCCGTGGAGATAATCCGCTGGCGCTCGACCACTCGCTCGACGGCCCGGACCTGGTCGCGGTATTTGGCCGCCTCCTCATAGCGGAGGTCTTCCGAGGCGGACTCCATCTTGGCCAGAAGGCCCTTCAGGAGGTCACGGTCCCTTCCCCTCAGGAAGAGGGTGACCTCCTCGACGAGACGGTCATAGTCCTCCTTGGAACAGTATTCGACACAAGGGGCAATGCACCGCTTCATCTGGTACTCGAGGCACGGGCGCTCACGCTTCCCGTCGATGGGCTCTACGCACTGACGGAGGGGAAAGATCTTATGGATCAGGCGAAGGGTGCGGCGGATGGACTTGGCTGACACATAAGGCCCGAAATAGCTCGCCCCGTCCCGCTTCACCCCCCGGACGATCTCCAGCCGGGGATAGGGCTCATGGGTGGTGAAACGAAGATAGGGATAATGCTTGTCGTCCCGGAAGATAACGTTGTACTTGGGCTTGTGGCGCTTGATGTAGTTGCTCTCAAGGATCAGTGCCTCCACATCATTGTCCGTTACCACATAATCCACGGAGGCCACCTGCTTCACCATCGAACAGATCCGAGGGCCATGCTCAACCGACGGGGTGAAATAGGACCGCACACGCTGGCGCAGGGATTTGGCCTTTCCGACGTAAAGAATCCTCTCCCGGCCGTCCTTCATGAGGTAGATCCCGGGAACGGGCGGGGCCCCCTCACCCATGCGACCTGGCTTAAGAGTCTCTGTCGTCGTCTTCTGCGGGGCTACCGCATGAGCGCCCATTGTAAAACCACCTGGAAGGGAAGAGATCTCCTCACGCTTTTATCCCCAGCTCGCGCCGCTCGATGGCGCGAATCTGATCCCGCAGCTCCGCCGCCCGCTCAAACTCAAGGCGCTTGGCCGCCTCCAGCATCTCCTTGCGCAAGGCCTCTACGTCGCCACGGCCGTCGCCGGGAGAGAAATACGGGGCCTCCTCTTCGGCCACCTTCGAGACTGTAATGTAGTCTCGGTCGGAGGCCTGGGCCATAATTTCGCGGATCCCGCGCTCGACGCTCCTCGGTATGATGCCGTGGGCTTCGTTGTAGGCCTGCTGGATCTGTTGGCGTCGGTGGGTCTCTCGAAGCGCGCCCTGAATTGACCGAGTCATATGATCCGCATACATGAAGACGGTGCCGTGGATATTCCGGGCAGCCCGGCCGGCGGTCTGGATGAGAGAGGTCTCCGAACGCAGAAAACCCTCCTTGTCAGCGTCCAGGATAGCGACCAGGGAGACCTCGGGAAGGTCTAGACCCTCGCGAAGGAGGTTGATCCCCACTAAGACATCAAACTCCCCCTTGCGAAGCTCTCGAATGATGGCGACTCGCTCCAGGGTGTCGATGTCCGAGTGGAGGTAACGGACCCTGACCCCCAGCTCCTGATAGTACTCGGCAAGGTCCTCGGCGAAGCGCTTGGTGAGGGTCGTGATGAGGACCCGCTCGCCCGCCTCGACCCGCTTTCGGATCTCTACCAGAAGGTCGTCCACCTGGCCTCTCACGGGACGGACCTCGATATTCGGATCCGTGAGGCCGGTTGGACGAATGATCTGTTCAACCACGATCCCTTTACTCTTGGTCAGCTCGTAGGGGGCCGGGGTCGCCGAGATGTAGATGATCTGTTGAACCCGCTTCTCGAACTCCTTGAAGTTCAGGGGCCGGTTGTCCAGGGCTGAGGGGAGCCGAAAGCCGTGCTCGACCAGGGAGAGCTTTCGCGAACGGTCCCCCTCGTACATTCCCCTGAACTGCGGGATGCTCACGTGACTCTCGTCGATGATGAAGAGGGCGTCCGAGGGGAAGTAGCTGAGGAGGGTGTTAGGGGGTTCCCCCGGGGCCCGCCCTTCCAGATGTCGGGAGTAGTTCTCGATCCCGGTGCAAAAACCCACCTCACGAAACATCTCCAGGTCAAAGCGGGTTCTCTGGCGGAGCCGCTGAGCCTCCACCAGCTTTTCCGCCCCCTCGAGCTCCGTCAGGCGCTCTTCCAGCTCCTGCTCGATGCCCACCACGGCCCGTTCCAGCCGGTCCTCGGGCGTGACGTAATGGCTGCTGGGGTAGATGTCCACCGAGGCGACCTTCCGGAGAACCCGCCCGCGAAGGGGGTCGATCTCCGAGATGGCCTCGATCTCATCCCCGAAGAATTCCAGCCGGATGGCCTCTTCTTCTTCATGAGCGGGCAGGACCTCCACCACGTCCCCCCGCACCCGGAAGGTGCCCCTACGAAAGTCTAAGTCGTTTCTCTGATACTGAATCTGTACGAGCCGCGTGAGGACTTCGTCCCGGTCGATGCGCTGGCCCTCTTTGAGATAGATGTGCATCCCGTGGTAGGTCTCAGGAGAACCGAGCCCGTAGATGCACGACACGCTCGCCACGATAAGGACATCCCGGCGCGTGAGGAGGGAGCGGGTGGCGGAGTGGCGGAACTTGTCCAGCTGGTCGTTGATGGAGGCGTCTTTCTCGATGTAGGTGTCCGTCTGTGGGATATAGGCCTCAGGCTGATAATAGTCGTAATAGCTGACGAAGTATTCGACGGCGTTGTGGGGGAAAAAGGCTCGAAACTCCGTGTAGAGCTGAGCCGCCAGGGTCTTATTGGGGGCGACTACGATGGTCGGCTTGCCCATGGCCGCGATCACGTTGGCCATGGTGAAGGTTTTACCGGACCCCGTCACCCCGAGAAGGACCTGTTGGGAGATACCTGAATCGATATTGGCCAAGAGCTCGGAGATGGCCCGGGGCTGGTCCCCCGTGGGCTGAAAGTCCGAGACCAGCTGAAACTCGCTCATGGCTGGAGGCGGCTCCTCCCGGACGGCGGGAGGCGTTGGCCCTGGGGCATACCTGTCCGCTGCCGGGAAAGTCAGGGTCGGCGGGCCCGCCTCGGATGAAGATACTTATCCCAGGAGGAGAGGGTCGACTGGTGCTGCCCCGAGTAGGCGTAGTGGCGCAAGAGGAAATAGGGCCGCACGGGAGAGCGAAGGAGCCGGAACTCGCTCTCGGCGAGCGTTCGATCTCCTTTGACGGCATTGCACGGTCGGCAGGCCGTCACGACGTTATCCCAGGTCGTTTTCCCCCCCCGGGATCTGGACAAGACATGGTCGATGGTAAGCCCTTTCGCCTGGACCCCACAATATTGGCAGGCGTAGCGGTCCCGCTTGAAGACATTCTTTTTGCTGAAGGCAATCTCGCCCCAGCGGGGCAGGGAGATGTAGCGGCGCAGACGGATGACACTCGGAAGGCGGAAGGCCATACTCGGCGAGCGGACTACGTAACCGTCCTCTTCGACTTTCTCAGCGCGGCCCCGAAGGAGCATCGTCACCGCCCGCCGGGCGGGGCAGACGTGAAGGGGCTCAAAAGTCTGATTCAGCACCAACACCCAAAAGGTGCTCAATCCTGCCACGATTAAAGGCTCCCATGAGAGAAATTCCTCGAACGGTAGCATTTCTAGCTAGTTGTGTCAATATAGAAGTCCTTACGGGGCGAGATTCCATGCCTAATTGTGCTAGACTACTCAGTAGATAGCCAATGAAGAACCCTGCCTGGATCGCCGCTCGGAGATAAGGCATTGAGACGCCGGACGTGGATCCTTTTGAGTATTCCCATCCTTCTCGCTGTCTTGCTGGGAATCGGTGCCGGCCTCCTCGCCGCCCGGTTCAACGCCGTCCCCCACCTTCAAGAACTGGAACGCTACCGCCCCAGCACCATTACCCGCGTCTTTGACGCCAAAGACCGCCTGATCGGCAAGTTCACCCACGAACGGCGTGTCCTGGTCCCCCTCAACCGCATCCCAAAACATCTTGTCCAGGCCACCCTGGCTGTGGAGGACGTGGGCTTTTATCGCCACAGGGGGGTCGAAGTAAAGGGAATCCTCCGGGCGGCCTGGGCCAACTACCGGGCGGGCCGTGTGGTCCAGGGCGGGAGCACCATCACCCAGCAGCTGGCAAAGCTCCTCTTCCTCAAACCAGAGAGGAGCCTTTCCCGAAAGTTCGAGGAAGCCCTCCTCTCGCTTCGGATTGAGCAGCGCTATACCAAGGATGAGATCCTCGCCCTCTACTTCAACCAGATCTATCTCGGGAGCGGCGCATATGGGGTACAGGCAGCCGCACAAACCTACTTTGGAAAAGAGGTCGAGAATCTGGCCCTCCCCGAGGCCGCCCTCCTGGCCGCCTTGCCGAAGGCCCCTTCCCGCTTCTCACCCCTTCAGAACCCCGTCGCCGCGCTAAAACGGCGCAACCTGGTCCTCAGACGGATGCGCGAGGTGGGATTCATCACGGCCGATGAGGAAGCAAAGGCCGTCGCGACCCCTATGGAGCTATACACCCGCGCCCCCGTCACCAGCCCCGCTGCCCCCTACTTTGTCGAACAGGTCCGCCAAGAGCTCGAAGAACGTTACGGGGCAGGTCCCTTTTACCGCCAGGGCCTGGAGATTTACACCACACTGGATCTCGACTTACAGGAAGAGGCCGAGGCGGCCTATCTCGAGGGGCTCCGGGAACTGGACCAAAGGAGAGGCCTCGTAGATAGAGAGACCCCTGCCGCAGACGATGGGGCGCTGCCACCCCGAGTGGGCCAGAAGGTCCGTGGCGTGGTGGTGGAAGTCTTGGGAAAAACCGTCATGGCTGACTTTTTGGGCCATCCCGGGGCCATCGAGTTTTCAACCTCTTCCCAGGCCGGACGTTTCGAGCCCGGATTCCCCATTTGGGGAAAGGTAATTGGAGTCGGTGAGGAAGGCTCCCGCCTGGAGCTGAGATTTTTGCCCGAGACAGAGGGGGCCCTGGTCGCACTGGACCTGAAGAGTGGGGCCATCCGGGCCATGGTCGGGGGGAGGGACTTCGCCAGAACCCGCTTCAACCGAGCAACCCAGGCCCAGCGCCAGCCGGGTTCGGCCTTCAAACCCTTCATCTACGCGACCGCCCTGGCCACGGGGTTCAAGGTCACAGACATCGTGGAGGACACCCCCGTGTCCTTTCCGGACGCCACAGGGGAACCCTGGGAGCCCGCCAACTACGAGGGCAGATTCCACGGTCCGGTTACGCTTCAAGAGGCCCTGGAGGATTCCATCAACGTGGCGACCATCAAGCTTCTCAGTGAGGTGAAACCCAGTCGGGTGGTCCGCCAGGCTCGCCGGCTCGGGATCGAGAGCCCTCTTGAGCCCTACCTCACCCTCGCCCTGGGCACCTCAGAGGTGAACCTCATGGAGATCACCTCGGCCTATGGCGCCTTCGGGAACGCCGGCCTCCGGCCCTCCCCCTTCGCTATCCGTCTCATCCGGGACGCGCAGGGGCGAACCCTCTTCGAGCACGTTCCCCAGTTCGAGCGGGCCCTTCATCCCGACGTGGCTTACCTAGTGACTCACATGTTGAGGGGCGTCATCCAGCGCGGAACCGGCACTCGGGCCAAGAACCTCGGAAGACCCCTCGCGGGAAAGACGGGGACCACGAACGATTTCAAGGACGCCTGGTTCATCGGTTTCTCACCCGATATCGCCCTCGGGGTGTGGGTCGGGCTTGATACCAGTGAGCCCATCGGCCACGGGGAGACGGGCGCCCGGGCCGCCCTCCCCATCTGGAGAAAGACCATGGCCTCCTGGTTCAAGGGCAGTCCGCTCCAGGATTTCGACATTCCTCCCAACATCACCTTACTTGACGTGGATTCGAAGACAGGCTTCGTGGTGGACAGGACCTGCCGAAACAGGGCCATTCGGCTCGCCTTCCTCAGAGGAAACGAACCCACGCGGACCTGCAGCGGGGGCAGTTTCTTGCCGGAGGGCTGATCACCAGATCCTTCCCCCCTAATGTCAGATGATCGCTCGGCGAAAAACCTCGAAGAAGAACGGGTGGGCACAGAAGACGTAGGTGATGGCCGGGGCTTATCTAGATCTCTCTTCGTCCTTCCAAAGAGCGGGAGAGTGTCACTTCGTCGGCATACTCCAGGGCCCCTCCCACGGGGAGGCCCCGAGCGATCCGCGAGAGGCGAACCCCCTTGGGTTTCAGGACCTGGGCGAGGTACAGGGCCGTGGCCTCTCCCTCCATGTTGGGGTTCGTCGCGACGATAATCTCCTCGACCCCCTCAGACTCCACCCGGTCCGCCAGGGCGTCAATGGTCAGGTCATCGGGTCCGACCCCGTCGAGGGGGGAGATGGCCCCCATCAGGACGTGATAGCGGCCCTGAAATCCCCCTGTCTTCTCGATGGCGAAGATGTCGCCCGGCTCCTCAACGACGCAGAGAATCTTCGAGTCCCGGCCCGGGTCCTCGCAAAACCGACAGAGCTCCCCCTCCGCAATGCCGTGGCAGCGCCGGCAAAAACGAATCTTATCTTTAACGGCGCGAAGGGCTTCCGCCAGGGCCTCGACCTCGCCCCGCTCGGATTTGAGCAGGTGAAAGACCAGGCGCTGGGCCGACTTGGGACCTATCCCCGGAAGTCTCCTCAACTCTGAAATAAGGGCCGAAATGGAAGGAAATCCCTGCACGAAGCTCGCTCCCTGGCAGCCTTTAGAGTAATCCTGGGATGCCGACCCCCCCGGTCAGCTTCCCCATCTCCTCAGCCGCCAGTTCCCGGGCCTTCCTCAGGGCCTCATTCACGGCGGCCGTCACAAGGTCTTGAAGCATCTCTAGGTCTTCAGGGTCTACCACCTCTTTCTCGATCTCGATAGAGAGTATCTCCTGCTTTCCCGTCGCCCGAGCCTTCACCATCCCGCCTCCCGCCGTGCCTTCGACCGTTCGGTTCCCTAGCTCCTCCTGAAGGCGGGCGAGATCGGCCTGGAGTTTTTGGGCCTGCTTCAACATTCCACCGAACCCTTTTGGCATCATGGCACTATCTCCACAGCAACCAGAACAGGAGGGGTCATTCGGACGAAGCCCCGAAGATCTCCTCCGCGTCGCGAAGGATCTCGGTCTCCGCCTCCACGGGACGGGTGTCCCTTTGAGGAGGAGGTGGTGGTTCAGCCGCCTGTCCGCCCTGAGGCTCCTGGGGACCGCCCGGCTGGACCCTCACCCTCACTCGCTCTCCCAAGACTTTGCGGACCGCCACCTCCAAACTCCTCTTGTGTTCCATGACCATGGTGTAATCGTAGCTATTACGCCCATCAGGGACTTCGATGACCACCTCCCCTGCATCCGCGTGCACGAGCTGGGCATTGTGGAGGTAGCCGGCCAGAGGCTTCTTGACCACTTCCACCTCCTGCATCAGCTTTTCCCAAAGGCCCTCCTTTGGAGGGGGCTCGACGGGCTGGGAAGAAACGTTGGAGGAGCCAAGGAGATCCGAAGGAGGCGATTCAGCCACCTTTGGCGGTTCAACACTCGGTGGAGGGGGACTCTCGATCTTTTTTTCGAGGTTGTTGTCCTTTGCCGGGGACTCGGGAGCTGAAAGACCCAGGGACGCCTCTATGGAGCGTACCTTGGCAAGGATGTCCGCGACGGGTACCAGGGGACGAAGGGAGGTCATCTTGAGGAGGGCCATCTCCAGGATGACCTGGGGGCTCGCTGCATAGCGGATCTCGCGCTCAGTCTCCATGAGGAGGCGAAAACATCGCTGCAGTTTCTCTTGCCCCATATTTTGGGCGAGCCCTTTGAGCTCTTTTGCCTCCTCGGGGGTGAGGTCGACGAGCTGGGCCGAATCCTCGGCCACAAGAGCGACCAGCAGGTCCCTGAAATAGTTCATGAGGGCGAGGCAGAGCTGCTTCACGTCCTGGCCGGCCATGAAGACCTCCTGGACAAACTCGAGGAGGCCCTTCGCGTCCTGGGAGATGATCCGCTCTGCCACCTGCCTCAGGGCCAACCGCCCCACCAGGCCCAGGAGGTCCGCCACCTCGGCCTCTTCAAGGGGTGTGATGGCCTCCTTCGATCCCTTCGAAGTCCGGTCCCCGACATAGGCCACCACCTGGTCGAAGAGGCCCTGGGCGTCCCTCAGGCTCCCCTCGGCCGAGCGGGCAAGGAGGTGGAGCGCCTGGGGGGAGATCGCCGCCCCCTCTGCTTTGGCAATGTGTCCAAGCTGTTCTGCGATGAGGGAAACCGGCAGCCTGCGGAACTCAAACTCCTGGCACCGGGAGCTGATGGTGGCGGGGATCTTTTGGGGCTCCGTCGTGGCAAAGACGAAGAGGACGCGGGGAGGAGGCTCCTCCAGCGTCTTCAGGAGGGCGTTGAAGGCCTCAGAGGTCAGCATATGGACCTCGTCGATGACGTATATCTTGGAGCGGCCCCGGGCCGGGGCGTAGAGCATCTGATCTCTCAGGTCCCGAATGTCGGCGATCCCGCGATTGGAGGCCCCGTCGATCTCGAGGACATCAGGGTGCCGGCCTTCGAAGATCTCAAGACAAGAGGGACAGACGTTGCAGGGCTCTAAGGGGAACTCTGACGCCCCCTTTTTCAGCGCCTTTTCGCGCTCGTCGCAGTTCACCGCCTTGGCCAGAAGGCGAGCAACGGTGGTCTTCCCCACACCCCGGGGGCCCGAGAATAGATAGGCGTGGGCCACCTTTCCACTCCGAAGGGCATTTTGGAGAGTCTTTCGGACGTGGTCCTGGCCAAGGAGGTCAGAGAACACTCGCGGGCGGTACTTTCGGGCGCTGACGAGGTGGTCCATGACGGCTCCGCGTTACAGCCCGTGCAGAAAGAGGAGGATAAAATGGGTGGGTCGTGCATCCCTCATGGACTGGGCCCCTCCCAGGTGCAAGGCATTGGTAGGCTCCAGTCAGGCACCCTTGCGGCGCACGGGGGGTTTGCTTACCGTTGCTTCCTTCCGGACCTGGCGGGGTTCACAAATTCCCGTCGCACAAGACCCAACCTTCAACACCCCCGATGCCAAGCGAACCATTAGGCAGGCCACAGCCGCTGAAGGGCATTCAGCCCCGCATATAGCGGAATTTCGGGTAACAGGGTACCGCCACCACCCCGCCTAGCACGGCCCAACCCAACCCCTCATGGCGGAGAGAGAGGGATTCGAACCCTCGAGCCGGTTTCCCAGCTACACGATTTCCAGTCGTGCACCTTCGGCCTCTCGGTCACCTCTCCACTGACAACCGGCGCCTCAATGAGAACCTTTCCTGATAAGGCCATGGCGGTGGTTAAAGTCACAAGCAACCTTCTCTCGTGTACTCAGAACTCGCAAACAGCGAACCGGAGGCTCGCAGGTGACTCATCGGAACAACAAAGTCACGACCAATCCAGCCTTTCAATTTCCCATGTCGCGTTCAGGAGGGTTCAAAGTGACCAGGACACCCACCGTATTCACTAGCTTATCACCAATTTTGCCCATCGGCCAACAGATCGCAAGGGGCGCTGGCCGGAAAATAGAAGGTAATCCCGTGAGATATCACAAACCACGATTCCAAGCGAGAAGGATCGTGAGATTCCCACTGAAACTGAGAAAATATAGGGAAATAGGAATATGGCAGACAATCACTCGTCTCGCCTAATTCTAGAACCCCTAGCGGGAGAGAAGACCTTCGCTTATTTCCGTCGGCGGGCTTTGGTGCGCTCCGATCCGCTGAGATGCTGCTTGCGCAAACGCGCGCTCTTGGGGGTGATTTCCAGATATTCATCGCCGGACATTACCTCGAGCCCGCGCTCGATGGTGAGCTCATAGGGCGGGACGAGATCAATCGCTTCGTCCGAACCAGAAGCGCGCATGTTGGTCAGCTGCTTGCCCTTGATCGGATTGACCACCATTTCCTCGTCTTTTGCGGTGTTGCCAATCACCATACCCTCGTACACCTCTGTGTTCGGACCGATGTAAAGGACGCCCCGCTTCTGCAAATTCCAGAGCGCATAGCCGACCGCCTTGCCGGTCGCCAGGGAAACCATCGAGCCCACGGTGCGTCTGCGGATTTTCCCGGCATGCGGGCGGAAGCCGACAACACGTGCGGAGAGGATGCCTTGACCTGCGGTATCAATCACGAATTGGTTGCGGTAACCCAACAGGCCCCGGGTCGGGCCTTCAAATTCCATGTGTATTGCCTCGCCGGCCAATCGCATGTTCGTCAAAGTGAAACCACGCATGCCGAGGCGCTCGATAACCACGCCTTGGTGCTTATTCGGTGTATCCACGACCACCTCTTCAAACGGTTCGAGCTTCACGCCGTCCTCTTCGCGAACGATGACCCGCGGCTGGGAAACCTGTAATTCATGTCCCTCACGGCGCATGTTTTCGAGCAGGATGGCGATGTGCAATTCGCCGCGCCCGAAAACCGTGAAGGTGTCCGCCGAGCCGAACTCCACGCGCAAACCCACATTCACCTCAAGCTCGCGCAACAGGCGCTCCCGGAGCTGACGCGAAGTGACATACTTTCCTTCCCGGCCGACCAGGGGCGAGTCATTCACCAGGAAATTGAGAACGATGGTCGGCTCATCAACCGCGATCGCCTGTAAAAGCGCGGCTTCGGCACTCGTGGTGACCGTCTCGCCGATCTCGATATCGGGCAAACCGGCGACCATGACAATGTCACCCGCGCTCCCGCTCTCGGCTTCCACCTTCCGCAATCCCTTGAACGTAAAGAGCTTGCTGATCTTTCCCGGCCGGCTGCCGCCGCTCGGTGTTTTGACAAAAACTCTTTCATTCAACCGGCAGGCGCCTTCGTATATACGCGCCACCGCGAGCCGGCCCAGGAAGTTGTCATAGCCCAGGTTGAATGGCTGGAGGCGCAAGGGCACCTCGGTGGAAGCCGCGGAAGCGGGCGGCACATGGGTGAGAATGGTTTCCAGAAGCGGTGTGAGATCCTTCGACTCGTCCGTGAGCTTCAGCTTGGCGATGCCCTCGCGTCCGATGGTGTACACAACCGGAAAATCCATCTGCGCGTCGTCCGCACCGAGATCGAGAAAGAGCTCCAGAACCTGTTCCTCGGTCCGCGCGGGATCGGCCGCCGGCTTGTCAATCTTATTGATCACCACGATAGGCCGCAGGCCCAGCTCGAGCGATTTCTTCAGGACAAAGCGCGTCTGCGGCATCGGACCCTCCTGGGCATCCACCACCAGGAGTACCGAATCAATGGAGCACAATACCCGCTCGACCTCCGAGCCGAAATCCGCATGCCCGGGCGTATCCAAGATATTGATCTTGGTTCCCCGATAAAAGATGGCCGCGTTCTTCGAATAGATCGTGATCCCACGCTCAATTTCGAGCGCGTTTGAATCCATCGAGACGCTCTCTTCGGCCACACCGGTCTGGCGCATCAAGACATCGGTGAGCGTGGTCTTGCCGTGGTCAACATGGGCGATGATCGCGATATTGCGAATTTCCATGAAACGCCTCAGGGCCGAAGTCTCATTCCGGACAGACGCGCGGGCGCTTATTGCCGGTCCCGGCGCACGTGAGTGCCTCGAAATCGCCGACGACGACTCGAGACGGACGGAGCGGGTGGGGTGTATAGCAAGGACTCCAGGTCGCTTCCGATCAGTTGGCTGTTCACCACCGTGATCGGGCGCTTCGTCAGCCTCTCGATGTTGTGAAGGTCGATGAGTTCGGCCGGGTCGCAGAAGGAGAGCGCAATGCCCTCAACACCTGCGCGCGCCGTCCGACCCACGCGGTGGACGTAGCTCTCCGGGACGTCCGGAACCTCGTAGTTGATGACGTGGGTCACGTTGGCGACATCGATCCCGCGCGCGGCAACGTCGGTCGCGACGAGGACCCGAGCGTGGCCCGTTCGGAATCTGCTGAGAGCGCGCTGGCGGGCACCCTGGGACTTGTTGCCATGGAGCGCTTCGGCCGAGACGCCCGTCCTACTGAGCTGCTCGGCGACCCGGTTGGCCCCGCGCTTCGTGCGCGTAAAGACGATGACCCGGGCCAGCTCCGGGTCCATCAGCAGCCTGGCCAGGAGGGCGCGCTTCTTCCTTCGGTCCACGTAGAAGACGCGTTGGTCGACCTGATCGACCGTGACGGCATCCGGAGATGCATTGACGCGGACGGGTTGAAGGAGGATCTCGGCGGCCAGGCGCGCGACCTCCGAGGGCATCGTCGCCGAGAAGAGCATCGACTGGCGCCGCCCCGGCAGGGCCGCGATGATCTTCCGCACGTCCGGGATGAAGCCCATGTCCAGCATGCGGTCGGCTTCGTCCAGAACGAGAAAGGACGCCTTGCCGAGCCGGACATGGCCCTGACCGACGAGGTCAAGCAGGCGCCCCGGGGTGGCGACCAGGATGTCGACGCCGCGGGCCAGCGCGCTGACCTGGGGCTGCTGGCCGACGCCTCCCAAGATGACGGTGTGGCGAAGCCGGAGATGTCGCCCATAGGTCTTGAGGCTGTCCCCGATCTGGAGCGCGAGCTCGCGCGTCGGCGCCAGAATGAGGGCGCGCGGCGCGCGCGGGCGGGCGCGTTCGCCTTTCTCGGAGAGCCGTTGCAGGATCGGCAACGCGAAGGCCGCGGTCTTGCCGGTGCCGGTCTGGGCGATGCCGATCAGGTCCTTTCCGGCGAGGAGCAGCGGGATTGTGCGCGCCTGAATCGGCGTGGGATCGACGTAGTGCTCGTCATGTAGGGCGCGCCGAAGTGGCTCGGACAGGCCGAGATCGGAGAAAGAAGAGTTTGTCACGAAATGGGTGTCCTTAACTTACGCCAGGCGGCGCTCACCCGATTCGGGCGCGCGGACGCATCTTGGCTTTTCGCCTCCTTCCACGCGCATTCTGGAAAAGGCAGGGTTTTATTGGAATTGTCTCGGGATGAGGCGCTTCTGACTACCCGGAAGCACGTCGCGCGATCGCGAGAAATGTTTGGCTATATATACGTTCCCGTCGCACGGATGTCAAGCTTTGCGTGACCTTCTCCCCAGCATCCGCGCCCACGCTCCGCAAAAACCCGATGCGCCGAAGCGAACCACTTGAATTCGGAGCAGAGAGGCGAGGCGTAATCTTGCGCCGGATGGCAGGATGCCGGTCCTGCAAAAAGGCCAGAGAATTCGCGATTAGCGGGTAACGGTTTAAAACACGGTGGGTTATCAGCCACCGCTCAGAAAGAGCGGGTTCGCAGAAGACTTAATGGCGGTGGGGGCAGTCTCCAGCGAACTCGTCTCTGGCGTTCTTCCAGGAAGAGAACAGGGAATTTTTGCAGATTCGTGCTCGAATTGTGGGGACCGGCTTTCTAACTCGCTGGTATCACGAGGCAAGTCCGGCGATTTCCCTACGTTGCGGAACAGGGAATTGTTCGGGTCGAACAGGGAATCTCAGCGGCCAAAACAGGGAAATCTTCGAGGTAAAACCCAGCGAACGAGAACCGACGTCTTCCAGGCCGGGTCGCGGCTTGGCAAGATACCGCGACGCGGACGGCAAGACCGGCGGCGGCCAGCAGAATCTGCCCGTTCTCTTGTCGGATATTCCGTGGGAATGACCCGCTGTCCTCCGGACCCGCATTCGGTGTGCTCAGCCTCCCTCATACCCCCAGAACCCACCTTCCCTCTCAACTGATTGAGGCAGTGAAGCGATGCAAGTGGGCTGCCCCGGAAGTCAAAGCCCCAGTTCTGAATGGGACCCGAGACGAACCAGACGCAGCGTGTCGGCGTCGGGCTTCTGGTAGACCTTCTGGTTCTCCTTGCCCGCCAGCTGAAAGCCTTTGTCGTAGGCCTTGAGCCGGATGCGCGGATCGCCGTTTTCCGGGAAGTCGTAGTCGATGTCCTTGATCACCGCCTTCTTGCGCGGCGAGAGGTCGTTCACGTAGCTGAAGCGGGCGACGATCTCGTTGCCCTCTTGGAAGAGCGGATCGTCGACGAACCGCAGATGGCGGTTCGAGACGGACAGCTCCATCACGTCGAGTTCCTCCTCGTTGTCCTCGAAGACGAACGAGGTGATCTCGCCAGTGATGTCCGTGGACAGCGCCTGCCCCTCGATCTGAATGAGGAACGTGGGCTGGAAGGTGTTCAGGTCCATGCGCCGGTCTCCGCTCGGACCACCCCCAATGGCGGTCTCAGCAGTTACTTACCGACGCGCTGGGAAAGGTGTCGGGGCGAATGGAAGCGTCACCAGAGCATGTGCTCACAGGAGCGCGCGGATCCCCTCCCGTCACGATTGGGCTTGCGCATATATAGTGGAACAACTATAATTGGGCATGGACACGGACGTTGCCAAGCCTGTCGAGTGGATCGGCTCCAGCAAAGCGGACCTGAAGATGTTCCCGGCCGCCGTGCGGGGTGTGGTCGGCTTTGCGCTGTATCAGGCCCAGGTCGGGCTCAAGCACCGCGACGCCAAGCCGCTCAGGGGGTTGGGCGCCAACATCCTGGAGGTTGTCTCGCGTTACGACGGCGACACCTACCGGGCGGTCTACACGGTCCGGTTCAAGGCCGCCGTCTATGTCCTGCACGCCTTCCAGAAGAAGGCCAAGCAGGGCACAGCGACACCGAAGCAGGAGATCGATCTGGTCAAGCGCAGGTTGAAGGCAGCGGAGCAACACTACACCGAGACCTATGGCAAAGGGGTAGGACAATGAAGACAGACAAAACCAAGATCGAACGTGGTAGCGGCAACGTGTTCGCGGATCTAGGACTCCCGGACGCCGAAGCCCACCTGCTAAAGGCGGAACTGGTCACTCGAGTCGACACGATCATTCGCCAGCGCGGCCTCAAACAGGTCGAGGCGGCGAAACTGCTCGGGTTGTCCCAACCCGATGTTTCCCGCTTGCTCCGGGGCAGCTTTGAGGAGTTTTCCATGGAGCGCCTCATGCGCCTATTGACGGCACTTGGGCGTGACGTGGAAATCGTCATTCGAGAGCCCCGTTCACAACGGCAGGGCAGGCTCAGTGTCGGGGCATAGCTGATCCGACCCTACAAGGAGACAACGTTGGAAAATGTTGGTGTGAAGACAATCGATGAACAGCGTAATGTCACTTTGAACCGGCATCGCGACCACAGACCAAAGCTGATCGGGCTCCACCATCACACGA